>CANRIP010000015.1 GCA_947630715.1 uncultured Acetatifactor sp.
AATGAGCATGGTACAACACAATAGCGCACCATACATAATAACACAAACTGGAAGAAGGGTCAAGCAAAAGTTACTCTAATTGCCTGGAGCGGTTCTGTAAAAATGGTAAAGCACAAACGGATATGTGGCGATCTGATGCTGTCCGTAACCGGCGATTTCATATCCCTTCCGGTACATTTCCTCCACATCGGACTCCGTGATGAAATCATAATTCAGATACCAGAAATCATCCGCTTCCACCTGGTCGCAGCGGCTGACCATCACCTCCGCCTCAGGATAATAATAGGACAGCACGGTCCAGGCCAAATGCTTGACGTTATTCGTGGCAAATACCATGTTTTCCGCAGGTTCACCGATCAGCGCCAGCGAGGCCTCCGTCATGGCGGACTGTTGTTTTACTTCCCCTCTCACCGCTTTGTAATCCTTCAACCCCGTCAGGATCAGCACGGCCAAACCCACAAGCAGCACACCCTTCCCGGCTTTTTCCAACAGACCGTTTCGGAAGGGGATCCGTTTCAAAAGCTCCAGGATACGCCCACCGCCCACCGCCACCATCATAACGGCCACGCCGCCCAGCGGATACACATAACGCTGAGAAAGAATGGGGCGATATACCACATCCGCCAGGTAAGCTGCCGCCACCGTCAGCAGGATCGTGGCCGCTCCCGCGGTCAGCACACAGCTTGCCGAAGACCAGGACGCAGCTTTCGGCGCCTGGAGCCGGATCCAGATTTTCCCGTCCGCCTTCTTTCTCTCCAGAATGCCGGACTCTGCGGCAAGCACGATGAAAAGAATCAAAACCGTCAGCGGAAGCATCCATTTCCGCATGCCGGCCCCGCCAAAAATCATGTCCACCACCTGCGCCAGCGGAACGGATTCCTCCAGCCACCAGTCCCCCTTTACCCGGTTCACCGCCGCAGTCATATACCGGAGCCAGGGCAGATATCCCGCAATGAACAGGATCCCGGCGGTAAACGTGGGGATCCAGGTCTTTTTGCCGAAACGCCAGACCGCCAGCAGACAGGTGACAATCATCATAATCACCACGGACAAAAGGGCAAAATAATGCGCATAAGCCGCCACCAGTCCCCAGAACACCATGCCGGTCCATCCTGCGAGCCGGTTATTCTCCAGTACGCGCCCGCAGCAATAATAACAGAATGTCACCGCCAGAAAAGCCATGGCGTACATGCGGATCTCCACGTTATAAGTCAGGCACATCTGGGACATTCCCATAAATACCACGGGAAAGGCCGCCGGAATCGCCCCGCAGCGTTTTTTGACCAGAACCACCGTCAGGATCAGTCCCAGGGCAGCCAGGAGCAGGGAGGCAAAGTGGAACACCGGGCCGTTCCACCCCAGAAGCTCCACCCACATTTTCAGCCATAGATAATATAACGGCGGATGAGGCTCCTCCAGGGAAATGATCCGGAGCATATCCGGTACGGGATAGCGCACCAGATTCGCCGAATACGCTTCATCCCCCCACAGAACATTGTCAAAAATCAGGGACAGGTTCATGAGAAAAACCACCGCCGCCAGGATATAAATGCCCAGAGGAATCAGCCGGCGTCCCAAACGGAACACGATATGGTTCCGAAAGCTTTCTTCGTCCACCGTTACTTTCAGCCCTCTGGTTTCATACCACCAGTCGAATCCGGCCGCGGCCAGGGCGGCAGCCAACTCCCCCAGAATTAGTTTCAGCGTAAATTCCGGTGACCTGTCCGCTTT
This sequence comes from uncultured Acetatifactor sp., assembly GCA_947630715.1. GTDB lineage: Bacteria > Bacillota > Clostridia > Lachnospirales > Lachnospiraceae > Acetatifactor. Next base: position 1,732 of record CANRIP010000015.1, read on the forward strand.
CTCCAGGAAAGACTCGCCTTCCTCGCAGCACAAAAACAGAAACAGAGCCGTGATTACCACAACCAAAAGAAGATTGGCCAGATATCGGAGCAAAAGATCACGTCCGCTCAGCTTTTCTCCGCTTTTATACAGTTTTCGCAAAAAGATGGGAAGGATGGGAATGGCCAACAGAAATATACATGCAAACATAGTTTTCTCCTAACATACCGCGTCCCGGCGGGATCCCATGCAGGGTTCTGCGCTCAAGACAATAAGACGAAACCCGCCAGGCGTGTTTCGTCTTGTTGTCAGGACGCAGACAGCGGTTGCAACGCCTGATCGATATTTCGATTTCGTTCTGCGCCGTTTGGTCTGCTCCGGCTCCGTAATAAAAAGACAGTTTCCCGTGCAGGCACAGAACTGTCTTTTTATCTCTCACGCAGCCAGTTGGATATGGCGGCTGTTTGTTACTTCAGCGTAACCTTTGCGCCGACTTCTTCCAGCTTCTTCTTGATTTCTTCCGCTTCTTCCTTAGCGACGCCTTCCTTGACTACCTTGGGAGCGCCGTCAACAACTGCCTTGGACTCGGACAGGCCCAGGCCGGTCACTTCACGGACAACCTTGATGACCTTAACCTTCTCTGCGCCAACCTCGGTCAGCTCTACGTCGAACTCGGTCTTCTCCTCCTCAGCCGCAGCCGCGGGACCTGCCGCAGCAACTACAACGCCCGCCGCAGCGGAAACGCCGAACTCCTCCTCGCAGGCTTTTACAAGATCATTCAGCTCTAATACGGACAACTCTTTGATTGCATCAATCAGTTCCTGTGCGGTTAACTTTGCCATTTTCATATCCTCCATTTCTTATACTCAGTTTGTTTCAGGCAGATTTACGCCCCGTTACTCTGCGGCAGGCGCTTCTGCCGTTTCGCCGGCCCCGCCTTTTTCGGCCAGTTGTTTCATCACGCGGGCAAAATTGGTGATAGGGCTCTGCAGACTTCCCAGCAGCTTGGAAATCAGTACGTCTCTGGAAGGGATGTTTGCAATAGCCGCGATTCCCTTAGCATCATAGACGGTGCCTTCCACGACTCCGGCCTTAATTTCCAGCTTTTCGGCGCTTTTTGCGAACTCAGCCAGCACTCTCGCGGGAGCGGTGGCATCGTCAGTGGAAATCGCCACTGCGCTGGGGCCTTCCAGATACTGGGTCAGGCCTTCAAATTCGGTGCCCTGAAACGCAAAATTCATAAACGTATTCTTGTACACCTTGTAGGTTACGCCGGCTTCCCGCAGTTGTTTCCGAAGCTGGGTATCCTGCTCCACTGTGAGCCCGCGGTAATCCACCAGCACCACGGACTGAGCGTCCTTAATGCCTGCGGAAATCTCGTCTACAATGGGTTTCTTCAACTCAACCTTTGCCATTTTTTTACCTCCTTATCATATTTTGTGGGATCATGTCCCCGCCGAAAGGAGTTTTCTATAAGAAAAAGCCTTCCTGAAGACAGGAAGGCATAAAGTCTTACTTTAAACTCTTTCCTCGGTAGGCGCATCGCTTACCCCGCCCGCCACGGCCCACGGAACCCTTCCTCCGCTGCCTGACTTTGGGACCTACTGTCTTCGGCACAGTTTTACAACCTTTTATACGATATCACAGGGAAACGGTTTTCGTCAACCCCCAATTCGTATTCTTTTACAGTTTTCGTATCCTTTGCAGTTTCCCGGCACAAAGCCAACGGAACGCTTAATATCTGGCGACGCTCACCTTTACGCCGGGGCCCATGGTGCTGGTCAGGGTAATGCTTTTCAGGTACTGTCCCTTCAGGGCGTTGGGGCGGGCCTTGATGATAGCGTCCATCAGCGCGTTAAAGTTCTCCAGCAGCGCCTCCTCCGTAAAGGATGCCTTTCCAATAGGCACATGCACGATATTGGTCTTATCCAGTCTGTACTCGATCTTACCGGCTTTGATATCCGCAATGGCCTTGGCCACATCCATGGTCACGGTACCGGCCTTAGGGTTTGGCATCAGACCCTTAGGGCCTAACACTTTACCAAGACGTCCCACCACACCCATCATATCGGGCGTAGCCACTACAACGTCGAAATCAAGCCATCCGTCGTTCTGAATTTTGGGGATCAGCTCCTCGCCGCCCACATAATCGGCGCCTGCCGCTTCCGCTTCGTTTAACTTATCGCCTTTGGCAAATACAAGAACCTTCACTGTCTTACCGGTTCCGTTAGGCAGCACCACCGCGCCGCGGATCTGCTGCTCCGCATGACGGCCGTCGCAGCCGGTGCGGATATGAACCTCTATGGTTTCGTCAAATTTTGCCGTTGCCGTTTTCTTTACCAGAGCGATTGCCTCTTCCGGCTCATAGAAGACGGTACGGTCTATCAGCTTGGCAGCCTCTGTATATTTTTTTCCATGTTTCATTCTCTTACCTCCCAGGTTCCAGCGACAACATATGTTGTCTCCCAATTTACGATGAAAGTCCCAGCCGGCGGCTGCGAAACGTCCCTGTCTGCATGCATCGGGCACAGGCGCCGGATGAGCATGTTACATGCCCTTAGTCTTCTACGGTAATTCCCATACTGCGGGCGGTACCGGCGATCATGCTGATAGCGGCCTCCAGGCTTGCGGCGTTCAGATCAGGCATTTTCAGCTCGGCGATCTCCTGAAGCTTTGCCTTGGAAATCTTCGCCACCTTGGTCTTGTTCGGCGCCGCGGAGCCGGACTGCAGATTGCATGCCTTCTTTAACAGTACCGCGGCCGGAGGAGTCTTCGTAACGAAACTGAAACTTCTGTCCGCGTAAACAGTGATCACCACGGGAATGATAACGTCTCCCTGATCGGCGGTTCTTGCGTTGAACTGTTTGGTGAACTCGACGATATTCACGCCGTGCTGACCCAGAGCAGGTCCAACCGGGGGAGCCGGCGTTGCCTTGCCGGCAGGAATCTGTAACTTGATATAACCTTCTACTTTCTTTGCCATTTTGGCACCTCCTAAAATTGTGGTAAGCCGTCCTCGTCCGCCCGTTCAGGCGGATCCGCTGCCGACGGCGTTTCGGCGCAGGAACCCGTCCAGCGGTTTCCTGCTCCCACTTTGCTGCCTATATTGACCGGACTGGCCGGTTAATACCTTTTGTCTCAAGCCGTGAGAGCCATCAGAGCTTTCTCACCTCTGCGAAACTGATTTCCACAGGGGTTTCCCTGCCGAACAGCTCCACGTTGATCGTGGCCGTCTGCTTGCCAAAGTCCAGTTTTTGAACCACGCCCACGGTGTCCTTCCACACGCCGGCCACTACGGCAATGCTGTCACCCTCCACAAAGTCGATGGAAACGTTCTCGGTCTTGATTCCCAGAGGTTTCATCTCAGCCTCGGTCAAGGGCACGGGCTTGCTGCCCGGTCCCACAAATCCGGTAACGCCCCGGGTGTTTCGCACCACATACCAGGTATCGTCGTTCATCTCCATATTGAGCAGCACATAGCCGGGGAACATTTTTTTCTGAACGGTTTTCTTTGCGCCGTTCTTCAACTCCACCACGTCCTGCATGGGTACCCTGACTTCCAGAATCTGCTCCGCCAGATGCCTGTTATTCTCAATGGTTTTCTCAATATTGGCCTTAACCTTATTCTCATATCCTGAATAGGTATGAACCACATACCATTTTGCCTCTGCCATAGGATCTCCTCCCGTTAAATTGATGTCAGGAAATTCACACCGTATTTGATGACATAATCCAGGATCGCAATGATAACGCCCACTACAATCGAGATAATCACTACGGCGACGGACTGTTTCAGGGTTGACATTCTGTCAGGCCATATAATTTTTTTGAACTCGGCTTTCATCCCTTTCCAAAAGCTGGGACGCGCCTGTTTTTCTGCGGAATCTCCCATGATAAATCCTTTCGCGACCTTATTTGGTCTCCCTGTGCAGTGTATGAGTTCTGCAGAACCTGCAATACTTCTTTATTTCCATACGCTCGGGATGAGTTTTCTTTTCCTTGGTCGTATTATAGTTACGCCGTTTGCACTCGGTACACTCTAATGTGATTTTTGTACGCATCTTGCCACCTCCGTTTATTACCCTTGGTTTTTCAAATATTTTAAGCAAAAAAAAAGAGCTAAAACCTTTCTCTTTCGTAAATATACCATATCAGGTTCGTCCCGTCAACTATTTTTTCCGTTTGAAATGATTTTTCTCTGATCTGTATCTTGTTTCCTCTTATATTATGTGATAAAATAACTGTATCTGTCAAGGGAGAAAAACGGATTTTTCTTCTATCAAAAATTCCGCTGTGGGATTCAGGGAGGAAAGGAGGCGCGGCTATGAGCGCTGCACTGGGTGCGGTATACAATAATTTTTTGTCCGCATATACGCCAAAACCGGTCACGCGGTACGATGCCCATAAAAAAAGCGAGCTTCGCAGCGTGTACAACACCATAGTCAAAATGAACCGGGACGCCCCCTGGTATCTTCCCACCACCAGCAAGATTACCCAGAATTACGCCGTTGACCTGAAGGAAAACGCCAGAGGTTTACACAACACGATCGCTCAGTTGGGCGGTTTGGAGAAGGACGGCCTGTTCCGCAAGAAAAGCGCCTATTCCTCCGATGAAGAAACGGTTTCCGCCTCTTATATCGGTTCCCAGGACGGAGAGGACGCCGTTCCCTCTGTGCAGCTTGAGGTGCGTTCCCTGGCCTCCTCCCAGGAAAATCTCGGCTATTTTTTCCCGAACGACAAGGTTTCCCTTGTTTCCGGCACCTATTCCTTTGATCTGGGAATCAATGACATGAACTATGAATTCCAGTTTTCCGTCAGCGGCGAGGAAACGAACCGTGAGATCCAGGAACGTCTGGCGCGCCTTGTGAACAATTCCAACGTTGGCGTAAAGGCGGACGTGGTGGAATCGGAAAACCGCACCGCCATTCGCCTGACATCGGAGGAGTCCGGTCTGCCCCAGGGAAAAAGCAGCCTGTTTACCGTCAGCGACGACCACACCAGCAAAAATGCCGGCACGGTTGACTATTTCGGGCTGGATTATGTGAGCCGGAACGCCTCGAACGCGGAAATTATGGTAAACGGAAAGCCTCAGACCGTTTCTTCCAACCGCCTGACGATAGACGGGCTGTTCGATCTTACCTTAAAAGGCGTCAGTCCGGAGGGCAGCCCGGTGGAAATCGGCTTAAAGACCGACGTGGAATCCCTCACAGACAATATTTCCCACCTGATCGGCGGATACAACGAATTTATGAAAGCGGCCTCCTCCTATCTCGACACCCAGGCAAGAAGCAGACAGTTGGTGCGGGAGTTAAAGGGCATCGCTCTGGTATACGGAAACCCTCTGCAATCTATGGGATTTACCATGGCGGAGGACGGCACCCTTGAACTGGATCGGGACGTACTGCGTCAGACTGCCGAAGGATCCCAGGATATCTCCGAAACCTTCGGCTATCTGAAAAATTTTTCGGATTCGCTGCTGCGCAAAAGCAATCAGGTGGCGTTAAACCCCATGGATTATGTGGAAAAGGTGATGGTTGCCTATAAAAATCCGGGCCATAACTTTATCAACCCCTATTCCACCAGCGCGTACAGCGGCATGATGTTTAACGGTTACTGTTAAAAGGAATTTCCCGCCCCCTTACTTACTCTTTTTCCCTTTTGTTTTATACTTCTCAATCTGGCTGAAATCCTCCATCAGCTCCAGAATCTTATCCCGTCCCGTCTGATTCAGTTTCATGTAATTTTGCATCACCCGGTTTTCCAAAAGCTGGGCTCCTAAGGACGCGTCCCTTTCCAGGGAAGTGAAATCAACGGGATTCAGGCTCAGCTTATCGCACATTTTAATCACAGTGCCGTATGCCATGCCTTCAATCCCCCGTTCCAGAGCTGTCACCAGCGTACTGTAAGGAATTCCCAGCTCCATCGCGAACTGGCGCACGCTTCGATACTGCCTCAGGATCTCTTTTTTCAGGGTTTCTGCTTTTGTCATGTCGTTTTCCTCCATTCTAGCAATCAATCATATGTCTGTACGACCACTATACGATACATCGGAAATCATTGCAAGAGGTATTCCGTTTTTCTTATTTTTTTCCGTTAAAATCCTCTTGGGGAAATGCTCTCTGGGCCAAAGATAAGGGTGGCCTGCGCCACCCTTCTTTACTTTTTTTTGTCCATCACCTGCGGCATCACCACAGAAGAATGGCTCATATTCTTATAATAGTCATATGCCGCTTTGGAACTTTTTCTTCCCATACGGATGGTTTCCCTGGTCTTGCGAAAATAATCCTCCACCAGTTTTTTGTTCCTGGATTCCTGCGCCTGGATCATCACGCTGGTTTCCGTCACCTGGGTGACCAGCTCCTGCAGCCTCCGAATTTGATCCCTGTACCGGTCCCGGTTACCGGAAAGCTCCTCCGACACTCTGGCATACAGGCTCTCAAAGCCGTTATCGAGAGCGCTTAATTTGTCGATCAGTTGCCCTTTTTCTTCCACATACTGGTCGAACAGTTCCATATCCGCCTCATCCGTCTGAAAAAGCTCCTGCTGCCGCAGATTATACTGCCGGATCTCGTCCATTACCTGAAGTTTTTCCTGAAGGCTTTCTTCCAACAGCGTCAGATAATTTTCCGTCATACCGCACTCTGCTCCTTATTGATCCGCATTACTTCCTTCCAGGTATCCCGCACACTGCGCAGATGTCCGCTGATTTCCTCCAGAATCCCGTAATCCTTTTTAATGTTGGCCTCCACAAGCCTTTGGCTCAGATAGGAATAAATTCTTTCAAAATCCTGGGACACGGGATATTTCATGTCCAGCGTCTGACGCAGATAGTCAATAATCTTCTCCACCTTCACAATGTTCAGGTGAGCCTTCTGGATATCCTTTTGTTCCACGGCCGCCATGGCTATATTGCAGAATTTGATCGCTCCTTCATAGAGCATCAAAACCAGCTCCGCCGGCGAAGCCGTCAAAATCTTACTGTTATTATACTGCGCATACGCATTGGGTAAAGCCATTTTCAGCATCCTGCCTTTCCGTCATAAATCCTTTTATCAGCCGCCCAGCAAAGAGGTCACCGCGCTTGCATTGCTTTGCAGCTTTGCCATCGCCGTCTCCATATCCGCAAATTTCTGATACCACTTATCCTCATAATCAGACAGCTTTTTCTCCAGATCCTTGATTTTGGAGGTATAGCTGTCATACTCGTTCTTCATCCGGATGTCTTCATACACCGTGTAAGAAGAACTGAAGTCCGTGCGGGCCATGCGGTCCGTCAGCTCGGAGTACAGATTTCTGGACAGCCCCACAAAGAAATCGATCACCGTCTGAGGATCGTTGGCAATCATGGAACGCAGATCGTCAGCTTCCCCGGAGGTATAGGAGTCATCCGCATCGCCGTTAATGTGATAAGCGTTTTTCTCATTCTTAGGAGCGGTAAAATAGCTGAGCGTCTCTATTCCGAAATTGGAAAGGTACATTTGCTTGCCGTTCACCGTCACCCCGCTCACCATCATTTGTTTCAGCGCCGTTGACACTGTTCCCAGCGTACTGTCCCTGCGAAGAAGGGAATCCTTGATTTTCTTTTCCCACTCCTCCACCTCGCTATCGGACATGGCCTCCTTTTCATCGTTGGTTAAAGGCTCATACCCTCTCGAGCTGTCCGCATTATAGAGCTTATCCATCTCATTGATCAGCTCGTTGTACTCTTTCAGGAAATTCTTGATCATGTCATAGATACCGTCAGTATCGTCAGCCGTGGTCAGCGTGACAACTTCACCCGCCGCCGTGGTAGAATTCACCGTCAGAGTCAGCCCGTTGATCTCAAAGGTATTTCTGGAGTTTGTATATTCCACGCCGTTTAAAGTAATCTTGGCGTCCATCGCGTTGCTCTTTTTGGCCCCGGACGCATCCGCCGCCGCAAGCGCCGCCTGATACTGGCCCACCAGATCGTCCACGCCCTTTGTGATTTCTTCCTTTTTGCTCTCCGCCAGGCCGGTGACGCTGCCGTCAGGCCCGATCTCCAGTTGGCTGTTGACATTGTTGAGACGTCCCGACAGATTGTCCCAACTGCCGCTCCAGTCCGCCAGTTTCCCATAGCGTTCCGAATCCTGCGCATACAACTGCGCCGCCCGCTCCTTCACCTTCTCCATTTCGGCGGGATCGTCACTGTTTATGTCCAGATCGGAAAACTCCGAGCCAAATTCCTCGGACAGCATCTTGCGCCGGTCGCTCAAAAGTCCCTGAAGTCTGTCCCTCTCCGCAGTCAGCGAGGAAAGGGTTTCGTCCGTTCTGCTGCGCAAAAGTTCATCCCGGGAATCGATCACCGCCTGATATTTTTCCCGGATGCCCTCGTCCGCGTAATTGAGCCCTATCATCTGCAATACTTTCAGGCCGTTGGTGTCGCCTGCGCTGACGGAAAAATCATTTTCCGATCCCGTATCCTTCGACGCCAGGTAGAACCTCTGGTTAGCCTCGTCAAAGGAGGCGTTGATGCCGGCGTCCTTAAATGCCTGCACCACATCGCCGATGGTAGAACCGCCGGCGATATTGATTTCCTTTTCCTCACCGCCCACAGTTACCTTGATATTGCAGTTTTCCGTAAATTCCAGTCCCAGAGCCTTCAGTCTGGTTTCGGAGGTGTATCCCTGCTTTCCGTCTCCTAGCTGGCTCCCGGTCAGATAGCCGGACTGAGCCAGCCGCTCTACCTCCAGGGTCTGCACGCTGTTCATGGCCCCGGAGCCCGTGATGGCGCTGACAACGCTGCTGTTGGAAACCTTGGTGGTTTTCTTCATGTAAGAAGACTCAAATCTCAAATTGCTCAGCGCGCCGTCATACAGCTTCCTGATTTTTGCATTCAGGGTTTTCCAGGCTTCCTGTTTCCACTGCAGCTTGGTCTGTTCCTTTTTCGCCGTATCGACTTTTGTCTGTCTCACGGCCACAAGCTGTTCAATGACGCTTTCCGTATCCATACCGGACATCAGTCCGCTCAATCTCATCGGCATTGCAAAATCCTCCTGTTTTCTGTTTTGTGCTGATATGGCTCTACACGCCGCCTGAAAAGGACGCCGGCGCCGACGGATTCCCCTCCGGCCTCAACGCCTTTCGTCAACCAGAATTCCTGCCAGTTCCCAGACCTTTGCGATCATATCCAGCGTCTTCTCGGGAGGAAGCTCCTTGATGACTTCCTTCGTGGTTTTGTCCAGAATCTTGATGGTAACCCGGTTGGTGTCCTCATGAATGCCAAACACCGCCTCGGTATTCTGCATATTGCGGTTTAATTTTTCCACCGCCTTGCGGATCTGCTCATGGCTGGGCTGCTGATCCTTGTTCTGCTCGCTGTCGGCCTGCCCCTTCTCCTGAGCGTTCTCCACCACGTTCGTGGTCCTGTCCACCTGCTCCGCCGCCGGTACGCTGCTGTTGGCGCTGTCAGGTTTCTCTGTCTGAACGGCAGTCTGAACCTTTGGCGCAACACTTCCCTGTGCCTGCACAGTCATTACACTTGAAATCGGTTCAATAGTCATAGTGTCCACCTCCATGTGAAATTCGTAATTTGTTATTCTGGTATCTTTGACGATATATCTACCTTTTTTATCGGTTTTCCCCGAAGAAAAATTAACAGGGAAACACAAAAATTTTGCGCCTCCCTGCTCTGTCTCCTGTTTCTCCGCCGTCTTCCGCCCTTCAGCCGCCCAGCAGATTTTTCAGCGCCTCCATACCCTCGGCGTCCACCGCTTCCCTGGTGGCGTTCTGAATCTGGAGATAAACCTCCTTGCGGTAAATAGGCACTTCCTTCGGAGCGGCAATGCCAATCTTGACCTGCTCTCCCTTGACTTCCAAAATGGTGATTTCAATATTGTTGTTGATCACAATCGCTTCATTCTTTTTCCTAGACAGCGCCAGCATGCTACTCACCCGCCTTTCCCGCTTGTAAAATATCGTAGATCGGGAATTTCACGGGATAATCCCCCTTCTCTACAATGACCTGACACGCCTTATGTTCCTCCACGTTGATCACAAAAGGCCCCTGTAAATTCACGCTCATTTTTTTCAGATCCCCGGGTACGGTCACCGTCACCAGCACCAGAATGTTTTCCGGCGTGATATGCCCCGCGCTGCTCAACAGAAGATCGTCCACCTCAGGATCATAATCCGGCTTGACAATCAGGGGATCCATCACCGGCATGGCGAAAGCCGGTTCATCCAGAGATTGCAGGAAACGGATTCCAACGTCCGTTCCCTTGTCCTCATCGTGCAAAAGCGCAAACCGTTTCAGCTCCGGGAAACCGATGATCCCGTTTTCAAAGGTAATCACCTTGTCGTCCGCTATTTCGATCTCGCCGAAAATCTTTGTCTCAATCCTCATAATTCCTCTTTTCCGCTGCCTCCGGCAGCTTTGATCTCAGTATGCCGTTTCTCACCGCCCGGTTCCCGTCTCAGCCCTTAAATGTAATCCAGCAGAGTCGCCTGCATGACCTTGCCCGCCGCCAGAAGCGCCGCTTCATATACCATGCCCGCGCTTTTTAACTGGATCGTAACCTCCGCGATGTCAATGTCTTCGTTGGTGCTTTTTAACGTCTCAAAGGTGGTCTTCTGCGTCTTCATGCGGTTTTCAATCAATTCCAGCTTGCTGCCCCTGTTTCCGCAGTTGGTAATGCACAGGTTGGCGTCGTCCAGATAGCCCTGAAACGCGGTGATGCCGGATTCAAAGAGCTTCTGCTCCTTATCCCTGGCCAGAGTCAGCGCCTTATCCACCGCATCCATCTGCTGCTGAATCCGGGCCGCTTTTTCCTCGTCTCCCTCCGCCTCCGCGGCAAGCTGGGTCAGCGTGGTCTTGATGCCCTCCAAATCCTCCACATTCTGCATGGCGGTGATCAAATCGTCCACCTCCCTGCCGATGCCGTGCTGGAAACATTCATCCGCCGTAGAGTTTACGCGGATCGTCTGGTTAAAGCCCACATCGTATTCGATAAACTGATGTTCCTCATTTTCCGTGAGATACGAATCATTGTAACGGATCTCATCCTCCGTCCCGGGATCGGAAACGCAGGCGAAGTAATGCTGGGGCCTTAAATCCCCTTTCTGCCAGTGTGACTTCTGGTAGCCGACCTGGATTTCGCCTTCGTTTGCCACTGTGCCGGCGTCATCCTTCACGGCCATAAGCTGCTGGTACTTATTCTCTCCCAGGAGAATTTCCCCGGTTTCCGGCACAAACACCACAGCGTCGTCGTTGTTCGCCGCAAGGGAATAGGGATCCTCGTAGGAATGCATCAGGGTGATATCCGCTCCCTCCCAGGTGACTTCCTCATAGGTTACTTTGCCGTCCGCTCCCGTCACCTTCTGCTGAAAACGGATGGACGGCGCTGCCCCGGCGTCTCCCACACAGTCATTGTAAGCCAGGCGGATCCGGTGGCAGTTCACCGCGCTGATTTCCTGATCCGTCACATTCATGCCGTCTTCCATGTAATTGCTGGCATTCAGATCCAGCAGCTTATCCGTAAAGACCTTTGTCACATCGTCTATGGCGCTTGTGTCCAACTGCTCCACAATGGAAAACAACTGCTCCGTTTCCTTGTCAAAGCTTAAGGAAGTGTCGGTTCGGTATCCGGTGAACACATACCTGCCGGCGTAATCCGCATCGCCGGTGGCGTAAATCTCATCCGCCAGGGATCTCATCTGCTCCAGAATAATCTCCCGGTCCTCGGATTCCAGGTAATTATTGGAGCCCTTATTGCACTGGCTGATCAGATTGGTCAGAACCTGGGTCAGATTGTTCAGGGCGTCCTGGGTCACATTGATCCAGCTCTCCGCATCGGGAATGTTTTTACTGTAATACTGCGTTACCTCCGTCACGTTGCTGCGCAGGCGAAGGGCCCGGATAGCCACCACGGGATCGTCGGAGGGGCGGTTGATCTTCTTTTCGGTAGACATCTGGTTGCTCAGCCGATCCTCGTTGACTTTGTTGGCGTTGATGTTGGACAGATTGTTCATCTGCATGATCTTGTTGGTAATTCTCATAATCCTCTCCTTTTCCCGCCTCCCTGCGTCAGTGATATCCTTTCCCACCGAAACCGGCGCCTCCCTGCGTCCCGCTTCCCGAAATGATTTATACGCCGGTTTCCAGAATCAGCCTGTCATACATTTCCGACAGGGTCTGAATCATCTGGCAGGCCAGATTATAGCCGTGCTGGTATTTCACAAGGCTTACCGCCTCCTCGTCCTCGTCCACGCCGGAAATGGACACTCTGCGCACGTCGATGGTGCCCGCCATATCCGTGTAGCTTTGATAGAAGGTGTTGGCTCTCTGGGCGTTCAAAGCCACGTCCGATAAAACGCACTGTAAGAATTCAGAGGCGGAGCATCCCCGGAAACTCATGGCTTCCTTATCGGTGGCAAGCAGCCTCAGATCCTTCAACAGATCGCTCTGCTCCACTCCGTCTCCCTGTCCGTACCGGTTGGCCATGCGACCGGGATCCAGTTCCATGGCCGCCAGGATGTCAAAATTCATCGCCGTCATTCGATAATAGCTGTCATCGCTTACGCTCACCGTAAAAACGCCTTCCGCCAAAACGTTTTCCGCATCTTCCTCCGCCTGTTTCTGCAGATCGTCGGTGTAATTTTGAATTTCTTCGTCCGCGTATTCCTTGGCAATTTTCTCCGCGTCCAGCGTCGCCTGGTTCTTCAGCTCCGTCTCGGCCTGGGCTTTGAGTTCCTCATCCGTGGGAAGTTTTGTCACATCCGGATCCTTGGCCAGCAGCTCCTGTTTCAACTGATCCGCCCTCGCCTGTATCTGCGCTTCCTCAGGCTCCTGATACACTTCGTTTTTTTTGTCCTGAAACAGTTCCTGGTATTTGGCGCTCACCAGGCCCTCATAAAATTTCTCCTGAAAAGACGCCTTGACCTCGTCCTTCGTCTTTCCGTAATATCTGTCATATCTGCCCGCATCCGGGAAATCAAACTGTTCCGCGTCCACGGCGTGATTGGCGGAAAACAGCGGAATTCCTTTGGTCCCGTCGGCGGTATAGCCGCTGGTAAGAATGTCGTTGAACTTCTGGGAAAACGTTCTGAGCCACTCGTTCATCTGGCTCATGTAATAGGGAATTCCCTGATAGTCCAGGCTGGTTCCCACGTTGGCGGTCTTGCCCACTCTGTCATTGGTAATCCTCTGGGGATTCAGTTCCTTCTCGGCGGAAAGGGTGAAGGTATAGCGGTAAACCGGCTCTCCCTTTTCGTCATAGCTGATGGTGTATTCCCAGGAATCAAAATAAAATTCCTGATTCCCCAGATTGATAATGCCTTTTTCCGCCAGGTTCAGCTTATTCAGATCCTGTAAGTAATCCTGTCCCACCTGGATCGTCACCGTATCGTTGGCGCCGCCGTTTGCGGTTCCAACCCCCACAATCAACCCATTAAAGTTTTCATTGTTATTGCCGTCCCTCATTTCCACCAGGCCGCGCAAGGCGCCGCCCATGGCCGCGTTATAGAGGTTGAATTTCTGGCCGTCCGCCCAGTAAACGTCATACAGGCCGTCAATATCCGTCTGATTGACTTTTTCATAGTTGGTCCTGGCTACGCACTCTAACTCTTTGTACTCGTTGCCGTCCACCAGAATCTGCCCGCCCGCGATCTTGACCATGTAGCGGTTGGCCCCGGTTACCCGGTCGGGGTTATTGGTATCCTGGATGGGAATTTCCGTCACCTCTACGTCTACGATCTGGGAAAGCTGATCCACCAGCAGCGCCCGTCTGTCCCTCAGCTCGTTTGCCTTTGCGCCCGTCAGCTCGATGGTGTTGATCTGCTTGTTCAGAGTGGCAATTTCCCCCGCCAGAGAATTCAGTTCCTCCACCTTCAGTTTCAGCTCCTGGTTCACGTCCTTCTGGAGCTTTTCCATATTGCCGGCCAGATTGTTGAAGTACGTCGACAGAGAGGAGGCATACCCCACCAACTGCGATTTCGCGGTGGCGTCGTTGGGATTTTTCAAAAGTTCCTCCATACCGGTGATCATCATTTGGTCAAATATGGTTTTAAATCCCGGAGAAAGGGCGGAATCGTCGAAATAATCCTCGATCATGGTCATGTAATACTGCTTTTCGCTGTATTCGCCCACGTTGGCGTTGTTGTTCCAGTAACGGGTGTCATAAAACTCGTCCCTGATCTGTTCAATGGCGAGCGTTTCCACTCCGGCGCCCGCGCAGCCGTATTTCTGAAATACCCGCAGAGCGTTGGCGGCCTGCTGCTTTACCTGCTGCCTGCTGTACCCCTTTGTCTCCACATTCGCGATATTGTTCGCGGCGGTATTCTGCGCCGCGTTGGACGCAAGCAGCCCCGAATATGCAATGGTTAATCCAAAAAATGTTGAGGGCATGGAAAACGCCTCCTTCCCGTGCTGTTATCTTCCCAGGGTAGTGATGATATGCTCCAGCATCTCGCTGATCACGTTGATATATCGGCTGGATGCGTTGTAAGCGTTCTGAAAGCGAACCATGTTGGACAATTCCTCGTCGGAGGATACGCCCACCACCTGTTCTCTGGCGCTGCAAATGTTCTCCACGGTGGTCACCTGGTTGTCATAAATGCTGCGCTGCACCTCGCCGGTGACGCTGATCTGGCTGACCAGATCCGTATAATATTCGCTGAAGGACGTCTTCTTTTTGACGTTAGGATTTAACGTGTAGACTTCCTCCGTAAAAGCGTCCATAAGCGCCTGCATGGTGGCTCTGTCTTCCTGCCCGTCATCCAGGCGGAAATCCAGCAGAGAAGGCTGCTGCATCAGTTCGGAAGGGATGGACAGGTTTCCACAGGTGTAAAGGGTGTTGAGCTGAGAGGGGTCTTCCTCCTGATACACCCAGTATTCGTTACCGTCCGCTCCCGTCACCTTCGTGTAGCTGTCCGATGTGGATCTCACAAACAACTGAATCGGGCTGCCGTCGCTGTTTCTCAGGTATCCTCCCGGATCCGACCGGCAGTATTTCACATTCTTTAACTGGGTTCCGTCCGCCAGCTCCAGATCTCCTTCTTTCAGGCCCGACGCGTCGGCGAGAATCCCGTTGACCTTCGTGACCATGTGGTGGATGAGCTGATCGAACTCCGCCTGCACGTTCATGACGATGGACTGGGAGATGCTGTCATAATCCCCCTCGATATCGGTATAATTGGCCCTGTGGTCGCCTCTGGCCAGCAGCATGGCCTTTAAGCCGCCGATATCCGTATTTTTATCGGAGGAGATCTCCCTGTTCAGGTTAAAGACCTCCGCCCCGTCGATCACATATTGTTTAGTGCCGTCCGCCAGGATTTTATAATCCGCGTTCTGAGGCCAGAACGGCGTAAAGAAACCGGTTGTGGCATCCAGATCCAGCCCGATTTCATAACAGGTAGACCCCTTTACAAAATCCACGCCTTCAATTTGTACCCACACATTTCCGTACATATCCTCGTCGTACCGGATTTCCGTCAACTGGGAAAGCTCATCCAGAATCTGGTTCCTGGCGTCGCGCAGATCGTTGGCATGCTCGATGCCTCCCGCCTCGATGGAGCGGATCGCATCGTTCAGGGAGAGAATCTGTTTCCCGTACTGGTTGATTTTGTCCACCTGCTTGCGAATCTGGATATTCAGATTGTTTTGATAATCGGAAAGCCCGTTATAAATGGAGGCGGCGCGCTCGATCAGCGCGGACGCCCTCTGAACCAGCAGCCCCTGATTGACGGAACTGGCCGGATCCTTCGACAATTCTTCAATGGCGGACCAGAAATCCGCTATGGTCGTCTGAAACGCCTCGTTATTCATTTCTCCCAGACGGCTTTCCACTTCCTCGATCACGTCCGAGGACACCTCGTAAAACATACTGCGCCCTGATTCCTTGCGGTATGTTTTGTCCAGGAAATAATCTCTTACCTGTTTCACGCGGGAAAATGTGACCCCCATTCCCACCTGTTTGTTGTTGACGGATTTGGGGTCGATAGACAGGGTCATATAATGCTTTGCCGCCAGTTGTACCTGTTGCCTGGTATAACCGGTCGTATCCACATTAGAAAGATTATGCGCTGTTGTGTTCAGCGCATTTTGACTATTTTGTAATCCGGATGCCCCTACATACAGGCTTCCCATCAATGGCATAAACGTCACCTCAACATTTCACGGGGATTTGGCGGTCACTGCTTTGCGTCGAATCCGCCGCTTACCACTCCCATCGTATCTCCGGAATTGTAAGCGCTTTTGGTATAATTCGCCGTCTCCGGCGCCTTGCGCATGGACTGCACCAGATTCATCTCGAAATCCACCATCTCCAGCGCGTTGTTCAGCAGCTCCCTGTTTTGTTCGTTGGTCCGCTGTAAGGAACGGACCGCGCTTTTCAGTCTGTCATGAGCCTGGGCGAGCATAGCCTGCTCAGCAGGCCGCCCCGCCATCATCTCGATCAGATTGGTCAGCGTCAGCATGGTAACATCCCTGTTTAATACGTTGGCGATATCCGCAGTAACCTCAGCCCGTTTCTTTTCCAGGTTGTGGAGACTGCTCACCACGATCTGCTCATCATCCGTGATTTTCTGCAGTTGTTCCAGATCGCCGCTCACAATGAGCGGCGTCTTTTTTTGGGACAGATCCAACAGTTTCTCATATCCGTCGCTCTCCTGTCCCAGCACCTCGATCAGATTTTCCATCAAGCTTGCCACTGGCCTGCTACCTCATTTCTTCGTATCTGCGCAGCAGCTTCTCCGCAAAAGTTTCATTGTCTACCTGATAGGTGCCGTTTTGAACCTTCGCCTTGATGGGAGCCGTCAGTTCTTCTCTGATATCAGGACACGCCGCCACCGCGGATTTTGCCGTCTGCAAATCCTTTCCCAGACTGCTGATCTGCAATGGATTGGACTGTGCCGTGCTTTCGGTCTGCCGGGCTTTGTTTACTTTTTTCGTCTGGTACATCTGCTGTACCTGACTGTATGCTTCTATCCGCATTCAGGATCCCTCCTTCCGATACTGCTATGGCCTTCATGGCCTTTCTGCATTCCTTATTATGTTTATCGGCAGTCTTGAAAATTACTTTAGAGGGAAATGAAATTACTTTTCCTTGGCGCAGACCGATGCGGCGGTTTTCTTTGCCAAAGCCGCCCTGAGAAATTCATACCGTTTTCTCTTTTCCTCTTTTCCGAAATGGGCGGGCGATTCCCTCTCCTGCACAGGATCCGCCCCGTAGACCAGATCGGCCGCCCGATCCTGGAACTGCTGGCTGGTCAGGTCAAAAACCGTTCCGTTCACCACATTGTAACAGTGAACCCCGCCCTCCCGGGTAGGCATCCCCCGCACTTCACCTCCAAAAATGTCCTGCGCCAGAAAGGCGGTGACAGAACACTGTCCCAGCGTTCTGTTGTCCGGCGACCACTGCGCCCGCATACGGGGAGCGCAGGTTTCGGCGCACCAGATTTCCCAAAGGGCATCATACAGATCCGCCGGCGTCCGGATACCGGCATAGGGGTGGCCGAGGGCCAACACGCCTTTCGCCTCCCGGCTTCCGTAAAAGCCGTATTCTTTTTCCGTCTTTTCCTGTTTCTCCCTGATATCCAAATCCGTCACCCCACCACCGGAGAAACATACTCGATTGAAACGATAGCGTCCCCTTCCAGAATGAAGTTCAGCTTGGTTCCGTTCTTTTCATAGGTGATGGCGTTGGGCGCCTCCTGATAATCCTCTCCGTATACGCGGATCACATCTTCCCTCGTCATGGAGAGATCCACTCCCTCCCGGGTGGCCACAGTGTCATCCTTTAACACAATGTAGCCGATCAGGTTTTCACCCTCCGCGGACGGATAGGTTTCAATCTCATAGGAAGCGTAGGTATACAAGTAGGACATCCCCTCTCCCGCACAACTGGGCGCTTCAAACACGCTTTTGTACTCTCCCAGGCTGTCCAGAAGATCGTCCATGTTCATATCCACTCCTATGACCACGCCGTTTGCCTCAAAAAAATAGCCTTCCGCCGCTTGAGCGTCGGAGGATTCCGTGTTCTCCTGATTCTGTGCATTCTCCTGATTTTCACCGGACGCCTGGGACTCGTCCAAGGCGCTTTCTTCCGGCGTAACTTCCGGCTCCGCGGCGTTTCCGCAGCCCCACAGTCCGATGGCCATCCCCATCAGAATGGCGGCGCATATGGTTCTTTTCCTTCTTTTCATGTGAATTCCTCCCTGTGTCGTCACTTTCTTAAAATCATCTATATTTCCCGGGATTCCCGGGGATTCCGCAATTTCCTGCATTTCCGTCATTCCTTACATCTGTGTCATTCCCTGCATTTGCGTCATTCCCTGTATTTCCGTAATTCCCTGTATTTCCGTAATTCCCTGTGTTTAACGGCCGGTAGTACGGCTGTTTTCCAGCTCCTGCGTCTGGCGGCGTATTTCCTCCCGGTACTCCTTCAGCTTTGTCTCCCACTGCTCCGCCAGCTTTGTTTCCTCCTTCCGGCTTTCCAGACCGCATTCCGTTTGCAGAATGTTTCCGAAATAGCGGGTGAGCTTTTCCGCACCGGACAGATTCAGATGAAGCCCTCCATCATAGGTATCCGTCCGGTAATCCAGGCCGATTTCCTCTGCGGCGTCCAAAAGATTGTAATATTTCAGCCCGTGTTCCCGGGCGTATTCCTCGATCTGAAGATCCCATTCTTCATACCAGTAGGGATACAGGCTGGGCGCTTTGATCAGCACCAGCTCCACTCCCTCCTTTTCACATAGCTGCGTCAGCTTGTCCAGGTACGCATACGCGTTTTCCCCAAAGCGATAATCCCCCAGGGGCCTCCCCTCCGGCACGTTCTCCGCCGCAAGCGCGTCCACCCGCATATAATAGCCGTTGAAACTCACCTTGTCCTTTTTCCAAAAATAGGTAAAATCGTCGCCGGTCAACTGGCTCCATCTGTCATGGTAGCGGAGAATGGGAAACACATATTCCAGAAAGCTTTCCTCCTCCGTCATGGAGGCCAGAATGCTTTTCACCTTTGCCGGCGACCACCGCATCCCGTCCAGCGTCATGCGGTTATAGCTTTCCCTCTGAGGCTCGTTGTACTCCATGGACAACACGTTAAACACCAGCACCTTGGGTTTTTCATAGGTGAAGGTTTCCTCCGCCAGATAATACGACTGCCAGATCAACTGCTGGGCGCTGCCGCGGATATAGCTGTTGATGCCGTATTCCTCCCAAAGCACCGCCGGCGAAAAATTAGTGTATACCTCACAGTCTCCGATAAAAATCACATCGTGATCCTTGTCCTGTGGGTAATATTCGCTGATCATGCTGCCTTCCCGGTCCGCTCCCATGTATTTTGGCATCAGCAGCCTCTGAAGGCCCGCCAGGACTGCCAGTATCAGAATGCCCGTAATCAGCACCCGGGCCACCCTTGTTTTGCGCTTTGCTTTCATAGATTCCTTCCCGTCCCCGGTGATCAGGACACTGTCTTCGGCAAAACCGGCCAATCTTCATATTCCGGTTTTAATCTGCCGCAGCGTTTCACCGCGCATTTCGCCATCAGACGCATCAGATCCAGATATTCGTCCCCCAGCCCGATGTTTTCGGCAACCACGGACAACTCCGTGCAGCCCAGAAGGATCACCTGGGCCCCCGCCTCCCGAAGATGCGCCGCCACCTGACGGAATCGGCCCATTTCCACCGGCCTGTTGGCTTTCACCTCATCATAAATCAGATGCATCAGCTCTCCCTGATCCTGATCATCCGGCAAAACAAGTCTGCACACAGGAGCGAGAGCCTCCTGAAAAAGACCGCCTTCGATGGTGCCGGACGTGGCCATCAGCCCCGCGCAGGCAACTCCGCGCTCCTTCAGGCAATCCCGCACCTCCCGGACGATATCAATCACGGGAACGTCCACCTGCTCGGCCAGCCTGGCATAGAAATACCCCGCCGTAACGCAGGGAACCGCGATCAGCTCCGCGCCGTCCTGCGCCAGCCTGCGGCCCAGCCGAACCATCTCAGGCAGCGGATCTTCCTTGGTCAGTCCCAGAATATATCCGGTTCGATCCGGTATCTGCGGACAGTTGTAAATGGTCATCGCAATATGCTCCTGGTCCGTACGCGCCTGCGTCATTTCAACGACCATCTTCATGAATACGGCGGTAGCCATGGGGCCAAGCCCTCCGATCACACCCAGTTTTTTCAACGTGGTACCTCCCTGTCCGATATTTTGGACACAAACTTCATCTCGCCCTTATGGAATCTCAGGATACAGCGATCTGTCATAATAATGGGTGCCGTCCGGATAATTCCGTCCGGTATGAGCATTGGAATACTCCATCAGCTCCGCGTCCGTCAGGTAAAAGAAGGTGGAACCGTCCGCTCTCCTGCAAGTGTCAAAATGTCTCCATCCCTCGCCGATGTCCACCAAATTCCAGTAATGACAGCTATCCCCGTGAGGAATGCGCTGAATGTCCATGTTGGGAATGCCGGCCCTGGTCAGCAGGCACTTGGCGGTCATGGCGTAAGCAAAACAATCGCCCTTCCTCAAAATCAGCCCGTAATAAGCGCCGGTCACCCAGTCGTCCTTCGGCGCCTCGTCCACAAAGGCAATTTGGGAATGGCACCATTCATAAATCGCCTTCAGAATCTCATACTGCGTCATATCCGGATTCGTAATGGACGCCAGCACCTTATCGGCCTCCGCGTTTACGGTTTCCTCCGTCACAGGCAGACCCCCTCCCCCCGCCGGAATGGGTCTGGGTTTTCTCACATGCAGGGTCGTCTCCACCCTTGTCTCGTTGCCATATTTGTCCGCAGCGGCGTATACCACCGGATAATCCCCGGGTTCGTTCAGATTGACCGCAGAATGATCCACCGTAAACGTCACCTCATCGTCATAATCGTCCGTGACCGTAACCCCTTTTTTATACGAAACGCTTCCTCCTACCTCTGCGGTCAGCTCTTGTACGCCCTCAATCACAGGGGGCGTAACATCCTGAAGGATCTCCAGCGCCGCCTCCGCCCGGGTCAGGTTGCCGCCCTCGTCCTCCACGTCCACCGTCACGGTCTGTTGCCCCGGCGTTTCCAGATCCGGCCCCCCGCCGTAAAAAATCCGGCAGGCGGTAACGTCCTCCACGGACTCCACAAAATCCTCCGCCGCCACAGATTCTCCCAGCATGATGCTCACATCCTTGGTCCGCACCTTAGGCGCCACCGTGTCCGTCACATGTAAAACCGTGGCCACATCCTGATGATACAGGTGGAGAACAACGGAATAATCCTGTACGCTGTCAAACTCCATGCTTTCGTCGATGCCGGAAACAAGGGAAACATCCTCACACTGCCATTTCAGGAAATCCGCCGTCTCCGGGCAGGGCATTCCCGCTTCCAGCGTCAACGCCTCTTTGACGCACAGATGGGGGAGCAGGTAGTAAAAAACTCCCCCCGCCGCCAGCAAAAGCAGACAGCAGATCCCGGCGATAAGGCCGCCTTTTTTTCCGGTTTTCTGATTGCCAGCTTTCCCGCTCCCGGTTTTCCCGTTCCCGGTTTTCCGATTTGCAGCTTTCCCGTTCCCGGTTTTCCGATTTGCAGCTTTCCCGTTCCCGGCCTGCCGATTGCCGGCCTTCCGGTTGCCGGTTTCCGGGGCTTGTCCGTAAGAAGGGTTCCCTTGCCCCTCCGACAGATCGATCCACACTAAATTCTTTTCTTCCGGGTCGGTTTCCCGCCGTCCCGGTTCCACGCCCTTACTTTGATTTTTCAAAACAGCCTCCGTTGTTCCCCCGTTGCCGTCCGGGAACACCGCTCTCCAACAGCGGCGCCCGCGCCCGGTTTCCCTCTCTCTCAGAATCGGTTATAAATAAACTGGCTGGCGTCGTATCCGATTCCATAGGTGCCAAACAAAAGCACCGCCAAAAACAATCCAAACCAGACCGCCGCCTGCACCGGATACCGCATCCGGCCGATTTTGCTGCGCACACTCTCCCTCCGCCCAGCCAGGCTCACCGCCAGCATCAAAAGGATTCCCAGGGCCAGCACTCCATAATCCGCAGCCGACAATCCCAGTTGCAGCAGGGAGCCGTCCACAAAAATACCCCAGTTGTCGGCCCCAAAGACCGATCCCAGCATCCGAAAAGCGGTAGATGCTTCCGTATAGCAGTCAAACAGCTTTAAGACGCTGACCAGCGCAAACGTCCGGCCCACCTGAAACAGCTTATAATACCAGCGCCCCGCCACCGCAAAACGGGCATGGAATTTAGCGTACGCAGGCTCCAGTTCCTCCGAAACCATCAAAACCGCCCAGTTCAGTAATCCCCATACCACAAAATTCCAGCTAGCCCCGTGCCAGATCCCCGTGGCCAGCCAGACCAGAAACGAAGCAAGGTAAACGGGCAGCCGTTTCCCGGCTCTGTCTCCCAGCGTCTTTTTCGTCACTTTGGAAATCTTCTGCATCACTCCCGAGACGGAAACGGGATAAAAAACATAATCCCTGAACCAAGTCCCCATGGTAATATGCCATCTGCGCCAATATTCCTTCAGAGATTTGGAAAAATACGGACGGATAAAATTCTCCTTCAGCTCTATGCCGAGAGTCTGCGCAATTCCCAGAGTGATATCAATTCCTCCGGTAAAATCCGCATACAGTTGAACGGTATAAAACAAAATAATCACCATGGTATACGCCCCTCTGTAAACCTGGGGCTGTCCCACCAGCAGCTTGACGGCGATCAGCACTCTGTCCGCCACCACCATTTTTTTGAAATATCCCCACAGCATCCTGAGAAGGCCGTTTTTCAGGTTTTCCCCCTGAAAGGCATGCTCCTTCCACAGAGTCTGCGACAGATCGCCGAAACGGCTGATGGGCCCCTGGATCATCTGCGGGAAAAAGGACACAAACAGAGCGTACCGGAAGAAATTTTTCTCCGCCGGAACGCTTTCATGATATACGTCCACCAGATACCCCAACGCCTGAAAGGTATAAAAAGAAATGCCCAGAGGAAACAGCATATTGACAAAAGACAACCGCCCTTCGCTGCCAAAGACATGCAGAATCCCGTTGAGATTGGAAATCAGAAAATTGACATACTTGCCGCTGGCCAGGATACACAATACAATGACCAGGATCAGGACAAAAACTCTGCGCCGTTTTTTCCCCCGGAGCGCCCTGTACGCTTTTTTGGCCTCCCGATCCATCTGCTGCCCGTTTTCCTTTAAATAAGCCCTCTGAGCCGCAAAGCTTTTTTCCAGGTACAGCGCCCCCAGATAGGTGAGGAACGTCACCGCCAGCAGATAAATCAGGTATCTGGGATCCGCCGCACAGTAAAACACATAACCCGCGGCGAGAAGCAAAATCCACTGGTATTTTTTGGGGATCAGATAATAAACCGCTATTAACAGGCAGAAAAATCCGATGAATTCATATGACGTGAAAAACATGGGCCTGCTCCTCAGTCTTCGTTTTCCAGTTTGCGGATCAGCGCGTAAAGCGCCTTTGCCGAGTTAAAATTCTCAGGCAGGATCCTTCCGGCGTCGATCGTTACGTCAAACTCCTCATGAATGGACGCGATCAGGGATACAATGTCGAAGGAATCCAGGATGGCGTTGTCCACCAGATGTTCCTCCGTCTCAAAATCCACTTCCGGATGCAGTTCCTTTAAGATATCCAGCAATTCTTCCATGGTAAATAAATCCTTCCTTTCTCTGTCACAGGGTTTTCAGCGCCACCCGGTCAATTTTTCCGTTTGCGGTAAACGGCATGTTTTCCAGCCGTACGGTTTTGTTTGGCAGCATATACCGGGGCAGTCTGTTTTTGAGATCCAGAATCAGATCCTTTTCCGTGAGATCTCCCACATAGTACAGAAGGATCCTTCCCTTCTCGCTGTCATACACGCAGGCGGACAGCTTTACCCCCGATACGGCGTTCACATTGACCTCAATCTCTCCCAGCTCGATACGGTGCCCCATATGCTTGATCTGGTAGTCCCGCCGGGAGACAAAGCACAACTCCCCGTTTTGGTTGTATCGGCCGATGTCGCCCGTTCGATAAATCAACTCAGGATACGCCTTTTGCAGCGGGTTCTGCACGAACGCCGCCGCAGTGCGCTGCGGATCGTTATAATACCCAAGGGTCAGCGCCGTCCCTCTCACGCAGATTTCCCCCTGTTCGCCATACGCCGCCTCCCTGCCGTCCTCGGACAAAAGCAGAATCTCACGATTGGGAAAAGGACGTCCGATCGGGATCACATCCTCCTGGTCAAATTCACGGTCCACCCGGTAGTAACAGCACATGCCGGTACATTCCGTAGGCCCGTAAAGATTGGTAAACGACGCCCCCGGCACCGCTTCTCTCCATAGCCGGAACTGCTTGATGGGGAACACCTCGCTGCCAAAGGCGATGGTTCTCAAAAATTCCGGTTTCACGGTCTGAAACGTTCCAAACGCGCTGACCATGGTCAACGCGGAAACCACCCAGCAGATGGTATTGATCTTATGGGCATTCAAAAAGTCCACCAAAGAAACCGGAATCGAAAAACACTGCCTGGGAATCAGATAGGTGGTAGCGCCGAATTTCAAAGTGGGATAGATCTCTTTCAGGCAGGCGTCAAAATAGAGGGGAGCCTGGTTGCCAAACACCGTGTCCTCATCAAACCCCAGAATTTCCGAAAGCTGCTCCACATAGTCGCAGACCGAGCGGTGGCAGGCCACTACGCCTTTGGGAATCCCTGTGGAGCCGGAGGTAAAGACAATATAAACAGGATCCGTGTCAATCGCCCTGTCATAGATTTCCTTTAAAGCCGTTTCGTTGATCCCTGTGCCGATCAACCGGTCATATGGTTTGATTTCACAGTCTTTTACCTGAAAACCCGCCGCCAGCTTCTCCGTGGTTTCATCACAGATGATCAGCGGCGTCTGCACATTGTCCAGGATCATCTGGATCCTGCTTTGGGGCATTTCCTCGTCCACAGGGACATAAAAGCATCCGCCCGCCACAACGCCAAAGAAAGCCGCTATCTCCTGAGGCGATTTTTTCATAAAAATCACGATCGGCCTTTTGTATATCCCTTTTTCATGCAGATAACTGCCAATGCTCTGGCTTTGCAGATAAACGTCCCGAAACGTAAGACTGTTTTTTCCATCGGAATAGGCGATCTTGTCCGGTTTTTCTGTCACAACACGGTAAAGATCGCTCAGCAAATGGTTCCGCATAGATCGGTTCCTCTTTTTATGTATTGTTGATAGAACAACTGGATTATACATCCCCGGTTCTTATTTTGTCAAGCAGGAGGACGGATCTGCCTCTTTTTCCCTTTCCTCTCCGGCGCGAACCCGCTTTAAGAAGATATGGCTCATGAAAAGAGAAATAAAGAAGGCGATCACAAACGACACCGGCTGAGCCTCCTGAATGCCGGCCAGTCCTCTTAGGTTGGCCAAAAGCAATAGAACGGGAATAAAGACCACGCCGCTTCTCATGGAAGACGCCACCGACGCCAGCACCTTCTGCCCCGTACTCTGGAACCCCATCTCCGTGACCATGGTGATAGGGACGGTGACAAGGGTCACCGCTTGCAGCCGGAGGGCCCGCATCGCGATGAAAACCACCTGTTCATCATTGCGGAACAGCCGGATCAACGGTTCCGCGAACAGAAAGACCGGAATCACCGTCAAAATCAAAAGCAGCTCCGAAAGCCCAAAGGTAAACCAAAAAGCCTTCCTGACCCGGTCATATCTGCCGGCGCCGTAGTTAAAGCTGCTCACAGGCTGGAATCCCTGTCCGATGCCGATGGCCAGCGCCATCACAAAGAAACAGATCCTGGACACAATGCTCATTGCCGCCACCGCCGCGTCGCCGTACACCGACGCGTGAGAATTCAACAGAATGGTGGCCACACTGTTGAGCGCCTGCCGCAGTAAGCTGGGAAAGCCCGTGGCCGCCACGTTCCCAATGGTCCGAAAATGCCAGTCCACACAGGAGATCCTGATCCTTGTCTGGGATTTGCCGGACAAAAACATATACAGCAGGATCAGAAAGCTGATCAACTGAGAAACCGCCGTAGAGATTCCGGCTCCCTCCACTCCCAGCCCCATCCCGAAAATCAGGAGAGCGTCCCCGCCGATATTCAGCACCCCTCCCGTCATCAGGCCCATCATTCCCAGCTTTGCCCTTCCCTCATAGCGCAGCAGGTTATTCATGGTCAGGCTGGCGGACATAAAGGGGGCCGCCAGGATGATCCAGAAAATATAGGTCTTCGCATACGGCGCAATGGTCTCCGTGCTCCCCAGGGCATAAACCAGCGGATCCAGAAAAAGAAGACTGATCAGCCCGATCAATCCTCCCGCGATCAGGGACAGGAAAAAACCGGTCGAGGTATAGCGCGTCGCCGTCTCCTGATCCTTATGGCCCAGGCTGCGGGACATGATGCTGCCCGCGCCCTGTCCGCACATAAACGCCACCGCCTGCAGGATGGACATGAATCCGAACACCACTCCCACCGCGCCGCTGGCGCTGTTTCCCAGCGTCCCCACAAAGGCCGTATCCGCCAGATTGTAGATATTGGTTACCAGCATGCTCAGAACCGTCGGCACCGCCAGCGATGCCACCAGCTTTTCCACCGGCGTTTCTGTCATCTTTTTGTATTGTCTGTCCTGAATTTCCGAATCCATCCTTGACACACTCCCCTGACAATTTCCTATTCTTCCGCCCCGGCAAACAAAAACGTGCAGACCGGCTGTGGTCTGCACATTCTCTCTGCATGGTCGGCGCCTGTGTTTATTGTAACAGTCCCAAACCGGAAATGCAAGATTTTCTTCGGCGCATCCGTTTTGCTTTGCCCTAGTCCGCGTTGCTGAAGGCGATGAGCACACGGCTCCAAAGATTGCTGATTACCTTTCTGGTAGCCTCGTTATACTCGAACACCTCGTCCATGTCATTATCCGTTCTCGGCAGGTAAGCGTCGATTCCCTCAAAGTCCCCGCCCTCTCCGGAAAGCACCTCCATCACTTCCTCATTTGCCGAGGTGTATCCCACAAAGCTGGAGTTGTCATAGGCCCCGTCATACTCGCAGGCATAGTTGATAAATTCCTGGGCCAGTTGGGGATTCTCCGCGTTGGCCGGGATCACCATGGCGTCCGACCAGAGATTGGTCCCCGTTTCCGGCAGATAATATCCCATATTTTCATTCTCAGACATCACATAGGTTGCGTCTCCGGAATAAATCAGCCCCAGAGCCTTCCGGCCCTGCGCCATGTTATCGATGATCTCATCCGT
The DNA here is from genome assembly GCA_947630715.1 of uncultured Acetatifactor sp. GTDB lineage: Bacteria > Bacillota > Clostridia > Lachnospirales > Lachnospiraceae > Acetatifactor. Next base: position 28,914 of record CANRIP010000015.1, read on the forward strand.
CACAATCTCCGGGTCCATCGTCTGCACACACCGCACCAGCCAGTCATAAGCCTCCTGGATTTCGTCCGGATCCTCCGTGTTCATGGAATACCCCAGCGCCTTTAACGCCATCATGAAACTGTCCCTCTCGGAATTGTACAGGTAAATATCCCCCCGATACTTTTCATCCAGGAAAATATTGAACCCTTCCTGTTCCAGATCCTCCAGATCCACCTTCGTCTTGTCATAAATAATTCCCACCGTGCCCCAAAAATAGGGAACGGAATACTCGTTGCCGGGATCATAGGGAAGATTTTTCACGGCATCCGTCAGATTGTCCAGCCCGTCCATGGCGGAAGGGTCCAGCTTTTGCAGATATCCCTCCCCGATCAGCCTCTGTATCATATAGTCGCTCGGCACAAGAATATCGAAGGATTCCCCGTTGGCAACCTTGATATACATCTGTTCGTTGGAATCAAAGGTTTCCAGAATCACCCGGGCCCCTGTCTCCTCCTCAAAATTTCCTATGATATTTTCCCCCGTGTATTCTCCCCAGGTGTAAATGTGCAGGGTCTGTCCTTCATAGGGCCGTTTTCCGCCGTCGGCCCCGGGCCGAAACAACAGCAGAATCACAACCGCCGCTATCACCGCCGCAGCGGGGAGGAACACCTTTCTCTTTTTCACTTCATCCGAGGCTTTGCGCTTTGCCGCTATCGCGGGGATCACATTCACCAGGATCAGCACCACCGTGATAATGACCACCATCAAGGTGGACGCCGCGTTAATGCTGGGGTTCACGCGCTTGCTCATGGTATAGACCACCATGCTCAGGTTTTTTACGCCTCCCCCCGCGGCAAAATAGGAAATAATAAAATCGTCCACAGACATGGTAAAAGCGATCAGCGCTCCGGCCACAATCCCCGGCGTAATCTGCGGAATGATAACCTTTGTCATTGCCTGCCAGGGCGTTGCTCCCAGATCCATGGCGGCGTCCGCCACATTGGGATCCAAAGACCGGATCTTCGGCATCACGGACAGGATGACATAGGGGATGCAAAACGCGATATGCGCCAGCAGCATGGTCAGATACCCCTTGTCCACCCGAAAGGTAATGAACAGCAGCATGAATCCGATCGCCGTCACAATCTCCGGATTCATCATAGGCAGATTATCCACCTGTTCCATCAGTGTGCGGATCACCTTTTTGGATTTGCTAAGCCCAATCGCCGAGATCGTTCCCACCACGGTGGAGATGCAGGTGGCGATTAACGCCACGGAAAAGGTGGTGTACAGAGCCTCCGTCATTGTGCCGGATTCCAGCATACGTTTGTACCAGCGCAGGGAAAATCCCGTAAACCCGGTCAGCGATCTCCCTTCATTAAAGGAGAACACGATCATATAAAGGATCGGCAGATAGAAAAAAGCGATCAAAAGAATCATTAAAATCTTCCCAAGGGGACGTTTTCCTTTTTTCACAGATTCCGCTCCTCCTTTCCTCCCTGATTCCTGTTCTCCAGCTTACGCACAACCGCCATCAGCAGCATCATGATAAAGGCCATCACCATGGAAATGGCGCTGCCGAAATTCCACTCTCCCACTGTGATAAACTGATTCTCGATCAGGTTGCCGATCAAAAAATACTGTCCCCCGCCCAGCAGCTTGGGGATAAAGAAGGAGCTGACCGCCGGCAGGAACACCAGGGTAATGCCGTTTACCACCCCCGGAAGGGACAGCGGGAGGGTAATCCGCGCAAAGGTCTGCGCCGGGTTTGCGCCCAGATCCGATCCGGCCTCCAAAAGCGCTCCGTCCATTTTGCACAGAGAAGTATTGATCTGCAGGATCATAAAGGGCAGGAAATTGTAAACCATCCCCAGAAGAACCGCTCCCTCCGTGTACAGCAGTTCCTTTTCGCCGGGGAAAAACAGGGAGACGATTCTCTGGATCAGCCCTCCCTCGGTCAAAAGCCCGATCCACGCATAGGTCCTGACCAGCATATTAATCCACATGGGGATGGTGATGCAGAGGATCAGCGCGTTCTGTAATTTTTCGCCGCACCTGGAAATAAAATACGCCGCCGGGTACCCCAGCAACAGGCAAATCAGGGTCGTTTTAACCGCGATCCACAGCGACCGCCAGAGTATCTTTAAAAAGTCCGGATCGGTAAAAAACGTGATGTAATGATCCAGAGTAACGGAAAAGGAAAAGATGCTGTTCCCGGGCTCCGTCACCGAGTAAAACGCGATCAGCGCCACCGGCAGCACCAGCATAATCACCGCCCAGACAATATACGGAATCGCCAACTGGGAAAATTTTTTCATTTTAACCTCCATTCCGAAGCGGTTACGGGACGGGGCGACGCGAATCTCAAATTCGCGTCTGCCATCAGGGAAATTTGTGACGCTCCGGCACAAATTTTTGTGTGGAAAATCAGCACATCAGTGTGATTTTTCCGCGAAATCCAGCTCCGCGTTTCTCAAACGGTTCTCGGCATCACATGGATATCCTCCGGGAAGAACGTCAGGCCAACCTTCTGTCCCTCCTGAGTGTAATCCGTGGTATGGATTTTAAACTCCCGCCCCGGGGTCCAGAAGGTGATGGGATAAACCCCCTCCGTAATACTGTCCGGGTCAAAATCGTAATCCACGGTAATATCCACGCTCTCATTCTCATCGCTCAGTTTCCAGGCCTGAGCGTTGGCCCAGGTCCTGATGTCAATGTCCAGCGCCTGAGACTCCCTGATTTCATCCACGGTGGTCATAAAGTTAAACGCCATCACTCCTTCGTTGGCTTTCTCGTTCCGGACAAAGGGCTGGTTCACCACATGAATGATCCTTTCGATGCTCAAGCCGCCCGCGGTGGAAAATTTCACGGGATAATCCCCCTCCTTTTCCTCCAGCGCATATTCGATTCTGGCAAAGGATATGTACTCGTCGCTGTCAGGATTCCAGGCCTGGGCGTTGGAACGGGCGATAATTTCCTTGTCATTGAGCTTTTTCACATCCTCGATATCCACATAAAAGTCCGTGGCGCTCATCTTTTCTTTTCCGTCACCGCTTACCACGTCCCGATTCTGGGTGACCTGCATGTTCACCGTCACCTTGGTGCCGGGGACGGTTTCCACCATAATTTCATAGTGAACGCCCTTAAACAATACGCTTAAGACCTCTCCGGTCATCTTGCCGTCTTTTTCGTCCACGATATCGATATCCTCCGGCCGGATCACCACATCCACCGGCTCGTTTTCCTTAAACCCGTAGTCCACGCAGTCGAAGGTGATATCGTCAAACCGCACCTTATAATCCTGGGGCATGATCCCCGGAATAATATTGCTCTCCCCGATAAAGTTCGCCACATAGCGGTTTACCGGCTCGTTGTATATTTCCTGAGGGGTTCCAATCTGCTGGATCTCGCCGTTTCGGATCACCACAATCTTGTCGGACATGGTCAGCGCCTCCTCCTGATCATGGGTGACAAAGATAAAGGTAATCCCCACCTCCTGCTGGATCCGTTTCAGCTCGTACTGCATTTCCTTGCGCAGTTTCAGATCCAGCGCCGCCAGGGGCTCGTCCAAAAGCAGCACCTTGGGTTCGTTCACCAGAGCGCGGGCAATGGCCACTCTCTGCTGCTGCCCGCCGGACAAAAGGGTGGTGTTTTTATTTTCATACCCCTCCAGCCCGATCAGTTTCAGCATCTTCATCACCTTCTGCTCGATCACGTCTTTTCCCATCTTTTTAATCTTTAAGCCAAAGGCGATATTTTCATATACGTTCAAATGGGGAAACAGCGCGTATTTCTGAAAGACGGTGTTGACCTCTCTCTGATAAGGCGGTTTGTCATTGATTTCCTCCCCGTCAAAGATCACCTGTCCTTCATCAGCGCTCAAAAATCCTCCCAGGATCCGCAAAAGCGTGGTCTTCCCACACCCGCTGGGGCCCAGAAGGGTAACAAATTCATTCTCATAAATATCCAGGTTGACGCCTTTTAAAACGATCTGGCCGTCAAAACTCTTTACGATATTTCGAAATTCTATCAGCTTTTTCTCCTGCATGTACCGCCTTCTCCTATCTGAATCCTATCTGAAATTTCCCGGTGCCAATCCATTGTAAGAAACATGCACTATTATACACATCTGTGATATAATTGCAAGAGTTTAAACGTTAAAAAGTACATAAGTTGAAAAATGTGTTGCTGACGAAACGGGGACATGGTAGTATAATAGTATTGTATGCCTGTCCCTAAGACTGTGCAAAGGGCCTTGCGGACGCCGGGCTTTCAAAAAAGAAATCTGTACACACAGAGAGGAATGCCGCCATGCAGACAAAGGAAGGGAAGAAATTCTTTTGTATCAACGCCTCAAAATATGATCCCACCAAGCATTTTCAGGTGGTTCGGCCGGCCAGCCTGCTTCATCCGAAAAACAACGCCGTCTTTTTTGTGACGGAGGGATTTTTAAAATACTGGGAAACTGTGCTGACCGTAGAGGAATGTATTGTCATCTGGCCGCAAAGCTGCCCTGTCCCGGCGCAGCTTTCCCAAAAACACGCGGTCATTCTATCCAAGGAGCCTCGTTACGGGTTTGCGCAGTTTTTTCATGAAAACCATGTGACTTACAACGCCATGCCGAAACCCTTTCACACGAAGGACGGCGCGATCATCTGCGAGGGAGCGAAAATCGGAGAAGGCACCGTCATTTTTCCCGGCGCTTATGTGGACGGGGATGTGCAGATTGGAAAAAACTGTTATATCGCCTCCGGCGTCCGAATCGTCGGCAGCGTACAGATCGGCGATGACTGTATCATACGGGAAAATACGGTGATTGGTTCCGACGGCCTGACCACCCGCAGGAACGAGGAGGGCGCGATTATTACCATTCCGCAGTTCGGCGGCGTGATGATTGAAAATAACGTGCAGATCGGCGCAAACAGCGTGGTCTGCAAAGGGGCAATCGATGATACGGTCATCGGCAGCGGAAGCCGGATCGACAACTGCGCTTTTATCTCCCATAACGTCCACATGGGAAAAAACACGATTGTTGTGGGAGAGGTGCTGATGATGGGAAGCTCCTCCACGGGAGAACGGGCTTACTTATCCGGAAACGCGGTGGTGCGGGACGGCGTGTCCGTGGGAGAGGACGCGTTTGTAGGCATGGGATCCGTTGTGACGAAAGATGTCCCGGCAGGCGCTACGGTAAAGGGGAATCCGGCCAGATAACGGCCTGAGCATCCTCTGCGGTCCGGGCGGAATCGGATCAGACTGATAGAAAAAGGATGGCATATCATGGCATCGTCCCAGACGGAAACAAAAAGAAATGCAAATATGGATATTCTGAGAATGATATCCATGATGATGGTGACCATGCTCCACGCGTTGACAAAGAGCGACCTGCTGCCCTTTATGGGAGGCAATGTCGGCGCAAACGGCTGGATCGCCTGGGCCCTTGAAATACTGTCCGTTCCCGCTGTGAATATTTTCATGTTCATCTCGGGCTATTTTATGATTTCCTCGAAATTTAAAATCAGGCGTCTGGCGGAGCTTGTGTTTCAGGCGCTGTTTTACTCGGCCGGCGTCTACGGCCTGTTTGTGCTCCTTGGACAAGCGCCTGACCGGAGTGACAGCTACGGCCTGTTGCCCTATTTTCTGCCGATCCACATGGAAACCTACTGGTTTCTCTCGGCGTACGTTATCATCTACCTGCTGCTTCCTTTGCTCATCAGCGGTGTGCATGCCATGACAAAAAAGCAGTTACAGGGAGTGATTTTTTGGCTGCTGCTTTTCGAGTGCGTGATCAAGAGCTTTCTGCCGGTCCGGCTGTCCATGGACAGCAAGGGATATTCCTTTCTCTGGTATCTGACCCTCTTTTTAGCGGGGGCTTACGTCAGGCTCTACGGGTTCCGGTTCCTTCATACCGCCCGGCGCGGACGGCTGCTTTATTTTGGCAGTTCGCTTTTGATACTGGCGGAAATAAGGATTGTGAGCCAGATTCAGGCGCGGACGGGACATCTGAAGGAAATGACCACGGTTGCCCTGGAATACAATCACATTTTGGTGTTCTGTTCGGCGATAGGCATTTTCGCGGCGTTCCTCCACGCAAAACAGCCGGGGGAAAAAATCGCCCGGCTGGCCGGCAGGCTTTCCCCCTATTGCCTGGGCGTGTATCTCCTTCAGGAAAGCCCCCTGATCAGGTATTTGTGGCAGGACTGGTTTGGGCTGAGGGAGGTGACGGAGCAATCCGTTCCCGTTTTCCTGGGCCGGATACTGGGCGCTGTGGCCGCCATGTTTGCCCTGGGCATCTGCGCGGACATCCTCCGTTCCGTCCTGTTTCGGATTGTGACAGCTTTCATCAGAAAGGATAAGGATCCATGTTCGACTTAAGCGTAATCGTACCTGTTTACAATATGGCAAAGGACGGCCTTTTGGAATACTGCATACAATCCCTGGCCGGTCAGACGCTGCAGAATCTGGAAATCATCGCCGTTGACGATGCGTCCACCGACGACTCTCTCCAGGTGCTGAAAGAACTGGAAAAGCGGTATCCCGGGAGAGTCAAGGCGGTTGCGTCCCCGGAAAACAAAAAGCAGGGCGGAGCCAGGAACCTGGGGTTACAGCATGCAAAAGGACGTTATATCGGGTTTATGGACGCAGACGACTGGGTCGTCCCGGATCTCTATGAAAAAATGGTGGAACTTGCGGACCGCACAGGAGCCGACATCGTAGGGACGGACATGAGCAGGGTCTATGAGCATACCATGGTTCCCGCCCAGAGAGAAGCTTGTAATTTCCCGGATCAGACGGGAATTTTGGACCATGAAAAGCGGAAAGCTTTTTTGCTGCATTTTGGCCCCTTAGGCACCAAAATTTACGCCCGCGAAATCTTTTTCGCAAAAGAGTTCCAATTTCCCGAGCATATGTCCTATGAAGACAATGCCACGTTTGTGGAGCTGGCCATGCGGGCGAAACACTTTGAACATATCCCGGAAGCCAATGTTTTTTACTATCAGCACGGCAATTCCACCACGCATTCCGTGGATCTGCAAAAATGCCTGGACCGCATGGAAGCCATGCGCATTATGTTAAAGTATGCACGGGAAAACGGCGCTTGGGAGGAATTTCCCCAGGTGATTGAATTTCATTTCAGCAATCTTTTTTACCGGATCACCTTATTTTCCTACATGCAGGGCGGCATCCGGCCGGATCCGCGGTTTTTGACGGCCTTAAAAAAGGAAATGGCCGCCGAATTTCCTAACTTCCGTCAAAACGTCTATTACAGACAGTATGTGACGGATTACGAGCAGAAACTGATCAATCTGCACTTCCAATCAACGGCGGCGTTTTTGTTGATCTACCGGTTAAAACAGATCTCCAAAAAGATAAAAAGCAGAAAAACGGGACAATAAGGAGGAAAACCACAGCATGAAAAAAACAATCGTTGCCATCGGCGCACATTTGGACGATATTGAGCTGGCCTCGGGAGGGGCGCTGGCCAAGGCGATCCGCGAAGGACATGACGTCCACATGATCGTCATGAGCCAATCCGGATATACCGATTATAACGGGAAGGTCATGAGAACCGATGAAACCGCCATGCAGGAGGGGAAAAACGCGGCCCGGGTTCTGGGATGTAAGGATCTGGACATCCTGGACTTCAGCAATAAGGATATCGCCTATGATTCCCGGTCGGTAGAGGCCATCGAAAAGAGAATCAACCTGATCAAACCCGACATCATTTTTACGCATTGGCCTTTTGACACTCATCAGGCTCATGTTGCGGTGGGAAAGGCCACCATATCCGCCGCCAGGCGCTATAATACGATTTATTTTTATGAGCCCATTTCTCCGTCCGGCAGATCCTATGTAGGGTTCCGCCCCCAAATGTATGTGGACATTACGGATGTCATCGATACCAAAATCGCGGCGTTGGACGAACACGTCACGGAAAGAAATAAATACGGCGATTACTGGATCCGCGGCGTGACTGCCAGAGCGGCATTCCGGGGATATGAAATGGGAAGAATGTACGGGGAAGCATTTGAAGTGCTGCGGGAGGAGCTGACACTGTAAGCCAAACAACAGCCCGTGAAAAAGGCGCTGCCTGCGAAAAAACAGGCAGCGCCGTCTGGACGCATCAGGAATGGGACGGCGGAACCACCCGGATATGGACTTCCTCCAACTGTCTGGGCTCCACCTCTGTGGGCGCGCCCATCATGACGTCCTGGGCGTTCTTGTTCATCGGAAAGGGAATCACTTCCCGGATGCTCTCCTCCCCGGTAATCAACATCACCATACGGTCCACGCCTGGCGCGATTCCCGCATGGGGCGGCGCTCCGTAGCAAAACGCATTGTACATGGCCGGGAACTTCGCCTTCACGTCCTCCTCCCCCAGCCCTACCAACTGGAACGCCTTGATCATAATCTCCGGGTCATGGTTCCGCACAGCCCCGGAGGAAAGCTCCACGCCGTTGCAGACCAAGTCATACTGATAGGCCAGAATGCTTAAGGGATCCTGTTCTTCCAGCGCCCTGGCCCCACCCTGCGGCATGGAGAAGGGATTGTGGCAGAATTCCAGTTCCCCGGACTCCTCGCCGATCTCATACATGGGGAAATCCACAATCCAGCAGAATTCATAACAGTTTTGTTTTTTATGAGCCGGGCAGATATCCCCCAGCATCTTTCGCAGCACACCGGCGGTCTTTTGAGCCGTCTGTTTTTTCCCGGCGGCAACCCCCACAAAATCTCCGGGCTTTAAGCCAAGGGTTTCCACCACCCGATCCTTCCGCTCTGTCAGGAATTTGGAAATGCCTCCCGCCAACTGGCCGTTCTCATCCACCTTAAACCAATAAGCCTTGCTGCCGCTTTGAACCTCCACGTCGGCGCATAACTGGTCGATCACCTTTCTTGTCCCCTCAAAACCGGAAACCACCACCGCCTTCACGGTCTGTCCCTCAAAAGGCGCAAAGCCGCAGTCCGCCATACAGTCCGTGGCGTCCTGCACCACCAGATCAATGCGCAGATCCGGCTTGTCCGTTCCGTAGGTTTCCAGCGCCTCCGCATAGGAAATTCTCCGGAAAGGAGCGGAGGAGGCGTTTTGATAGACGCCGTATCTGGCAAAAACAGGCGGCAGCACATCCTCCAAAATCTGGAACACATCGTCCTGGCTGGCAAAGGCCATCTCCATGTCAAGCTGATAAAATTCCCCCGGAGAGCGATCCGCCCGGGCATCCTCATCCCGGAAACAGGGCGCAATCTGAAAATAGCGGTCAAACCCGGACGCCATCAAAAGCTGCTTGAACTGTTGGGGCGCCTGGGGGAGCGCATAAAATTTCCCCGGATGATTGCGGGAAGGCACCAGATAATCCCTGGCTCCCTCGGGGGACGAGCAGGTCAGAATCGGCGTTGTGATCTCCATAAATCCGTGAGCCGTCATACTGGTCCGCAGATCCGCCACAATTTTGCTGCGCAGCACAATGCGTTCCCTGACGGCAGGGTTTCGCAGATCCAGATAACGGTATTTTAAACGGATATTCTCATCCGCCTCCTTGGAGCGCGCAATCTGAAAGGGCAGCTCGTTATAACGGCATTTCCCCAGCACTTCTATCTCCGAGGGAACCACTTCAATCTCCCCGGTGGCAATGGTGTCCGTTTTATTGGAGCGCTCTCTCACCGTACCCCGGATCGACAGAGTGGACTCATAATTCAGATCCTCTATCTTCGCCATCATTTCCTCGGTTTCAATGACCACCTGCGTCGACCCGTAAAAGTCCCTCAGGATCAAAAAACCAAGATTTTTACTTACCTTTCTGAGATTCTCATACCAGCCCGCCAGGGTTACCTGAGCCCCCGCGTCGCTGAGTCTGAGTTCACCGCAAGTATGTGTTCTTCCCTGCATTTTCCTATCACCCTTTCCCTGTATTTCCTATCGGCCCGGATCCAGCCAAATTTCCAAAAGCACAGGATCAGAATCCCATCATCCGATCCCAAAATCGGCGCCGAAGGAGAAGGTTTTATTTCCCGTCCGCAAAGCTGGTGAACGCGTCACGTTCCATCTGGGGGTACCCGTGTTTTTCTTTTTCCGCGGCAATCGCCCGAATCAGGAACGCCATATTGAGAGCCAGATTGCGCATGGTCTGGAGCCCTTCCGCATCCTTTTGCACGTCCGCCGCGGTGAACCCGTGTACCTGGTTCCAATAAGTGGAGGACGCCACCGGCATCCCGCTGATGGTAAAGTATTTATTCAGCACATCAAAGGTAGCGGTATTGCCGCCCCGCCGGCAGGACACTACCGCCGCTCCCACCTTCATCTGTTTGGAAAAAGGGGTGCTGTAAAACAGCCGGTCCAGAAAGGAAAGGAGCGTACCGTTGGGTGAACCGTAGTACACGGGGCTCCCCACCACAAGGCCGTCCGCCGCCTCCAATTTGGGCGCCGCCTCATTGACGCAGTCATCAAAAACGCACTTGCCCCGCTCGCGGCACCCGCCGCAGGCAATGCAGCCGCGAACGCTCTGCATGCCGATATGCATTTGTTCGGTTTCCATCCCCTGCGCCTCGAAGACCTGCGCCATCTGTGCGAGAGCAGCCGCCGTGCAGCCGTTGGCGTGGGGACTGCCGTTGATAAGTAAAATTTTTGACATTTGATCCGTCTCCTTCCCTTGGGACAAATTCAACCGCTTTTTACATTATATTCAATTTTGGTTCCAAAATCAAGATTGGACTGGGGGCGGTCCAAAATAACTGTACGGCTCCCGTCCGCCCTATTTGATTTCCATCCAAAACCATGGAGCAGATTTACGATATTTCCAAAGAGCCGCCATCTTCCGGCAGTTCCACCGTAATTGCAAAAATCCCGCCGTCCCTTTGCGCGCTGATCTGTCCGCCAAGCATCTGGGTAAACTGCCTGGCAATGGCAAGGCCCAGCCCGGTGTTGCCCTTGCTGCGGGAAATATCCGTGGTATAGAATTCATCGAAGATATGGCGCAGATCCATCTGCGTTTCCTCCGCCTGATTCCAAAAACGGATCCGGATACCGTCCGAACCGCTTAAGCTGACGGAAAGATCCCCGATCCCGTGTTTGAACCCGTTCCCAATCAGATTGTCAAACACCCGTATGAGCATATTCCGGTTGGAAACGATCCTACATTGGGCCCTGTCCGTCTCAAACAGGATTTTCCTTCCGCCCTCGCTGTAAACGTCATAGTAAGAAGAAATCACTTCCTCCAGCAGCGCCGTCAGGTTCAGTTGTTCCATTTCCGGCTTGCGATCCTCGGTAATGATTTTTGACAATTCAAAAAAGGAATGAATCAGTTCCTCCAGGCGAAACAGCCTCTGCTCCACAATCGCCAGTTCCCGATCCTGTTCCTCCGGCGGCATTTCCCCGCTGCGGATCAGGCCCACATAGCCGATGGCAGACGTCAAAGGCGTGCGCAGATCATGAGAGATATTCGTGACCATCAGCTCCAGGTCATGCCTCTTTTTTCGATAGGCAATCCCCTGCCGGCGCATTTCCTCCAGCACCTGATTGATTTCATTGATTAACTCCCTGTCGGCCCGCCCCGCTCCCACTGTATGGACAAGCTCGTTGGTATCGCGCGCCACAATCTGGCCGAGCTGTTTCACAATATGTTTCGTTTCATATTGATGAAGCAGCAGAAGGGCCAGCAAAACCGCCGCGGCAAACGCCAAGATTCCAATCACAACCGCCATTCTGCCGTCCCTCCCCTTGTATCTGCTCTCTCCAGGCCTTTGAGACAAATGTTGAGCCAAAATCCCCCGGAATCAGGTTACCTGATTTCCGTTTTTCGGAAAGAAAGCCAGCCCGCGGCCCCGAACAGCAGGATCAACCCTCCGCATACCACATAGCTTTTCAGAAGATAGGGCCGGGACGGCTCCATGGATAACCGGGCGATCATCACCTGTAATTCATAATACATCGTTTCCTCAGGCAATTTCAACACAAAACTGAGGAAATGAAACAGCACCTGCGCAACCATAATAAACGGTATCGCCACCGCGTTAAAAACCGCCATCCTTCTGAACAGGAACGCAAAGCCGGTCAAAATTCCCGCCAAGGCCAGCATGGGTGGAAGCTGCAGCAGCGTAATCCTGGTTACGTTTCCCAGATCCGATGCAAAATGACTGCCGTTGCACAACAGATTGCCAAAATACATGACATAAGTATTGACGAACAATAGCGCCACACAGCAGAGCATCACAAAGAGAAACTTGGACAAAAAGTATTTCCTTCTGTCTATGGCAAAAGAAAGAGTGTTCTTCACACAGCTTCCGGAAAAATCTGCCGACACGGCCACAGCCGCCACAAAAATAAACAGATAATACAGGTTCAAATTGCAGGCAAGGACATCCTGATCCAGAGCATAGCCGGGCATTTTCAGCTTTACATTCCGGTAATCCTTCATGCTCAGAGAGCTGATCTGCGCACCATCATCCGTCTGCATCGGTTCCCTGTTCCTTTCAGCGTTGTCCCCGGTGTCCACCGACAGTTGGACTCCCAGGTTGCCCGCCTCCACCGTATAAATATCAACGGCCAGCATCATCAGCATCAATGCTACGGCAAGATAAATGGCCTTGCTTCTCACTATTCTGTAAAAATCCGCTTTGATCATATTCAACATAACGTTACCTCCCATCTTTTCCAAAGTCACTCCCTGTTCTGTTACCCCTCTTTTTGATCCACCAGAGAGGTGAAATACTCCTCCAGGGAAATGCCCGCCTCGAACATGGCCGACACGGCTACGCCTCCCTCCAGCAGCAGACGGTTCAGACGCTCCGGTTGCACTGTTTCGTCATACACCCGAAGTTCCTTTCCGTCAATGACTTTGTAATCGAAGATTCCGTTTTGTTCCAATAAAACCGCGGCCTTCCCGATATCGCCCGCATGAACCGCAAGGCATCGCATACATGCCAGATCCAGTTCCTCCTTGGTTAATTCCTTCAGCACCCTCCCCCTGTCCAGAATCAGGAAACGGTTCGCCGTCATGTAAAGTTCCGAAAGAATATGGCTTGAAATTAGAAAAGTAATTTCCTCCTCCGCGTTCAGACGCTGAAACGTATCCCTAAGTTCCTTGATCCCAATGGGATCCAGCCCGTTAATCGGCTCGTCCAGAATCATAAAATCCGGGTGATCCATCAGCGCAAGGGCAATACCCAGACGCTGTTTCATTCCCAGAGAAAATTTCCGGTATTTCTTGTTTCCCACATCGCTTAAATGCACCATCTCCAGCGCTTTGTCGATCTGGCTTTTGTCGGTAATCCCTTTTTGTATGGCGTAATACATCAAATTCTGGCGAGCGGTCAGTCCGCTGAAAAAAGCGGGATTTTCAATCAGACATCCAATTCTTCTTTTTTCGTTTCCCAGCTCCTCCCCACGTTTGGAAAAAAGCGTAAACTCGCCGCCGGATTTTTCCGCAAGCCCTGTGACGATTTTCATAATCGTGGTTTTGCCCGCGCCGTTTCTTCCGATTAATCCGTAAATGTCCCCTTTGTAAATCGTCAGATCCACATGGTCGAGAGCCTGAAAAGAGCCGTAACTCTTTGACAGCCCCTTTGTCTGCAATACCGTTTCTCTCATAGGAAACCTCCCGTTTGTTTTTTCCTGTGAGCGCCCCATACCTGGCGGAAGGATCTTAGCCCTCCGGCAGCATCGCCGGAACCGTCAGAATTTCTTCTCACATCAACTATCATAACGGAGAGGTCTGAAAAAACTCTTAACCAATGTCTTAAAAAAGGCTTAACTTTCCTTTTCCCTTTTTAATCGGTACCCGATTCCCCACACCGTCTCAATGTATTCGGTTCCCGGATGGCATTCCTTCAGCTTTTTCCGCAGCTTGCTGATATGCACATTGAGGGTATTGTCGTCCGCGGAATTTTCATCATCCCACACATGATCGTAAATCATGCTTTTGGTACAGGTTCGATGGGAATTTTCCACCAGAAGGCTCAAAAGCTCGAATTCATGCCTGGAGAGCTCCATCTGTCTGCCGGCGCATTTTGCGGTGAAATTGCTCCTGTCGATCTCAATATCCCGGAAGGCAACGCATTTCGGCGCTTTCCCCTGATCCCCGGCGTTCCGCAGCCTGGCCGCGATTCTGGCCAACAATTCCTCGTTGTGAAACGGTTTCGTCACATAATCGTCCGCTCCCAGGGCAAATAAATCCACCTTTTTGTTCACGTCCCATACGGCGCTCAGCACAATAACGGGCACGTTATGCTTTGCCTTTAATTCCCCAATGATTTCTTCTCCGCCCCGTCCCGGAAGCATCAGATCCAGCAGCACCAGATCGATGTTCCCGCCATGCACCAACACGCCCTCCGTTCCCGAATACGCGCTGACCGTGGCATACCCGTGTTTCCCAAGCAGCGCGCTCAGCATGCGGTTGATTTCCGTATCATCCTCAATGATTAAAATGGTATTCACAATGCCGTCCCTTTTCCTTTTTCCCTTTCGGATTCTTCACCGTGGCCGGAAACGTCCTGTGCCAGCCTTTCCCGCAGCAGGGTGTTCCTCTTTGTCACCGTCACATTTTTCACTGCATAGGCCAGCGCCTTTTTGGATCCCACGATCACAAGCGCCTTCTTAGCCCGGGTAATACCGGTATAAAGCAGATTTCTCTGAAGCATGACATAATGATTCATCAAAATGGGCATCACAACGATGGGATACTCGGAACCCTGCGCCTTGTGTATCGTTGTGGCATAAGCGTGTACCAGTTCGTCCAGCTCCGCCGCATCATAGCTGACATTCCTTCCGTCGAAATTCACGGTAAGCGTCCGATCTGTTTCATGGACCGATTCGATCCGGCCGATATCGCCGTTAAAAACTTCCTTATCGTAATTGTTCCTGATCTGCATCACCTTATCGCCCGCCCGGTATGCGTATCCGCTTCGGCGCAGGCATTCCCTGGCCATCATCGTCCTGCCCCGTCCCTGTATCCAAACCTCCTGTTCCGGAGGATTCAGCGTCTCCTGAAGGGAAAGGTTTAAATTCGTGGCCCCGGCCACGCCCCTTTGCATCGGTGTAAGCACCTGGATCTGGGACGGATCCACATGGTAATACGCCGGCAGCTTTGTCCTGACCAGCTCCACAATCCGGGAAACGGCGGTTTCCGCATCCTCGTTTTCCATAAAAAAGAAATCCGCATGTTTGCCATTGCTTATATCCGGCATCTTTCCCCCGTTGATCCGATGGGCGTTCATAACGATACGGCTCTCCTGCGCCTGGCGGAAGATTCGGGTCAGACGCACCACCGGGAAGGCGCCGGAATCAATCATATCCCGAAGGACATTCCCCGGCCCCACCGAGGGGAGCTGGTCGACGTCCCCCACCAGAATCAGCCGCATGGCGGGCGGAATGGCCTTGAGCAGCGCATTCATCAGAATGATATCTATCATGGAACATTCATCCACAATCAGAACGTCTCCCTCCAGCGGGTTTTCCTCGTTTTTCTGATACCCCTCCGGCGGCTTGCATTCCAGCAGCCTGTGGATGGTCTTGGCCTCCATTCCGGTGGCTTCGCTCATCCGCTTTGCCGCCCGTCCAGTGGGAGCCGCCAGCAATATTTTCAGCCCATATGCCCGATAGGCCGCGATAATGCCGTGAGTCGTGGTGGTTTTTCCGGTTCCGGGGCCGCCGGTCAGCACCATCACCTTGGCTGTGGCAGCCTGGCGGATGGCATCCGCCTGAATATCGTCATATTCCATGCCGGTCTTTTCCTGAATGGCATTCACATCCACGGAAAGCGCCTGGTTCCCCGTACGGTTTCGGGCCTCCAGCAGTCTCTCGTACAGCCTGTCTCCCGCGGGCGATGCCGCCAGCTTTCTCAGCTTGCCGGCTACGCCCCTCTCCGCATAATAAAAAGGGGGTAAATAGATGGGCGCCAGGACGTTCCCCTCCTCATCCGTACGGACAATATTTTTTTCCAGAATCAATTCCCTGTTCTTGAGCATCTCGTCCATGGTCATGACCACCGTCTCCGGCGAGGCTTCCAGAAGTTCCGAGGCTTTCTGGATCAACTGCTGTTTCTCCCCATAGACATGGCCCTCATTGGACAGCTCCGAGAGCGTATACATCAGGCCGCTGCGCAGACGGACATAGGATTCCTTGCGAAATCCCAGTTTCATGGCGATTTGATCCGCCGTTTTAAACCCAATCCCCCAGATATCGTCCGCCAACCGATAGGGATTTTCCTTCATTACGGCAATACTGCCGCTTTCATACTGTTTGTAAATTTTCGCCGCGTAGGATGTGGAGACCTGATGCTCCTGAAGAAAGAGCATGATGTTCTTGACTTCTTTCTGTTTCTGCCAGGATTCGGCGATCATCTGCACACGTTTCCTGCCGATGCCCTCGATCTCGATCAACAGCTCCACGTTGTCCTCGATCACCGCGAACGTCTCCGCGCCAAACTTCTGTACAATCTTTTTCGCATATTTCGGCCCCACGCCTTTAATCAGGCCGGAGCCCAGGTATTTCTCCATGCCGTATACGGTAGCCGGAAGGGTTTCCTCCCAGTTTTGGGCCACAAACTGCCTCCCGTATTTGGCGTCTACCTTCCATTCTCCCTCGGCCACCAGGACAGAACCCACGTTGACATCTATCATATTGCCGATTACCGGCACCAGTTCACTGTAATTCTTGACCCTGCACTTCAGGACAGAGTAGCCGTTTTCCGGGTTTTGATAAGTAATCCGCTCTACCACGCAGCGGATCTTTTGCATACAAGCCGCCTCCCTTTGCGTTACCGCCGCAGTTTCCCATCCCTTTGACATGCCCTCCGCCATGCCCCAAACCAGGCCGCTCCTGGGCCAAAACGTTCCCCTCAGGCCGATGGCAAAACCTTACCGGTCGCTCTTTTTGATAATGTCGGAAACTTCATGCAGGGATATGAATGCCGTGGGATCAATGTCATGTACGATCTTTTTTAACTTGTTAATCTGAAAATAATTCATGATAAAGTAAATAATATCCTTGCTTTCCTTGGAATAACCGCCCACAGCCTTTACGATTGTTCCGCTGGATTGAAAATTCTCCGTCAAAGCGTCGGATATTGTGTCGGCTTTTGTTGTGACAATCATAGCGCACTTCGATTTGTCGATTCCCTCCACCACAAAATCCACCGTTTTGGAACCGATGGAAATCCCGATCTTTTTTGCAAACATCACGGATAACACATCGATTCCGTCTATGGCTCCGCCAAACCGGATGGTCAGGCCGCTGCCGATTCCGGAAATCACACCGCCGAAGATCGCGCACAAAAGCAGATCCGACCCCGCCAGGGGAGAAAGAAAGGAGACATCGATCGGCAAAACCTCCATAATCAGAAACGACATCAGAGAATACACCGCCACTGTATACAGGGAATACACCGTAAAGACAGCACCTTCCCGGCGCAGTCCCACCAGAAAAATGGGAACATTCAACACAATCAAAAACAGCGATCAGGTCAGATGCTCAGGGGTTATCTGGTCAAGCAGCATAGAAAGCCCCGATATCCCGCTGTCATACAGTTTCACCGGAAAAAGAAATATCGTAACGCCAAAGGCATTGATCATCCCTGCCAGCGTCAGCGCAAGAAAAATTCTGGGATCCAGTTCCTTCCAAACTGATTTTAACCGATTCAACCCTGTCCGTCTCCTTACACATGATACAGCTTATTCTGTATCATAGCATACACATGACGAAATGTAAAGAAATGCCCGTCAGGGACAAGGGTTGGGATACTCCGCGTACTTTACATCCATTTTACACAATCGCGATAACGGATTTGATGTTACGGGACTAACATACAGTTGTACCTGAAAAGAAAAAAGCAAAGGAGAAATGGAAGATGAAGAAACTATTTTCACTCATTCTTACAGCAGTTTTGGCAATTTCGATGCTTGCCGGATGCTCCGGAAACCGAACAGGAGGCATCGTCAACACGGACGGCTCCACTTCCATGGCGGACGTAATGGGCGCGCTGACCGAGGCATTTCGGGAAAGGGAGCCGAATATCACCGTCAACTACTCCGGCACCGGTTCCGGCTCCGGCATCAGCGGCGTACTGGACGGCACCTGCGACATCGGCCTTTCCAGCCGTGAGCTGAAACAGGAGGAAATGGAACAGGGCGCGGTGGCCCATGTGGTTGCTCTGGATGGCGTGGCTGTCGTGGTAAACCCGAAAAATACCGTAACGGATTTAACTACGGAACAAATCGCGGAGATTTTCACCGGAAAGATCACGAACTGGTCCGAGCTTGGCGGCGCGGACGCGCCCATCGCAGTATACGGCCGTGAAGATGGCTCCGGAACACGCAGCGCCTTTGAGGAAATCGTGGGGGTGGAAGGCGCCTGCGTCTACACCAACGAGTACGGCTCCACCGGCGATGTCATCGGCAATGTCGCCTCCAATGAAAACGCCATCGGATATGCCTCCCTCTCTGCCGTGGACAGCAGCGTCACCGCCGCAAAGGTAAACGGCGTTTCCCCCAGCGAAGCAACCGTCAAGGATGGAAGCTATACCATCCAGCGCCCTTTTGTAATGGTTACAAAGGAAGACGTGGAGCTTTCTCAGGCGGCACAGGCATTCCTGGATTTCGCATCCAGCCCGGAAGCAGCCCCGTACATTACCGCAGCCGGCGCTGTGTATCCAAACTGATATGAAAAAGGGAAAATCAAAAGCGGTAGAGAGGACCATGCAGGTCCTTTTTACCCTATGCGGACTGGCAGCGGTGGGGTTGGTCCTGCTCATCACCATATACCTAATTATTTCCGGACTTCCGGCAATACAAAACATTGGCCTTTTTCAGTTCCTTTTTGGAAAGACGTGGGCTGCGGGCCGGGATCAGTACGGGATCTTGCCCCTGATCCTGACTTCCATATGCGGTACAGCCGGAGCGATCGTCATCGGCGTACCCATCGGCTTTTTCACAGCGGTATTTCTTGCCAAGGTTGCACCGAAAAACATCTCAAATGTCATTCGCCCGGCAATCAGCCTGTTGGCGGGCATTCCATCGGTGGTCTATGGCCTTGTGGGGATGTGCGTCCTGGTTCCGGCCCTGCGAAACTGGCTGCATCTGCCTGCCGGAGACAGTCTGCTGGCTGCGATCATTGTACTGGCAATTATGATCCTGCCCTCCATCATCTCCCTTTCAGAGACAGCTCTGGAAACGGTTCCAAAGGAATATGAAGAAGCATCCCTGGCCTTGGGCGCCACCAAACTGGAAACGTACTTCCGCGTTTCCGTTCCGGCGGCCAGAAGCGGTATCGCGACCGCAGTTGTACTGGGGATCGGACGGGCAGTCGGAGAGACTATGGCCATTATGATGGTGGCGGGAAACGTGGCCAATATGCCGGCGCTTACGCGCTCTGTGCGCTTTCTCACCACCGGTATTTCCATTGAGTTAAACTACTCCCAGGACGGGAGCCTTCAGCGGCAGGCGCTGTTTTCCATCGGCCTGGTGCTGTTCCTCTTTATCATGCTGATCAACGGCTTTTTGAACCTTGTGTTAAAACGGGAAAAGGAGGGTTGACATGAGACGAAAGATCTATGAAATCACAGGCAGAACCCTCCTGTACGGATGTGCGGCGATTACCGCCGGACTGCTCTTGTTTCTCATCGGATATATTCTTTTCCAAGGCGTCGGAGGAATCAGTTGGCGGTTTTTATCCACCGCCGAGAGCGTCATCAACGGTACCGTGGGCGTTCTGCCCGCAATCAAAAATACGGTTTTTGTCATTCTGGTATCTTTGGTTGTAGCGCTGCCACTGGGTGTGGGTGCGGCAGTCTATCTCACCGAATACGCCCGGAATCGGCGGTTTGTGGCGGCAATTGAGTTCGCTTCCGAAACGCTGGCGGGAATCCCGTCCATCATCTACGCTCTCGTTGGCGTGATTCTTTTCTGCACAGCGATGAAACTTCAAAAGACCCTGCTGGCCGGTTCCCTGACACTGGCAATCATGATCTTGCCAACCATCATACGGTCCACGCAGGAAAGCCTGAAAACAGTACCACAATCCTACCGGGAGGGCGCGCTTGGACTGGGAAGCGGAAAATGGCATATGATTCGCACAGTTGTCCTGCCCTCCTCCGTTGACGGCATTGTGACAGGATGTATCCTCGCCGTAGGCCGTGTGGTGGGAGAAAGCGCAGTGCTCATGTATACTGCCGGGATGAGTATGGCGATGCAAAGTTTCTCGATCGACCGGCTGGCTGGCGCGTCAGGGGCCACTCTCACCGTGGCGCTTTACCATTATGCCAAGGAAAACGCTGATTTTGCAAGTGCCTTTTCCATTGCTACCATCCTGCTGATCCTGACGGTGATCATCAATTTTTTGGCAAGTTTTCTTGGGAAAAAACTAAGGAGAGACTGATCTATGGCTGAAACAATTCTTTCTGCAAGGCATCTGGACTTTTATTACGGCGAAACACACGCCCTGAAGGACATTTGCCTGGATATTCCCGAACACAATATCACCGCTCTGATTGGGCCTTCCGGATGCGGGAAATCCACCTTTCTGCGGACGATCAACCGAATGAACGACTTGATCAAAGGGGTGAAAGTGACCGGCTCCCTTACTTATCGCGGGGAGGAAGTCTATGCGCCCGGCCGGGATGTGACGGAACTTCGCAAGAATATCGGCATGGTTTTCCAGAAACCAAACCCGTTTCCCATGTCCATTTACGACAATGTGGCCTACGGTCCGCGCACCCACGGAATCCGTGGGAAAGCCAAGCTGGACGATATTGTGGAGCAATCTCTGCGGGATGCGGCGATTTGGGACGAAATAAAAGACCGACTGAAAAAGAATGCGCTGGGACTTTCCGGCGGACAGCAGCAACGTCTCTGTATTGCCCGCGCCCTGGCGGTAAAGCCGGACGTCCTTCTGATGGACGAATCCACCTCGGCTCTGGATCCGATCTCCACTTCTAAAATTGAGGATTTGGCGATGGAACTGAAAAAAGAATATACCATTGTCATTGTCACCCACAATATGCAGCAAGCGGTACGAATTTCAGATCGGACGGCGTTTTTTCTTTTGGGAGAGCTTGTAGAATACGGGGATACGGAAAAAATATTTTCAAACCCCACGGACAGGCGCACAGAGGATTATATCACAGGGAGGTTTGGATGATGAGAATACGGTTTGACGAACAGTTGAACACGCTGGGACAGGAGCTTATCCGGATGGGGGCGTTGTGTGAGGAAGTGATTTCTCTTGCGGCTTCCGCTCTGATTCAAAAGGACGATGCGCTGGCTGCCAAAATTGCGCCGCTGGATCGCCAGATCGATGAAAAAGAGCGGCAGATCGAATCTATGTGTCTGCGGCTTTTGCTTCAACAGCAGCCGGTGGCGCGGGATCTGCGACAGATATCTGCTGCCTTAAAAATGGTGACGGATATGGAACGGATCGGAGATCAGGCGGAGGACATTGCTGAAATCCTGCCTTTTTTGAATGACAGGACACTTCCCGAGCATATCCAGATTCGGGAAATGGCAAAGGAAACGTCCAAAATGGTAACAGACAGTGTGGACGCTTATGTGAAACAGGATACTTCTCTGGCGGAAAGGGTCATCGCTTCCGACGATATTGTAGATGATTATTTTATCGAAATCAAAAACAGTCTGATTTCCCTGATTGCGCAAAATCCAACTGAGGGGGAATACGCCCTTGACCTTTTGATGGCGGCAAAGTATTTTGAAAGAATAGGAGATCATGCCACAAACATTGCCGGCTGGGTGTTGTTTGCCGTTGTTGGGGAAAAAACCGGGGGACAGCCCACAGATTGAAAATACGCAAAAATGTGTTATGATAGTATGGACTTGTACCGGCAGTGAAATCTGCCTGTTTTCCGTTCCCTGAAAGGAAGTGAACCTCTTGATTTTCTGTGTGGAAGACGACAACGGAATCCGGGATTTAATGCTGTATACTCTAAACACCGCAGGCTTTGAGGCCCGGGGCTTTTCGGACGGGGCCTCATTTTGGGACGCATTTCGCAGCCAAAGCCCGGAACTGGTGCTTCTGGATATCATGCTCCCCGGCGAGGACGGCATCTGTATCTTGAAACGGCTGCGATCGGAAGGGAGCCAGGTTCCGGTCATTATGGCTACGGCGAAAGGAACCGAATACGATAAAGTCATCGGTCTCGATTTGGGAGCGGACGATTATCTTGCAAAGCCTTTTGGCATGATGGAAATGATGTCCCGCGTGAAAGCGGTACTCCGCCGCGTATCTCAATCTGCTCAAAGCGGGGTACTGTCCCACTGTGGGATACAGATGGATACTGCGCAGCATATGGTAACGGCAGACGGGACACAGACAGAACTTACCTTTAAGGAATATGAACTGCTACGAAAATTTATGGAAAACCCCGGGCGGGTGTTCACACGGGAGCAGCTCTTAACAAGTATATGGAGCGACGCCTACATCGGAGAAACCCGCACGGTGGATGTCCATATCGGTACGCTGCGGACAAAGCTGGGGCGGTGCGGCTGCCTCATTGAAACCGTACGGGGCGTTGGTTATCGGTTGGGGGCGGAGAAATGACAAAACGAATTTTCAGATCCATCTGTCTGGTGGCGATTGCGGTTTTTCTTGCCTCCGTGGCATTGTTTCTGGGAGTACTGTATGACTATTTTGGAAATGTTCAGCAAAATGGATTGAGAACACAAACAGAACTGGCCGCACAGGGCGTCCAGGCGGCGGGCGCGGAATTTTTTGAAGGCCTTGCCCCAAAAGGCTACCGTATTTCATGGATCAGCGCGGAGGGCACAGTGCTGTATGACAGCGAAACGGATTCCTCTGAAATGGAAAATCACCTCTCCCGGGAGGAAATCAAAGAGGCGCTGGAATCCGGCTACGGGGAAAGCTCCCGATACTCCGTTACATTGATGGAACGTACGCTTTACAGCGCGAAACGGCTTCCCGATGGGACGGTGATCCGGCTTTCCGTGGCGCAGAGTACGCTCTTTATGCTGCTCCTTGGAATGACGCAGCCTATCAGCATCATCATTGTGACCGCCATCGGCTTTTCTTTCTGGCTGGCCCATCGTCTTTCCAAAAACATTACCGCTCCCTTAAATCAGTTGAATTTGGACGATCCGCTCTCCAACGAGGGATATGACGAGCTCTCGCCGCTTCTCCGCCGGATCGATGCTCAGCAGCGGCAAATCCGGCGGCAGGAAAAAGAATTGCGGCAAAAACAGGAGGAATTTGAGGCCGTTACAGAAAATATGGCAGAAGGTATCCTGCTGCTGAATACAAAAGGCATCATTTTAGGAATCAACCGCTCCGCGGAAAATCTTTTCGGAGCTACCCACGCATGTATCGGCAAGCACATTTTATCGGTGAATCGCAGCACAGAAATATCAGAACTTCTTTCAGAAATAGAGCAAGGAGTGCGAACAGAAAAAATCATAGACTTAAGCGGCAGGAAATACCAGTTTGCCGTCAGCCCTGTCAGTGAAAGCGGAAATATTTCCGGCGCCGTTCTTCTCATCCTTGATGTTACGGAGAAAGAACAGGCCGAACAAATGCGCCGGGAATTTACGGCGAATGTGTCCCATGAACTGAAAACGCCGCTGCATACCATCGCAGGATGCGCGGAGCTTTTGGAAAACGGCATGGTACGTTCTGAAGACACGGCCCGGTTCTATTCTCAGATCCGAAACGAAACCGGTCGTATGATCGCTTTAGTAGAAGATATTATTCGCCTGTCCCATCTGGATGAAGGCGCGGAGGATATGAAACGGGAGCGCGTCAATCTTTATACGTTGGCCGCCGAAACACTCAGACTGCTTTCCGGCGAGGCGGAAAATGCCGGCGTTTCCATCGGCATCGATGGAGAAAACGCCATGGTGGACGGCGTACCGCAGCTTCTTGAGAGCATCATTTATAATCTCACGGACAACGCGATCAAATATAACCGGCGGGGCGGGACGGTGAGGATAACCGTGGACTGTTTCACGGGCGGCGTCCGCCTTTGTGTAGCAGACACAGGGATCGGTATTCCGAAAGAACATCAGGAACGGGTTTTCCAACGGTTTTACCGGGTAGATAAAAGCCGTTCCAAAGAGCTTGGAGGTACGGGTTTGGGATTGTCTATCGTCAAACACGCGGCAAGACTGCATCATGCAAAAATCGATCTGCAAAGCGTGGAAGGAGAAGGCACAACCGTTACCGTTATGTTCCCGGAGGCAAAAGAATAACAAGACCCTGCATAATAGCGGAGCCTCCCGTTCATGCTGTCTCAAAATTCCTTCTGAAACGCCTTGATCGGTTCCTCAGCGGTAAACGCCAGAAACCAGGGATGTTTCCCCTCCAGGGATCAAAGGATGCTCTCCATGTTATTCCTGGGAAAGACGATCAGCAGTGTCCCCGTATCCACGGATATGCTGCTTTCTTTGCCGATAAATTCATTGCTGACGCCCAGAGGGAAGGTATTGGACAAAACGGCGTGATCCAGCTCATACTTTAATCCATGGAGACAGACGCCCGTCGCCTTTGGGGAATCAGAAAAAACAGAGACATAGCCGGACGCTATGCTGGCAAAAGAGAGCGTTCCATTGGTAATGGCCGTCATCATACTGTTTTGATCTATTAAAAAGCCCTGCCTGCCGTTTTCTGCCAGAAAAGACAGCACTTGCAGATTGGCCAGCGTGTGATCGATGCGTCCTCCCGTTCCGCAGTAAAGGTGAAATCTGGAATATCCCGCCTTGATTCCCTCACGAACGGCCGCAAGCATATCCGTATCGTCTTTCTCCGTGCTTAACGTCATGACTTTGCAATGCTGCGGCATGGCTTTCAGGGAATCAAAATCTCCAATCGCAAGATCAGCGCGGATCCCGGCCTGCTCCAGATAACGTAGTCCGGCATCGGCCGCTATGACATAATCTTCTGCTGTGGGGTGAAAATCAAGGCCGTAATTTTCGCCCGCTCCCACAATATAACAGATACCATTCTTCATGTTCTCCCCTATCCAACTGACAGTTTTTTACTGAAACAGATCAGTTGGTTCCCTTCCTGCTCATGGACGGTACATTCGCACACACCTCCGTTTAGCCAGAATGGTGCGCCGGCTGGCCGGATAAACCGGCTCGCAGGCAATCAATACCTTATCCAGACCAATCTCCTGGCAGAAAGGCAGGGCCAGGCCGATACCTCTCTGTCATTTTTCACATAACCATTAAAATCTCCGTTCATCCCTATGAAAGAAATACCCCAGGTTAAGCCTTACCTCCCGTCTGCCAATATCATTGTTGGTATAACAGCATGTGTCAAAACCAATCAGTTCAAAACCCTCATGAAGATAAAACTCAATCGCGTTGGTATTGCAGGACTGGGTTTCCAGAATGATGGCACGTCTATTTTGACGCAGCGCTATCTCTTTTGCCTGATCCATCAGCAGCTTGCCGATCCCCTGACGGCGAAGTGCGTCAGATACCCATAGTTCCGTTACCATAAGCCGATTGGACCATTCCTCGGGACAGACTTCTATACAGGCTAACAGACCGCCGTCCGAACCGAGAACCCCGTAGGCCTCGGCTCTTTCCCAATGATCCTGATACAGAGAATCCGGAAAATCATACTCCTCCGGCGTGTGAACGATTTCCTTTCCCGCCGGTTTTCTGACAAGAGCGACGGTACATCCGTCACTGTTGAGCGGGCTCATTTCCAGATCGTAGTAGCTGTCACTTCTTGTCACCAGCGGTATAGGTACGCCCTTCCACTTTTCCTTCGGCAGCGGCTCTATTTTCATTTCATTATGTTCCATTGCATATTCCTTTCCCATTCTTTCCAACATTCCATATCCTGTGTAATCACTTCTTAGTTGGGGGAACGTTTTCACTTTTGTCCCGATTCGCTGATGCGGCCGCTCAAAGCCGGCTGAGGTGGCACAAACTTCAACTTCCCACGTTATTTGTCATTTAGCCGTCTGTGATTATCATTATGTCGGGCGGCTGCCTTACTGTCAATGGGGTAATCAAAAATTTTGACAGGGGCATAATTGAAAAAGTAAGTTCCAGTGCAAAAGTAAATTCCACCATACAGTAAAATGCATTGAATTATTCTAAGCAGCTTATTGAATTTTTAGTCTTGTAGTTGTATAATTCAACTAAAGGATAGTGAAAATAAGTATAAAATAAATTTTAAATTATTATTAACCAGTGATATAAAACTAAACCGCTATGCAACATATCTTAACTTACCGATACAAACTGTTATAAAATTTATATTAACCGATTAATCACATCATTATGAATACAACCTAAAGACTCTTTTAGTACTATCGATATCTATGGCAAGGAAAAATATCAAAAAATATTCCTTGAAAATATCTGAGTGTATTTATGAAAATATGCAAGATTTAAAAGCAAAATGCTACAATCATACCAATTCTGTGATTAATAACTGATTACTCATGGATATTCGTGAAAATTTAAAAATATAGTTCAGACATTGCTACGACGTACAACAATATAAATCCAAACAAAAAACAATATGCAATTCCTTTATCTTCCGAATTTTTCTTTCATGTTAGAAGATATTATTGAAGTTATCGGTATAAAAGTTAATCACCTTATATTTCTTATTTTAGAAAACTATTTAATTGAGCATTTTACTGATTGTGATAGCAATATTTACATCATTCTGTTTGGTAACTGTTAATACTTGTATATTTCATATCCACATACAACAAAAACACAAAGGAGTGCTAATCATGACAAAAAGCATAGAAGAACAAGTTGAAGATTGGGGGAAAAAACAACTTGGAAAAACAAAATATTATACAAAAACAGAACGCATCAATTACGAAATCGAAACTGCATTAAAAACAGCACCTTCAAAATCTGGCGGAGTAGGTACAAATTATCCAGATATAAAACTTTTTATAGAAACGAAAACACTCCGTAAGATTCCAGTTATGATTGAGGTTAAAGGTATAAAAGGAAACCTTATTAAATTAAATTCCGATGGAGAAATCGATAATAAAAAGAAAGATGGTACACCGAATTATACCAACATAAATAAGTATGCGGTTAATGGGGCGATTCATTATGCCAATGCCATTATTGAGCACACCAAAAGTTACAAAGAAGTCGTTGCGATAGGTTTGAATGGATATGATGAAGCAGGTTCTCGTATTTATGAGATTGAAGCTTACTACATTTCACAAGAAAATTATTGTATTCCTAAAAGAATAAAGGCTTATACTGATCTTTCTTTTCTTTTAAATAAAAATCAAGAAAAATTTGTTGAAGAAATCGATAAAATTGGATTAAATGAAGAAGAATTAGAAGCAAAAGCCAAAGAATATGAAAATGAAATCGAAATCAAACTGAAAAAACTGAATCAAGTTATGCAAGATGACCTAAAAATATCTGTTGGTTCAAGAGTGGAACTTGTCACTGGAATGATAATGGCATCCCTTGGGGTAGAGGGAAAGGTTGCACCACTTGAAATTGCAGACCTTAAAGGAGAACAAGGAAACAAAACAAATGATGGAAAAATCATTATAAACAAAATAGATTCATTCCTTGAAGAAAAAAACCTTCCACAAGAGAAAAAGGATATGATAATCAATGACCTCTCCAGAGTCTTCATCTACTCCGACCTATGGAAAGCCGAAAACGGAGAAAGCAAATTAAAAACTGTCTACACAAGTGTAAAGAATGATATAATGCCTATTTTTACTTCTGCCAAACATCTTGATTTTACAGGAAGACTTTTCAATGTCCTTAATGCATGGGTTGATATTCCAGATAGCGATAAAAATGATGTTGTATTAACCCCTCGATACGTTACAGAACTCATGGCAAAACTCGCACAAGTAAATATGGATAGTTATGTCTGGGATTACGCAGTCGGTTCCGCAGGCTTTTTAATTTCATCCATGAAACTTATGATTAAAGATGCACAAGAAAGAATTACAAGCCCTAAAGAACTTGATAAAAAAATAGCCCAAATTAAATGTGAACAACTTCTCGGTATAGAAAAACGTTCTGATATTTACTTACTTGCAGTCTTAAATATGATTTTGATGGGCGATGGATCGTCAAACATCATCCACAAAGATAGCTTGACTGAATATAATGGTAATTATGAGCAGGGTTCTTTAAATGGTACTAAATACCCAGCAAATGTATTTTTGCTTAATCCACCGTATTCTGCGCAAGGTAAAGGCTTTATTTTTGTAGAAAAAGCACTAAAATATATGAGCAACGGGCGTGCTGTTATCCTTATACAAGAAAATGCAGGAAGCGGCAACGGTTTACCATATACAAAAAACATATTAGAAAACAATACTCTTATTGCCAGTATCCACATGTCAGACATTTTTCATGGTAAAGCAGGTGTTCAAACAGCAATATATGTATTTAATGTAGGTGTTCCACATAACACTAAGCAGCTTGTAAAGTTTATTGATTTTACCAACGATGGGTATACAAGACAAAATCGAAAAAAATCAAGTCAAGAAACTAATTTAAAAAATACTGACCATGCCATAGAACGATATGAAGAAATAGTAAATCTTGTATTATATGGAAAATCTTATTTGCACCATTTTACTGAAGAAGAATACACCGAAGATACCATAAGTCTTAATGGAAATGACTGGACATACAAGCAACATCAAAAAATAGAAACCATACCAACCGAAGATGATTTTAGAGATGTTGTAAAAGAGTACTTAAGTTGGAAAGTATCAATGATTATGAAAGGGGATATGCCAGATGAGAACTAAACAATTTCAAATTTCTCAAGTTTTGCAATGGCAACCTCAAAAGGAAATTGATCCTTTGAAAATCAAAGAACTTACTGTGAATGCTGATTATACTTATCCTTTTTATGGACAAGCCACCTTAAACAATGGGATTATATCATATGAAACTCTCACTCCAAAAGTACTGAACAACAAGGATGGTAAACCCACTATTCTCATACATTCCAATAATCAAAATATTGTTTATTTGGAGACACCTTTCTATTTAAAAGATGGACATGGTGCCACTAGTGTTTTACAATCTGATATGCTTAACGAAAAAAATGCGCTTTATATTATCACTTGTATAAAGAAAGTAATTACTAAAAAATTCGCATATAATGAAAAAGCGACAAAAATTGCATTAAAAAATACTTATATCGAACTACCCATCACAAAAAATGGAAATATTGATTATCAGTTTATGGAATCAAGCATACGCGAACTGGAAGAAGCGCGTATACGCGAACTTACTGCTTACTTATCTGCAAGCGATTTAGACAATTATAATCTTACATATGCTGAGCTTAGCACTCTTCAATTATATGCATCGGATAAAATAAAATATAAGCCTTTCAAACTCGGTGCAGGAAATGACCGCCTATTTGACATAAAAAGTCCCCAAAAAAGATTTAATGCCAATACTGTTAAATTTGGCGGAAAATACCCATATGTTGTTAGAACTAGCATAAACAATGGAATTCGTGGTTATATTACAGAAGATACACAGTATTTAAATGCTGGAAATACAATATCTTTTGGACAAGATACTGCTACTATATTTTACCAAGAAAAGCCCTATTTTACTGGCGATAAAATAAAAATAATGACATACCGTGATTGTCCATTATATCCCGAATTGGCTTGTTACCTACTTACTGTCATACGAAAAACCTTTCAAAGTTTTGCATGGGGTCAATCTTCATTTAATGAAACCATCCTAAAAAATGTGGAAATATCTCTACCCGTCAAAACGGATGGAACTATTGATTATGACTTTATAACAACATTCATAAGAGCCCAAGAAAAAATTTCTATTAAAAAAGTGGTCGAATGGAAAGATAGTATAATCTCTACAACAAAAAATGTATTTAAAAAATAGGTTTCCTTTTTATAGGAAACCTATTTTTATAAGCACGTTCTCTTTATTAAATATTTTTGGTTGTAAACTGGTCGTAATTTGGGTTTCCGCTCTCTGAAACCCTTGCCTTTCCTGGCTTTCTCACTCCAATGTCCTCATTGTCGGGAATACCCAAGAGGATAAAGTATTATCCCCCATTATAGGGTATTATCCCGTAT
>CANRIP010000016.1 GCA_947630715.1 uncultured Acetatifactor sp.
AGGAAGAAAGTACCGTTTTTACAACGTTCTCACTTCTCAGAAATCGGATTCTGCAGCAGATACTTTGCATACTGCACCAGAGAATTCCTTTTGGACTTGTCCATTGACACCACAATGTCGTCAAAATCCTTAAAACTATATTCGCCGACCATGCACTCCTCCGGTTCCCGCATATTCCTGCGGCAGTCCGTTATCCCCAGCAGATAATCCGCCGACACTCCAAAAAGCTCTGTCAGCCTGCAAAGCATGGGGAGATCCGGCAAATGTACACCCTGCTCATAATTGGAAACCGTACTGACGGATACTTTCAGCAGTGACGCCAGATTTTTCTGTCCCCATCCCTTTTCCTTCCGCAGCATTGCAATTCTTTTTCCAGTAACCATATCCTGCTCCATTTCCGCGCTGTTCTCTGTGCATAATGAGGTTGTGTCAGGCAGCGCGCTGACACCGATCTCATAATTGAAAAATTATTTTTTCAATCCTGCGCCTCTTTCGTTGGTTTAAGATTCTCAAATCTTATTTTACATCATTTTATAATTTATGAAATATCTTTTTAGAAATACAATAAAATATCTCTCTGTGGCATTCCATTATTTATATTCTGTAAATCTCATTCATAATGATAGGTACCGATAATCTCCTTAACGCATCTGCGGACATCGCCTGTCTCCTGCTTGGCGATTTTCCCCAACTGATCCAACTGTTCCTGAAATTTTTCTTCATCAAATTCGATGGGTTTCCCGATATAAATCAGTTTATTGGAGGTTTTTTCCAGCCCCTCCTCATCCATCAGCAGCTCCTCGTACATCTTTTCTCCCGGTCGCAGCCCCGTAAAGCGAATCTCAATGTCCTCCCCCACCCGATAGCCGGACAGCTTGATCAGATTCTTGGCCAGATCCAGTATTTTAACCGGTTCTCCCATATCCAGCACAAAAATTTCCCCGCCTTTGGCGTAGGCGCCTGCCTGCAAAACCAGGGACACCGCTTCCGGAATGGTCATAAAGTACCGGATAATGTTGGGATCCGTAACCGTCACGGGCCCACCCTCCGCTATCTGCTTTTTAAACAAAGGGATCACGCTTCCATTGCTGCCCAGCACATTTCCAAACCGCACCGCCACAAAATTTGTCGCGGATTTTCCGTTCAGCATCTGGATGATCATTTCACAGATACGTTTGGAAGCGCCCATAATGTTGGTGGGGTTGACAGCCTTATCCGTAGAGATCAGAACAAACTTCTCCACACCGTATTTATCGGCTGCCAGCGCCGTTTTATAAGTGCCGAACACATTGTTTTTAATGGCCTCGTTAGGGCTTGTCTCCATCAGAGGAACATGCTTGTGAGCCGCGGCATGATAGACAATATTGGGCCGATAGGAGGAAAAGATCTGGTTCATACGGTTGGTATTCCGCACAGAAGCAATCAACACCACCAGATTCAGCCGGGGATACTTCCGGAAAAGCTCCTGCTGAATCTCATAGGCGTTGTTTTCGTAGATATCCACAATAATCAACTGTTTCGGGGAATGAGAGGCAATCTGCCTACAAAGCTCGCTGCCGATGGAGCCTCCGCCTCCCGTGACCATAACCACCTTATCCTTGACATACCCCAGCACTTCCTCCGTATTGATTCGGATCGGTTCCCTGCCCAGCAGGTCTTCAATCTCCACTTCCTTCAGTTTTGACACGGACACATCCCCGTTGATCAGTTGATACATTCCCGGCAGCGTCCGCAGCCGGCAGCCGGACTCCTTACAAATGTCCAGGATCTCCTTTCTGGTCTGAACGCCGGCAGAAGGGATGGCAAAAATGATTTCATCGATTCCGTACTGCCCCACGGCGTCCAGAATCCTGTCCCGGCCTCCCACAATGGGCACGCCCCGCAGCAGCTTACCGTGGCATCCCGGCTGATCGTCGATGATACATTTCGCCTGAAGGTTCAGATACTGGCTGCTCTCGATCTCTTTTAAAATCATATTGCCCGCCGCCCCCGCGCCAATGATCATGGCGTTGACGCGCCGGTTTTTTTCGGAGAGAGCCGTCCGCTTGTTGCGGATGATCCGAAGGATCCGGTAGGCAAACCGAATACAGCAGATGAGCACCGTCAGAAAAAACCAGTACAGAACATAGTAACTCCGTGGCATGGGATGATCCGTGACAAAGCAGTATAAAAACTGTGCCAAAGCCGCACAGGAGCAGGCGAACACAATATTGACCATCTCGTTGGCGCTGGCATACCGCCAGACGCTTTTATACAGTTTCCACAGAGCGAAAAACAAAAGGGACAGCAGAATGTTGGGGATCAGGATTTCTTCAAACATGCGAAGATACTCGTACGGTATCCCGGAAAAGCTGAAATCAAACCGGATATACAGGGACAAAAAGGCGGAACCGGTCACGGACATAATATCCAGCAGCACCAGCACCAGAATTCTGCTTGCAGGGATCCGCATCCAACGATTACTCTTCTTCATGGCATATTACCCCTCTCCATACAATAAACAGAACCAGAATGCTTAAGCTTCCGGTTCCCCAGGAATATTCAAACAGGCCGAACACCCCTGGAATCAGAAAAAACAGCCAGCGGCCGGCGTCCCACTCCGACCGAAACCGGCAAAACCGTTTCCAAAGAAAGACCGCACCCCAGACGGTCAGCGCCAGCATAAGCGCCGCCGCGGGAACTCCAAAATCCGTTGCGTACTGTAAAAACAGATTGTGAGCATGGTAAACCCAAAAAGTATCGGTCAGCCAAAACCCCTGTTCCGAGTCGGGATGTCCCAACAGGTTTAACCGTTCCAGATAGTGGCGGTAAATCGCCGTTCGGATCAAAACGTAATCCCCGGATTCCTCCGGCGTCAAAACCGGTTCCTGCAGCTCCTGGGCGTCCGCCTTCATAAGAAACGGCGAGTGATCCAGCAGGGTTTCCACGGTATTCCGGATCCGCCCCCAGGACTGGTCCAGAAATTCGTCCAGCTCCACATATTTTTCGGAATTCCACGGATCCCAGGAGTGTACCCGGAATTCGCTCCATTCCCCCAAAAACCACACGGGATGGTGGAACAGGGGCGGCAGATACCGCACCGCTCCAAAGCAGGGAAGGAAGGTAAGGCACATGCTGCATAGAAGAATCAGCCCCGTCTTCCACAGCTTTGCGCTCTCCTTCAGTTTCTTTAAAAACACCCCAAAGGCCGCAGCCAGAAAGACGGCGGTAATCCATCCCATCCGCCCGATGGTAAGAAACTCGAAGGAAAGCAGCGTCCCGGCCCCCGTCCAGTAATACAGCCGGGCCCATCGGGAGGAGCCCTTCTTCGTCACATGTAAAATTTTAACCAGCACCGCCGTCAAGACCATAAGATAAAACAGCGAATTGCTGTTGGAATTGGAATAAAACCCCGCATACCGCGCTTGATCGTAAGGCCTGAGAACAAAGCAGTGCCCCTGCAGGATAAAAAACCCAAGAATAATCCCGTCCAGCATGCCCTGAAACAGTTCTTCCCTTTCCTCCCTGGAATAATCCGTCAGATAAAAACAGCCGAACATCACCAGGTACCACAAGGGCCATGTCTTATCGCTTCTGGAAAAAATCATAAGGAGCATCATCACCAGCCATGCTCCAGCGTATTTTCCATAGAATCGGGGGCGTTTTTTCTGAACCACCACCTGGAAAAAAGTAAAAATCAGCACATAGCCGAACAGAATCACGCCGGCGGCAATGACCAGCCAGTCCCACCGCTCATCCTGGGTAAGACCGTCCCTGACGCAGAAAAACAGGGCCGGCGCACCCGCCATCCACAAAGCGGTCCAGACCAAAAGGGGAATCTTGTGAAAGCGGTAATCCTCCCATCTGTAATGCCCCAGAAGCAAAAGCCCCATCCCCACTCCCGTAAGATCACGCCACAGCCATTGCCCGGGAAGGGTCTTGCTCCTTTGATCCACCAGGCAAAAGAGCAGAAAACAAAGCGTATAAAAAAGTCTTTTCCAGGAATAAGCGCCCATTCCCCTTCTCTGAATCCGCATCCGGTTCGTCCCCTTTGTCACAGCGTGTCCTTAACGAATAGTATTCTACCATTCTGTTCCTGAAAAAACAACACCAAACCTAAAACCGTTTGCGCAGACGCAGAAAACGATGCATTTTTCTGATCCCCGCGGGACACAGGGCAAAAAGGGTGTGATAGAGCTTATTTTGAACCGTCAGATATGGATTGGCCATCGCCTGAAACCAATGTTTTCTCAGATACGCGACGATCTCCCGATATCTCCTGTTGTCCCGGGTCATCTGTGAAATCGGGATATGCAGCAGATACTCCAGGCGCTGGAAGATGCCAAAGCGGAAAGCGGTCTGTACCAGCTCCTTATCCTGCCCGGCGCTGCGGGCGATCATGTTTTCTACCATATCCGCGTTTTCCACACAATCCGCAAACACCCGGGAAAAGCTTTCCCTGTCGGATTTTCGGGAATTACTGCCGATTCTGTAAAAGACGTGGTATCCCTGCCTGGGAAGGGAAACCAGTTTCCCGATGTCAGGCAGCATACGCACCAGAAGATGGAAGTCCTCATTCAGCTTTTGCTCCGGAAAACGTTTCCCCGCAAACAGATCTCGCCTGATCAGCTTGGTGCAAAAGGAGCAGTCCCCCTTATGCCGTAAAAGCTCCAGCAGAAAATCCCTGCTTTCCCAGATCTGGGGCTTGCTGGGAGGGATACAGATATCCGGCAGGAGGTTTCCCTGTGCGTCAATTTCATCTCTGCCGATCTGGGCGGCCCCCACGGCATATTCCCGAACGGCCGTCAGAAGCATTTCATACATCTCTTTGTCGATATAATCATCACTGTCCACAAATCCCACATATTCGCCGTTGGCATGGGAAAGCCCCAGGTTTCTGGCGGAAGACGATCCCCCGTTTTCCTTGTGGAATACCCGGATGCGGCGGTCTTTGGCTCCCAGCCTGTCGCAGAGCTCCCCGGTTCCGTCGGTGGAACCGTCGTCCACCAGCAGAATTTCCAAATTGCGATAGGTTTGATCCAGGACGGACTGTACGCACCTTGGCAGATAGTCCAGGATATTATACACGGGAATGATCACGGTGATCAAAGGATTGTCGCTCATCACTTGCCGCCGTCCTTTCCCAGCCTTTTCATGATCCTGGCCGCCTTCCTCTCCCCCAGCACGGGCGCCGGCGCGCAGGGCGCAGGGATCCCCCCAAAGCAGATTTCCGGGGAAACGGCCTCAGAAACGGCCTCTCCCCTTAACAGTCTGCATATCAGATCCACCAGTTTTTCCGCTGTGCTTTCCGCATTCCAAACACTTGTTATGGTATGAATCGCGTTTTCCCCTAGCTGTCTGCAAAGCTGTGGGTTGGAAACCAGCTTGGCCGCATAGGCATACAATTCGCAAGGGTGTCCGTCCCGGTAAACATACCCGTTCACTCCGTGATGGACCAGATAGGGAATCGCTCCGATCATGTGATCGGCAATCAGCGCGCACCCGCTGTTCATGGCTTCGTTAGCCACGGCTCCCCAGCCTTCTCTCCGATCGCTGGTACACAGAAAGATATCCGCTTGTTCCATCCTCTTTCGCACCTGTTCCGGCCTTAAAAAACCGGAGAAACACACCTGTCCCTCCAACCCCCGGCGCCTGCACTGTTCCTCCATCCTGTTTCGCAACTGCCCGTCGCCGATCATTTCCAGATGAAACGGCAGCCCCCGCTCTTGTAAGGATGCCGCGGTAGCCAGGGCAAGCTCCGGGTGTTTCAGGTCGATCATTCTGGCCGCCCACAGCAGGTAGGGCACGGTTCCTTCCTCCGTATGAAACCCCTTGCCCGCAAACAGCTCCGTCTCATCATAGCGGCGGGTTTCCGGAAAATAGCCAAAACAGTACATTTTTCCCGGATATGCCCTGATGATATGAAAATCGGAGGGCACATACGCGCCGTTGCAGAGCAGATAGACCGGGCTGTTTCTATAACGGGTGTGATCCCGGTATTTCTTTTTCAGCCCTCTGGGAGAAACCGCCTTCCACTGGCCGGTTCGGTACAGCCGTTCGCTGACGCGTATCACAAGCTTGCCGGCGCGCAGCCTTCCCTGAATATAGGATTCCTCCTCCGTGCCGCCAAACAGCGCGGCGTCGCAGTCCATCAGCAAGCGCTCGCAAATTTCCGGTTCCTCATACCAGCATTTTACATAGGAAGGCCTGTCTTCCCGGTTCCACCCCATCCTGACCCGTTCTTCCTCCATGGGCTCGGTTTGGAGAAACGTAAAGCCGCCCTCCAGAAACTTTGCCATTGCGTTGCAGAAGGGGATCTGATGGTGATTGATATAATTGGAAACAAACACAACTTTCATATCCGTCTCGTCCCGTCTTATCTGTCGTCGCCCGTCTGGTCATTGGCAAGGATCTTTGCATAAATCTCCATCAGTTTCATGTAATTCAGCTCCCGCCTGTGGGTCCTTCTTGCATGTTTTCTTGCATTCCGGCAGTATTCCTGTTGTTTCTCCGGATCCTTCCACATCCGGATAACCGCGCCTGCAAGGCGTCTTGCAACCGCCCGGAGCTGTTTGTCATCATCGTCGGATTTATTACTTGTGTTATTTTTTGCGGTTTTGCCTACCCGGAATCCCTCATAGGCGATGCCGTCCTCTCCGTTCACAAAAAGGCTGGGAATCCCTCCCACATCCGCACAGACGCAGGGCATGCCGAGCAGCATGGCTTCCCCCAGGCTGTTGGGGGAATTTTCCAGCGCGGAACAGCAGACATAAAGGCTGCTGTTTAAATATGTTTCCCGCATCTGCTCCGCGTTCAGCTTGCCAAGGAATTTCACCTTATGCAGCAGCCCGTTTTCCTTCATCAGCTTTCTCAGATATTTCCCATAGGCGGAAATCTTCAGTTTCTGTTTCAGCGTGGCGTACCCTACGATACTGTTTCCCGCCACGGAAACCGTGGCGTCCGGGAATTTTTCCAGTATGGCCGGCATAGCCATCAGCATGTAATGCAATCCCTTGAGAGGATAATCTCCCTGACTGATAAAAATGGAATGGGGAACGCACTGATCCGGGCTCCACTGCGCCGTATAAAATTCCGGCCGCAGAATTTCGTTCATGTTGTAATACCGGGCGTCGGGGTTCCATTTTCGGATACAGAGCCGATCCCATTCCGTACGGCCGGTGATATTCCCCGCCAGGGAGATGGCTTCCTTTTCCATGACGCCCCGCAGCGCAAATTTTTGCTGCTGCTCCGCCATATTGTCCTTTTTGAGAGAATCCCTCAGGGTGATTTTCCGAATCACCTTCGGCGGCAGATCCGCGCCGTACGCTTCGGCGCAAAGGGCGCAGATCCCCTGTATGCCGATGAGAATCCGCTGTTTGTCCGGGA
Source organism: uncultured Acetatifactor sp. (assembly GCA_947630715.1). Taxonomy (GTDB): domain Bacteria; phylum Bacillota; class Clostridia; order Lachnospirales; family Lachnospiraceae; genus Acetatifactor. Next base: position 7,366 of record CANRIP010000016.1, read on the forward strand.
ACACCCTGCACATGGCCAGGGTGTGGGGATATTCCGTCCCGAAACAATGGACGATATCCGGTTTCGCGTCCTCCACAATCTTTTCCATGATGCCTTCCAGCGCAGGGTCATAGATTTCCGCACGGGCGGTGTTTTCCCGAAATCCATAACAGGTAAGCGTCCCCTTGCCGGCGGGGATACTCTTTTTACAGATATCATGATTGATGGGAAACATGAACCTTGGCGCGGGAAAGGCAATGGACAGCTCCACATCGTTTTCCTGCTGTTTAAACAACACTACCTCCATCAAACCGGAAATCCAGCCTTCCTTATTGGTAGTCTCCAGGTTCAGTTCCTTTGCTATCAGCGGTATGATTACGTTGCACAGCCATAATACCTTCATGGTCACACCTCCTGAGCTGATTGACAGCGACCGTCAGAGTCCTTTCACCGAACGGATCCCTTTTCGCATGATCCCAAGGGCTTTCGCGGGCGGGATCTCCCCGCACATGGTTTTATGATGCGCCAGAAGAAACCGAAACGCCATCACGCCGGCAAGGCCCCGGTACAAAAAATGATACAGCGCCCCTCTGTCAAAGAAGAATTTTTCCGTGTATCCCTGAAACCAGGTGGACGGCCGCTCCTTTTCCTCCCCGATCTCCACGTCGATAGCGTATACCTTCAGCCCGTATTTCAGACAATCCTTCAAAAACAGGCTGTCTTCCCCGGCGCTGTATGCCGCGCCGCCGCCGAACAACAGAGAAAAGGTGACGTTGGAGGGGATCAGCTTATCCCGTCTCACCGCAAAAGAATAGGTGGGATACCTTCCCGCGTTCCAGATGCGCACTCTGTGAAACCTTTCGGTATGATAGGTGGCCCTCGCCTGTCCCACCCTCATATTAAACAGCAGGAAATCGGCTTCCGGATGTTTGGCAAACGCCGCAAGGACTTTTTCCTCATAGCCGCTGTCATAGACAATGTCCTCATCGGAAAAAAGGAGAATATCGCCCCGGGCCCGCATCAAAGCCGCATTGCGGCTTAGCCCCACGCCCCGCTCCGCAAAGCTGAAACACCTGATTGTTCCGGTGCGGCCGCCTGTCTCTATCGTATGCTCCTCATAGCCGAAATGATCCGTCTGGTTGATGATAAGGGCATCGCCTTCGATCCCCATGCGTTTCGGAAGCTCCGCCGGATCCTGATTCACCACGGATGCAAGCACTTCCACTCTCATTGCCCGCTCTCCTCCGCCTCTTTCTCCGCCGGCTTGTTCTCCGGCGGTTCCTTTCCCTCTGACGGATTCTCCGCCAGTTCTTTTCTCTCCGACTTGTCCTCCAGAAATTCCTTTCCTTCTGACGGATTCTCCGCCAGTTCCTTTCCCGCCGGTTTCTTCTCCAGATCCTGCTCCCTGCGCAGGGCGGTGATCTGCTCCGCCTCCACGCCCTCGGTGCTGTCCGGCCAGAAAAGCACCTTGATGGTCAGGATCATCAGCTTAATGTCCAGCCAGACGGAATAATTTTCAATGTAAGTAAGATCCAGCTTTAGTTTATCGTAGGGAGAGGTGTTATACTTGCCGTACACCTGGGCAAAACCGGCCAGCCCGGCTCTTACCTTCAGCCGATAGGCAAACTCCGGCATGATCTCCAGATACTGCTCGATAATCTCCGGCCTCTCCGGCCTGGGCCCGACGAAGGACATATCTCCCCGAAGGATGTTAAACAGTTGGGGCAGCTCGTCCAGTCTGCATTTCCTGATCAACCTTCCCACAGGCGTAATGCGGTCGTCGTTTTTCCGGGCCAGCCTTGCCACGCCGTCCTTCTCCGCGTCCGTCCTCATGCTGCGGAATTTCAGAATGGAAAACTTCCGTCCGTCCCTGGTACAGCGGATCTGTTTGTATAAAACCGGCCCCCCGTCATACAGCTTGACGGCCAGAGCGGTCAGGAGCATAAACGGCGACGCGGGAATCAGCAGCACCAGAGCGCACACAATATCGATGGTGCGCTTGATGAACCGCTGCTCCACCGTCAGCCTGTATTCCCGGGTGAGAAACATGGGGCTGTCAAAGACATGCAGTTCTTCCGCGCCCATTAAAATAACATCTGTAATTTTTGGTATCAGATAGACGCGGATGGATCTGCCGTAGCAGAATTTTAACAGAGGGCTGCGCTCCTCCACGCTGATATCCCCAATCACCACCGCGTTGCATTCCCCGCTGTCATACGCCTCCGTGATTTTTTTGCACACCGCCTCAAAACCCTCTCCCACATGGACGGAGCCGGTAATCACATATTTATCCCTGCGGCTTTCAAATTTGGATAACAGCCCCTCCACCGATCTGTCGCCGTGGATCAAAAGCAGTTTTCTCGGGGGAAAGATCGCCCGGTAAATCCTGTTGGCAATGTTCATGTAAACCAGCACGATCAGGGTCTGTTCCACCACCATTCTCAGAAAAATCTCCATCGCAAAGGCCTGATGCGCCATAATGGACAGTTCGCAGTAAATGATAATGTTGGCAAGCAGCGTGGACAACACCTGGGAAAAGACGATTTCCGCGTTTTTCTGGTACCCCAGCCTGATTCCCCCATAGGTGGAGGACAGCAGAATCAGCACAATCCCGTAAAAAGTAATCTCCGCCACATGCCCCCAATGCCAGAAATTCTGCAACTGTTCCACAACGTTATATTGAAAATCCGCCAGCCAGTGGTGCCCGAAATTCGCAATTTCCAGAGCCAGGCATACCACAATCAGCAAAAGATTGATCAGGCGCTTGCAGGTTTCCAGCTTTCTGATTTTCTTTTCATTGGTAACGGCTTTCAAAGCATTTCCCTCCGTATCCCGGTTCTGAGCGCGGATCGCCGGACCCGAACCCTTACCTGATAGTATACCACATTTCCACTGTTTCGTACAGCGGGCGCTACATTCTTCGGCGCACGGCCAAGACGGCCCAGACGCAAAAATGCCGGGCGCTGTCCCACAGGCTCATCCCTTCCGCCCTGCGGTAGAGATTCCAGATCCGGCGCAGGGCCTCCAGTTTGTTGGAGGACAGGGAACGGCCGGCGCGTCTGTATCTCACCAGATTTTCATCCAGTCCGTAGGCAGTGCGGCCGGTTCGCAGAATCTTCCACCAAAGGGCCGTATCTTCGCTTTTGATCACGGGCATTTCCAGAAACTCCTTCGGAATCACGGCCGTGTCAAACATAACCGTGCTGGTAAAGATGGTGGTATTGCTCAGCGCCTGAGCATAGCTCAAAGTCTCCGGCACCCGCACCACCTTTCCCAGACCTCTGCCGGCCTCGTCCGCAAACTCATAGCCGGTGAACACAAATCCCGCCTGCTTTTCCTGCAAAAAGGCCAGCTCATGCTCCAGCTTTTCCGGCGACCAGAGATCGTCCGCGTCCAGGTAGGCAAGATATCTGCCCGCCGCCTCCGCAAGCCCCCGGTTTCTGGCCTTTGCCGCGCCCTGATTCCCGGGCTGGCGGATCAGGCGGATGCGGCTGTCCCCGGTTTCTTTCAGATAATCCGTTATCCGTTCCACGCTGTTGTCGGTGCTTCCGTCCTCCACCAGCAAAAGCTCCCAGTCCCCGTATGTCTGAGCCCGCACACTGTCCATGGTTTCCCTGATAAATTCCGCCGCGTTATAAACGGGTACGATAATGCTGATCAGCCTGTCCACCCCTTTTCCTCACCTTGTCACCAAATAATATTCATCCAGCCTTGTCACGCTGCCCTCAAAGGCCTGGGCCAGTTTCCGGACCGCGTCTTCCTCCAGGCTGTCCGGCAGGAGAACGCAGTTTGCACCCGCCCGGGCGGCTTGGGCCATGCAGCTTTCCCCCTCCCGCAGATAGGAAGTTGTTTCGCCCTCTCCCGGCTCCGGGTTCCCCTGCGGATCCGTTCCCTCCATCCACCGGTACAGGGCTTTCATGCTTTCGGAAACGGTGTCGTAAGAATAACCGTCCAGCTCCCGCTCCCACATGTTTCTGCCGTAGAGCAGGCGGATTTCCCCGTTTTGCTCTCTGGCATACTGGAGAATTTCACGGGGAGCCCAGAGGCAGACGTCCTCCTTCATGGCGACAAGCTGTTCTATCACGCTGTCCGCATGCTCCCGCTCCTCCCTGGTCTGCCGGAAGGACAGCTTGGAGCCTCCCGGGCCGGCGCTCAGAAACAGGGCGCAAAGGAACAACACGGTGACGGGCAGCGCCCGTTTCCAGACTTTCAGACAGAACCCCTCCCAGCATTGCTCCGCAAAAGCCGTGATTCCCCAGGCGCACACCGCCGTCAGCGGCACCAGGCTGAAAATCCACCGATACTCATAAAAGGCGGTCTGATATTGCATCAGAAACGCCGCCGTCACGGGAAAAATACAGGCTGCCGTCATCACACCTGCGTAAACGTACAGATGCCTGCACCTTCCATATGCGCCCCTTAAGCCCAGATAGATCAGAGCGACCAGCAAAACCGCCGCCAGCTTGCCCTCTTTTAAAAAAAACTGCCAGCCATCCCATGCCTGTCCCAAAAGCCGTATCATGACGCCTCCCCCTTTCTCCGGGGGCCGCCCGCCCTGTCAAGGACAAGCTCCACCGCGAAAAGCCCTGCGGTGATCAAGAGGCATACGCCGGCTCCGTACAGCGTCCACACCAGGCAGATTTCCGCCAGCATACAAAGCACCGTCAGCTTACGTTTTTTTCTCAGCCAGAGAGAAAACAGCCAGGGCACCAGAACCGCGTTCCGAAACACAACGCCCCGATAGCCGCAGAAAAGAACCCCGAACCCGTCCATACCGGGAGTCAGGCAGCTAACCCAGAGCAGCAAGCCCACCGCGGCCAGAAAGAAATACCGGCGTCCCGGCGAATCGGGGAACAGGCACCGTCCCACGCAGGAATAGGCGCAGTAGCACAGAATCAGCGTAAAACAGGGAATCACACGCCATAGCAGAACCCGGGGGGTCAGGGAAAACATCCTGCACAAAACACTGTACAGGGTAGGCAGACACAGAATCCGGAGCCGCTCAGGCAAGCCCTCCGAGTAGGGCAGCCCCGTCAGGGGATTGGTCTGATAGACGCCGTTGTCGGCCAGAAAGCCGGCAACGGTTTCCGCCGTTATATCCCCGCCCACATACACATTCCCCGAGAACAGAAGATATCCCATCTGCAAAAGGAACAACCCCACGGCAGCCGCCAGAAAGAAACCGGCGCCCTCCCGGCGGACAGCGGGAAAGGCCCTGTTGACCCCACGGCTTTCCCCATCCCTTTTTCCATGGTTGTTTCCATGGCTTTTCCCGCGGTTTTTCCGGCCCCGGCAGATCAGAAACGCCGCCGATGCCCCGGTCAGCGCCAGAATCAGTCCTCCGAACAAAAGACAGCACCGATCCAGGGAAAAACCGAAAAAGGCCGCCGCCAGATGCGTTGCTTCCCCGACCCCGATCACCGCGGTCCATCCCGCCAGCAGGGCGTCACAGTTCCAGAACCCGGCGCTTTGATCCCTTCCGTACAAAACATGGCAGATGCCGTTTCCCGCTGTCAGCGAAACCGCCAGCAGACACAGGCACAGTATCACAATCATGATTTCACTCTTTTCTGATGCGGATTCCTTCTGAAACCTCCTGTTTCACAAGGTTTTACTCATCATACCATATTTATCCACACTGCACAAGCAAAAGCGGCCGTCGGATCAGATCCGGCAGCCGCTTTTCATTCACGCTTCCAAGGGCATATCAACTGCAGTTACATAGCTTTGATGTCGAGCCGAATCTTATCCGCGATCCGGGCAATGTACTCGCTGTTTGTCGGTCTGGGACGCCCCGACAAAACAGAATAACCAAACATTTTTTCAAATGTCTTCACATTTCCTCTTGTCCAGGATACCTCGATCGCGTTCCTGATCGCCCGCTCAACCTTTTGGTCTGTAGTTCGAAAATGTCTGGCAATGGTTGGATACAAAAGCTTAGTAACACTACTGACAACCTCCATGTCCCTTCCCGACAAAAGAATGGCGTCTCTGAGATAATGATACCCCTTCAAATGCGCCGGGACTCCGATATCTAACATTATGTCTGTGATATATCTCTCCAATTCACAGTCCTTTACATAGCTAAGTTCCACTTAAATTTCACCTTCCTATTCGACGAATAGCCCTTATCAGTTGTGAACATAAAGATTTTACCACAATCCGGGCTCGGGTAAAAGCGTTCAGGCCGCTAAGATTTTGTTAAAATTTTTCTTTCACCAGATAGATGGGCCGGCGTTTGATTTCCAGATAGGCCTTCGCCAGATATTGCCCCAGAATTCCGGTGCAGAAAAACTGTACGCCGCTGGTCATCAAAATAATACATACCAGGGAAGGCCAGCCGGATACCGGATCGCCGAAACAGAGTTTCCGAACAATAATAAACAGGATCATGAGAAAGGCCAGCAGACAGAACAGCACTCCCACAACGGACGCAATCATCAGCGGCGCGGTGGAAAAGGCCGTCATGCCGTCCAGAGAATAGAGAAAGAGCTTCCAAAAGCTCCACTTCGTCTCCCCCCTGGCGCGCTGCACATTTTCATACTCCAGCCATTTGGTGCGAAATCCCACCCATCCGAAAATCCCCTTGGAAAACCGGTTGTATTCCCCCAGAGAGAGGACGGATGCCGCCACCTTCCTGGTCATCAGCCTGTAATCTCTGGCGCCGTCCATGATTTCCGTCCTGGAAATCTTTTTCATCAGCCGGTAAAAAAGCCTGGCAAAAAAACTGCGGACCGGCGGCTCCCCCTTCCTGCTGACCCTTCTGGTGGCCACGGAATCATACCCTTCCTCCAGATAGGCGAACATTTCCGGCAGCAGGGAGGGCGGATCCTGTAAATCCGCGTCCATGATCACCAAATAGTCGCCTCTTGCGTTCTCCAGCCCCGCGTACATGGCCGCCTCTTTCCCGAAATTTCTGGAAAAGGAAAGCAGATGAACCCTTTCGTCCCGTTCCCGAAGCGTCCTGACCTGTTCCACCGTCCGGTCCAGGGAGCCATCGTCGATGTACCATATTTCCAGCTCCACTCCCTTTTCCTTCAGAAAGGCTGTATGTTCCGTCAGTTCCTCATAAAAGGGAACCACGTTTTCTTCTTCGTTATAACAGGGTACGATCACACTCAGCATGCTCACGAAAAAGGCCTCCCTTCTCCTTCCTGTCTCCACCAGTATACTAGAAACAGCTCCCTGTGACGTCATTTCAGCCTTACCACCACAAAATGGTCAAACTCCTGTATGGAACCGGCCAGAGGCCAGACTGCCATCCCCTCCGCCGCCTCCACAGCCGCGGGCATGATGTCCCGGCTGGGCCCCGCGTATCGGTACCCCATCGTCTGAAAACAGCCCAGAATACGGAAAGTGCTGTAATAGTAATTGGGCTCGGCTATGTAATCATACTGAAAAATGGACTGCACCATATAATCGTCCGCCTGTTCAGGATGATACCCGGCATTGTTGGACTGAGCCTCCCGATAGCCGATAAAAACCACCGGCTTTCCGTTATGTACGGCTTCGATTTCCTCCAGATCGTCTATGATGCGCTCCGCGGTGATCAAATCCGCCCTCCGCACGACGTCAAAGGTATAGATGAGCCGCATCACCGGAGCCGCGTTCAAATACAGGCCGATGACGCCAAGCAGCACACCGCCTCGGACGCTCCAGGCCCGCACCCGCTCTTTTCCCATGGTTTTCAAACTGTCCCCTATGCTATAACAGGCAAACAGCCACAGCATACCGCTGGCCAGAGACAATGTGAGCTGGATACGGTTGAAAAGCATGGTTCCCATCAGGATGCTGAGAAAAAGGGGCGATGCCGCAACGCCGGCAATCCCCCAGAAATACCACCAAAACTTCCGTTTTTTACGCAGGAGAAAGAGCAGCGCCGCCCCCGCCAGAATGCCGGAGCCAAGATAAACCGGCGTATAAAAGGCTATGCCAGATACGCACCCTCTTGCCGTCAGCAGCCCCCAAAGGTAATGACATACATTGCGGATTCCCTGATAAATCCCGATATTTTTCCACTGAATCTGGCCGGAAGTATAATCTCCGCTCTGAAAAAACAGTTTCATGATCAGAAAATATGTGCCAAAAGAAATCAGAAAATGAACTGCCGCGCCCAGAATATATTTTCGCACCGTTTGGAACTGTTCCCCCTCCCGGTAGATCCAAAACAGGAACAGACCCAAATAGAGGGCAAGCTGCATATTCACCATGCTCTGATAGGTGCCGTAAGAAATGACCAGAGGAATCAGGGAGAAACCGAAAGCGGGCCGGCTCCCGGTCTTCAGCCATTTTACAAACCCATAGCTCCCCAAAAGCAACATCCAGATCCCCAATACCACCTCCAGCGCCTGATAGCGGAAGTGGAACTGGGACGCAAAATTGGGATGGATCAGGATGATCAGAGAAAAAATCCCTGTCATTGCCCTGTGTAGCCTTGGCTCCACCTGAAGGAACAAAAATCCCGCGAACAGGGCCGTCCCCCACAGGGCCAACAGGAAGACTCCCCCCTCCAGGTAGGGATTGTACCAGGAAAGCCGTAACAGGATCTTTTGCAGAACAAGACCAAATCTGCCGATGTCCAGCCAGTTGTAAAAGCTGCCCGGCGTGTTGATCAACACCTCCGAATCAATAAAATAATCCAGAGAATAACATTGTTTCCCATAACACAGCGCCAGCACAGCCCCAATCACCACAGCGTCCAGCAGATGTTCTTTCAGATAAGTAACAAAATCTTTCCCCAGCCGCATTTTCCCCTCCTGCCGCTATGTATGAAACAACATGGCGTTTTGCCTTTATAGTTTGATACGTTTTTCTACCGTTCGCCTGAATGCACTTTTCATTCCCTTTCGTCCCTTTTTACCCCAAAAAGATGTTTGTATTTTACCCCCCAAAAACCGTCTTGTCAATAAGAAACTACCTGTGGATATTTTACAAATCCAGAGCCGCTGCCTGTCCGGCCTTTCGGCATTCTCAGTTCGGGAGCGCCGCCCCATAACGAAAAAACCGTTATGAAACAGCGCTCCCTCTTTCCGCATTTCCTTTCAGCCCGGCAGTTCCTCAGCCGGATTTTCAATTGTCTGACTGTCTGACCGGATCCGTTACTGTGTTTTCACGGAACCGTCCGCGTTGTAATAGATTTCTTTTGTTATATTTCCATTTGCATCGTACTCATATACAACGTGAATGGTGTCATCCGCGTTGTAGCTGGTTACTTTTGTTTGATTTCCGTTCACATCGTACTCAACTACATAATAATAATCGACAGTGCCATCTGCCTTGTAGATGATTCCTTTTGTACTATTTCCGTTTGCATCGCACTCCTCGACAAAATAACCATCAACAGTGCCATCTGCCTTGTAGATGGGACTGCTTGTTTTTATCTTATTTCCATTCGTATCGTACTCATTTACAGAGATAATGGTGCCATCTGCGTTGTAGTTGGTTACTTTTGTTTGATTTCCGTTCGTATCGTACTCATCTACCCAATGACCACCGACAGTGCCATCTGTGTTGTAGTAGAAGGAGTTTGTTTTTGTCTTATTTCCGTTTGTATCGTACTCATTTACACAATAAAAATAGACGGTGCCATCTGTGCGGTAATAGGTTGATTTTGTAAGACCGTATGCATCATACTCATATACACCATAAGTATAGACCGCATCATCACTTCCATGCCGCTCCTGAGTTTTCTTGACAAGTTTCCCCGCAGCATCATATTCGTATGTATAAGTTGCAAAATAGCTGTCATCCTTTGTGTTGTAAACGTCTACTTTCACATAGTTGCCATTGGCATCATATTCGCGGCAAATACCATAAAACTGATCTCCATCATAAGCTCCATCAACATCAAACGCCTCAATTCTTTCCGATTTCTGCTGTGTCCCAGACTGCTGCGTTTCCTCCTGTCTGCTTGCCGCCTTTCTGATCTCCTCCTGTACGACTTTCTCGGATCTGGCCTCCCGGTTCTCAGTCTTGCCGTAGGTCTGGTAATGCTTGTAAAGAGACAGCACATTATCTCCAAAAGCTGCCTTCAGATCAGGATATCTCTCCGCGTAATCCAGCGCGTCAAAGCCCGTCCCCGTGTTCCTTCTCTCGAAAGCGCCATAGGTCAGGTAGTGCTCCACATAAGCGTCCCAGTCATCGCCAAAAGCAGCCGCCAGATCCGGATACATCTCCCGGTACTTCACCACATCCAGCAGCCCAAAACTCTCCCTGCCCTCCTTGATGCCGTAGGTCAGGTAATGATTCAGGAGCGCCTTCTCATCGTCCCCGAAAGCCGCCTTCAGATCAGGGTACTTGTCTGCGTAAGCCTGTGTGTCAAACACATCCCCCAAGCCCGCCGCAAACGCCGCCGTACCGCTGCCTAACAGCATGGCGCCGCTCAGCACCAGAGCCGCCGTCCCTCTGACCAGGGCTCTTTTTCCTTTCTCCGATTTTCTGTACATCGATTTTCCTCCTGTCTCCAAATATTGCCCGTATCCGGGTTCTCCGCCGGAAAACGATATGACGTTATTCATTTTCCGCCTTCAGCATTATATCCTCCCCGAGTCACCCTGTCAATCTTTTTCTCGGCCCGGGGGCATTTGCGCATCTGCCGTCAAACAACACCGCCGTTTCTAAAAAAATCTTAATTTTCCCCATCTATAATGACGAACATCGGCAAATATGATAAAATAATTCGGCAGGCATCGATCCGGTTTTTCAAAACCGCGCCTGCCGGGCATGGTTATCACACTGACCGCTGCGATCAAAAATGAGAAATGGGAGACTGCTCATGAGAAAGAAAAAACTGCTGCCGGCGCTTGCCGCTTTCCTGCTGATCCTCAGTTGCGCCTGCGGACCGGCCAATCCTTTGGGCGGCCCGGATCCCACCGTTTCACCGGCGGCGGATTCCGGACAGGATCACGATACACAGAACGATACGTCGCAGACGGATCTTCCCGGCAGCACGGAGGAACCCGACAGCGACGTCCCTCCCCGGGAGGGCATGATGCGCAGCCGGCTCACCAACGAATGGGTGGACGCGGATACGGCTATGACCCGTCCCATCGCGGTCATTATCCCCAACGAGGCCAACGCGGCCCCTCAGTACAATCTTTCCGAAGCATCCGTTATTTATGAGGCCAACGTGGAAAAGCGGATTTCGCGGCTGATGGCGGTTTATGAGGACTGGGAGGATTTAAACATCATCGGAAACATCCGCAGTCTGCGCACCTATTTTGCCTACTGGGCCTTTGAGTGGGACGCCTTTCTGGTACACAGCGGCGGGCCTTACTTTGTGGACGAGCTGCTGGCGGATCCCAACACCCAAAACGTCAATGACCACCTGGGAACGGACACGGAAGCATTTTACAGGGACAGCTCCCGTCCTATGCCCCACAATCTCTACGCCACCGGCCAGGGCATTCTGAAGGTAGTGACAAACAAGGGATATCCCCTTTCCTACCGGGGGCTGGCCGACCAAAGCCATTACCGCTTTTCCGGCCCTTCCTCCCCAAACGTCTTAAGCCAGTACGGCGATGACGCCAAAAGCGCGGTGTATATCGACATGTCCGGCTGTTATCCCCTGACCCGCTGCTACTTTGAATACGAGGAAAACGACGGGCTTTATTACCGTTACCAGTATCTCTCCGGCGGCGAGGACGGCCCTCATGTGGACGGGGAAACAGGCCGGCAGCTTTCCTTTAAGAATATCCTGGTGCAATATGTGGATTACCAGGAGCTGGGCGAGGAAGGCTATCTGGAATTTGCCTGTCAGGATGAAGGCCGGGAGGGCTGGTTTTTTACCAACGGCAAAGGCATCCACATCACCTGGGAAAAGGACTCCGATTACGGCGCCACCCGGTATTATGACGATTACGGCAATGAAATCGCCCTGAACACAGGAAAGACCATGGTATGTATCGTCCTGGAGGGAGATAACTTTACCTTCCGATGATGAGGGGCGCCGGTTTCCTACGAAACGCCTCTCCCCAGGGCTGCGCGGGACATAAAAAACGGGATCCCTTTCCAGGTATCCCGCTTTCTTATCTTGTTTATCTTTCTTATTCTCCCAATCCGTTTTCCACTGCCTGTACCAGCGTTTTCAGCGCTTCCTGCTCGTCCTCCCCCTGACAGACAAGCTCGATCTCATCGCCGCATTTTACGCAGGCCCCCAGAACGCTTAACACGCTCTTGGCGTTTGCGGTGTTGTCTTTAAACGAGAATGTGATCAGAGACTTAAACTGCATCGCCTCTTTACACAGGATACCCGCCGGCCGCAGATGAAGACCGGTCGGATTTTTGATGACCACTTTCTGACTTACCATACTCCATACCTTCCTCTGAATAGAATCCCCTGTTTTACGGTTTCCCACATGCTTACTGTATCATGATTGGAACCGAATTACAAGCTAATTTGACAAAACCGGCCTTCCCACCGGCAAAAGAACAAGCTGTCTCAGAACATCACATCCTGAATCAAGTTGGCGAGCCTGGCGGCTTCCTCCTGAATCACCTTCTGATCCTTCCCCTCGATCATCACCCGCACCAGCGGCTCCGTCCCGGAAGGCCGGATCAATACCCTTCCCTGGCCGGCAAATTTTTTCTCCAGTTCCTGAATTGCCTCCACAATCACCGGGTATTCCATGTACCGGTTCTTTTTGTCGTCGGCCACCTTCGCGTTGACCAGGGCCTGGGGCAGCACCTCCATGATCTGGGCCAACTGGGAAAGCTTCTTCCCGGTTTCCACCATCACCTGGAGAAGATGCAGGGCGCTGAGCAGTCCGTCCCCGGTGGTGTTTTCGTCCAGGAAAATAATGTGTCCGGACTGTTCTCCCCCCAGGCTTGCACCGATCTCCTTCATGCGTTCCAGCACATACCTGTCGCCCACCTTGGTCTGCTCTATGGTAATGCCGTTCTTTTCACCCATGAGAAAGAATCCCAGATTGCTCATGACCGTAGCCACAATGGTGTCTTTTTTCAGCTTGCCCCGGCGTTTCATGTCATTCCCCACGATGGCCATGATCTGATCCCCGTCCACGATCCTGCCGTTTTCGTCCACCGCAAGCAGTCTGTCCGCGTCCCCATCGAAAGCGAGCCCTATGTCGGCCTTTTCATAGACCACCCGGGCCTGTAATTCCTCCATATGGGTGGAGCCGCAACTGGAGTTGATGTTGGTGCCGTCCGGGTTATTGTGGATGGCCACCACGTTTCCGCCCAGCTCCTTGAGGGCTTCCACGGAGGTGTAAAAGGACGCTCCCTCCGCGCAGTCCACCACGATCTTCAGGCCGGTCAGATCCACGGGAACCGCCTTAACCGAGTGGTTGATATACTCCTCTCTGGCGTCGGTGCGGTATTTTACTTTTCCCACGCCGGGGCCGGTGGGGAACTTGATGCCGGGCATATCCTCCCGGATCAGCCGCTCGATCTCATCCTCCAGCGCGTCAGGCAGCTTATAGCCGTTGCCGTCAAAAAACTTGATCCCGTTGAATTCCACCGGGTTGTGAGACGCGGAGATCACCACTCCCGCGTCCACACGGTATTTCTGGGTCAGATACGCCACTGCGGGCGTGGGGATCACTCCCACATAGACGCAGTTGGCTCCCACGGAGCAAGCGCCCGCCATCAGGGCGTTTGCCAGCATATCCCCGGAAATACGGGTATCGCACCCCACCATAATGGTGGGCTTGTGGGCTTTTTCTTTGGTCAGTACATACGCTCCCACCTGCCCCAACTGCATTGCCAGAGCCGGCGTCAGATCCTCGTTGGCGATTCCCCTGATTCCGTCCGTTCCAAATAATCTTGCCATGGCTTGTCACACATCCTCCAGGTTTTCAATTTCTATCTCAATTTCCACTGTATTTACCGCTCTGATTCCCTGCGGAATGTTGAAGGAAACCGGCACATGGTAAATTCCCGGGTTCAGCTCCTCCATCTGCTGTTCCTCCATCCACGCCGCCAGGTCAACCGTGCCGGAGATCGCAGGCAATGCCTCCAGCTCCTGAACCACCGATTCCTGGCCGGTCACCGTAAGCCGGTAGGGAGTCCCGTCCCCCGCCCGGACGGCCCTGAGGCCGGCCGGCACATTGATAATGCCGATGCTTTCAGGGGCTACGTCAAAGGTCTGCTCCACCTCCGGCTCCACATACACCGTAGCGGTCACGGTTCCGTTATAGGAGCTGTCGGCAAATCTCACCCCCGCCTCCGAAAGAATCCCGCGGATATTGATGCTTTTTACCACGTTGGAATCCGCGCCTGTAATGTCCATTTCCTCAGCCGGAATTTCAATGGCGTCAATGTTACTCAGATCCGAAACGGTTCCCGCGATCATCACGGACGCCGGGTCGCAGCGCACCTCTCCCGTGGTCAGGAAACCGTCCGCGGGCTCTCCCGCATAATGCAGGAGCACGGGCACTTCCTTGGTGGCCAGCACCTCCACCTTCATCCGCACATTATTCACGCTTTTAGTCAGGCCGGGATGATCGATGAGATTTCCCTCCCCGTCATACAAAAGCACCTCTACGTTGGCGGTGACGTCCGCCGTTGCGCCGCTGACGTCCATTTCCAGACGCGCCTTGCTGATCTGGCTTACCACGGATTCCGGCCCCGTCACCTCGATTCTGTTCTGATCCTGCTGAACGCCGGCGACTATGTAGCCTTCCGCCACTTCCCCTATGATCTGGTTGCCAACGGGAAGCCACCGGGTCGTCCGATCTTCCACATTCAGGCGCACCACGTCCGGATTCCCCCGGATATCATCCACGGAATCTCCGTTCTGAAGGGAAAAGGTGATGGCAATGGTATTGATTTCCGTCAGCTTGCTCATATCGGCCACAGCCAAAATATCCGAGGCGCTCAGATCGTCGATGACGCTGCCCGGGGCGCGGACGGTAACGCTCACCGTGTCGGTATTGTCCAGCACCTCATATACCTTTTCCTCCTGATCCAGCAGCTCGGTATTTGTCAGGATCACCGGAATGCCCCGGAAGGTTTTGTTTTCCGCCGGATCGCCAAACTGTTTCACAAACAGCCACAAAAGGTAGGCCAACACCAGAGATCCCAGCTTAAGACCCCAGTTATGAAATATCTTTTTCTTCATATTAACCCCTGACCCTGCGCCTTCCTATCCACTTACGTTTCACTTTCGTCTTTTCATCCCGGCCCTTGTTCCCCAGCATGGCCTGGAGCCTTTCCCTGAGCTGGTCGGCGCTTAAGTTCCGGTACAACTGTCCGGAGCTGGCGGCGCTGATCTTCCCCGTCTCCTCGGAGACGATCACCGTCAGGGAGTCCGTCACCTCGGAAATCCCCACGCCCGCTCTGTGCCGAGTCCCAAGCTCCTTGCTCAGATCCAGGTTGTCGGACAGGGGCAGATAACAGGTGGCAGACGTCACCCGGTTGCCCCGGATAATCACGGCTCCGTCATGGAGGGGCGTGTTATGTTCAAAAATGTTGATTAACAACTGGCTGGAAACGATGGCGTCCACATCGATGCCGGTGCGCTCATATTCCTTCAGGGACTCCTTCTGCTCGATCACAATCAGCGCCCCCGTCCGCGCTTTTCCCATTTCCGTACACGCCTTCACAATCTCGTTGATGGTCTTCTCGGAAAAAATCTCCTGGCTCCTGTCCCCGGAGTCCGCAAAGATCATGGACGGCAGGAAGTTGCGCCGCCCCAGATTTTCCAGCGCATGCCTTAACTCCGGCTGGAGGACCACAAGCAGCGCGATCACCGCAAAGCTCAGCACATTCTGGGCCAGCCACATAATCGTGCTCATATCCATGAGAAAAGCCAGAAGCAGAAATACGCAGATGACAATCAGGCCCCGCAGCAAAAGCCACGCCCGCGTCGCCTTCACCCAGACCAGGATATAATACACCAGAAATGCGATAATAATGATTTCCACATAATCGTAGATATCCATCGTAGTTCCGTAATACATGGAACTTTTCAGGAAATCCTGCATTCTTTCCACAATCGCGTCAAACCACTGCATTGAATTCCAACCTGCTTTTCCCTGATTTTTCCTGCTTATAACAGTTCGTCAAAATCCACCGAATCTTCATCTCCCTGAGCGTCCGTGCTGCCGATGGTGACGCTGCGGCCTCCTCTGTAATCCCCTGTCCGGCCGGAGCGGGAGCTTCCGTAGCCCCTTCGGTCCGTTCCGGCGGTTCTCTCGGTGGTGACCCTGCGGCCGGAGCCATTTCTCTGGCCCTGGACGGACCGGCCCTGAGAACCGGCGTTTCTTCCCCCGGATACGTTCCTGGCATGCCGGGTATTGATCTGCTTCACCGTTCTGGTGGACATGGCAACCGTCATCTTGGGAACCGCTTTCACATAATAATAGTATTCGTCATCCTCAAACTGTACCTTCTCGGTTCTGCTGTAATCCACGCAGAATCGGAAAAATTCCAGAACCTTCGCCACCGCCAGAGCAAGAAGGGAGCCCAGCAGCAGACCCGGAACGGAAATATTGATATCATACATCAGATCTCCGATCAAAAGGATCATCACGTCGATCAGCGCGCCGGACACCATAGCGATGGTCCAGGCGTGATCCACGGACAGCCGGCGGATCAGGTACACCGCCAGCGTGGTGATCCCCAAGGCGGCGATCAGCACCATCATTTCCCTGTTTCCGACCAGGCCGTCCAGCATCAGCCGGATCTTGTCAAGAACCGCATCACTTCCCAGGGTGCCGACAGCCTGGGCGTTTTCCGCTACGGTCCGCATCAGGTAATAAGACGCGGTGCCGCAGATCACCCATACCACGGCGCCGGGCCCGCACATCAGCCCTACCGCGATCGGTACGATATAAGGCACATGGGCGGCAAACAGCAGCGCCGTTATCACCGCCACCAGAGAATCTCCAACCCCAAACCGGATGAACAGAAGAAACATCAGAAGATACACGCACAGCCCCACCAGGGCCACCTCCATGGACAGCGCATACATGTGAAACAGGCTGAACAGCACTCCGAAAAACACGATGGCGCCCACAGGCAGGAACGAACAGGCCAAAGCCACTATCAGCACAATGGCCATGTTGTCCAGCCTGAGCATATAGCCCAGCCCGGAATTCACAGCAGTAAGCGTCACAAAAGCCAGGAGAAACTTTACCAGCGGGAAAAGAAACGCCTCATATCTGCTGTAAAACAATTTTAATTTTTCTCTCAATTCCAATAAGTCGGTCATAAAGATTTTCCAGCCTTTCCATAACACCTGTTACTGCTGGTCATACAGGGAATTTAACTTCTTTAGGTTGTGATAATAGGATCGGAGGCTTTTCATCGCCTTTGCATGCCGGTAGGTGCTCAGCACATACGCGATCACCCCGTAGCCCACCACCGTGATCCCGTAATAGGTGAGCGCGTTTTTCGCGAAGGCCACCAGATCGATTTCGTACAGGTTCTCCATGAAGGTTTCAAAATCATAAAAGATATACAGCGCAAACACGATGGCAAAGGCCACCGATGCGCTGATCACGGCCTTGATCACGGCAACGGCGATATAATCGCTGCGAAAGTAACTGCCGATCTTCACGTTCTTCTTTCCTTCGCCCTTCTCATAGGACGCCATGTGGGTCATCAGTATAATGCGTTCCTCGTTCAACATCCTTTCGTTCTCCTTTGCCGGGGGAGTTTTATGTCCCGGCACGGGCCCTCCTTACAGGAACCTCATCCGTGCTCCGTCCTCTCCGCTGTTCTTCTGAGGAGGCTTGGGGGCTTCGTGATGATTGGTTTTCAGCACCTCGTTGAGCCCTCTGGTCACATTCGCCTTGCACTTTTCGCAGTATCTCCCGCTTCGGATGGGGGCTCCGCAGGTTTCGCAGGTTAAGATCATGGGGGAATCCTCGGTGACCTCCAGCCGTTCATCCTTGAGCCACTGTCTGATCTGGGCGGGATCCACGTCGCAGGCTTCCGCTACCTCCGCGATCCCCACTCCCGGGTGGGACCGGATATATTCCTTGACTTCCTGGAATTTTTCTTCCGTCTTTTCCCTGCATGCCTGGCAAATCGGCGGTCCGGAAAAATAGTTGAAAATATGGCCACACACTCTGCAATTCCTGATATTCATACTGTCCTCCATTTCCGGCGGCACCTCACACCCCGCCTGTGTCCGTACAGTGAGGCTCCCCACAGGCAAGCGCCACAAAGCAGACGCATTCCGCACCGGCCTCCAGCAACGTCCCTGCCGCCTCGTCAACGGTAGCCCCGGTGGTATAAATGTCATCCACTAATAGTATCGTCTTTAATTTTACATCATTTCCCGCTATATTGAAAGCTTTTTTCAAATTATTTTGACGTTCCCGGGGATTCAGGGTTTTGGAGGGCAGCGTATTCTTCACCCGCACCAGAAGATCCGGGTACACCGTAAGCCCCATTTGCCGCCCGATCACCCGCGCCAGAAGTTCCGCCTGGTTGTACCCGCGCTTTGCCATGCGGGCGGGATGCAGCGGAATCGGCACGATTCCCTGAGGATCCACGCCCCGGATAAAATCCCCCAGATAATATGCCATCTGTTCCCCGAAAAAACGCGCATATTCCTGCCGGCCGGCGTATTTGAACCGATAGAGGGCGCCTTTTGCGCTCTCGTAGGTATACAGGGATCTTCCCCGGAAATACCTGTGCCTTCCCGCCCGGCAGTCCCCGCAGTACCGCCCTTCCTCCGTGAGTCTCCTGCCGCACCTGATACACCAGGGCGCTTCCACAGGTTTCAGCTTGGGTACGCATTCCAGACAGATCCTTTCCCCCCGGGGCCTTACAATGCCGTCGCAGACCGGGCAGCGCCCAGGGTACAAAAGCCCCAGGGCCCACTCTCCCGCGCATTTCATCACATGTGTTATTTGATTCAATTACGGTTCCTTTCCGAAACCTTCTCCGATGCCCGAAATCTCCCGGATCCTCTCCGTCAAAGCCGTGTAGCGCCTGTTCTCGCCCGCATTGTCGATCATGCCCCTTACCGTTTCGCTGCTGCCAAGTATGGTAACGCAGCTTTTCGCCCTGGTAATAGCCGTATACAGGAGATTTCTGTTGAACAGCAGCCGCGGCCCGCCCAGCAGGGGCAGAATCACCGCCGGATATTCGCTGCCCTGGGATTTGTGAACGGTGACGGCATAACACAGCTCCAATTCCTCCAGAATGGAAAAGGGGTAAACCACCCTCCGCCGCTCGTCATATTCCACCACCAGGGAGGACAGGGGCTCGTTGATCTCCAGGATCCTTCCCATGTCCCCGTTAAAGACGCCCGTCCCCCGGTCCACCGGGATCCCGTAACGGCTGACGATCTCCCACTCCAACTGGTAATGGTTCCTCACCTGCATCACCTTGTCGCCCTCACGGAAAATAGTATCCCCACTGATATGCTCTTTCTTACCCGGCTCCGGCGGATTTAAATATTTCTGGAGAATGCCGTTTAACGTCTCACACCCCAGCGGGCCCTTCCGCATGGGAGTGAGCACCTGTATGTCATAGGGATCCGCCTTGACATATCCGGGCAGTTTCTCCCGGATCAGTTGGATCATATGTTTATAGATGACATTAACGTCATTTCTCTCCAGCAGGAAGAAATCCCTGGATTTATTATCCAGGGCGATCTGTTCTCCGCGGTTGATCCTGTGCGCGTTGACAATAATGTCGCTCTGTTCGGCCTGTCGGAAAATCTTCTTCAGCGTCACCGTGGGAAACGCGCCGCTGGCGATCAGATCCCGCAGCACCTGCCCGGGCCCTACGCTTGGCAACTGATCCACATCCCCCGCAAGAATCAGCCTGGTGCCCGGGGCAACCGCTTTTAACAGGGACTGGAACAGTTGAATATCCACCATGGACATCTCGTCTATTATAATAACATCCGCTTCCAATGGATTTTCTTCATTTCTCTCAAACCTGACCTTCCTGGAGGCATCGTCGGACAGAGCGCTGTTTAACTCCAGCATGCGGTGTATGGTGCGGGCCTCGTACCCGGTGGCCTCCGTCATTCGTTTGGCCGCCCTGCCGGTGGGGGCCGCCAGAAGGATATCCAGCCCCACCCCGTCAAAATACCGGATCATCAGGTTGATTGTGGTGGTCTTGCCCGTCCCCGGCCCGCCGGAGAGAAGGAACAGGCCGTTTTGGATACATTGCACGGCGGCGTCCAACTGCAGCTCATCCGGCTCCATTTTCAGGCTTTCCGCCAGGCGCGCCAACTGCTTTCTCAGAGCCGTCTCCTGAGAGGGAAGGGGATCCCCCTCGGCCATGGACACGTTCAGATCCTGGAGCATACGGGCGCAGTTTAATTCCGCGTAAAAGAAGGAGGCGAGAAACGCGCAGTCCCGGCGGATCACCAGCTTTTTATCCATCACCAGGTTGTCCAACTGGGGCCTTATAAATTCCTGATCCACCTGTAACAGCGTCTGCGCCCGTTCCAGGAGAGTGTCAAGCGGCAGGTAACAGTGCCCTTCCCCCAGCGCGGCCTGGAGAGTATAGAGGATGCCGCTTCGCAGCCGGCTATCGGCATCCGTGTGAATCCCCAGTTTTGCCGCCAGCTCGTCCGCCATCCGAAACCCCACCCCGTGAATGTCCTCCGCCAGCCGGTAAGGGTTTTCCCGTAAAATGCCGTACATCTGCGAGCCGTAGGCATCGTAAATCTTCACGGCCAGGGCGTTGGAGACGCCGTACTGCTGAAGATAGACCACGGCGTCCCGCAGCTCCTTTTTTTCTTCCATCTGAGCGGCGATCTCCCTGGCCTTCGCCTCGCTGATCCCCTTGATCTCCGCCAGCCGCTCCGGCTCCTCCTCGATGATGCGGAAGGTATCGTCCCCAAAGCATTTGACGATCCGGGCCGCCAGCGCCGCGCCGATGCCCTTCACGGCTCCGGAGGCAAGATAGCGTTCCATGCCTGCCGCGTCCCGGGGGGCGGTGATCTGAAAGCTGCTCATCTTAAACTGCCTGCCATAGACAGGATGTTCCACATATTCCCCCCAGGCGGTCAGATTCTCCCCTTGTCCCAGCCCCTTGCAGGAGCCTACGCAGGTCAGCTCCTCCCCTTCGCAGATCAGGCTCATGACCGTATAACCGTTTTCCGTGTTCTGATATATGACATGATCCACATAACCGCTTATGGTTTCCATGGGCCCCTCCCGGTCATCCGACGGTATTCCCCCGACAAAAAGAAGGCTGCCGAAGGTAAGCAGCCTGATTGGTTACTGTTTTCCGACGACGGCGCCTTCCGCCCCGTCTCTATACCGCGGGAACCTTCCCCCCGGCCGTCTCCTCCTGACCGGAAACGGCATCCTGCGCAGCGTCGGGATCCTGCGCCGTTCGGATGTCCGCGGTTCCGTAATTGCGTTTCATCTGTTCATAGAGCATACGGGCAAGTCCCAGATCCGTCTGTTCCGCGGTTTTTTCCGCCATGCTCTGCATCATTTCATCCTTGTAAAAATCCATGAGAGAGGAGGTGTAATTGGACGTTTCCTCACTCTCCGGAATGGTCTTCAGCATCCCCTTATACATCTGCTCGATAAAGTATGCCTCAAACTGTTTGCAGGCGGCCATCAGTTCCTCGTCCTCGGCCTTGGAATAGTCCGTGCCCTCCAGCTTGTTTTTCAGCTTTTCGGCGGCCTGGCCTGCCGCGTTGGCATATGCGTCTCCATACATGGATGTGATATTGCTCAAATCTACCATTGTATCCTCCTGTCCCGGGCGAACCCCTGTTACTTATGCGGCGTCCTTCCCGCTAACGGCGCAGATTGTTGGCCTGCTGAAGCATCTCATCGGAGGCCTGGATCGCTTTGGAATTCAGTTCGTAGGCCCTCTGAGCCACGATCATGTTCACCATCTCGTCGGCCACCTGGACGTTGGAGCCCTCCAGATAATTCTGTATGACCTTGCTGCGCTCCACGTTGGGGCTGGTAGCCTCGTTGATGGGCTGACCGCTGGCCGCGCTCTGAGCGTACAGGCTGTCTCCCAGCTTATCCAGTCCGTTGGGATTGTTAAACTGAAATACGCCGATCACCACGCCCATGGACTGAGGGTTTTCCTGCTCATCCGGGTAGCACAGCTCCCCGTCCTGGGTGACGCTGACACGGCTCAGGATATATTCCTCTCCCAGAATAATGGGGTTCCCGTTGGTATCCAGAACGGGAAGGCCGTCCGTGTTCGCCAGCATGTTGCCGTTTGCGGCCAGGGTAAACTGCAGATTGCCGTTTCTGGTATAATAGGTGTTTCCGTCCTCGCCTCTCACCGCAAAGAACCCCTTCCCGTCAATGGCAAAGGAGGTGTTTCTGTCGGAGGCGATCATGTTCCCTTCCGTAAATATGGAGGAAATCGCCGAGTTGCGCACACCCAGCCCCACCTGGGCGCTGGTGGGTTTCCGCTCTCCGTTCGCCGTGGTGGTCCTTGTCTGAAGCGTCTGATACAGAAGGGTTTTAAACTCGTTTACCTGGGTCTTGTACCCCTGTGTGTTGACGTTGGACAGATTGTTCGCTATGGTGTCAAGATTGGTCTGCTGCGCAATCATGCCGGTTGCCGCTGTCCATAAGCTCCGTACCATATGTATTCTCCCTTTCTCAGTTTTTTCCTGTTTTCCCTATCCTGCCCTTTTACTGGACTCTGCCAAGCTGATTGACCGCGATCTCCAGCGAGCTGTCATAGGTCTGGATGATTTTCTGATTGCTCTCATAGGCCCTGGTAATGGCGATTAAGTTCACCATCTCCGACACAATCTGTACGTTGGCCATCTCCAGATATCCGGAATTGATCTGGGCGTCGGCGGGAACAATCTGGGCTCCCTCCACAGGGCGGTAATAGGTTTCCGCATATTTTTCCAAGTAATTGTAATCCTCAAAATCCGTCACCTGGATGGTGGCCACCGCCGTGTTGTTCTGATAAATAACGCCGTTTTTGTCAATTTCCGCATCGGTCAGGGTGTCCAGGCGGATCCTTTGGTTTTGGGTCCCCAGAACATAGTCGCCGTCCTCCGTCACCAGATAGCCCTCCCGATTTAAGGTAAACTGCCCGGCCCTGGTATACATGGTGCTTGTCTCTCCGGCCTTATTGGTAAACTCAATGGTAAAAAACCCCCGGCCGTCCAGGGCCAGATCGTAGGTGTTGCCCGTGACCCGGTAGGAACCCTGGGTATAGTCCGTATAGTTTTCGCCGATTTTCACCCCCGGATTGTTATAGCCGATGGGCTGCGCAAGTTTCATTCCAATGGAAGCGTCCTTGATCTTTACCGCCAGCAGATCCCCGAAAGCCTGGCTGGTGGCCCCTTCCTTTTTATATCCCACCGTATCCGCGTTGGCCAGATTGTTGGTGAGAGTGTCCATCCTGTGCTGTTCGTTCAGCATGCCCGTGTAGGCGGTGTACAACCCCTTCAGCATCGGATCTCCTTCCTTTCCGGCTTGAATGCGCCGGCATCTGCATTGTGCTGTCCCACTGTTTCCTTATGTGTTATCCCGGTACCCGGAAAGAAATTCCACATATTTTCCGGTTCCGATGGCTACGGCGGTCATAGGATCCTCCGCCGTCATGGTGTTGATTCCGGTCTTGGCGCTGATCAGTTCCTCCAGGCCCCGCAGAAGGCTTCCGCCTCCCGTCAGCACGATCCCTCTGTCCGCGATATCCGCAGCCAGCTCCGGAGGCGTCTTCTCCAGAACGCTGTGAATCGTCTCCACAATCTGAGCCGTGGTTTCCTTTAACGCTTCCTCCGTCTCCTCGGAGGAAACTTTTACCGTTTTGGGAAGGCCGGTTACCAGATTCCTGCCTCTCACATCCATGTAATCCACCTCGGCCCTCTGGTACGCGGAGCCGATTTTGATCTTCAGATCCTCCGCGGTTCTCTCGCCGATCAGGAGATTATGTTTCTTTCTCATATAACGGACGATGGCTTCGTCGAAATCGTCCCCGGCAATCTTAATGGATGCGCTGACCACCGTGCCGCCCAGGGAAATCACCGCAATGTCCGAGGTGCCTCCGCCGATATCCACAATCATATTTCCGCAGGGCTTGGAAATATCGATGCCCGCGCCGATGGCCGCGGCGATGGGTTCCTCAATGATGGATACTTCTCTGGCTCCCGCCTGATAGGTGGCGTCTTCCACCGCCTTCTTTTCCACCTCGGTGACGCCGCTGGGTACGCAGACGGCGATTCGGGGCTTGCGGAAGGTTCGGCGGCCCAGAGCCTTCTGGATGAAATACTTCATCATCTTCTCCGTCACGGTATAGTCGGAAATCACGCCCTGGCGCAGCGGCCTCACGGCCACAATATTGCCCGGCGTCCTTCCTAACATCAGGCGGGCGTCCTCGCCGATTGCCTTTATCTTGTTGGTGTCTCTATCAAAAGCCACAACAGAGGGCTCCTTCAGGACTACACCTTTTCCTCTGATGTATACTAAAATGCTGGCGGTACCCAGATCGATTCCGATATCCGTACACTGCATGTTATCTGTACCCCTTTCTGATGGATTCCGATATGTTTGCCATAATTCTGGTCATACATTGTATATTATAACCGAAATCCTTTTGTTTTCATAGAGGGTATTTGAATTTTTTCTAAAAGAAACGGTTTCGGAGCCTGTAAAAAAGAAACGCGGAGAAAAGAACGGTTCCGTCCGTTCTTCTCTCCGCTTCCATGCCTTTGTAATTATTTTATCGGCCGACCGTGCCGATTTCTTTAGCGTTGAAACAAATTTCCTGCTTTTTTCTGACGGCGGCCGGTTCAGCCGGCAAGGCCGTACCAGACCATGGTCATGATGCCGGCCAGAGCAAGCAGAACCGCTCCCACCGCCAGCATGCCGCCGCCCTGGAATTTTTTCTGTTTTTCCTTTTTTTCCAGGCGGTATTCATAATACTTTCCCACCTTTAACGGGTCCTTTCCGGGAATCAGCGCGTGAGCCGCCTTTTTGAAGGCAAAGCCGAAAATGTCAAACACCCCCGTTGTGCTCACCCACATCAAAGAGCCTATCCCCAGATAGAGAAAGGACGCAAGCGTCAATCCGTCCGCAACGGCCAGCACCCTGTCCGCCGGCAGCGAAACCTGAAACAGCCCTCTCTGCCACATCAGCAGAAACGAAAGAGCAAACCCGGTGAGAAACTGTATCAGCAGCGTTTTATGCTTCATCTGCGGCTCCCGTCTCTCTCCTGTACTTCTCATACTCCGCCTGATTGCAGTATACAAAATGGCCGGGAAGCACTTCTCTCAGGGACGGCTGGTCCACGGTGTAATCATGATCCCGCAGCGGTACATAAGTGATCCTTTTGCGCTGTTTCTCATACTCGGGGTCCGGCAGGGGAATCGCGGACAGCAGCGAGCGGGTATACGGATGCAGAGGATGCGCAAACAGCTCATCCGACGTGGCTAACTCCACCAGCTTGCCAAAATACATCACGCCGATCCTGTCGGAAAAATATTTCACCACGGACAGATCGTGGGCGATAAAAAGAATCGTCAGCCCCATCTTGTGGCGCAGATCATCCAGCAGATTAATCACCTGGGCCTGAATGGACACGTCGAGAGCGCTCACAGGCTCGTCGGCTATGATGAGCTGCGGTTTCATCACCACGGCCCGGGCTACGCCGATACGCTGTCTCTGGCCCCCGGAAAATTCATGGGGGTACCGTCCCGCATGCTCTCTCACCAGCCCTACCATCTCCAGAGCCTGATAAACTTCCTCATCCAGCACCTTCTTGTTTTTCTCTCCGCGGATGCGCAGTCCCTCCGCAATAATCTGGCCCACCGTCATACGGGGATCCAAAGAGGCGATAGGATCCTGAAAGATCATCTGGATATCCGTGACAACCCGGTGTCTCTTGTGGTCCTCCCGGGCGGAACGGATCTCCTGCCTCTGCTGCGCGATGTACTGATCCAGCTCCTTCTTTTTCTCCCGGCGGATCCGGTCCTTTTCCTCCTGAGAGGCGCCGGACTGTTCCAGCTCCTTTATTTCTTCCTCATATTTCTTTTTTGCAGCCTGGATGTTCCATTTATAGGAGCGGGTGCCTGCCGCGATCCTCTCCCCCTGAAAATACACGCTGCCGGAGGTAATGTCATAGAGCTTGATAATGGAACGCCCCGTGGTGGTCTTTCCGCAGCCGGACTCTCCCACCAGGCCGAAAACTTCGCCCTTTTTGATCTCAAAGCTGACGTCGTCAACGGCCTTGTTCTGTTTGAAATACTGGCACAGATGCTCCACCCTCAGCAGAGTTTCGTCCTTATTCGGCATTGACGGCACCTCCCTTCGACTTCATCCTGGCGATCCGTTCCGTGATAATCCTGGGCGGATCCACTTTGGGCGCGTTGGGATGCAGCAGCCATGTAGCGGCGGAATGGGTCTCGCTGATCTGAAACATGGGCGGCTGCATTTCAAAGTCTATTTTCAGAGCATATTTGTTTCTGTCCGCAAAAGCATCCCCCACGGGAGGATAGATCATGTTGGGCGGCGTTCCGGGAATGGCCTCCAGCCGTTCGTTCGTCTCCAGATCCGGCATGGCCGAAAGGAGAGCCCAGGTGTAGGGATGAGCGGGAGAATAGAACACATCCTCGCTGGTTCCCGTCTCCACAATCTTGCCCGCGTACATAACGGCGATACGATCCGCCATGTTGGCCACCACGCCCAGGTCATGGGTGATAAAGATGATGGACAGGTTGCGGTCCTTTTTCAGTTGATTAATCAATTCCAGGATCTGTGCCTGGATGGTCACGTCCAAAGCCGTGGTGGGCTCGTCGCAGATCAGGATATCCGGATTGGCCGCCAGAGCGATTGCAATCACGATACGCTGCCGCATACCGCCGGAAAACTCGAAAGGATACTGGCGGTAACGCTTTCTTGTCTCAGAAATTCCCACTTCCTCCATCAGCTTTAAGGCCTTGTATTTGGCCATGGACTTTGTGATCCGCATGACCACGCCGGAGGCGTTTTCCTTGAAGAATTCCTCCAGTCCTGACATCCTCGCGGCAAAATCCACCTGACCGGCGCGCTGAAGCCGTTCCTGATAGTGCGCCGTCATTCTGTCCAGAATCCCGTTGACATTGTCCTGAATCAAGCCGATGTCCACAGCGGTGGAAGGGGGAACCTTCCAGGCGGGATCCTTCCCCCGGGCTTTCAGCCGGTCGTACTTTTTCTGCTGTTTGTCATGGAGGGCCACCGCCTTCCTGTTTTTGACGATTCCCTCAAAATAATCTCTCACAGCCGCCCGCAGCGTCTCGTCAAAGGTGTACGCCTCGCCGTCCTTCTCCACCTCCAGAGGATCGATGGAATCCTCCACCGCCTTCCCCAGAAGGGAAACGGCTGCCTGACAGGCGTTTTTGTCCCAGGTATCGCCGGCAAAGACGCCCCTTTGTTCTTGGATGGCGCTGATCACCTGTTTCTTTTTTTCGTTATAGGCTCCCGCGTTGTATTCCAGGGCCTCTCTCATCCAGGCCCGGAATTCGTTCATGAAATGCTCATCCGCATATTTTTTCAGGAAGACGTTCAGTTGGTCCACAGGCAGATCGGGCAGCGGTTCCCCGGAATCCACCAGATAGCAGCCCATGCTGGAAAAATCAGGCTGCTCCTTCTTCAGAGCCTGCTCTAAAATGCCGGACAGCTCCTTCAGGATACGGACGCATTCCGGATATTCCTTTTTCCGGATCTCGCCGTTCATGGAACTCTTTAATTCCCCCAGCAGTTTTTTCAGGTTTTCCGCGTCCTTCCCCGTCACCACATACTCGTTGACGGTTCCTCCCGCCAGACGGATGATCTCCTTCAGGGAGTATTTCTGATCCTCAAAAGCGTTCTTTTCTATGTGGAACAGCACGTCCTTTATGGCGTCCTGTGCCTCGCCGGCGGCTTCGTGGGCCTCCCCGTAGGCTTTTTCCAATTCAATATGCCGGATTTCAAACTTGTCAAAATTTTTGCACATCTGAGACGCTTTCTGAGCGTCTTCCGAGGGTCTTGCGGCGGCCATGGCGGCGGCAAGCTTTTCCAGAGTGGTGTTAAACGCGGTTCTGCTGGCTTTCTGCCGCGCCTTTCCCTTCAAGAGCATGGCCTCCGTCAACTGTTTCCCAATCCGCATGATGGGGTTTAAGCTGGACAGGGGATCCTGAAAGATCATGGCGATCTTGTCGCCCCGGATGCGGTAAAATTCATCCTCGCCCACCTTCAAAAGATCCATGCCGTCATAAATGATGGAGCCGCCCTCCACAATGGAGTTGCCGGCCAGAATGCCGAGAATGGCCTTGCTGGTCACCGATTTGCCGGAACCGGACTCGCCCACGATGGCCAGGGTTTCGCCCTTGTGCAGATCAAAGCTGATATTGCGGACCGCCTGCACCTTGCCGCCCGGCGTTCTGAAGGAAATCACCAGATTGTTGACCGATAATTTTTTCTCATCCATGGGCTTAGTCCTCCGTTCCTCTCAGTGATGGATTAAACGCATCCCGCAGTCCGTTTCCGAACAGATTGAAGGAAATCATCAGCAGGGAAATAAACAGGGCGGGGAACAGGATAATATGGGGGTAGGTGGTCAACTGGGACTGCCCCGCAGACAACATGCTGCCTATGGACGTCATCGTGGAGGAATCCAGGTTCACAATCCCCAGGTAAGTCAACGTGGACTCGGAATAGATCACGCCCGGGATCACTAGAACCGCGCTTGTGATCAGGGTTCCCAGCGCGTTGGGGAAAATATGCCGGAACATCAGCCTCGCGTCGCTGGCGCCCAGCGTTCTCGCCGCCAATATGTACTCCTGATTTTTATAACGGTAAAACTGCATCCGGGTGGAGCTTGCCATGCCGATCCATCCCGTGGACACAAAGGCGAACAGAAGCGCCGGCACAACCCCCACCTTCTGGGACAAATGCAACTGGAACAGCGAGGTCACCACAATAAAGGGAACGCCGTTCATAATGTCGGAAAAACGCTCCATGATAAGGTCGATGGCGCCGCCGTAATACCCTTCGATGGCTCCATAAATGGCGCCGATCACCAGGTTGATCAGCGAAATGCCAAGAGCAAGCAGAAGGCTGAACCTTGCGCCTCCCGCCAGTCTGGTCAGAATATCGTGGCCCAGAGCGTTGGTCCCGAACAGGAAGGAAGGCTCAAAGCCGTAGCGGTACTGAAAATAGGTATAGGTAAACACCCGCACCTTATAGGAAACCGCGGTGCTTGTGCCGGTGGCAACGGCATACCGGTAGGAGCCGTCGTCCCCCTGGATGCGCAGACTGTGATACTCCCCGTCATTGCCGGTGGTTTTGTACAGAGGAATAAAATTGCCGTCCCGGTCCAGCTTGGGCGCGCCCTTCTGGGTGCATTCGTACCAGATATTGGCGTTGTTTTTCAGAATGTCCAGCAGAAAGCCGGAGTTGTCCACCGCCGGGTAAATCACCTGAATGCCCGTCTCGTTCTGCCAGTCCTGAATGGATTCATATTCAGCCGGCGTCAGCGTCAGGTAAATCATGCCGTTCTTGATATAGGAGTCCGTCTTCACGTCGTAATAGGTAGTGTTGACGGTGCTGGTAGGGTCCTCATAGTTTTCCCGGTACACCTTCACAATGGGATCCATCCCCGTCTCCACGCCGATGGCGCGGCGGCTGAGATAGTCGGAGGCATTCAGCGTCTCCTTGCTGCAGCCGTCCCACCCGGCCCAGGCGAACCATTTGCACTTAGGCAGAAACTTGGTATACAGCAGATAGTTGGTGTCCGTGGGGCTGGAGGAATAGGTTGTCTGGCAGAAAATAGGGACAAAAACGGCAAACAGCACCAGACACACCAGCACACAGGCCGCTATCACGGAGCTTTTGTTGCGGCAGAAACGCATCATAGCGTCTTTAAAATAGCCCACCGGCTTGGTTTCCAGCCTTTTATCCCGGATTTCTTCCTCCCGTTTGTAAAACTCAAATTTTTCCTTTGGAATGTCGGCATATTCCATCCTTTTCTCCATATCAGCGTTCCCCCATTCTGATTCTGGGATCGATAAACCCGTAACTGATGTCCACCACAATGCCCGCCGCCAGTCCGATCAGCGTGTAAAAAGCTGACAGCAGCATAAAGAAATTATAGTCCAACGAGGTGATGGAGTTGACATACAACTGCCCGATCCCGGGAATTCCAAACAGTTTTTCTATGATCAGGGAGCCGGACAGGATCCCGATAAATTCTCCCAGGATCATGGGAAATACCGGCACCATGGAATTGCGCAGGGCGTGACGGACAGTGGCCTGGGCCCTGGTCAGTCCCTTGGTGCGGGCCAGCAGCATAAAATCGCTGGTCAAAACCTCCGAAAGCTCCGCCCGGGTGTATCTGGCCAGAGAAGCGATACTGCCAAAGCCCAGGGACAAAACCGCCGGAATCACGGACAGGAACATGGACCAGGTAAAGTAATCCGTTCCACTGTTCATCTGAAGCGGGAACAGTTTCAGTTTAAAGCAAAGCAGATACTGCACCAGAAGGGCATATACATAGCTTGGCACGGAGATAAACAGCATAATCAGCGTGGAGATCACATAATCCTGCCACTTATTTTTTTTCAGCGCAGAATAGATCCCCAGGAAAAGGCCGAGAGGTACGCTGAAAATCAGGGAGTAGAGATTCACCATCAGCGTAGCGGGCATCTTGGACACAAATACCTGCCACACATCCTGTCCCCGGTACAGCGCTTCGCTGATTCCCCAGTCATTGTTCAGCAGGCTCCGTTTCAGAAAGATCCCGTACTGAACCAGAATCGGCTTATTATAGCCCAGCGCCTCACGGCGCATTTTAATCAGGTTCATGTCCTTACCGAACTGCACCGGATCCACCAGAGGCAGCAGTTTCACAAGGACAAAGCACATGGTCAGAATCACAAAAAAGACGAAAATCATCAGCGCGATACGTTTTAGAACATATTTTACCATTAAGATACCTCCTCATGCCTTGCGTTTATACCGTCTCTGAAGGAAGGAGCCTTCAAAACCCGTATAAACACAAAACCGGGACCAAAGGGCGGTTTCCCGCCCCGGTCCGGTCCTGTATGACGCGGCTTACAGCCGCTTATCGCTTAGTTATAATTCAGTGTGCCGCCCTGAGAAGCTATATAGTCGGCCCATTCCTGATCGTTATAGTTGTAGGTCAGGTACTGAACCCCCTGATAGCCGTTGCGGCCGGGTCCGAACACATATTCTTCGCTGTAATACTTGACCTGCATACCTCTCATGCCGGCGCTGGCATCGATCTCGATGGGGATCATGTCATACTGCTCCAAAACGGCATTTTCAAGGCCTGTCAGAATCTGGAATCTCTCCTCGTCCACGCCGTCGCTGGTGCCCGCGCTGTACTGCTTGGTGGTGCCGTCCGCAGCGGTGATGGTGATCTCCTGTCCGCCGATGCAGTAAGTCCAGTCAAGCACGGAGGCGGTATAGTCCGTTCCGCTCAGGTTCACGGTCATGCTCGTCTTGGAAGTATCCCAGTTGGAATCGTACTGATAAGAGTTGGTGGTGTATGCTTCCATCAGGCCGTAAGGATCCAGCGCGGAACCGGTCCAGCCCACATAGAACAGCATATCCACCTGATTTGCCTTCAGTGCGTCTGCAAATCCGTTACCCAGCGTATCGTCCTTGGTAAAGGTCAGCTTGCCCTCCAGCTTGGTGCCCTTTACCGCCTCGGTGTAGTTGTTCACCATGAACTCATAGCCGTTGTTATAGACGGAGCTGGTGCTGTTAGGCATACCGATCTTGATCTGGATCACATCGTCCTCGTCCATCAGACCCTGCTCGATGGCAATGTCATACGCCCGATTGAAGTATTCCTTTGCCATTTCCAGGTTGTAGCCGGTAATGCTGTCGATGGCATCGTCCAGAGTAGCGTACATCTTGCCGTCGCCAACTTCGTCAGCCAGTCCCCAGAAATTTACCAGCACCTGCTTTGCCTCGTCGGTGGAACGATAGCTCTCACCGGTCTCGGGGTTGGAGATGATCAGGTCGGAGAACAGAGCAAATCCGGGGCTCTGCGTAGGCAGGGTAGCCAGTGCAAAGGCCTGACGATCCAGAGCGAAGGAAAGCGCCATACGGAACTCCTTCACGGTAAGGATGGTCTTGTTGATATTTTCGCCGGCCGCTTCCTGCTGCGCCTTCAGAGCGTCCAAACCGGGGTTGAGAGCCATGAACCACACGGAATCGCCGGGTGTAAAGTAAGTATAATCGCTGGTCTGATAAGTCTCCATATCTTCTGCAGACAGACCATAGCTGTCAAGCTGGCCGTTCAGGAACATTTCCAGTCTGGTGGCAGCTTCCTCCACACAGTCGATCTGGATGTTCGTGGTCTGATACTGGCCGTCCTGAATGCCGTGGTAATATTCGTTTCTCTCCAGTTGGATCTGCTTGTCAGCCTGGAAGGAAACCAGCTTGTAAGGTCCGAAGGAGAAACTCGTCTCCGCGGAGGTGCCGTAGGTGTTGTTGTACACGCCATCGGTCACGGTCTCACACTGCTCATACAGATCCGCTTTGACAAGCCAACTGTCTGTCAGGGAATAGAGCAGATAGAATCCCTCCAGAGGATTTTCCAGCGCCAGCACCAGTTCCGTGTCGGAAACGGAGAAGATACCTACCTCGGAGAAATCCATTTCGGGATAAGTCTCACCGTAGTAGCAGATTTCCTCCCACTCATGATACGCGTAATCGCCCTTCGCTTCCACATAAGCGTCCAGGCCGCCCGCCTGAGCGTTACCCACTACGTTCAGCAGAGCCTGATAAACTTCCTCGTTCACCTTGACATATCCGTCGGCATCCGCGTTGGGCGTAAACAGATCGGTATACACGTCCACGCCGTCCACCTGGAACCAATCGGGATAAGCGTCATGATAAACGTCCATGCCGTTGTCGGGATCCCAGTTGCCCATGGAATCGATCTTCAGCAGCACGTCCTTGCCGTCTTCCGTGGTAAAGTAACCTTCCTCATTCACCACGAAATCATCGTGATCCACATACTCATCATCTCCGAAGTTCTCGGAAATCATGGGAGTCTGAGCATACTGTCCGGAATACGCGTAGTTCTTTGCGTTGTAAATCACCAGATTGCCCTGATACAGACTGTCGGCGCGGTAATGATGGGCCACAGGATTCAGCAGCAGTTTCGCGCTGATCACGTAATCTTCAGCGGTGATGGGAGTGCCGTCCTGCCATTTCAGATCGTCGCGGATCTGAATCTTCCATGCCTTCGCCGTGTCGCCTTCCTGGATGCCATACTTGCCAACATAATCCGCGGTCACGTCCACGGGCTCTGCGGCGGCGGCCATGGGAACCATTTCGTAGCCGTCCATGGTATCATTGAAGTCAAGGTTGTAAAAAGGCTCCTGCAGATAGTACGTCAGATCCGCATCGGTAGAGGTCTGCTGCTCATGAGGATTCCAGTTGGTGGGGAACGTGGACTGCGCCAAATTCAGCGTGTAAGTCGCCCCCCCGTTTTCTGTGCCGCCCTGGTTGTCGGCGTCGGTATCGCCTTCGGTGCCGGATTCATTGCCGGATTCGCTGCCGGACGGCGTATCGCCGTTTCCGCCGCATGCCGCGAGGCCGAAGACCATAGAAAGCGCCAACAGTAAGCTTACTACTCTCTTTTTCATCTTATCCTCCTTTTGAAAATGTATTTATCTTTAACCCCTTCGGACGCTTCAACGTTTTTTCATAACCTCCTCATAGGACTTCAAAATCGACGACAGCGCCCAAAAAGATTAAATTCTGAATGCACAAAACTATCCGGCAGTGCGATAGCCCTTTCTACCGTCTGTCAGATAGCTTTCTGTTCGCATCCATTATAAAGGCGGAAAATCCGTCTGTCAATAGTTCTTTGAAAAAAACTATCCCCGTTCCAGCATTTTCCTGATATAAAAACCGGTATAGGACTTCTGGTTTTCCGCCACCTGTTCCGGCGTCCCCTGGGCGATGACGGTACCGCCGCCGTCCCCTCCCTCGGGCCCCATATCGATAATGTAATCCGCGGTTTTGATCACGTCCAGGTTATGCTCGATCACGATCACCGTGTTTCCGCCCTCCGTCAGTCTGCGGAGAATATCCACCAGCTTGTGTACATCCGCAAAGTGCAGACCCGTGGTAGGCTCGTCCAGGATATATACGGTTTTTCCGGTGCTGCGTCTGGACAGCTCCGCCGCCAGCTTGATCCGCTGGGCCTCCCCTCCGGAGAGAGTGGTGGAGGGCTGTCCCAGCTTTACATAGGACAGGCCCACGTCCCGCAGCGTCTCAATTTTGCGCCGGATGGAGGGAAGGTTTTCAAAAAAGCCGTAAGCCTCCTCCACCGTCATATCCAGCACGTCAAAGATGCTCTTTCCTTTATATTTCACATCCAGGGTCTCCCGGTTGTACCGTTTTCCGCCGCAGACTTCACAGGGCACATACACGTCCGGGAGAAAGTGCATTTCGATCTTGATAATGCCGTCCCCTCCGCAGGCCTCGCAGCGTCCGCCCTTCACGTTAAAGCTGAACCGTCCCTTTCCGTAGCCCCTTGCCCTGGCGTCCGCGGTGGAGGCAAACAGATCCCTGATCTGGTCGAAAAGCCCCGTGTAGGTAGCGGGGTTGGATCTGGGGGTGCGGCCGATGGGGGACTGGTCGATGGCAATCACCTTGTCCAACTGCTCCATTCCCTTGATGTCCTTATGTTTTCCCGGAATGCACCTGGCGCGGTTTAATTCCCTGGCCAGCCGCTGATAGAGAATCTCGTTGACCAGAGAGCTTTTCCCGGAGCCGGATACGCCGGTGACGCAGGTCATCACCCCCAGCGGGAAATCCACGTTGATGTTTTTCAGGTTGTTTTCCCTGGCTCCCAGCACACGCAGAAAGCCCGTGGGTTTCTTTCGCTGCGCGGGCACCGGGATCCGTTTCTTCCCGCTGAGATACTGGCCCGTAACGGATTCCGGCACCTTCATGATTTCCTCCGCCGTGCCGCAGGCCACCACTTCCCCGCCGTGGGAACCGGCGCCGGGGCCGATGTCCACCACATAATCCGCCGCCAGCATGGTATCCTCGTCATGCTCCACCACAATCAGGGTGTTCCCCAGGTCCCGCAGACTTTTCAGCGTATTCAGCAGCTTGTCGTTGTCCCGCTGGTGAAGGCCGATGCTGGGCTCGTCCAGAATGTAACAGACGCCCACCAGGCCGGAGCCGATCTGGGTGGCAAGCCGGATCCTCTGGGCCTCTCCCCCGGAGAGAGTGCCGGTTGCCCTGGACAGGGAGAGATACTCCAGTCCCACATCCATCAGAAAGCCCACTCTGGCCATAATCTCCTTGAGGATCCGCTCTCCCACAAGCCGCTGCTGGCTGGTCAGCTCCATGGTTTTCAAAAACCTGCTCAAGTCCCCGATGGACATGGAAGTGATCTGATAAATATTCTGATCGCATATGGTAACCGCCAGGGATTCTTTTTTCAGTCGCATGCCGCCGCACAATTTACAGGGAGTGATGCGCATGAAAGTCTCGTATTCCTGTTTCATGGCATCGGAAAAGGTTTCTTTGTATTTCCGTTCCACGTTGCGGATCAGCCCCTCGAAGGCCACGGGATAAACGCCCCTGCCCCGCTGCCCCTGATAATGCACCTCCACCTCCCGGCCGTCCGTGCCGTGGATCAGCATGTGCTGAATCCGTTCCGGATAGTCCTCAAAGGGCGTGTCCAGATCAAAACCGTATTCCTTGCACAGCGCCCGCAGCAGGGCGTTGGTAAAGCTGGTCTGATCCATACAGGACTGCCACCCGGTGACGGCGATCGCGCCCTGGTTGATGCTCAGCCGTCTGTCCGGTATCATCAGATCCACGTCAAATTCCATTTTGTAACCCAGCCCCAGGCATTCCGGGCAGGCGCCGAAGGGATTGTTAAAGGAAAAGCTTCTGGGTTCAATTTCACTGATGCCGATGCCGCAGTCCGGGCAGGAAAAGCTCTGGCTGAACGTCATGGGCTCCCCATCGATCACGTCCGCCACCATAATGCCCTCGGAAAGCTCCAGCACGTTTTCGATGGAATCCGCCAGCCTTCTCTCGATGCCGGGCTTGACCACCAGCCTGTCCACCACAATATCGATATTGTGCCGGATATTCTTGTCCAGCGCAATATCCTCCGTCAGCTCGTAAAGGCTGCCGTCCACCCTGACGCGCACATAGCCGCCCCTTTTGGCCCGTTCCAGCACCTTGGCGTGTTCGCCTTTGCGCCCTCTGACCACAGGCGCCAGCAGTTGGATCCTGGTGCCTTCCTTCAGGGACATGATCTGATCCACCATCTGATCCACGGTCTGTCGGGCAATCACCCGGCCGCAGTTTGGGCAGTGGGGAATACCGATTCTGGCGTAGAGAAGGCGGAAATAGTCGTAGATCTCGGTGACGGTCCCCACCGTGGAGCGGGGATTGCGGTTGGTGGATTTCTGGTCGATGGAGATGGCCGGGGACAACCCTTCTATCTTATCCACATTGGGTTTTTCCATCTGCCCCAAAAACATCCGGGCATAGGAGGACAGGGATTCCATGTAACGCCTCTGCCCCTCCGCGTAGATGGTGTCAAAGGCCAGGGAGGATTTGCCGGAACCTGACAGCCCTGTCAGAACCACAAGCTCATTCCGTGGAATATCCACGTCGATGTTTTTCAGATTATGTTCCTTTGCCCCCCTGATCCGGATATATTCCCTGGGACGCATTTTCTTTGCTTCTTCCATGATGATTCACTCCCGAAACGGCCCGCCCCCCACAGGCGGCGGATCTCAGTCTCCTTCCATATCCCTGAGCTTTTCCTTCAGCTCCTTCATCTTATCCCTCAACTCCGCCGCAGCCTCAAAATTCAGATCCGCGGCGGCCCGCTGCATCCTTTTTTGTACCTGGTCGATCAGCTTTTCCAGTTCCCTGCGGCTCATGGATTCGGGATCCTTCTCAAAGCGGACCTCCTCGCCGGCGATCACCTTGGAAATACTGATCAGATCCCGCACCGCCTTCTGGATGGTGGTGGGGGTAATGCCGTGCTCCTGGTTGTACTTTTGCTGGATGGTGCGACGCCTTTCCGTCTCGTCCAGGGCAATCCGCATGGATTCGGTGACCGTGTCCGCGTACATGATCACCCGCCCCTTTGCGTTTCTGGCAGCCCGTCCGATGGTCTGAATCAGGGAAGTTGCGCTTCGCAGGAAACCTTCCTTGTCCGCGTCCAGAATCACTACCAGCGAAATTTCGGGGATGTCCAGGCCCTCCCGCAACAAATTGATACCCACCAGCACGTCAAACACGTCCAGCCGCATGTCCCTGATAATCTCCGCCCGCTCCAGAGTATCGATGTCGGAGTGGAGATATTTGACCCGGATCCCTACTTCCTTCATGTAATCCGTGAGATCCTCCGCCATCCGCTTGGTGAGGGTGGTGATCAGCACTTTATGATGTTCTTCCGTCTCCTTGTTGACTTCCGAGATCAGATCGTCGATCTGCCCTTCCACCGGCCGGACGCTGACTTCCGGATCCAAAAGGCCCGTAGGGCGGATGATCTGCTCCGTCCTCAAAAGCTCATGCTCCGCCTCGTAATCGGAGGGGGTGGCGGACACAAACAGCATCTGGTCGATATGGGATTCAAATTCCTCAAAGCTGAGGGGCCTGTTGTCCAGGGCAGACGGCAGACGGAACCCATAGTCCACCAGCGTGGTTTTCCGGGACCGGTCCCCGGCGTACATCCCGCGGATCTGCGGGATGGTCATGTGGGATTCGTCGATGATAATCAGGTAATCCTCGGGAAAAAAGTCCATCAATGTCATGGGCGGCGCTCCCGGGGGCATGCCGTTTAAGTGGCGGGAGTAATTTTCAATGCCGGAGCAGAATCCCGTCTCCCGCAGCATCTCCACATCAAAATTGGTCCTCTCCGCGATCCGCTGCGCTTCGATCAGCTTATCCTCCCCTTTGAAAAAGCGCACCCGCTCCTCCAGCTCCTTCTCGATGTTGTCACAGGCGGCCTTGATTTTATCCTGAGAGACCACATAGTGGGAGGCGGGGAAGATGGCGATATGGTTCAGGGTCGCGTGAACCTTGCCGGACAGGGGCTCCACCTGGGCGATACGGTCGATCTCATCCCCGAAAAATTCAATGCGGATCAGGTAATCCCCTCCCTGGGCGGGATACACTTCAATCACATCCCCGTGAACCCTGAAACAGCCTCTCTGCAAATCCAGTTCATTCCGGGTATACTGCATGTCCACCAGCTCCCTGAGGATCTGCTCCCGGTCCTTTACCATGCCCGGCCGCAGGGACACCACCATGTCCTGATACTCGTCGGGGCTGCCCAGTCCGTAAATGCAGGAGACGCTGGCCACCACAACCACGTCCCTCCGTTCCGTGAGGGAGGCCGTGGCGGACAGGCGCAGCCTGTCGATCTCGTCATTGATGGAGGAATCCTTGGCGATATAAGTATCCGAGGAAGGCACATAGGCTTCCGGCTGGTAATAATCATAATAGGATACAAAATATTCCACCGCGTTCTCCGGGAAAAATTCCTTGAATTCCCCATAGAGCTGCCCGGCCAGGGTTTTGTTGTGGGCGATGACCAGGGTGGGTTTGTTTAAAGCGGCGATCACGTTCGCCATGGTAAAGGTCTTGCCGGAGCCTGTGACGCCCAGCAGGGTCTGAAACTGATTCCCCTCCTGAAAGCCTTTCACCAGTTCGGCGATGGCCCGGGGCTGATCGCCGGTGGGCTGATATTCACTGTGCAGTTGAAATGGCATAAGGGAAAATCACCTCCATCCAAGCGCAGACAGGCCGGATCCGGTTATCGGCCCATCAGCCCCCGCAGCACTTCCTGCGCCTTTTCCAACTGATTGTCCGGCCGATCCTCGCTGCCGTAATAGGCATCCGCGTCAAAAGGGCACTCCACATCCGGCTCAATGCCGATGCCGTGGATGTTATTGCCGTTTGGCGTATAGTAGGCGCTGATGGTGATCTTGATGGCGGAGCCGTCCCGAAAAGGCATGATCTGCTGGACAATCCCCTTTCCGAAGGTGGTGGTGCCTACCAGCGTCCCGATGCCGTAATCCTTGATGGCTCCCGCCATGATCTCCGAAGCGCTGGCGGAATTGCCGTCCACCAATACCACAAGGGGCACCTCCAGCTCTCTGGTCCCGTCGCAGGTATGCTCCTCCCGGACGCCGTTTTTATCCTCGGTGTACACAATCATGCCTTCCGGCAGGATCATGCGGCACATGTTGACCACCGCGTCCAGGCTTCCCCCCGGATTGCCCCGCAGATCCAGAATCAGCCCTTCCATGCCGGAACCCCTGGCCATAGCCAGCGCCTCCGCAAACTGATCCACGGATACGTCGTCAAACTCCGTGAGT
The DNA here is from genome assembly GCA_947630715.1 of uncultured Acetatifactor sp. Lineage (GTDB taxonomy): Bacteria > Bacillota > Clostridia > Lachnospirales > Lachnospiraceae > Acetatifactor. The sequence continues at coordinate 46,598 of CANRIP010000016.1, forward strand.
TCAATATACGCCATGCCGTCTTCCAGCATACGAAAACTGACGGTGGGAGTCTCCACTCTGGCTCTGGTGAGCGTAAACTCCAGGGTGTCTGTTTCATTTTCCCGGACCACGGTGAGGGTCACCTGGGTGCCCTCCTCCCCCTTGATCATGGCCACCGCCTCGTCCAGACTCTTTCCGTAGACCGATTCCCCGTTCACTTCATAGATCAGATCGTTGGCCCTCAGATCCGCGGCCTCCGCCGGAGAGCCTTCGATCACGCCTGTGATCATCGGAAGCCCCGTCACGGTATCCTGGGTCATATAGGCGCCGATCCCGTAATAGGTTCCATTGGTCTGCTCCATAAAGGAGGTAAGCTCCTCCTGAGAATAGTATACCGTGTAAGGGTCGCCCAGAGAGTCCATCATGCCCCTGTAAATGCCGGTCTGGATTTCCTCGTCGCTCACCTCGTCCAGAAAATAGTATTGGTCAATAATGCTTTCCAGCATCTGCAGCTTCTCCACCAAAGTGTCGTTGACCGCCGAATCCTGGGAAAGCACCGGGCCATCCTGGTGTTCCATTACGGCCTGAAGGCCGAACCCCAGATAGACCACGGCCAGCAGTAGCAGCGTGATCCCCAGCCCTGTGACCATCCCGATGAAAAACAGTCCTCTGCCGCTGCTTTTCTGGGCTTTTTTGTTTGTTTCCCCGCCGCCCGGTGCGGCCGGCGGAATCGGTTCCGCCATCCGGTCAAAGTATGTGTCATTCCGATCCATATGAGATCCCCCGTTTCCGCGTTACACGCATGTAATGAAACTTGCACGGCTACTGGCTCAGATAGTTCCAGGGCGAGGTGTACTCGCCGTTGAGCCTTACGCTGAAGTGCAGATGATTGCCGGTGGAACGTCCGGTACTGCCCACCGCCGCAATGGTTTCGCCACGGACCACGATATCGCCCGTCTCCACAAACAACTGGGAGGCATGCATATAAATCGTGTAAAGCCCGTCGCCGTGATCTATCATAACGTAATTTCCCATGGAGGCGCTGTACGCAGCGGCCGCCACCTTCCCGTCATAGGCGGCATATATGGCGGTTCCCTTCGGGGCTGCGAAGTCCACCCCGTTGTGAAACTGCTCCACTCCCAGAATCGGGTGCATCCTCATTCCGTATTCGTCCGAAATTCTGGTGTAGGAGGCAAGGGGAAACTGAAACATGCCGCCGTCATATCTCAGAACGGTTCCGCTGGCCGCAAGGATCTGTTTTTTCTCCTCCGCCACAGCCGCCTCCAGCGCTGAGATTTCTTCCTCCTGGGCCTTGATATCCTCCTCTATTTCCCTGATCGCCTGATCCTTGTTATGGATATCCGATTCGTAACTGATAATATCCCTGGTCTTCTGGTCGATCAGATCCTCCAGATTCCTCTGCTCCGTCTCCACATTCTCCTTGGTCTGATCCAGAATATCCTTCTCCAGCTCCAACTGCTCCATGCACAGCTCCACATATTGTCTTGTGTAGGTGTAATTCTGCCAGAGCAGGTTCTGGTAGGAGACGACCTTCTCCACATAGTCGGCCCTGTTCAGCAAATCGCCGAACCCGGAGCAGTTGAGCAGGATATTCATCAGGGTTGGGGCGCCCGACTCATATGCCAGCCGGATGCACCGATAGAGAGCCTTTTTCTGATCGTCTTCTCTTTTGACGGCCTCGTCCAGCTCCCCCTGGGTCTGTACGATCTCATCCTCCTTCTGCCCGATCTGTGCGTTCAGATCTTGGATGCGGCTCTCGATCCGGGCCAGATCCCCGTCCAACTGCGCCACATACTCCTTCAGGTTGGAACGCCGGGACTCCAGATCCGCTTTCAACTGTTTCAGATCCGTCAGCCCGCTTTGGAGATTCTCCTTGTCCCTCCTGGCCTGGTCGATCTGATCCTCCTTCTCCCGGATGCTCTCGGAGGTGATGGAGGACAGAGAAGTCGCCGACCCGTTTTCCGTCCAGGCCCCCCAGAGAATCGTAACACAAAGCAGCATGCTTAAGATACGGCAAATTCTGGTTTTTTTCTTCATATTCCTACCTATACGCGCAAATGCTTTCTCACCGTAGTGACGCTGCCGAGAAAACCGATCCCCACGCCCACCGCAAGGGACACGGGAGTCAGGGTGTGAAAGACCTGCTCCACCGAAAGGAAATTCATAAACCGGCTCAGCATGGGGAACCTGTCGATCACATACGACATCACGTAATTATAGATGCTGTAAACAATGCCAAGAGGAATCAGCGCGCCGATACAGCCGATAATCATCCCTTCCAGCACAAAGGGGGCCCTGACAAAAAAGTCCGTGGCGCCGATATATTTCATAATGTTGATTTCCTCCGAACGCACGGAAATGCCAATGGCCACCGTGTTGCTGATCAAGAAGATGCTCACCGCCAGCAGAATCACAATGATCCCCATGGACACATACGCGATCAAAAGGTTGGCGCCGCTTAAGGTGTCGGCGGTCAGTTGGGAATACCTGACGTCCCGCACCTCCGGCAGAGATTCCAGCCACGTCACCAGGGCGCTCTGCATGGACACGTCGCTTAGGTAAATCTCATAATTGTTCTCGCCGGCCAGGGGATTTTCCGGAAACCCCACCGCATACTGCTCCCCGTAAGCATCGATGGCAAAATGCTGCCACGCTTCCTCGTCGGACACATAGACCACCTTGGACACTTCGGTCCTTCTGGCAATCATCTGGCCGATTTCCTCCAGCCGCTCGTCGGTAGGGATCTGACCCGGCGTGTGGCTGGCACAGCCGTCTCCCAGCGGCCCTTCCTCATGATGAAAGAAAACCGCCAGAGAAACGCCCTCCTCCACCTTCATCACAATACTCTGAAAATTCACCACAATGGCGTAAAAGGTGCCGAACAAAAACAGGCAGGCGGAAATGGTGGCGATGGAGGCCAGGGAGTACCATTTGTTCCGAAAGATGTTGGCAAAGCCCTGCCGGATCGTATAGAACAGCGTACTAATCTTCATCTATATACTCGCCTCCCTCCTCGTCGCTTACAATCACGCCCTTTTTCATGGTGACCACGCGCTTTTTCATGGCGTTCACGATCTCGCGGTTATGGGTGACCACCACGACCGTCGTCCCGCTTTCGTTGATTTCCTCCAGCAGACGCATGATCTCCCAGGAATTTCTGGGATCCAGGTTGCCGGTGGGCTCATCCGCCAGCAGGATGGAAGGGTTGTTGATCAAAGCCCTTGCCATGGCCACACGCTGCTGTTCCCCTCCGGAAAGCTCGCTGGTCTTGGCCTTATATTTGCCCGCCAGTCCCACCGTGGCCAGGATGGTAGGCACGTTCCTGCGGATCTCCGAGGGAGGCGTCTCCACGATCCTCTGGGCAAAGGCCACATTCTCATACACATTCCGGTCGGTGAGCAGCCGGAAGTCCTGAAACACAACGCCGATATTGCGCCGGAATCGGGGCACCTGCCCGTGCTTGAGCCTTGACAGGTCGTTTCCCATAACATAAACACTGCCGCTGGTGGCCTTAAGCTCCCGCAGCAGAAGTTTGATCAGTGTGGATTTGCCGGAACCGGTCTCTCCCACAATAAAAACAAATTCTCCTCTCCCTATGCTGAGCGAAACATTGTTCAGGGCGGGGGAGCCGGTGGAATAAGCTTTGCTCACATTATCCAGATAAATGACCCCGTGTTCCTCTATTAGCTGCTCCCGTTTTCTTCTAAGCAGTTCCTTATTTGCCATTCGTCCTCCTCCAAAAGACCGTATTTTGATGACACGCCCCAAAGGGCGGCCTGTTTTTTCAGGTTTCGGCAAAGCCCTCCAATCAATAATCGGAGTTCTCCATGTAATTCATGTACTTGACCACCATAAGGGCGATCTTAAAGGTGATCGCGTCCTCAAAAACGCGCAGATCCAGCCCCGTGCTTTTCTGAAGCTTATCCAGGCGGTAAACCAGGGTGTTCCTGTGTATAAAAAGCTGTCTGGACGTCTCGGAAACATTCAGGCTGTTCTCAAAGAACCGGTCGATGGTGGTCAGCGTTTCCTCGTCAAAATCGTCCGGGCTCTTGCCGCCGAAAATTTCCCGGATGAACATTTTGCACAGGGGAATAGGCAACTGATAAATCAGGCGGCCGATTCCCAGCTCGCTGTACGCAACGATGGTCCGCTCGCTGAAAAAGATCCTGCCGACGTCCAGCGCCATCTTCGCCTCTTTATAAGAGCGGCTGACTTCCTTGATCTCATGGACAACGGTGCCGTAAGCGATACGGATCCCGCAGACGCCCTCCTTTAAGAGAAAGCTCTCCAGATTCCTGGCTGTGCGCTCCGTTTCCTTGGCGGCGTCCGGCTCCGACAATTCCTTCACCACAATCACGTTGTTTTCATCCACGGCGGTCACAAAATCCCGGCCGTTGTTCCCCAGACAGGCCCTGGTCAGCTCCATCACGTTGCTGTCGCGGTTGTTTTCCGATTCCACGATCGCCACCGCCCTGGGCACGTCCGCGGGGATATGAAGCTTTTTGGAACGGCTGTAAATATCCACCAGCAGCAGATTATCCAAAAGCAGATTCTTGATGAAATTATCCTTGTCAAAACGCTCTTTGTACGCAATGAGCAGGTTCTGGATCTGAAAGGCGGCCATCTTACCCACCAGATAAACGTCCTCGCCGGTTCCTCCCACCATCAGGATATACTCCAACTGCTGGTCGTCAAAGATCTTAAAATACTGATATCCCTGGATCTGCTGGGAATCGGCGGGAGAGGCGGCAAAGTCCGCGGCCGCGCCGGAACCGTTTCCCAAGTCCGATGTAGACGCCACCTCCTTGCCGTCCACATCCATCACGCACAGATCCACTCTGGCAATGTTCTTCAGGCCGTCTAAGGTGTTCTGTAAAATCTGGTTTGAAATCATAATCCCCGCTCCTTTAATCTTCCGCTGTTCCTTCGCATACCGTTTCCGGCGTTTCCTGTACTTTCAGATAAGATTCCAACATAAATGTACAAAAAAAGCGGAAAAAAAGCAATAGGAATTATGAGTTTTCACAAAAAAACTACCTGATGTCCACGCGTCAGGCAGTTTTTTCAGACAAAAACCAGATTGTTATACCCGCATATCAAAATAAGACCCTACGTCGGGATTGACGCTCCGCTCCATGGCGGCGGAATCGATCATCTCCACAAGCCCCTCTCCCAGAGTCTTGTTTGTCTCCATTGCTTTGTCAAGGACAGCCGTACCGATCCGGGACTGCATGGAAACATTCGACAGCGCCGTTGAAACGCCTGCAATATCCATTTGTCACACCCCCTTTATTGGTTCCTTTCTTGTTTCATTGTAACACAGTTGTGGAAAATATGCCATACTCCCGCGTTTATTTTGCGGATTTTTAACAAATCGTCAAAATATCGTTATTTTTCAAATTGGATATCATTCCGTCCTGCGAATGGACTTCTCCCCGATGCTGATTTTTCCCTGTTTTAACAGTCTTCCCACCGCCCGCTTAAACTCATTTTTGCTCATCCCCGTCTCATGGGCGATCAGCGCGGGAGCGGCCTTGTCCGTAAAGGGCAGCTCGCCCTGACGGTCGTCCAAAAGCGCCAGGATTTTCTCCGCGTCCCTGTCCATCTGGAGATAGGCCTTTTCCCGCAGGCTCAGATCCAGCTTGCCGTCCTCATGCACCTTGACCACCCGGGCCCGGACTTCCATGCCAAGGCCGATTTCCCCGTACAGCTCCTTCAAGGGGATCAAGCCGGAATACCGGTTATCCACCGCCACAAACATGCCAAACCGCCCGCTTTTTTCGTAGGTGCGCCCTACCACCCAGTCCCCTTCCCGATAGGGGCTGTGGGTGCTGAGATTTTCATAGACATTCATGGTGGCGCACAGGCGGCTGCTCTTGTCCACATACAGGCTGACCAGCACCAGGTCGCCCTGATCCACCTTTCCCCGCTGTTCCTGAAAGGGCAGAAACAGATCCTTTTCCAGCCCCCAGTCCAGAAAAGCGCCGATTTTCCCGGTTTGAGCCACCCGTAAAAGGGCCGTTTGCCCCATCATGAGAGCGGGCTCCCTCACCGTTGCGATCAGCCGGTCCTCGGAGTCCCGGTAGATAAAGACGTTCAGTTTATCCCCCGGCTTTTTCCCTTCCGGCACCTGTCTGCGGGGAAGGAGCACCTCCTGCTCAGGGCCGGAAGACGGTTCCCCGGTTCGGTCGGCCAGATATACGCCGAATTTCACTTCCCTGACAATTTCCAGTTCCTGCGTCCTTCCAAGCTGTATCATAGCGCTGCAACACCTTTCTGCGTGAATTCCGCCGTCATGTAAGGCGCGTCGGCCGTATCCTTCAGGGTAACCACCGTCCTGTTTCCCTCCACGGCCACATAGGGCCGCAGCACGTCGTTGAGAAACGCCTGTTTTTTATACTCCACCCGCAGCATCCCCACTTCAAACCCCTCCGGCAGAAAATCCAGCGCGATATCCACAAACTGCTGGTTGTTGACGTGGTGATTGGTATCCAGATGATGTTTTTTGACGATCACGGGCTCCCTGTCTTCTCCGCCCTCCAAAACGGCGATGCGCCGGGGAGCGTACTCCATGTCCAGCCTCTCGCCCATCCCGTAGGTTTCCGGCATGCCCGCTGGTATGCCGGAGGGCCTGCCGGTGCGGGTATCCAAAAGACTCCAGAGAGAATTTGCCACGGCGGTATAAACCCCCTTCTCATCCTGCATCCAGAAATTCCTGTACCCCAGAAAGCCCTTTAGATCGTAGGGCTGCGTTCCCACCGTCACCCTTTCCCCCAGGGCGGGATATCTCCTGACCACAATCTGCCAGGCGGAAAGCACCCAGACCAAATGGTTCTCCTTCAGGTAATCCAGCCCCAGGCCCACATCCTCGGAGTGAAAGGTGGAACAGTCCTGAAAATAGTTGATCAGAGACGAAAGCGTCAGATTTCCCTCGCTGTCTGTCTCGCTGTAACGGATCCTGCTGTCAAAGGTATACATGCCGTTTCCTCCACGTCCCATTGTCTCAGGCGATTAGCTGAAGTACAATCTGAATCACCCAGAAGATGCCAAACAAAAGCATTCCCACATTGCCGAAAACCGCGGCGAACCGCTTCCCTTTTGGCAGCGCAACCCTGCCCGGCGCAAAGGTAAAACGGCCCTTGACCAGAGCCAGAATCCAGAACACCATTCCGGTGATCACCGCGCCAATCACGCAGATCCCGTACAGGAGCAAGCCCACAATGACCCCCATATGGGCGCTGTAAAAATCCATCATGGCGGCATAGTCGTTCGTCAAGAGCTGCTCCTCCAATTCCTCCATGTCAAGCCCTTCCGTCAGCAGCGTACTGGCCACGGTACCCATAAAATTCACAATCATATGGATTCCCACGGTCACCTTCAACTGTCCGGTCTTACAATAGAGGAACGCTAAGAACATGCCCAGGGCCGTGGCGTAAATGAACTGATTTAAGTTTCCGTGAAACAGGCCGAACATCAGGCCCGAGACTACCACCGCCGTGGCCTGGCCGTAACGGATGGTCCGATCCACAATCAGCTTGCGGAACACGTATTCCTCAATGACGGGCGCGCAGACCACGGCAAACAGGAATATGACAACGGGATGTACCGACGTGGCAATCTCCTCCAGTTGGTTATTCACCATTCCGCCCTTTAAAATGCCGATCAGGAATGTAATCATGATTCCCATCAGGTTGGACACAATCATAACCGCATAGCTCATAAACACGGACAGGGCAAAATGTCCGGTTTTCATGGAATGTTTCTCCACCGGATCCGCGGGAACCGCAAGGCGCACCAGCGCGGCCAGCACGGGAATTCCCACCAGGTACATGGGTATCATACCCAAAATCAGATCCAGATTGGGATCCTGCGCCCATTCCGGTTTGAAGACGGCAACCAGAAAGCTTGTTCCGATCTGCGCCGCGTAAATCACCAGCACCCCCAGAAAAAACATCAGCCCCAGCCGGGAAAAATGTTTCCTGGCCGCTTTCCAGTCCTCCGCGGGAGCCGGCTCCCGCAAAGTTCCCTCCTTTGTGACACATGCCGTATCGCAGGTTTCCTGCATTTCATTTCTTCCGTCCATTGGCACACTCCTTATCCGCATTCCCCATCCTTGCGATCCCAAATCCTCGTTCCCCGGATCGCAATCCTTTTGCGCTTTCAGTGTATCACACCCTGTCTGATTTGTATAGAAAAAAAGCAGTAGATATCTCTACTGCCTGAAAAGCAGGGCTACAAGGATTCGAACCTTGAAATGACGGAGTCAGAGTCCGTTGCCTTACCGTTTGGCGATAGCCCTATTTCACATTACCTGATTATACATGAAGTATTCCCACTTTGCAAGCCCTTAATTCAAAAATTTTCCTGCCCCGGGAAGTCCGCCGTCATTTCCATCGGGAATCCCGTCACCTGGAAAAAAGGCGGCCGCAGGGCGGTTTCCCGCTCTGCGGCCTGCCGGAAGGGCCGCGGCCCCGGATGTTCCGCCCGGCTTTACACCTCAAAAATCAGATCGCCGTAAGTGGGGATCGGCCATACCTTCTTATCCACCAGCATCTCCAGCGCGTCCACCGGCGCCCTTAACGCGTCCATGGCCGCCTTTACCTGATCCTTGTAATAGAAGGCCAGCTCCTTCTCGCTGCTGATTTCGCCGGCCCGGCTCTCCTTTTCCTCCAGATCGGCCAGGGCTTTCTTGGCTTCCGCCAGCTTTGCGGACACTTCGTTCAGCAGCCCGGTCTGTACGGAGGCGTCGGCTCCCGCTTCCTTCACCGCGATCACCGTGTCGGCAAGGCTCTTTGTATACCGGATCACGGCGGGGAGAATCTGTTTCCTGGCCATATCGATCATGGTCAGGGCCTC
>CANRIP010000017.1 GCA_947630715.1 uncultured Acetatifactor sp.
CATAAAGAAAAACTGTGTGATTTGGAAGAGGTTTCGGCCTCTTCCTTTTATTTTGCCAACTATAATTTTACACTAACAATACCCGCGCCCGTCCCTGAAAAAAAGACGCCCTGCGTCAACAGAACGTCTTTGTTCCAGCCTTCTTTATTTCTTTTCATACATCAGATCCCGGTACCAGCGGAGGGAGTCCATATAAGCCTTGTTGACCGGTTCCACTTCCATCCGATCCAGCAGCAGGAGCCGGGAAACCTCAGGCCAGTTGGCGCTTTCGTACTGCCGGATCAGGTTCATGACGGGGGCAAGCCTGCCGCTGCCGCTTAAAAGCGCGTCCTTTACCTCCCCTGCCGTCATCACCATGTCCAGAGCCTCTCCCATGGGTTTTTCCAGAATCACATCCAGCACGGAGAACAGTCCCATCAAAAACAGTTCTTCCCCTTTCTCCCGCATGCCGAAGACGGATCCCAGATTCTCCGCGAACTTTGCCCTGAGCAGGGAAAGCCTGGTGACCTCGCTGGGCTTATCGGCATACATTTCATGCACCACCGCGGTGTTGATCCATTTTCTCAGCTCCCGCTGCCCCAGCATGGCCGCCGCGTGACGGATGGTGGTAATGCCGGAATTCACCGTCATCCGGTTCACCATCTTCAGGAGGGAAATGGTTAGCGCCGTGTCCCGCCCGATAATATCCGCCGCCTTCGTCAGTTCAAAGTTGACGTCGTTGACCACGTTCAAAAGCTCAATATAATTGACTTTTAAGGGGGCCACCTCATGAGAACCCCTGGTCACGGGCACCCGGTAAAAATCCCCCTCATAGAGCTGGTAACCGCCCGTCTTTTTCAGGGTTTCAAACGTGTCCATGTTGTCTATGCCCCCTGCGCACAGACGGATATTGGGATAGAGTCTGCTGAAATAGATCTTTGCCTTGTCAATGGCGATCTTCCTGTTGTCCAAAAACACATAGTCGGTCAGTTTCAGAATTTCCCGGTAATTTTCAAAATCGGAAACGGCCAGCTTGCGCATGGCAAGCTTGTATCCCATCCCCTTCATCTCCCTGATCCGATTGATGTACATCTCCACAGGCGGTATGGTGTTGTCCATCAGGAAGACGATTCTTTCATGAGGCGCGTCGCACTGGCTTTCCAGATCCGAAAACAGGGAAATGTTGCTCACCGGGACAAAAATATCCCTGTCCTCGGAAAGCGTCTCGATTCCCATGGTCCGAATCAGTTCAAGCCCCTCCACCGTAGCGGCCCCGTCGTTGCGACGGGTTCCCAGCATCATGGGATCCAGGAAAAAATTATCCTTCTGGGAAAACACGGAGTAGGCCTTCACCGCCATATTCTCATCAAAAAGAGGTATCAATGCCAATAACATTCGTTTCACCCGCACGATGGCCTGCCATCGTCCTTTCTGCCGTTGAGCCGGCCCTTTTTCTCAGGAGCGTCTCCTATTGAAAATATGCCACGCCGGATTCAAATATCATGATATCCTGCTCGCCGTAAATATTTTTCGCCACCCCGTCTCCGCGCCTTTCGGAGTGGGCCATCTTGCCAAGCACCCTGCCGTCGGGGGACGTGATCCCCTCTATGGAGCAGTAGGAGCCGTTGACGTTATAGTCCTCGTCCATGGACACATGCCCCTCCGGGTCCGCGTACTGGGTCGCCACCTGGCCGTTCTCAAACAGCCGATCCAGCCACTCCTTTGGCGCCACAAAACGCCCCTCCCCGTGGGACGCCGGATTGCAGTATGTGGCGCCCAGCCGGGCCTTCGCAAGCCAGGGGGACTTGTCGGAAACCACCCTGGTGTATACCATTCTGGAGATATGCCTGTTGATGGTGTTGAACGTCAGGGTGGGCGCGTCCTCCTTCTGGTCCACAATCTCTCCCCAGGGCACCAGCCCCAGCTTGATCAACGCCTGGAACCCGTTACAGATGCCAAGCGCCAGGCCGTCCCTTTCCTGTAACAGTTTCATGACGGCCTCCCGCAGCTTTTCGTTGCGGAACGCTGTGGCAAAAAATTTCGCGCTGCCGTCCGGTTCGTCTCCGGCGGAAAAGCCGCCGGGGAACATAAGGATCTGCGCCTGTGAGATCGCCGCCGCAAACTCGTCCACCGATTCCCGGATATCCTGTGCGTCCCGATTGCGGAACACCCTGGTCTCCACCTTCGCTCCCGCCCGCTCAAAGGCCTTTCGGCTGTCGTACTCGCAGTTGGTTCCAGGGAACACGGGAATGAACACCGTGGGTTTTGCCACCTTGTTTTTGCAGACGTGGATTTTCTCGGCCCTGTACAGCCTGCTCTCCACAGGGGAAACGTCCCGGGAGGCTTTTGTGGGGAACACCTTCTCCAAAGGGGCAGTCCACGCGGAGAGCGCTTCCTCCATTTCCATGCGCATATCCCCGTACACAAACGCAGGCTGAGCGGATACCACGCCCACCACGGTATATTTTATCTTCTTTTCCTCCAGCAGATTCATTTTGTCCGCGGGAACTTCCGCCAGAATATTGCCGAGCCCGTTTTCAAACAGGCGCTCCGGCGAAAGCGAGCTTTCCACCGTCACTCCCAGCCGGTTGCCGAAGGCCATCTTGCAAAGCGCCGCCGCAAGCCCCCGGGCATCCAGCGCGTACGCCGAAATCACGGTGCCGTTTCCGGTCATCTCATGGATCGCGTCATAAAGCTGGGCCACCGCGTCATACATGGGAATGTCATACTCGTCCTTTTCCATCTCAAAACATACCAGCTTACTGCCCGCCTGTTTCAGCTCCGGCGTGACAATATCCCCCTGCTTGGCAGTATCCACCGCAAAGGAAACCAGGGTCGGCGGCACATCGATCTGGTTGAAGGTCCCGGACATGCTGTCCTTTCCGCCGATGGAGGGAAGTCCAAAGCCGATCTGGGCGTCATACGCCCCCAGCAGCGCGGCGAAGGGCTGGCTCCAGCGTCCGGGGTCCGCCGTCATTCTGCGGAAATACTCCTGGAACGTAAAGCGGATCTTCCGGATATCGCCGCCTCCCGCCGCGATCTTCGCCATAGATTCCACCACAGCGTACACCGCACCGTGATAGGGGCTCCAGGAGGAAAGATACGGGTCGAAACCGAAACTCATCATGGTGACGGTATCGGTCTTTCCCTCCAGCGTCGGCAGTTTCGCCGCCATCACCTGGGTTTCGGTGAGCTGATATCTGCCCCCGTAGGGCATCAACACGCTGCCCGCTCCGATGGAGCTGTCAAACATTTCCACCAGCCCCTTCTGGGAACACACGTTCAAATCTTCCAGCAGGGCGAGCCAGGCGCCTTTGATGTCCCCGGCCTCCAGCTTTTCCCCTGCTTTGGGCACCGCCCATTTGCGGAAATAATTCTCTTTTTCATCGGGGATATCCACCCGGACCGTCGTCTCCTGATGGGCTCCGTTGGTATCCAGGAAGGCTCTTTGAATGTCTACGATCTTTTTGCCCCGCCATTTTAATACCAGCCTCGGCTCCTGAGTCACCTCCGCCACCACCACAGCCTCCAGATTTTCCGAGGCGGCGTACTCCAGGAATGGTTCCACATGCCGCGGATCCACCACCACGGCCATTCTCTCCTGAGACTCGGAAATGGCCAGCTCCGTGCCGTCCAGGCCCGCATACTTTTTCGGCACCTTGTCCAGATCCACCGTCAGGCCGTCCGCCAGCTCTCCGATGGCCACGGAAACCCCGCCCGCGCCGAAATCGTTGCACTTTTTAATCATCCGGGAAACCTCCGGCCTGCGGAACAGCCTCTGGATCTTTCTCTCCGTGGGAGCGTTCCCCTTCTGCACCTCCGCGCCGCAGACTTCAATGGACTGCTCCGTATGCGCCTTGGAGGAGCCGGTTGCGCCGCCGCAGCCGTCCCGGCCGGTGCGTCCGCCCAGCAGGATAATCTGATCCCCCGGATCGGAGCTTTTCCGGATCACGTTCTTTCTGGGAGCGGCTCCCATCACGGCTCCGATTTCCATCCGTTTCGCCACATAATCGGGATGGTAGATTTCCTTCACATATCCCGTGGCCAGGCCGATCTGGTTGCCGTAGGAGGAATATCCGTCCGCCGCGCCCCTGACCAGCTTTTTCTGAGGCAGCTTCCCCTTCAGGGTATCCGCCACGGGAACGGTGGGATCCGCCGCGCCGGTGATCCGCATGGCCTGGTACACATACCCTCTGCCGGAAAGGGGATCGCGGATAGCGCCGCCCAGACAGGTGGCCGCGCCGCCGAAGGGCTCTATTTCCGTGGGGTGGTTGTGAGTCTCATTTTTAAAGAACACCAGCCACTCCTCCGTCTCCCTGCGCCCGCCGTAGTCCATCTCCACCGGCACCACCACGGAGCAGGCGTTGATCTCGTCGGATTCCTCCAGATCCTCCAGCTTCCCGTCCTTTTTCAGCTTGCGCATCGCCATCAGGGCCAGATCCATCAGGCACACGAATTTATCGTCTCTGCCCGCGTACAGCTCCTCCCTGGTGTCCAGATAGCTCTGATAGGTGGTTTCCAGGGGAGTGCGGTAATAGCCCTCCCCGAATTCCACGCCGGTCAGCTCCGTGGAGAAGGTGGTGTGCCGGCAGTGGTCCGACCAGTAGGTATCCAAAACCCGGATCTCCGTCATGGTCGGATTGCGCTTTTCGTCGTCGCGGAAATATTTCTGGATGTGCAGAAAATCCTGAAACGTCATGGCCAGGGAAAGGGAATCATAGAGCTTTTGAAGTTCCTCCCCCTCCATATCCCGAAAGCCGTCCAGCGTGGCAATGTCGCCGGGCTCCTCATAGTCCGTGATCAGGGTCTTGGGCTTTTCCATTCCCGTCTCCCGGGAGTCCACGGGATTGATACAGTACGCCTTGATCCGGTCAAATTCCTCCTCGGTCACATCGCCCAAAATCAGGTAGGTCACGGCCGTGCGGATCACAGGCTCCTGGTTTTCGTCCAGGAAACGCACACACTGCACCGCGGAATCCGCCCTCTGATCAAACTGCCCCGGCAGATATTCCACGGAAAACACACGGGCGTTTTCCGGAATCCGGATCTGCTCCCGGTAAAGCTCGTCCACGGGAGGCTCCGAAAACACGGTGCGGCAGGCTGTTTCAAATACCTGATCCGAAATATTCTCCACATCGTAACGGATCAGGACTCTGACGCCCTCCACCCGGATCCCCAGGTACCCTCTCAATTCCTCAAGGAGCTCCTTCGCCCTGACCGCAAAGGGTTCCTTCTTTTCCACATAGATCCGCCTGACGTTTCCCATGCTATTCCTCCACTTCCACTCCCAGAGATTTCAAGATATAGACGATCTCCCGATCCACCGTCTCCGATGTGATGTTGATGGTCTGGGCGGAGATCTTAAGGCCTTCCAGCACAAACATAATATTCCGCGCCGTTCCCGCGCAGTCCTCGCAGTAAAATTCCCCGTTGTCCACCCCCGTCTCGATCAGCTTTTCAATGATTTTGACCGCGGAGTCAAACTGTTTTTTCAGCACATTGTCCTTTTTCGCCGGCTGATTTTCAAAATAGAATTCATAGACCGCCTGAGTCAACGTATTCTTCCTGCGCAGCAGCTCTTTTTTCTGCTCCTGTAAAAAAAGCACCAGGATATCCGCGGCGGTGGCGTCCTCCGTAATGCTGTCCGAAAAGACGTCGTCCGCCTCCTCGCTTTCCAGTTTCATCACCTCCGTGAAGATCTGGCTGGTGTTGTCAAAATACAGATACAGGCCGCCTCTGCTGATTCCGCAGGCATCCACAATATCCTTCATGGTGACCCTCTTAAAGCCCTTTTCCACAAAGACTTTTCTGGCCGTCTCCAATATAAACTTCCTCTTTTGCACCGATTTTTCGCCCATGTGTCCTCTTTCCTGCTGCCGGAAGGGCAGCCATCCCTCATCTGATCTCCAGCGGTTTATCCCAGAATTCAATGATTTTCTGCATCTGTTTCAGCACCATCAGGAAAATCCCCTCTTTCGCCGCCTCGCTCCAGAGGTTTCCCTTGGTCCTCCCGCCCAGCACATACCTTGACAGAATGCCTCTCAATACGTCCCAGTCCTTCAGCTCCGCCGCGGCAATCACTCTCCGCTCATCCTCATGGGAGCGGATCCGGCCGCGGGTGTAAACATATCTGTAATTCCGATCCATCAACGGCGATCCGGCCGCTTCCTTTACAAAGCTCATCAGCGCCGGGTCATATACCGGAAAGCTGAGGGCGTTCGCGTCCTTTTCATCGCCTTGATACAGGGTGCTGCCCGCCTGTCCCGCGTTTTTTTCAAACCAGGGTATGTATTTCAACAGCGGCATCACTTCTCTTTTATATTCCTGCATCTGTCTCTGACGGTACTCGGCATTCTGTTCCATCCTGTCCACGCGCTCCTTTTTCCGCTTTCCCCCAAAACTGACACATATGTATTTTTATTTTAACACAAATTCCATAAATGTACAGCAGAAAATTCAAGAACGCCGGCGCAGGGAAACCCTGTGGTTTTCCTTATTTTTCATAAAATCCCATGAAAAATCACTTTTCTCTATACACAATGCCTCTTTCTGTGGTATGATGTAATAATGCGCCGATCCTTTTTGTTCCGGGGGCATTTCCCCGGAACCAGGAGGCGCGCACAGGAAAACAATTACCGGGCCGGGCAGACATGCCCCGGATTCGGCCCACCGTCCGGATCGAGACAGCCCGAAGGGAAGGATGACAGGATCGTATGGCAGGAACCGTAGTCACAAAAGGAAAAGTAATCTATGAGGCCGGGCAGCCCATGACCGCTCTGGATCTGGTCGCCCAGGGAACCGTGCAGGCACAGTACCCCGGCGGCTCTTATCAGTTGAAAAAGGGGGACGTGATCGGCATCTGCGAGGTATGCTCGGAAGTGCATTTCTTAAGCTATACCGCCGCCGAAGACTCCACAATTATGACCTATCAGATCAACAATCTCCAGGCTCTGGGAGATCTGCTCCAAAAGCACCCCGATGCGGCGAAGGTGTTTTTACTTTCCATGTTCCGTCAGATCAACACCCTCCTGGGCCAAAGCTCCATCTCCGAGATGCGCTGCGATACGCTCCACCAGAACCTGGCGGGAGATTACGAAAAATACAATTCTCTCTGCGCCCGGTACCAGGTGACGCCCCGGGCGCTGGAAGGCATACAGGAAGTGGCCGCCTACATCGTGCAGGAGGATCCCGATATCTGGCTGAACAGCTATTACATGGGACTGCAGAACGTTTACGCCGGCAGCGCCGCCAAGGCGCTGACGCTGGAGCCGGGCATTTCCCTGGGTATGTTAAGGAAGGGAAGCCTGGATTTTCGCAAAACCTTTACTCTGCTGGAGGAACAGAACCACTACTGCACCCAGATCCTGCAATATTATTTCAACAGCTCCGGCAACGATCTGTTCGATTTCTATACCTCCCTCTATTACAGGCTGGGGGCCAATTCCGAGGACGCGGCCCTGCTCTGCCAGGACATTGAACGCATGATCGGGCATTTTGAGGGCAATCCCGCTCTGGACGCGGATCAGGTGTCCAAGAGGGTGGATGGTTTCCGCAGCAAAACCGCCGCCGTGACCGCCGCAGCGGAATCCGGGGCGAAACAGACCCAGGACTCCCTTGACCTTTCCATCCTGTCCGAGCTGAAGGGCAGCCTGAACACGATCCTGGAATTCGCCGGCTCCGATTTTGAACACGCGGATTCCTTCCGGCAGCATGTAGACGCTTATAAGAAACTGGAGGACAAAAACTCCATGGACGATGTGACGGGACGTCTGCGCAAGCATCTGACCGCGGAGTTCAACAGCCTTTACGCCGTTATCTTTGAGCATTCCCTGGGAAAATCCTTCCTCCCCACTCCCGTGAAGATGTTCCTGTTCTTCGGGTATGTGGACGAGGAGCTGGCGGGGGATGCCAACAGCGCGGTGCTTTACAAGCTGATTTTCGGCATGGAGAATCAAAACCAGTTTGGGGTGTACACCTTTTACCACTGGCTGCTTGCCATTTACCACGGGGAGAAATCTCCCAGCCGGAATGAATTCGACGAGGACTTTATCGACTACATCCACAAGCAGAAAGCGCAGGGAAACATTACCGCCGCCCAGATGAACGCCATGGAAAACGATCCCATGAGCAAGGTGCATTTTGAGCTGGAAAATATGTTCCCCTCGGTCAACAAGATTACCTTCGGCCGCATCAGCACCTTCTGCCCGCTCTTTACCGCGGAGAATGTGCTGAAGGATTTAAAAAGCTCCCTGGTCACCGTCACCCAGGTCAAAAAGGCGCTGGAAACCATCCGCAAAATTGATTACTCCGCCTTTTACCGGGAGAGCCTGGACTATGAGAACATGGAGACGATGGGAAAGGAAACCATCCATCTGGAATTCCTGCCCGACGTGATCCTGGCCCCCAACGTGGGCATCAGAGGCGTCATGTGGCAGGAGATCGAGGGAAAGAAACGCAACAGCCCCGGCAGAATGATGTTCTCCATCTTCCACATGGAGGATCTCAATACCTCCATGGTGCGCCTTGCCGGGGAGTTCCGCTGGGAAATGTGTAAACGGATACAGGGCAGCCGCTGGAACGATGTCTCGGAGCGGTCCCTCACCAGCGAATACTTCGATTACGTCCAGTTCTACCGCAAAAACCATGAACTGAGCGGCGAGGCAAAGGAGCGCGTCCGCGTCAGCTTGCAGCGGGCCAAGAACAGTTTCAAGGAAATGTTCGTACGGGATTACATCATCTGGGTGCTGTTTGAGGGCAACAATTCGCCCCGCTTAAATAAGGTGGCCCGGAAAATCCTGTTCAGCTACTGTCCTTTTCCCGCGGGGGTGATGGCCGGCATGACGCAGAACCCTCTGTTTTCCGAGCTGCTGGAGCGCCATAAGATTCTGGCGGGGCAGCGGGTGCATCACCTGGAAGTGCTGGCCCAGAAAATCCGGAATACCGGCAACGAAATTCCGGAAACTCTCAAAAAGGAAATCGCCTTTGCACAGGGAAAGGTATAATCACATCCCAGGCTGGATATCCTGCCCTGTCTCGCCCTGGATCCGGGCCGACATGGCCCCGGGATCCTTTTCCAGCCGGATCATGGTTTCAAACGCGGCAAGCAGCAGCCTCTCCTGTCTGTAACGGTTCATATCGGACGGCCGGTCCATGTACAGTTTAAAATGATCCACCTGCCAGACCAGAGCGTCCGCCAGGGTATAGCCGGCCGTCCGATATTCACACAGAAAGCTGCCGTAGTCATGATAATAGGCAAGCTCCCGCAAAAGCCCGTCGGATGCGCAGATTCCCCGCCAAAGCTCCCGGGCGTACTCTCCGCTTTCGCCGGAGCGGCGGGCCAGCTCGCACACATATCGGTACAGCTCCTCCAGGGCCTGTTTCCGTTCCCTATCCTGTTCCTCCCGGGACAGCGGCTCCTGTCCCCGGGTCTTTTGGTCTTCCTTGTCTTCCATGGAAAAAACCCCCTTCTTTGAAAAAAAGACTCTGAAAGCGCTGACACGCAGCCTTCCAAAGCCCTTTTCATAAGCAGGGGAAGAGAGGCTCGAACTCCCGTTTACGGTTTTGGAGACCGCCGCACTACCACTGTACTATTCCCCTGTGTCTGTGTTTTATCACCGACTCAAGTATTATAACATAGAACCCCTGCGTTCTGCAAGGAATATTTTCCGGAATTTCCTAAAACAGCGCCTGAATGGCTTCCTGCACGGATTTTACGCCGATAATCTCAATCCCGCTGTTCTTTTGGCAGTCGGCGGCGCACACAAAGGGCACCACGCAGGTCTGAAAGCCCAGCTTTTCCGCTTCCGCCACTCTCTGCCTCGCCTGGCTCACCGCCCTGACCTCGCCGCTTAAGCCCACTTCCCCAAAGGCCGCCAGCGTCCTGCTGAGCGCCTGGTTGTGAAAGCTGGACAGCACCGCCAGCACAATCCCCAGATCCACGGCAGGCTCCTGGATCTTGATTCCTCCCGTGATATTCACATAGGCGTCGCAGGAGCCCAGTTGTATGCCGGAACGCTTTTCCAGTACCGCCATCAGCAGATTGACCCGGTTAAAATCCGTCCCCGTGGCCTGTCTGCGCGGAATCCCAAAATTACTGTGGCACACCAGCGCCTGAATTTCCACCAGCAGAGGCCTTGTCCCCTCCATGGTGCAGGCGGCCACGCTGCCGCTGGCATTGTCCGGTCTGCCCTCCAGCATATATTCGGAGGCGTTGCGCACCTCTGTAAGCCCCCGGTCCCGCATCTCAAACACGCCGATTTCATCGGTGGAACCGAAACGGTTTTTCACTCCCCGCAGAATCCGGTAGGAGGCATGCCTGTCTCCCTCAAAATACAAAACCGTATCCACCATATGCTCCAGCACCCTGGGGCCGGCCACGGTTCCCTCCTTGGTCACATGCCCCACCAGCATCACGGACACCCCCAGCCCCTTGGCCAGTCTCAGAAAAACCCCCGTGGATTCCCTGACCTGGGAAACGCTGCCCGGGGCGGCGGAGACGTTTTCACTGTACATGGTCTGGATCGAGTCGATGACCACCGCCTCCGGTTTCTGCCCCCGGATCGCCTCCTCGATCACGTCCAGATCCGTCTCGCACAAAAGCAGCATGTTGTCCGTAAAGGCCCCAATCCGGTCGGCCCTCATTTTGATCTGGGTCAGGGATTCCTCGCCGGAGATATACAAAACCCTGTGGCCCGCCCCGGACAGATGACGGCACACCTGCAGCAGCAGCGTGGATTTCCCGATGCCCGGATCGCCGCCCACCAAAGTCAGGGAGCCCTGTACAATCCCCCCGCCCAGCACCCGGTCCAGTTCCCCGATCCCGGTGGAAATCCTGTCCTCGCCCCGCACCTGGATCTGTGACAACACGCTGGGGACTGGGCCCGCCGCTCTGGCGCGGCCTGTACCCTGAACCGGATTTCGGCCCCCGTATGTAACTTTTTTGACCGGTTCCTCCACAAAGGTATTCCAATCCTTGCAGCCCGGACACTGACCCATCCATTTGGCGGATTCGTAGCCGCACTCCTGACAGAAAAAAACGGTTGATTCCCTGCTTTTTGCCATATTTCCTCTCCATCCGCCGCAGATACGGCCCCGATCCGGATTCGGCCCGGATTCCCGTTCACGGAACAGGCGCCGGGAAACAGATGCTCCCGGCGCCCGTTTTTCTTTGTATCCTTTTCCTCGCTGTCATGAAGAAATTACCGGCGGTCGGCCTGCCGGATCTTTACGGGGATTTCTCCCCCAGCCTCCAGCTCCACGCTCAGGGAAAGCTTTCCCCCCAGACCGGTCTTCATGGTTCCGGTACTCTGCCCGTCAACGAATACCTCGTATTCCGTATCTTCCTCCAGGCCGATGGTGATCTGGACGTCGTCGTCGCCTTCCACGGTGAATTCCACCCCGTTCTCGCTCTCGGAAAAGCCGGTGACGCTGGTTCCCGGTACGGACTCATACAGGAACAGACCGTTCTTTTCCAGCTTGGTAATCTCCCGGCAGGTTTTCACCTTTAGAAGATCGCCCGCGTGTTCATAATCCTCCACCTTCTCCTTTTTTTCCAGCCTGTGATTCCCGAAACTGATGCTGCCGTCCGCTTCGCTGCGCAGCAGCTCCTTCACAACCGCCATTTGTATTTCCTCCTGTTCTTTTGCAGCCACGTCGCTTTCAACTGCTTCTCCATTATAACAGGTGGAGAAGGTTTGCGCAAGCGGGCATAGGGGCCGCGCCCTTATTTCACCGTAAAGGTCACCTTCCCGTTTTTATATCCCGCCGACACCGTATCCCCCGGCTGAATTTTTTTCTGAAGGATTTCCTCCGCCAAGGCGTCCTCCACCACGGACTGAATGGCGCGTTTTAACGGTCTTGCCCCCATTTTTTTATCCGCATACTTTTCCACCAGGTACTCTTTGAGGGAGGCGGTCAGGGACAGCCTGATATCCATCTGGCTCTCGCATCTTTTATCCAGATCGGCGGCAAGCAGATTCACAATGGCCTTCATATTGTCGTCGGTCAGTTGATGGAAGACGATGATTTCATCGATACGGTTGATAAATTCCGGCTTAAAGCTTTTCTTCACCTCGTCCATGACGCCGGATTTCATCTTTTCATAGTCCCGCTTTTCATCGTGGCCCGTGTCGAAGCCCAGATTTTTGGGATCCACGATCCTCTGGGCCCCCGCGTTGGACGTCATGATCAGCACCGTGTTTTTAAAGCTCACCTTTCGGCCCTTGGAATCCGTGATATGACCGTCGTCCAGCACTTGAAGCAGGATATTGAACACGTCGGGATGAGCCTTTTCGATCTCGTCAAACAACACCACGGAATAGGGGTTGCGGCGCACTTTTTCGCTTAACTGCCCGCCTTCCTCGAATCCCACATACCCGGGAGGCGAGCCGATCATCTTCGACACGGAATGCCCTTCCATGTATTCGGACATGTCCACCCGGATAATGGCGTCCTCCGAGCCGAACATGGCCTCCGCCAAAGCCTTGGAGAGCTCCGTTTTTCCCACGCCGGTGGGGCCCAGAAACAGGAAGGAGCCAATGGGCCTTTTGGGATCCTTCAGGCCTACGCGCCCTCTCCGCATGGCTTTTGCCACGGCTTTCACCGCTTCCTCCTGGCCGATGACGCGCCTGTGCAGGATGCTCTCCAGCTTTAACAGCCGTTCGCTTTCCTTCTGCGCCAGCTTTTGCACCGGGATCCGGGTCCACATTGCCACCACCTGGGCGATCTCGTTTTCCCCCACCGTGTACCGTTTGTTGGATTCCCTGCTCTCCTGCCGCTTGATCATCCTCTGGTATTTTTTCACCAGTTCGTCCTGGTTTCGCTTGATCTCCGCCGCCTGGGCGAAGGCTTCCATCCGGATGGATCTCTCGATCTGCTGATCCATCTTTTTGATCTGATCCTGCAGTTCCTTCTGCTTGTCAGGCTGGTCCATGGCTCTCAGCCTTGTGCTGGCCGCCGCCTCGTCGATCAGATCAATGGCCTTATCCGGCAGATTTCTGTCGTTGATATACCGGGCGGAAAGCCTTACCGCGGCGTCCACCGCCTCCCCGGTGATGGTCACCTGATGATGCTCCTCGTATTTCCCCTTGATCCCCTCCAGAATCCGGATGGTTTCCTCCTCCGTGGGTTCCTCCACATTCACCGGCTGGAACCGGCGCTCTAACGCCGCGTCCTTTTCAATGTATTTGCGGTACTCTGCGATGGTGGTAGCCCCGATCATCTGAAGCTCGCCCCTGGCCAGGGACGGTTTCAGGATGTTGGAGGCGTCGATGGCGCCTTCCGCGCCTCCCGCCCCGATCAGGGTGTGCAGCTCATCCAGGAAAAGAATCACGTTGCCGTCCTCGACCACTTCGCGGATCACCTTCTTGATGCGCTCCTCAAACTCTCCCCGGTACTTGCTGCCCGCCACCATGCCGGACAGATCCAGCGTGAGCACACGTTTGTCCTTGACGGTGAAAGGCACTTTCCCCTCTACGATCCGCAGCGCAAGTCCTTCCACCACCGCCGTTTTTCCCACGCCCGGCTCCCCGATGAGGCAGGGGTTATTCTTGGTCCGGCGGCTCAGGATCTGGATCAGCCGCCTGATCTCATCCTCCCTGCCGATCACAGGATCCAGCCTGCCCTCTCTCGCCAGAGCGGTCAGATCCCTGCTGTACTGATTCAGCGTGGACGCCTTCTGGCGTCCTCCCGGCCGCCTTCCCAGATCCTCTTTATACAGGTTTCCGTCCTGCCCGATGGCAACCAGGGTGTCCACATAAATTTTCTGCACGTTGACGCCGATGGTATTCAGCAGCCGGACCGCCACGTTTTCCCCCTCTTTGATCAAAGCCATCAGAATATGCTCCGTACCGGTGGCCTTCTGGCTGAAACGCTCCGCCTGTCTGTGGGCTTCCTCCAGCACCTTCACCGCTCTGGGAGAATACCCCTCCCGCTCTCTGAGGCTCACCCCGTTGTCAAAGGCGATCAGCTCCTGAATCATATCCTGAACCTGAGTAAGCTCCACGCCGTTGTCTGTGAGAACCTTGTGGGCGACGCCCCCGGGCTCCTTCAACAGTCCCACCAGAATATGCTCCGTTCCCACATACCCCTGTTTTAACCCTTTTGCACATTTAGCCGCCAGGTTTAAAGCCTCCCTGGCCCTGTCCGTAAACTGTGACTGCATCCTTTCCTCCCATCCGAAACGCAGGTCTTCCCTGAAACGCTCTATCGGTAATCCTCGTAAATTTCTTCAACCAACTGATGGATCTCCTCTTTCGATATGTTTTTACAACTGCTTTCCGCCAGAATCACCTTTAACTGCCTGCGGATTTCCTCCCAGGTTTTCAGCCTGTCTGCGTCCACCGCGACGACGGCCCCCCGTCTCCTGTCAACCTTGACATATCCCTCCTGTTTCAGAACCGTATAGGCCTTGTTCACGGTGTGCATATTGATTCCCACCGACTCCGCCATCTGGCGCACACTAGGCAGGGAATCCCCCTCCCGAAACCGGTCGGCGGCGATTCCCATAATGATCTGGTTGCGAAGCTGCAGATATAATGCCTCATCACTGTTAAAATCAATCTCAATGACCATATTCTCTCTCCTTCTGCCGAAACCGGCGCAAAAGAGCAAAGAACCCCTGATTGTTATATTTATATTATAACAGGCCCATGGCAATGTCAACCAAA
Organism: uncultured Acetatifactor sp.; assembly: GCA_947630715.1. Classification (GTDB taxonomy): domain Bacteria; phylum Bacillota; class Clostridia; order Lachnospirales; family Lachnospiraceae; genus Acetatifactor. Next base: position 14,646 of record CANRIP010000017.1, read on the forward strand.
AAGGAGACTGCAAAGAGCCTGAGCCGCACCCTCTCAGGAGGCGGGTTCAGACCGATAAGGGAGAGGATACTCCTCTTTAAGAGTATCCTCTCCCCCTTCGCTCTATTCCCCCGGATCCGGATTCTTTTATTTTTCGTCCTCGCCGTCATAATTCAGGAATTCAAATTCAAATTCATCATCGTCCGCCATAAAATTTTTAGACTGGGGCTTTCCCCCGCCCTGGGTTGTCCCTGACGGGCGCTGGCCCTGGGGGGCCGTGCCGGGGCGCTGGCTTTGAGGCGCTCCGCTGGGACGCTGGCTCTGAGGCGCTCCACCGGGGCGCTGACCCTGAGGCGCTCCGCTGGGACGCTGGCCCTGGCCCTGAGAAGTCCCGCTGGGACGCTGGCCCTGGGGCGCTCCGCTGAGGCACTGGCCCTGAGGGGCTCCGCTGGGACGGCGGCTCTGGGAGGTTGCTGCGCCCGGGCGCTGGCCTGAGGATGCGGGACGTCCCCCCTGCCCTCTCTGCTCATTTCGTCTGCGGAGGGTTTCCGCTTCCACCTGATTAAAATATTGGGAATCCATCATGTCCCGGATTTTGAAAATCAGGAACCCGACTCCTCCGGCGGCAGCCACCAGCAGGAAAACCAGGATCACGATCACAACCTGCTGCGTCTTCACCTTCTTTGCCAGCGCCGGGAACGTCTCCTCGTTGATTTTTAACAAATCCACAAGGTTGTACGCGTTTCCGTTCGGCAGTTTCACATACCAGACATCGTCCATCAGGTACGTGTCATATTCCTTTTCCGGTTCTTCCACAGGCGGCGCTTCCTCGGGAGACGTGACCGGCTCCTCGGGCACGGGAGATTCCGTGGGCTCCGTGTAAGGCGTCAGTTCCCCGGAAAGCTGCACATAATCCGAACGGATAAAGCCGGATACCTCCGTCCCGTCGGAATTAAAATTCACCTGATACCAGGTCTTTCCGTCATTGTCAAGGCTTGCCGCCTGTCCTGTCACCGTCAGCGCCAGATTATTCTGTACCTGCGTAACGATTTTACTCCTGGTAGACGCGTTGCTGCGGATCCTGACGCCGGTGCCGCTGCTTCCCGTGACTATGGCGCTGATGGGATTGACCGCCGTAACCTCCGCGGGCGCCAGATCGTCCCCGGGAGACGCCGTCTGAGTTGCGGTGGGCGTCACCTGCGTGGATGAGGTGGGCGTGGTACCGTCCGTAATCTCTACCAGATCGGACCGGATATACCCCAGCGTATCGCCCGTCACCCAGATTTCATACCAGACGTATCCGTCGCTTGCCTGGATCTGGCTGCGGATGGATATCTCCGTGTTCTGGGGGTAACTGGTCAACACGTCCGCGCTGGCGCTGGCGGAGCTTCGCACCTTTGCGCCGCCGGCCGCCGTCACGCGCCCTGCGCTGTCGGCGCGGCTCACAATCGCAAAGCCTTCCCCAAACAATGTGAGAAACAGCGCCATGACCATGGTAAGCACGGCTGTCTTGACAAGCCGTCCCCCTTGTAACTTAGGTAGCTCTTTTGTCGTTTTCATAGTGTTCCCCTTTTCTCCTGTTTCCTGATCAGCTTCTGATGAAACGTTTATGTCCCTCGTCGCCCTTTTGTCCCATGCCCACAACATGAAGTCCCTTATGAGCCATCTGCCTTTGTTTTTCCTCCAGATTGCGGTGCATTTTCGTCTCGCATTCAGGACAGTACATGCCGGAGCGGATTTTTTTCCCGCACAGCTCGCACATTAAGAACGCCCTGGAACCTTCCGCCACCTCCAGCCGTCCTTCCTTTAACAGACGGCGGATCGTCTTTTGGGAGACGCCGATGGCGTCTTCAATCTGGGCCGCCGTGGCTCCCTTGTGTTCCTCAATATAAGCCCGCACCTTGCCGTAATCGTCGTAGGCTAGCTGTCCGCAATCCTCGCACTTATACTCGCCCAATCCCTGGAATACCATTACCCCGCCGCATTTTTCACATTCCCGGGGAATGTTGTATGTATCCGCCTTCAACAAACGTTCAAAATCCATAGCTGCTCCTCCTGTCCGCCGTCCGGGCCTTGTCAGGCCTGATCGATGGCTTTTCCGATGTCATGACGCATGTATTTGTTTGCAAAAGATACCCACTCCGTCGCCTCATAGGCCTTCTCCCTGGCCTCTTTTAACGTGGCTCCCGTTGCGGTGATTCCCAGTACCCGGCCGCCGTTTGTAACGACGCGCCCGTTTTCGTCGAATTTTGTCCCCGCGTGAAAGCAGTAATAATCCTCTTTTCCCGCGAACTTCTCCAGACCGGTGATCTCATAGCCCTTTTGATAGGCTTCCGGATACCCCTGGCTGGCCAGCACCACGCATACGGCCGCGTTGTCCTGGAATTCCAGCTTGATCCGGTCAAGGTGCCCGTCGATGCAGGCGTCTATCACATCCATGATATCCGTTTTCATTCTGCACAGCACCACCTGCGCCTCGGGATCCCCAAGCCTCGCGTTATATTCCAGCACCCTGGGGCCCTGGGGCGTCAGGATCAGGCCGAAGAAAATCACCCCCTGGAACGGTCTACCCTCCGCGGCCATAGCGTCCACGGTGGGCTGGTAAATATACTTCCGGCAGTATGCATCCACCTCCTTGGTGTAAAAAGGGCTGGGGGAAATATTTCCCATACCGCCGGTGTTCAGCCCCTGATCCCCGTCCTTTGCCCTCTTGTGATCCTGGGCGGAGGACATCAACCGAATGGTTTTGCCGTCCACAAAGGACAGTACGGACACCTCCGGGCCGGTGAGGAATTCTTCTATGACCATACGGTTCCCGGCGTCTCCGAAATGCTTATCCTGCATGATCTGCCGCACCCCCGCCCTTGCTTCCTCCAGCGTGTTGCAGATCAAGACGCCCTTTCCCAGCGCCAGTCCGTCTGCCTTTAACACCACGGGCATCCTGGCCGTCTTCAGATAGGAAAGGGCCTCCTTGGGATCGTCGAACGTCTCATATTCCGCGGTGGGAATATGGTACTTTTTCATCAGATTCTTGGCAAACACCTTGCTGCTTTCCAAGACAGCCGCCCTCTGATCAGGGCCGAAGGCCCTGATGCCCGCCGCCCGCAGCGCGTCCACCAGACCGCCCGCCAGAGGATCATCCGGCGCCACAAAAACCAGATCCACTTCTTTTTCCTTGGCATAGGCGATGATTTTGTCAAACTCCATCACGCCGATGGCAGGCTCGCATTCCGCGATCTGAGCGATGCCGGCGTTCCCGGGCACACAGTAAATCCGATCCACCCGGCGGCTCTTATGCAGACTCACGGCAACGGCATGTTCCCTTCCTCCGCCGCCCACGATCAATACTTTCATCTTACCTCTTTTCCGCTGTGTTTCCGACGGCCCCCGCCGTCAGCCATACAGTCCCTTGTTTTTCCGATTCCCTCATACCGGGGAACGCCTTACCCGGCCTTCCTCCACGCGGATCCTGCCGTTGGCGATATCGTCTATGGCCTGGGGCAGAAGGATCCATTCCGCCTGTTCCATCACACGTCTCTGAAGGGATTGGGGCGTATCGTCCTCCAGCACCTCCACCGGTTTCTGGGCGATGATCGGGCCCTCGTCCATACCCTCGTTCACAAAATGCACCGTCGCCCCCGTCACTCTGACGCCCCGCTCCAAAGCCTTCTCATGCACCTTCAGGCCGTAATAGCCCACGCCGCAGAAGGACGGGATCAAAGAGGGATGGACGTTGATGATCCGGTTGGGAAACCGTTTCACCATCTCCTCCGGAATTTTCACCAGAAATCCTGCCAGCACGATCAGATCCGGATCCAGTTGGCACATTTTCTCCGTAAAGGCCCGATGGAATTCGGCCCTGTCCGGATAATTCTTCGGGCTCATCACAATCGCCGGCACGTTATGCCGGGCGGCGCGCTCCAGCGCTTTTGCCCCCGGGTTGTTGCAGATCACAGCGCTCACCTGCGCGTTTGTAATGCCGCCGCTCTCCACGGCGTCCAGAATGGCCTGTAAATTGCTGCCCCCTCCGGACACGCACACTACCGTTTTCAGCATACCACCGCTTCCCTTTCTCCCGGCTCCACGGCTCCGACGATCCAGGCCTGCTCTCCCGCCTCCTTCAGCGTACGAACCGCCTGATTTGCCTGATCCGCCCTTACGGCAAGCACCATACCCAGCCCCATATTGTAAGTGTTGTACATCACGCTATCGGCAATCTTTCCCTTTTCCTGAAGCAGCCGGAAAATGGGAGGCACCGGATAGCTGTCCCTGCGGATCACAGCCTTTTTGCCCTCCGGCAGCATCCGGGGAATGTTTTCATAAAATCCGCCGCCGGTGATATGGCTGCAGCCCTGAACGGCAATTCCCGCGTCTTTCAGCGCCCGCAGCGCCTTCACATAAATCCGGGTGGGCGTCAGCAGCGCCTCCCCCAGCGTAGTATGTAATTCCTCATAATAGGCGTTCAGGCTTTCCGCGGTCATTTCAAACACCTTTCTCACCAGGGAGAAACCGTTGGAATGCACCCCGGAAGACCCAATGCCTACCAGAACATCCCCCGGGACAATCTTTTCCCCTGTGATCAAATCCTTCTCGTCCGCCACGCCCACGGCAAATCCGGCCAGATCGTATTCGTCCTCCGGCATCAGCCCCGGATGCTCCGCGGTTTCGCCGCCGATTAACGCCGCGCCCGCCTGCTTGCAGCCCTCCGCCACGCCCTGGACAATCGAGGCGATTTTTTCGGGCTCATTTTTGCCGCAGGCGATATAATCCAGAAAGAACAACGGTTCCCCGCCGGCGCATGCCACATCGTTGACGCACATTGCCACGCAGTCGATGCCGACCGTGTCATGGCGGTCCAGCAAAAACGCCAGTTTCAGCTTGGTTCCCACGCCATCCGTTCCGGAAAGCAGGACGGGATGCTCCATCTTCTTGATCTGCGCCAGGGAAAACGCTCCGGAAAATCCGCCCAGCCCTCCCAGCACCTCCGGCCGCAGGGTTCCCTTCACATGCTCCCGGATCAGTTCCACCGACCGATACCCCGCCTCAATATCCACTCCGGCCTTTTTATAATCCATGATTCCTCTCCTTCCGCCGCGGAAGGCGGCATTTTGATCAGATCGTCCTTCTTTATGATTTCATGCTCTCCAGATACGCCCGATACCCTGTCTCCTGCAGTTTGGCGTCCTTGGCCGCCACCTGGTTTTTCTGCTTTTCCCCGTAGGCCTTCAGCCGTTCCAGGAGCCGGGGATCCGATACCGCCAGGATTTTGGCCGCCAGAAGGCCCGCGTTCGCCCCGCCGTTAATGGCCACCGTAGCCACCGGGACGCCCGACGGCATCTGAACGATGGAATAAAGGGAATCCCTGCCCCCCAAAGACGAGGTGTGCATGGGAACGCCGATCACAGGCAGGGGGAAAATTGCCGCGCACATGCCCGGCAGATGAGCCGCCATGCCGGCCCCGGCGATTATCACCTGAAACCCCTTGTTTTCCGCCTCCCTGGCATATTGAAAAAAGACGTCCGGTTCCCTGTGCGCGCTGATGATGGTCATCTCGTAGGAGACCCCCAGCTCCTCCAGAATATCCGCCGCTTTTGCCATAACGGGCATATCGGAATCACTTCCCATGACGATACCAACTTTTGCCATCCTGTCCTCCCCGCTTTCATCCATATATGTCTAGTTTACTAAAATTCATGAGGGTACGCAAGCCCTAATTCATTCCGTTGTGAATTCTTAAGATTCCTTCTTCCGATCCGAAACAAATCCTGTTTCCGGATAGAGCGCTACTTCTCCCAAGACGCCTCCGGCTGTGCAAAGGGCTCGTTTAACGGTTCCGTCCCGGGCAGAACAAATCGGCCCTCCCGGATCACCGGGATCCTGCCGCCGTCTTTGCGCACCCCGGTCAGCTCCCCCAGCTCGTCATAGGGGATGGTAATGTCCGTATGGCAGTTATAATAGGCCTCCAGGGGATGCTCCCGCCTCTGGGCGGACACGGCGTTTTCCCGGGCGATAATCTCCCTGCCGTCCGGATTGTATACCTTCACGTCCTCCGCATGGCTGTAACAGGTGTCCCCCACCGCAAAGTGGGGCCCCATTTTTTCCGCGATCAAAATGGGTAGCTTTGCCTCCACCCCCAGCCGTTTCGCCATCACATAGGCGGCGGTGTTGGTGCCGATGGCAAATTCTCCCATCGCCAGCGTGTCCCGCCGTTTCAGCACATTTTCCCACACAAAGCGTCTGCCCTCCGCCGGGTCTGCAAAATTGGCGCAGCCGTAATCGGTGATCATGCCGTCCCGGAAAGCGATGAACAGATCCCGGTACTCCAGGCCGTCCAGGAACACCCTCGTCACATGGAGCAGGCCCTCCGTCCCCTCCAGAACCGGGGAAGTAAAGACCTCGCCCACAGGAATGTTCACATCCGCCACGCAGTTCTCAAAGATGGTTTCCCTCTCCGGATGCTGCCGTTTCCACAAATTTACCTTCAAGTCCGTCCGGTTTTTCCCCATGCCCCTGATTTCACAAAAATCCGCCTGATCCAAGGCGTCCACCAGTTTCTGCTGGACATCCCGGTAAAGCCTGTAATCCAGGGTGTTGATCCGAACGGTTTCGGCAAAAAGCTCCTGAAAAACCGGCCCGATTTCGGGGACAGGGAAAGCAATGATGGTGTAGCTGGTTTCCGATGGATCCGCATATTCGTTGAAAACCCCGTTCCTGCGGGCGTCATATTCCACCTTCAGCCGGTTCTGCTCCGGCGTCAGTTTCAGAGCCGCCGGCCGGTTTACCGGTTCAAAATCCGCCTCTCCGAAGGTTTCCACCACAGCCGGGCCCGCGTACGCCTGCACCTGCCGCTTATAGGTTTCCAAAGCGTTTCGCAAAGCGTCCAGCCCCCGGTTCCTATAATTTTTATCCAGATAGACCGCCATATCCTCTTTGTGGTCATACTCCATCTGCCTGTTGGGAGACGCTCCCGCAAACCCGGTCCGCCTGTCCCGGTATGCCACCGCCTGAAGTCCCATGCGTTTCAGATTTTCCACCGCCCGAAGCATCATTCTCTCAAAGCCGATCCGATAGCAGAGACGGACCGTCCGTTTCTTACGGATGTCCTTCCCCGTGATCTCAAAGCCGATCCGGTACCCTTCCGTGTAAGTGTCCGCCATGGCGGCGATGGTCTTTTCCTCCAGTCCCGCCAGAAATTTGGCCGTGGCCAGTTCATTTTCGCTCACATACTCTCCGTAGGCGTAAAGGTAGCGCACATCGGAAAGGTCGCTCTCCTCCAGGAGCCTGACGCCGAAACTGTCCTCCGGGCAGTAGGTTTTTTGAATTCTGCGAACCGTCTCCGTTTCCAGGCAGTCGCAGACGGCGCCGGCCAGGATCCTGCGCACGGTTTCCCTGGAGGGCAGCTTTTTTTCCTCCTGCCACTCATAGACAAAGGCGGTGTAGACTTCCGTAAACAGCTCCATCCCCTCCGTCAGTTCCTCCGCGGCATTCTCATATACGTTTCCGATCAGGGAGAAAAGCCGGTAGGACAGCCAGCTCATCAGATTCCCCAGCTCCTCCCCCAACTGCCCCGCCGCGTACTCCGGATTGCAAAAGCTGACCTCATAATGTTGCGGCAGAACGTCCGCATACAGTCTGTGATTTCGCTCCGCCAGCTCCTTAAGGGACGCCCGCTCCAGTCCTCCCTGGGCCAGAAATTCCCTGGTTTCGTCCAGATACAGCAAAAATTCCGCCGTCGCCGCAAAATATTTCTCAAAGGCGGGGACGCCGAAATGCTCGTCCGGAATCTGACGGATTCTGTCCGTCACCAGATCATACCGCTCCCGGAGCAGTTCGTCCTGTTCCTGTTGTTTCCCTTCCCGTCCGTCCTGTTCCCCCATGTTCCCACTCCCCTTACCTTACAAACGCGCTCCCGCGTATAAAATCAGGCTCACAGCGCCCAGGGACACCAGATTCAGCACAATCCCCAGCACCGGAAACATCCTGTAATATTCCTGATTCTTGACGGTAACAATCCCCAAACCCAGACCTGTCAGAGAAAAAACCGTGGCCAACAGTCCCGTGAAACCATACCCTGCGACTGTCTCCCCGGCTCCCAGATACGATCTGAACACCACAATCCCCAGCGAAACCAGGCTGATCAGCCCCAGGATCACCGCCATGACCGCCCGCTGGGAGTGTTTCTTGTTGGTAAATATGTAGCCTTTTCTTTTTTTCATAAAAACTCTAACGGGCACTTCCCTGTAACCCGCCGGGAAATGCCCGATAATGACTCCCTACTTTAGAATAATAATTTCGACTTGCCCGCGATCAATCTCGCTCCCGTGACAATCAGCAGGATCCCTGACACAAGCCCAACCACCAGAGTGATAATGCCTACCGCGATATTTGTGGCCCCCGCGCCCCGCATCACCTTATAGACCTTCTGTTCCATGATCTTCACCCCTTCCTGTCTTTTTTCGCCTGTCACCAGTATGTCGCTTTTTTCATGCTCCATATGTTTCATAATATTTGTCAATCTCCGCCTTCCGTTTGTCGTCGATGTAAATCTGTCCCCCGCAGGGTTTTTTGTACAAAGCTTCCACCACGTCATTCATGGTTACAATGGCGTTTGTTTCTATCCCGTATTTCTCCCGGATTTCCTCCAGCGCGCTGGCCTTTCCCTCCAGGCCCTTTTCCATACGGTTCAGGGAAACCATCAGGCCCACGATCTCCACGTTTGCCTGAGCCTTCAGGATGGGAAAGGTTTCCTCGATGGACTTGCCGGAGGTGGTCACATCCTCAATGATCACCACCCTGTCGCCGTCCTTTAAGCTGCTGCCTAAAAGAATGCCTCCTTCTCCGTGATCCTTGGCTTCCTTTCGATTGGAACAGTAACGGACTTCCTTCCCATACAGCTCGCTGTACGCAATGGCGGCCGCCACGCTTAAGGGAATGCCCTTGTAAGCGGGGCCAAAGAGGACGTCAAAATCATCTCCGTATGTCTCGTGAATGGCTTTTGCATAATACCTGCCCAGCTTCCCAAGCTGCCCGCCGGTCACATAGGCTCCCGCGTTCATAAAAAAGGGAGCTTTCCTGCCGCTCTTTAACGTAAATTCCCCAAATTGAAGCGCCTGGCTCTCCATCATGAACTGGATAAATTCCTGCTTGTACTGTTCCATGTTTCCCTAAGACCTCCGGTTTTCACGGCTTTGCGCCAGCGTCCTTCTTCCCTGAAACGCCCTGCCGCGCACTTTTGTCTGATCTTCCTTATATTACCATAAACCTTTCAAACATTCAATGGATTTTATTCATGGAATCGGGCGTTTGCCCCAGGCAATCCGTTTCTCTTACCCGATGCGGCCCCCTTTCCCTTCTATCTTTCGCCATTTTCCCAGTAATACAGCATCATCCGGTTTTTCATGATCTCCACGGCATCCTCCAGCTTTTTCTGGCCGTTAAAATATGCCTCGCTCTCCTCCTGAAAAATCTGGTAAAAGACTTCGGACATGGGCTGCTGGAGATGGGCGCCCCGGGAGAGCAGTTCCCTGATCAATTCCACATCGGACTCCTCCACCGGTTCATAATGATAAACCCAGCCGTCCGTTTCATAGGTTCCCGACTTCTTCAGTTGTGGCTGTCCGATTTTGTTCAGGATCAGGTTCCCTTCCTCATCCCTGTCATATTGATCTTCCAGAATCCTGGCGGCCTCCCTCTCAAAATCTTCCTTCAGGGAAGGAAATCCGTCTCCGGAAATGTATCCGCCGTTTTCCGAGCCTTCCAGGAGAGCATATTCCAGAAAAGCCCATGCGCCCTCTTTGTGCTCCGAAGTGTTCAGGATGGCAAACGGACCGCTGGTGGAAACGTCGCTATCTTGAATAATATTGCCGTTTTTGCCGTCCGGAGTGGGAAAGCCCGTCAGCGTCACAGGTTCCCTGTTAAAGAAGGCTTCATACCTTCCAATCTCATCAAAATCGGTCAAAGTCACAAAGGCCAAAAGCGCCTCCTCGTCCTGAAACATTTCAGGGGCCGATTTCGGACGAGGCTCCGGGATGTCAGGACAGTTTTGGAACATTTCCAGCAGATCCGCACAGAGCCCCTCGTCAAACACGGGAACGCCTCCCTCCACGGTGATAAACTGATCCGTACTGTTGGAGAGAATCATGTATATGACAGTGCCGCGGCTTGAGGAAGAAAACAATCTTGCCTGGGGATGCTCTTTCCCAAAGTCCAAAAGCTCCCTCAGCGTCCAGCCCGTCCTGTCCCCCAAAAGGGACTCCTTCCCCGCCAGGCACTCCATATAAAAGGTTCTGGGAATGGTGACCAGTTTCCCGTCCATGGTATTGGCGGCCAGAACCGCCTCAAAAAAATCCTCCCTGCCGAATGCCTTGCTCGTCTCCAGATAAGGGAATAAATCCTCCAGAATTCCCAGATCGTTCCAGGCATCCCGGTTTCCAAACTTCAGAGAGAGCAGATCAAAATTCTCTCTGCCGGTGGCGATGTCCATATTCATCCGTTCCCTCTGGGTTTCGTATTCCTCCGAATCCCAGCCTGAGGAAGATAAATAGCTTTTGACCTCCACATGGTATTCGGACTGGCTCATGTTAAAATTCAGCACAAGTTTCTGAAGCTGGGTGTCCTCATAAAGAGTCCCCAGGACGATTCTGCCGGGATCCTCCTGAAGCGTCTCCGAGGATGCGGAAGGGCTTACGTCCTCACCGGGCTGGAACCTAAGAAGGGACAGGGAATAAGGCTGGGTAGTGATCCTGGCGGCCGAAAAATTTCCCTTTCCATCCGATGCCATCCAATGCACCTGATCGGGGAGGATATCATAATCCAGCCAGAAAAAGAGTTTTTGAGATTCCCCTGTTCTGAGATCATAACTGCACACACCGCTGTTGTCCATGTATAAAAAGGAAACGGCGGTATCCGGACAGATTTCCCCTCTGTCCGCCGCCGGAAAATCGGGCCAAGTCTCTTGAATGCCCCCGGCGCCGTTCAGCCTGTGCAGGCTCCTGCCGCCCTGTCCGCTTTCCACCGCCACATAAGCGCAGCCATCCTTACCGATCAGCAGATCGCAGGGAGATCCTTCCTCAAAGTCCACCTTGCGGCTGAATGTTCCGTCAGGCTGAAACAGCAGCAGTTCCTCTCTCCGGTTCTCCATTTCTCCTGTGGCAGCCAGCAGGAAGATGTTTTTCTGGGAATCCGCAGCCAGGGAAACCACCGTATGATACTGCTCCGGCAGTCCCTTCACCTCGCTCTCCATCAGAAGCGTTCCCTCCGGAGAAAACCGGAAAATCCCTCCCAGTTCCATGCGGGGCGCCTGGCATAAGAGAACCGCCACATAGATATCGCCCTCCGCCCCCACATACCAGGAGGCGGACGCATAGCCGAACCAGTCGGGGAACCCGCTCAGATCCATGGTGAGAGCGGTTTCCGAAACCAGCGAATATTCCGAGGTTTCCCCACTGTCGGAATCCGCCGCAGCCGCGTAGCGGATGGTCTGCGTCAGGCTTCTGTTCTCCGCGTCATAAGTGCAGGAACCCACATAGATGCCCTCGTCCGTCATCTGCCCCTGGATCACGGAATCAGACAACAAAAAATCCAGGGAAACGGAATCCCGGAAGGAATACTCCGTCACAATGGCCGCATCCTCCCCATCGTCTCCCTGCCCTTGCCGATTTCCCCACATGCCGCAGGAAACCAGCAGCAGAAACAGACACAGGGAAAACAAAAGCCCCATTTTCTTTTTCATAAGCAGTTCCTTTCCGGGAGAGCAGGTCTTTCCGCTGTCCCGTCTCCAGCCGTACAGAAGCTGAAAACAACTCTCAAAACAGGGGGCGCCCGCCGGCCCCCAGGCCTTCAAGCGCCCCCTGTTCAAAGTATCTCAGTTTTTTTATCTCGCAGGAATCATGATCTTCTCGCCCGCGTATATCCGATTGATATTCTTAATCTGCGGGTTCGCCCGGATCAAAGTCTTTAAGGATACACCGTTTCGGGCGGCGATCCTGGAGAGCGTATCCCCCGGCGCAACCTGGTAACCGGCGGCTTTCCGTTCTTCCGTCACCACCACCAGGTATCTGCCTCCCCGCAGCAGCGGGAACACCGCGCGGCCGTTCTCTGTGATCTGGAAGGAGCCTTCCAACAGCATGCTGCCGGATTTTTCATCGTAGGAATACAGCGCCGCGTATTTGCCGGCATATTTTTCGCCCAGCACCATGTGCATATTCAAACGCTGCGGCAGGGTCTGGGCGCTGACGGTAAGCGCTCTGCTAAACAGCGCCGAATCCTTCACCTCAGCCGCGACCGCGTCCGGAATATCCGCCCGGTTGGAAATACCCAGCGTCAGATCTTTCTTTGTCTTTTTCACATCGCCGGCGGAAAGGGTAAAGGTGATATCCGTGCCTTTCACATAGCAGATCGCCCCCACCTTTTTCTGGAACATACGGTTCTGTACAGAGGCGGGAATCACCAGCTCCGTGCCGACGGAAACCGTCACGTCGGAGCCCTTGGCGGCGTTCCTCACATTGGACTCAACCTCGCTCCAATCCACGTCCACTTTACTGTTCCATACAGGGTCAGCGGCCGGCTTACCGCCTGCATAGCCGGCTCCGCCTTGATTCACAATCTGGAAACACAACTGGCGGCTGCTGCCGGCAAACGCGCCCATTCCGGTAACGGTCACCGTCGCGGTGCCGGGCTGCACGTTATTGCTGTACGACAGGGTGTAATCCACCCCTTCCGTCAGCGTCTGGCCGCCGTTGATGGTCAGCTTCACAGTAGGCCTTATCTGCTCTCCGGTGTAAGCCTGATCGGCAATGACATCCGAAACGGCAAGAGAAATGTCATTGCTGGAGCTGATGGCAAAGGTGGAAAACTTATCGGTGGAGAAGTATACGGTACCGCCCTCCACCCAGCAGGGGATCGTCTCGATCACGCCGTTATGAGCCCGCAGCACCTGAATGATTCTGCCGCCCGCCGGGATCTGGGAGCTGAACGTCATGGAGGCGTCCGTCTCGGTGATCCGGCCGATGTTTTGATCTCCGGCTTTGACAAAAATATCAATATCCATGTAGAACACAGAGGCGTCTGCGCCAAGCAGGGCGTTAAAGCCGTCCGCGTCGAATGCGCTCTCCGGGGCCGCCACGGAAGTGACGCAGACCTGTGCGGAAATCTTCTGCTGCTGAATGGCGGCGAACCGGACGTCATCTCCCAGCATACTGCCATTGACAAGCAGTCTGTTTATGGTTCTTCTGATGGCGGCGTTCGCCTGAGCCTGATCGGTCAATTGATCGGAACCGTCCATCCCCATACTTCCGGTAATGTCGGAGGGATCCACCTGGTAGGAGGTAGGCGGAATCGCCCGGGTTTCCTCCATGCCGCAGACGGAGCAGGTTCTGTGCTGTTCTCCCGGCGTTGTCTCAGTGGCTTCCTCCGTTACCGTCCAGGCTTCCCACACATGAAGGGAAGGATCCGGAGGAATCAGCTCGCTGCTGTCCGGTTTTACGGCGCCGCAGTTTAAGCATCTGATGGACTGGCTGCCCTCGTCTTTGCAGGTGGGACGTTTGTCAACCGTGTAAACGCTGGCCCAGTTGTGAGAGGCGATGCTGGGGTCGCTGCTTACCTCGGTGTAACCGCAGGTCTGGCAAATTTTGGTGATGGTGGCGCCGCCGCAGCCCACGGCCTCCAATATTTTGAAATCATGTCCGGCAGCCGGTTCCCGGATCATATCCTTTTCCGGATTCAGCTCCCCGCAGATCTTGCAGTAAGAAACCCATTTATGAGGTTCCGTGCAGGTGGCGGGGACATCCCGGTAAGCGTATTGGTGGTTTGACCTCGTCCTGCGGATCTGCACCTTGCCGCAGTACACGCAGGTTTCACGGATTTCGGTGTCCGTGGCGCAATTCCCCCATTTGATGACCTCGCTCTTATCAAAGGCATGGCCCGTGGTGTCCACAGTGACGCTGTCAGAGCAGCCGTTTGCGGACTTTACGGTCACAATCGCACGGCCCTCCACGCCGGTGGCGGATACAACGGCCCTCAGGCCATCGTCCTTCACCTCCAGCCTGACGGCTCCCGTATCGCCGGTAACCTCCCATGTCAGCTTTGTCACGCCGCTGTCTGCGGGGCTGACCGCCGCAAGAATGGTTCTGGAGACCCCGGAGCAGACGTAAAGATGCAGAGTGTCTCCCAGATCCCTCTCTCCGCTTCCAACGCTGCCGTCCTTCATGGTGACGCTGGTTACATCCCGATAGCCTAACTGCCGGTAATTTTCCCATGTCACCCTTCCGTCCTCGCTGTGCCAGTGCGCCACATAGCGCACACCGTCCTGGGGGATGGAATAAAAGGACATCCGGCTGTCTCCGCCTTCCGGATACCAGCCGTCGAACACATACCCCGGCCAGCCGGCCTGATCTACGTCATCGCTGCCGAAGGGGGTGCCGTACTGGCGGCCGCAGGACAAAACGCCGTTTCGTCCGTTCCACCCGCTGTAATCCAGCGTGTAATGGATCAGGACAGGCGCGTAAAGAGCGTACAGCGTTGTCTCGCTCTCCGCCAGCACATCGCCGGCCTGCACCTTTCTGCCGGTTTCCTTTAATGTGGAAAGCCAGTACCAGTAACCTGTCATGGAATGAGATGCCTCAGGATACTGTGTTTTGTCCACCTGATAATGATACTCGTTTCCGTCGCAGTCATAAGAAAAAGGAAGCGGTTCCGGTTCCCAGCCGGTACCGGTTTTGTCTCCCCAGAACGCATATTTGACGGGAGCCGTATACCAGGCCACAAACTTCCACCCTGCCACCTGAGGCGCGCACTCCTGCAGATTGCCGGGCAGCACTCTCCCGTCCAGCAGTTTCACCGATGCGTCCGGCAGATATACCTCCGGCATTTCCCGGGTATCGTCGTTGATTTTCCCCTGTCCGCCCGCAAGATCCAGCACACGCAGCGTCACGGAAACGGCGTCCTCATCGTCTCCGTCGGATACGGTGCCGCCCCCCGGCGATCCTGATTCTTGATCTCCGTCGGATACGGTGCTGCCCCCCGGCAATCCTGATTCTTGATCTCCGCCGGACACACACTGAATTTCCGAATTGTCCGGCTGCCCCGGCATTTCCTCCGCCGACGTCATACCGACCGGAGAGAGCATCATGGCGGCGCATAGCAGCAGCGCCAGATTTCTACGCAGTTGTCTCAAACTTCCAGCCTTCATTGTTTCTCCTTTCCGGTTTTTTCTTTTTGATTTCCGCTTTTCGTCTTTGGTTTGGGACTATGGTACCATACCCCGGTAGAATTAGCAAGGCCTGGAAAAACTTTCCTTTCCCGCCCCGTTTCCGTCAGGTTTATCTTCCGCAAACAGTACAAGGGGCCGCCTTCCTTTCCGGTTACTTTTCGGTTACTTTTCGGTTACTTTTCGGTTACTTTTCGGTTACTTTCCGGTTACTTTCCGGCCGTTTCCAGAGCCCTTTGAATATCCTCCCTCATGGCGTTCACCGCCGCTCTGGCCGCGTCCGCGTAGCCACGCTCCGTAAAATGAGCGTATGCTTCCTGCTGATAGGCGGCTATAATGCCCCGGGAAGAATTGACAATGGCCCCCAGCCCGTCTTTTTGAAAGAAGGGAACCAGATCGGCGCCCTTTCCCCCCTGAGCGCCGTACCCCGGCACCAGCAGAAACGAATGGGGCATGATCCGTCTCAGCGCCTTTCCCTGCTCCGGATAGGTGGCGCCCACCACAGCGCCCACATAGCTGTACCCGTTTTCCCCCATGCATTCTTCGGCCCACTGCGCCGTTTTTTCGCCCACCAGCTCATAGACAGGCCTTCCGTCCGCCATTTTGTCCTGGAATTCCCCGCTGCTGGGATTGGACGTTTTTACCAGCACAAAGATCCCCTTCTTTTCCTCACGGCAGACCTTGAGAAAAGGCTGAATGCCGTCGGAGCCCAGATAAGGGTTCACCGTGGCAAAATCTTCGTCAAAGGCGCTTAAGAGGCGGTTTCCCACCTGAACCCGGCCCAGATGAGCCGCGGCGTAAGCTTCCGAGGTGGAGCCGATATCCCCCCTCTTTACGTCTCCGATGACGATCAGCCCTTTTTGTCTGCAATAATCCACGGTTTTCTGAAAGACCGCCATCCCGGGCACTCCAAACTGCTCATACATGGCAATCTGAGGCTTTACCGCCGGGATCAGATCCGATACCGCGTCAATGATTCCCTTGTTATACTGCCACACGGCCTGGGCCGCTCCCTCCAGCGTCTCCCCAAACTCCTGATACGCCGCCTGTTTCAAATATTCCGGCACAAATTTCAACACAGGATCCAGTCCCACCACGATTGGCGCGCCCGTGGCCCGGATCCGTTCTATCAGTTTGTCGATCATTTTCCTTCCCCCTTCCGCCTATGGCCTGCCGCCGGAGCTGTTTTGCTCTCCCTGCGGATGAAAGCATTGTACCATAGAACGGGTTTTTCCGCAACCGGACGAAACCCGAAAAAAGAAGGCCCGGCAAAGCCGAACCCTCTCCCTTCCTTCTTCTTTTTTCTTTTCCTGCTTTTTTCTTTTCCTGCTTTTTTCTTTTCCTTTTTTTCTTTTCCTGCTTTTTTATTTTCCTTTTTTTCTTTTCCCAAAACCGGCCCCGGATCAGGTTGTAGGCACGGCGGTCAGGCTGTCCACATACTTTTTAATATTGGACGCGTTGACATATTTCTTGATTTTGTCCCCGTCCACAATCACCAGCGTAGGCGCCTGCATAACGCCGTACCGGGAGGCCAGCTCCATATTTTCCTCCGCGTCCACCGCCAGATAATTGACGTCCTTTAAATACTCTTTTGCCAGCTTGCAGTTGGGGCAGGTTTTGGTGGTAAACAAATACCTGACATTCTGGGATTTTTTTACCTCCACTTCCACGTCCTCCGCGAAGTTGGAAAGCCGCACAATGCTTCTGGTGGGCCGTTTCAGCACGGAATGGGCCACGTCATACTCTTTTCTGTTGGCATATTCCTGCAGTTTACCGTCATTCCAGTTCTGAACCGGACGGTAATAACCGGTAATCCGGCTGTAAACCTCCGTCTGCGCTCCGCAGTGGGGGCAGACCTTCACCTCGCCGGCCAGATAACCATGCTCCTTGCAGATGGAATAGGTGGGAGACAGCGTGTAATACGGCAGCTTATAGTGATACGCGATGGTCCGCACCAGAGCGGCCGCAGCCTTCCAGTCCGGCAGCTTTTCTCCCAGGAACGCGTGGAACACGGTTCCGGAGGTATAAAGGGTCTGCAGCTCGTCCTGGATATCCAGCGCATCGAAAATATCAGCCGTATAATCCACCGGCAGGTGAGAAGAATTAGTATAATAAGGGGTATCCCCCTGTTTTCCCGCGGTTTTGATGGCCGGGAACTGTTTCCGGTCATGCCTGGCCAGACGGTAGGCGGTACTCTCCGCAGGGGTGGCCTCCAGATTGTACAGATCCCCGTACTGCTCCTGATAATCGGAAAGACGGTTCCTCATGTGGTTCAGCACTTCCTTGGCAAATTCCTGGGTCTTGGGGCTGGTCATGTCCGCCCGCAGCCAGTTGGCGTTCAGTCCCACTTCGTTCATTCCCACCAGCCCTATGGTGGAGAAATGATTGTCAAAGGATCCCAGGTATCTCTTGGTATAAGGATAGAGCCCCTCGTCCAAAAGCTTGGTGATCACGCCTCTCTTAATCTTCAGGGAACGCGCCGCTATATCCATCATATGATTGAGTCTGGTGAAAAACTCGTCCTTATTGGCGGATAAATACGCGATTCTCGGCAGGTTGATGGTGACGACGCCCACGCTCCCCGTGCTCTCGCCGGAGCCGAAGAACCCGCCCGTCTTCTTTCTCAGCTCTCTTAAATCCAGCCGCAGACGGCAGCACATGCTGCGCACGTCGCTGGGCTGCATGTCGGAATTGATGTAATTGGAAAAATAAGGGGTGCCGTATTTTGAAGTCATCTCGAACAGCAGCCGATTATTCTCCGTGTCGGACCAGTCAAAGTCCTTTGTAATGGAATAGGTAGGAATGGGATACTGGAATCCTCTGCCGTTGGAGTCCCCTTCGATCATCGTCTCGATGAAGGCCTTGTTGACCATGTCCATTTCCTTTTTGCAGTCCTTGTACCGGAACGGCATCTCCCGGCCTCCCACAATCGCGGGCAGCTCCGCCAGATCCTCCGGCACGGTCCAGTCCAGCGTAATGTTGGAGAAAGGCGCCTGAGTCCCCCAGCGGCTGGGCGTATTGACTCCGTAAATAAACGCCTCGATACATTTTTTCACTTCGTAATAACTCAGGTTGTCCACCTTGACAAAGGGAGCCAGATAGGTGTCAAAGGAAGAAAACGCCTGAGCCCCCGCCCACTCGTTCTGCATAATGCCTAAGAAGTTTACCATCTGGTTACAGAGCACGGAAAGGTGTTTTGCGGGAGCGGAGGTAATCTTGCCCGTAATGCCGCCCAGGCCCTCCTGAATCAACTGTTTCAGCGACCACCCGGCGCAATAGCCCGTCAGCATGGAAAGGTCATGAATATGGATATCCGCGTTCCGATGCGCATCCGCAATCTCCTGATCATAGATCTCCGAGAGCCAGTAATTGGCCGTCACAGCGCCGGAATTGCTGAGAATCAGGCCGCCTACGGAATAGGTCACGGTAGAATTTTCCTTGACGCGCCAGTCTTCCACCTTGACATAGCTGTTCACCACATCCTTGTAATCCAGGATCGTGGACTTCATGGCCCGCATCTTCTCTCTCTGCTTGCGGTACAGGATATAGGCCTTGGCCACTTCCTCATAACCGGCCTGTCCCAGCACACGCTCCACGCTGTCCTGGATATCCTCCACCTGAATCTCCCCGTCCTTCACCTTGTCCTGAAAATCCGCGGTGACCCGGAGCGCCAGCAGATCGATGATATCGTTGGTGTAACTTTTCTGCGTGGCGTTAAACGCCTTCATGATCGCGTCATTGATCCTGGTCAGGGTAAATTCCGCTTTTTCCCCGTTTCTTTTGATAACCTGCATAATACCAATCATACCCTTCCTTTACATAAAATAGAGAGATGGAACGCCCTGTGTTTTATCATAGCATCTTTCTCTCCAAAAGTCAACGGCAGATACAAGATATAGTAGTTCTTTTTTCTTTTCTCCATGACATATTGTGTTTTTCCCGCAATCCCTGGGAAAACGGGCGTCCTAGGGGGCAGGGGGGCGTTCTGCAGGGCAAAGATGGACATTCCGCAGGACAAAGGGGGGGCGTCCTCCCAGACAAAGAATGACATTCCGCGGTGCTGCGAGAGCGTCCTCCCAGACAAAGAATGACATTCCGCAGGGCTGCGGGGATGTCCTCCCAGGCAAAGATGGACATTCCGCGGAGCAAAGGAGCGTCCTCCCGCAGAAAGCGTCCTTCTTATTAGGAACTCTAAATTTTTGTTCTTCAGAAAACGATTTTTTCTTTACTTTCTAAAAACGCATTCCGCAAAACACAAAACCCGATAAAATAGGATTACCGTTGTGAAAAACCACGGCAGGACGGACAACCTGAAAGACGGAAAGAAAGGGTAAGACAAAGGGTAAGACTATGGAAACGGGAGAAATCCTCACGGCGCTGCGCAAGGAAAAAGGCATCGGGCAAAAGGAATTGGCGGCATTTTTAAGCCTTTCCACCGGTACGATCTCCAATTATGAAAACGGCGTCCATTCGCCGGATTTACATACCCTGTGCATGCTGGCGGATTATTTCGACGTGACCACCGACTATCTTCTGGGCCGGACCGACTACCGCTATACCTCCCGAAAAATGGATCAACGTCTCAGCAGGGAATACACCTTGTCGGAGGTGGTGGACACCGTTCTGGGGTGCAATGCCGCCTCCATAGGGCACCTGATGGAATATGCCGGGTTTTTGCAATACAAACAGGATCAGGAAAACCAAACCGCCGCAAAGGGCAGACCGGCTCCCTGATCCTTCATTCCCTGATCCCTCATGGCTCCGGCGGGATGGATGCCGGAAACCCTGTCGTGCGCGAAACTCTATCCTGTGCTATCGTGTGCTGAGAAAATCGTATTCCCTCCGCGCCTGCTGATCGTCCGGATAGTTCTCCAGATAATGGCTTAACAGGGCGGCGGCGATTTCATATTCCCCCAGATGCTCATATGCGGTGATCTCATTCCAGGAAAGGGTCTGCAAAATCGGATTGTCCTCCAACTGCATGCCCGCCTGAAACGCTTCCAGCGCCTTCTGATAATCCCCCCTGGCAATTTCGCACAGCCCCAGTTGATTGTACATTTCCGCGCTGCCCTCATGGCTGCTTAAATAGCTGTTGTATACGTTTGCGGCGTAATTGTAATCTCCGGTGGCCTCGTAAGCCCGGCCCAGATACAGGCAACTGGTTTCTCCGCCGCTCTCCTTCGCTTCCTCCAGCGCCAGATAAGCCTTTTCGTATTCGCCCAGGTAATAATAAATCCTTCCCATAACATAGGGATCCATCTTTTCCCCGCCGGTGTCCAGAGCCGCCTGAAGGTACGCCTGTCCCTCCGCCGTATACCCGAAGTGGTCCAGAACCTGGTAAATCTCAATCAGCATGTCGTAATTTCCCGGCGCCATGGAGATGGCGCTGTCAAAATCGCTTTTCGCCTGCTGGAAATTGCCCTGTTCCATCCTCACATTGCCCCGCAGAAAATAAGCGTCCACCTCGTTTCCCCGAAGATCGAGAATCGCGTTATAGGTTTCCTCCGCCTGGGTGTACTGGCCGTTTTTTGTGTACGCCGCCGCCAGGTAATAATTCAGGTCGAAATCCACATCCTCCACCAGACCGTTACTGGCGGAAAGCGCCGCCAGGAAGTATTCTATGGCCTGATCATACCGGGTCTGACCCATACAGGCAATGCCTCTCGCCCGGTTGATCAGCCGGATGTTCTCCCCCTGTTCCTCCGCGGCGTCCAGCTCCTCCAGGGCCCCTTCATAGTCAAAAGCGCGGATCCGTTCCATGGCGCCTGCGGTCCTGTCTCCCGACCCGCCGCAGCCCGGGAACGATCCCAGGACGCACAGGCAGACCGCGGCACATATCCATTTTTTCCACAACATCCGTTTTCTCATAGGCACCCTCGTCCGTTCCGGGATCAGGCCCCGCCGTTCACACAGGCCGGCGCTCTCCGGGCCTTTCCCTTTAAACCGTTTCCTGCGCTGTCCCCTGGGCCGTTTCCTCCAACTGGGAAGTGCAGTGGGGACATCGGGTGGCGTCCAGGGCGATCTCACTTTTACAGTAAGGGCATTTTTTGGTGGCAGGCGCGGCCGGCGCTTCCTTTTCATGGCTGAATTTGCTGCTCAGCCCGTTGATCCCCTTTAACAGCAGGAAAATCACAAACGCCGTGATCAGGAAATTCACCACCGCCGTGATGAAATTGCCGTAATACAGAATGGGGGCCGACTCCCCTTCCCCCATCACCAGATACAGTCCGGAAAAATCCGTGCCTCCGAACAGCCCCAGAATGGGGGTCAAAAGATCTTGATTCAGGGAGGTGACGATGGAGGTGAAAGCGCCGCCTACGATCACGCCCACCGCCATATCCATCACGTTCCCGCGCATGATGAATTTTTTAAATTCCGCCATAAAGCCCTTGCCTTTTTCCTTTTTGCCGCTCATTTCGCTCTCCTTTTTCTTTCGGTTCCTGTTTCGCCCGGTTCCCGTCCCGGCTTGTCCGATTTACGATTAGTTTACCACAACCTCCGGCCGTTCACAAGGGTGCTTGTACACTTTTCACGTCCCCGTTCGGAAAAAGCCCGCGCTTTTCAAACAGGTGATTTTATGTTACAGTAAGGAAAAACCGACGAAGGAAAGGATGAAAACCCATGACCAAACAGGAAACCGCCGAGATCAAAAAACTGCTCACCCCCAAAAAATGCTCCATCACCCGCATCTGCGGCTGCTACGTGGACGGGGAGAAAAATAAAAAAACCCTGTTCAGCCAGGCTTTTCTGGCTCTGCCGGAAGAAGAAATGTTCAAATACTTTGAAATCCTGAGGAAAGCCCTGTCCGGCAGCATCGGGAAAAATCTCCTGACCCTGGACTTTCCCCTGGCCAGCGAGGAAACCGGAGGAACCCAGGACTTTCTGCTGCGCTTAAGGGACAGCCGGCTCAAGGATGACGTTCTGCTGGAGGAGTTCTATGACCGGATCATCGATCACTATGATTTTGTGGGGAACTATCTGATTCTGGCGGTCCACGACGTGTACGACGTGCCGGGGCGGGCCCAGGACGGGACGCAGATGGAGGACGCCTCCGAGGACGTCTACGAATACATACTGGCCTGTATCTGCCCTGTGGAGCTCTCCAAACCGGGGCTCAGCTACAACCCGGCGGAAAACGCCTTTCAAAACCGGATCCGGGACTGGGTGGTCGGTCTGCCCGACACCGGCTTTCTGTTCCCCGCCTTCCATGACAGGGGAAGCGACATCCACAGCGCCCTGTACTACTCCAAGGATCCCGAGGCGCTTCAGGAGGGATTTGTGGACGCCCTGCTCGGATGCCCGCTGCCCCCGTCGGCCGGAAGCCAGAAGGAGACGTTCCAGACGCTGGTGGAGGAAACCCTGGGAAGCGAATGCGAGTTTGAAACCGTCAAAAACATTCATGAAAAGCTGAACGAGATGGCCGAGGAACACAAGGACGAGCCCCAGCCCCTGGTATTGGACAAAAACGAGGTGAAGACCATCCTGGCGGGAAGCGGGGTCTCCAATGACAGCATGTCACGGTTCGACCGGTGCTATGAGGAAACCGCCGGCGAATCCGTTTCCCTGTACGCAAACAATGTGAGAAACGCCAGCTCCTTCGAGGTGAAAACCCCCGATGTGGTCATCCGGGTGAACCCGGAGCGGACGGATCTGGTGGGGACAAGGGTCATAGACGGACGGGAATGCCTTGTGATCCAGTTGGACGGAAACGTGACGGTAAACGGCATTACGCTCCGCCCGGGCGGAAGCGCCCCGGCGGAGGAGGAAGAAGAATAACTCCTTCCTAATCAAAAAGCGGGAAGGCTTTCCCTCACGCAGAGTTTTCCCCATCCCACTCTGTCGTTGGGGTAAGCCCGCTCTCCCCGAAGGGGCTGCGCTCCCCGGCGCAGATACGCTTTCACCTTCTCCCCGTAAAGAAACGGGTCGTTCCCCCGGACAATCCCCCATTCCATCAGCAGGGCCGCGCTGCCGGACACAATGGGAGCGGCGAAGGAGGTGCCCGTCACCCCCGTAAAGCCCCCGTACAGATCCGGGGCCAGGATCTCCACCCCCGGCGCCACCAGGTCCGGTTTCGCCATGCCGGAGGTCACAACCCCTAGCGTTCTCTCCGGGTCGGCGTAGCCCCTGCCGGAAAAATCCGCGTAGGCGTCATAAACGCTGTCATATGCGCCCACGGTGATCACCTTTGCCGCCGTAGAGGGAATCGTCAGCGTGGCCTGGGGCGTGGAGCCGAAAAAGCCGGTTCCGGCGTTCCGCACCGCCCCCGAGGGAAGATAGAAATAATACTGTCCGGTCACAAGGCGCACCGGCTCCAGCAGGAAGGTCCAGATCCCGCCGTTTAAGTAGGGCCGGCTGGCGGGAAGGAATTCCAGATACATTTCCTGAGCCGCGGAGTAAGGGGACGGCTCCCCAAAAAACACCAAAAGCTCCGTCTGTTCCAGCCGGAGCGTATATTTCCCGCTCTCTGTCCTCCCGGACAGTTCTGCCTCCTCCCCTCCGGGAGAGCGAAGGCGGATGCGGTATTCATCGCTGTAATTCTTCCAAAGCTGCACGTTTAACCCTGTCTCATATTCCGCCACTCCCAGCTCCACCGCCGCTGTCTGGCCGGGGCTTAAGCGCCCGGCCAGATGTCCCGCTCCCGCTCCCTCATTACCGCTCCCCACGCAGATGACGGTTCGGCCCACTTCTGCGGCATTGTCCAAAAACCGTTCCAGCAGCGAACTGCCGTCATGGGCCCCATAGCTGTTTCCGAAACTTAAGTTGATCACCAGGGGCCTTTGCAGAGCCGCCGCCTTGTTGACCGCATAAGTCACTCCCCGCATAATCTCTGTGGTGCGGGGGAAGGAATACGCGTTTGGCAGCCCGAGCTTGACAATCAAAAGCTCCGCCTCCGGCGCCACCCCCCGATAGCCCTCCCCGGCCCCCGCCGCGACCCCCGCCACGGCGGTTCCGTGTCCGCTCACGTCCACAGAGGGCAGCAACTGATATTGACTTCTCGGGTCACTTTCCGAGAGAGCCTGATTGATCCGCTGGGAGTCAAACTCTACGCCCAGGGCAAACCCTTCCGGGGGAGATCCGTTCCTCCCCGCCGGATCCGGCCGCAGCGTCTGATCCCACAGATACAGGATTCTGGTGCTGCCGTCCCGGCGCCGGAACACGGGCAGCCGGTAATCGATGCCGGAATCCAGCACGGCGATCAGCACCCCGGCCCCCGACAAAAAGGGATCCCCCAGAGTTACCTGCTCTATGCAGGAAACCTCCGCGGGACCCACCGTTTGATAAAAAAATCTCTTTGGCTTTTCCACATATTCGATCTGGGGCAGTTGAGAAACCCTTTCCACCAGCCTCTCCGGCACTGTGAGAATCGCGTACCCCGCAAGCAGCCTTTCCACAGTCACTCCCATTCCCGGCAGTTCGTCCAGGCTTCCATGGTATTTGACGATCAGCTCCCAGGTTTGACTGGATTGGTCAAATCCCACGTTCAAGTCCTCTGTCCTGGCCCTTTCCTCCTCCGGCGTCTCCAGCGCCAGCGCCAGCAGATCCTCCAGCTTTTGATTCATCCGCGCCTCCTGTTCTTCCCGGCCCGGAACAGGCCGGGAACCTTCCTTTCCCGGAACAATTCCTTCTTCACAGCATATGCGGCCCGGATGGAGCAAATGTTTCCCGGATGGCCTTACTTTCTCAGTTCCGCATGGCCCTTCCCTTTTGAAAGGATGCCTATCTGAATTTTTCCATCTGCCGAATCATCCTGTCGACGCCAAACCCAAAGCTATGACGGTATAACAGGCATGCGATCCCGTATTGCAGGAATCCTCCCAGAAGGATCAGCCCGATCCCCATGCCAAAAGCCGTTCCCACAGAAAGCGTCGGCCGAAAGACGGCGCTTACGCCAACCACCCGCTGTATGCCCATGATCGACACAACGATGAGTATAATCCAGAGAAGGTATCCCAATTTCCCCACTTTGTACATCATAGCATAATAGATCCCCGTGATCAGGAGCAGCCCCGCAATCAAAACCAGTTCCTCCGTGGGATAAGGTTCCGTCTTTCCGTCCAATCTCCACACCAGCATCCTCATGGCGGCAATCAGCGTATATACAATCAGGTTCAGGACAACGCCCAGGATCACAGCCACGGAGGTCTGCAACGCCTTATTGACAGGGGCGCTTTTCCCCAGGGACGACAGACTCAGGGTGCCCAGCGACTGCTGAAAAAAAGACACCCCCACCGCCCAGTAAATAGGGCCAAAGCTCCCCATAGACGGCAGGAAGAAAAATGCCACCCCCACAAGATCAAAAACCGCCATTGTCACCATAAGCTGTTTCCAATTATACCCGTACCTCATTAACCCAAACCCCAGTTTAAGCTCTCTCATCATAATAGCTTTCCTCCACTCTTTTCATGATCTTCCATTGACTGAGCGCACTGATTCCCAGGGACAGCGCGGCCAGCACCGCCAGCATGACGCCCCGGTTCCATCTGCAAAGGTTCCATAACGCCAGCAGCGCCAGCCAGCCGAGGGATTCCACACATGTGGTAACTTGAAGGCTGTTGAAATGGCGTATCACCAGATGGGACGCAACGGTGACAAAATACGCCAAAAGGGCCACCGCCAGAATCAGGATCCAGTCCCTCAGGCCAAGCGTCTCCCCCAGGCCGCGGACCGGGATCGCCCAGATCCCCCGCCCCAAAGCCAGCGCCGCCGTCCCCTCCAGCCATATCCTGACCAGATCCGTTCTCAGGGCCGACCGCATCATCAGCAGCCCCTTCGGGGAAGACTTTAAAAACTCCAGGCTGGCGCCGCCCTTGATGGCAATTCCCCCGAACGCATAGGAATCCAACAGCACCTCCGCCTGAACCAGCAGCACCGCCTCCGCGAACATCACCCAGTCGGCCAGCGCCGACATCTGACCCAGCTCGATGCCGTATTCCTCCAGCGCCAGGAACAGGGCCGCAGCGGCAGCCTGCATTCCCACAGCCGCCACCGGCACCAGCACAAACAACAGCCATCGATAAATTCCGGAGGTAAAAACCAGATAACTTTGTATCTCTCTTTTCATTCCCGCTCCTATCTGTCCGTTTCCAAAGGGCGTACGAACCCTGCCCGGACCTTTCTGCCCTGCCGCGGCAGTTCTGCTCCTGCCGTTTCCGCGAAGGGCTCTCCCCGTAAAAGCCCTTACAGTTGCAGACTGGTATGAGCCTTCATGACGGCCACGCTGATCTGGGACAAGGTGGGCGTCTCCAGTTTCACGTCCATCCCCGCCAGACCGTCCAGTTTTTCCGCCAGGCAGATCCCCTCAAACCCATAGTTGCTGCCGCTATAACTGTACAGAATTTTTTTCGCCGTCTCCCCGTATCCGGGTTCGCCCTTCACCAGCACATATTTCTCCTTCAATTCCTCCACAAAGCCCTGTTCCACGATCTTCCCCTGCTCCAGAATGATGGCGTAATCCGTCACGTTTTCCATATCCGCGATATTATGCGTGGAGAAAAATACGCTGCGCTCGCCGTTTCCCCCGTCCAGGTACTCCCGGATGATTTCACACAGCTTATCCCGCATCAGGGGATCCAGGGGGGACGCCGGCTCATCCATCAGCAGACAATCCGTCTGCCTTGCCAGCACCACCGCCAGCTCCAGTTTCATCTTGTTGCCGTCGGAAAGCTTGGATACCGTTTTTTTCCTGTCTCCGCCCCCGATTCCCAGATTCATGCAGATGCGCTCATACTTCTCCCGCTGAAAGGTTTGAAAGAGAAGTCCGCTGACTTCCGCCACCTGATCCAGATTCCAGTTCGGCAGGAAGTAAAGTCCCGGCCCCGTGTAACCCAGCCGCTCCTTCACCTTGTCCACGTCCTTTTCCTGTTCGTCGAAATATCTCAGCTCCCCTCGATAATCCAGCCTGATGCCCGCCATAATGTTCAACAGCGTTGTCTTGCCCGCGCCGTTCTCCCCGATCAGCGCCGTGGCGAAACCCTTTGGCACATGCAGTTCTTCCACGTCCAGCGCAAAATGCTTGAATTTCTTTACAATGTTGTTTCCTCTGATCACATCCGTAACTTCCATCTCGATACCTCCCGGCCCGCTTTGACGGGCCTCTCTCATTGATACACGCAGGTTCCTTTGTTGCAGCCTAATAATCTTCCTCATACCGAAGCAGGGTATGCAGCGTCTCCACAAGCTCGTTTTCCGTCATTCCGGCGATCCTTGCCGCCTGGATGGCCTCGGCCAGACATTGCTCCACCTTTCTCAAATGCTGTTCCTTCAGCATCTGGCTGTCCTGGGCGTTGACGTAGAACCCCTTTCCCTGAACGCCTGTCACCAGCCCCTCTGTCTCCAACTGCTCATAAGCTTTCATTGTGGTGATCACACTGATTTTCAGATCCTTTGCCAGACTTCTGATGGACGGAAGATATTCGCCTTGTTTCAGTTTTCCGGCCAGGATATCCTCCTTGAACTGTCCGGCGATCTGTAAATAGATCGGTTCGCCTGTATTCTGCAAGATCTTCACATTCCCGTCCTCCTGTTCCTCCTGTTATCCCCGGCATGTTACCAGTTTTCCAATCAGGATATCCCCCTTTCACTGTTTATATGTTATATATACACTATAATCACTTTTCTGTCAACCGTTCCATGAAAAAATCCGGCGAAAATTTCCCAAAGGAAATTTCCGCCGGATCCAAGCGCTGCGTCCGGACTGTTTCTTATACCGTTACATCCATATGGGCCCCTTCCGCCGCCACAGGCATTTCCACACATTCCACGGGCACGTCCATGCCGGACAGCTCCAGGGAAACGCCGCTGAGATCGCCGCTACATTCGTCCTGATTCCCCTGGCCCGAATCCGCGGCGCCGCAGACGGCCCCGGAACCGCTTTTTTGTTCCCGGGCCAGCCTGTCAAACAGAGATCGCAGATATTTCATATCCGCCTCCATGATTTCCCTCAGCTCCCGGTTTCGGTGCTTTCGCTTTAGCTGCTCCAGATCCTGGGCGGATGCGTCCGGCGAAAGGGTTTCCAGGATCCCGTCCTGGGCCTCGGTATCCAGCTCCCGCATGGTCTGCTCCAATTCCTCCAGTTCCTTCTTCAGCCGGTAGATTTCTGTCTCCCGAGACTGGGCCGCTTCTTCCGGCTCCCTTTCCTCCTGGGGCTGCGTGGCAAAGGATTCTCCGGCCTCGTCTGCCTCCCGGGAACCGTTCCCGTTCTGTAAGGCTTCCTCCTGGCGCAGATGCCGGACCCGCTTTTTTGCAATCCGCGCCATACTTTTGGCATGGGCAAGGGCGCTTTCCAACTGGTCTTCATCGTAATCACCGGTGCCTGCCACCCCGGAACGGCAGAGCGCCTGCCGCCTAAGCAGATCCACCACCTGTCTTCTGGCCCTGCCGGCCACCTGACTGGCGGCGGCGGAACTTTTGGCCGCCATCAACTGAACGGAGATCGCCTTAAAATTGTAGGGAAACCGTTTCTTCCTCCTGGATCCGCCGGTTTTGGAACCGGTCTTGGTATAACTGATACTGCCCGCGTAAGACCCGTCCCGGTTGTGCAGCTCCAGCCGCACCCGTTCTCCCTGATTCCTTCCCACCCTGATTCCCATAACCGCATCCTCCCTGATCGTTTACGTCCATCCATGGCTGAAAGCATTTTTGCCTCCTCATGTTATATCGGCGGTTTCGGTCAGATCAAAAACGGCCCGGGAAAAATTATTTTGTCTCGGCGCGCCGGATGCGGATTTTTTCGTCGATTTCTTCCACCTTTTCCTCGGTAAGCGTGTAATGCCCGCGGAAATAGAACACCGCCGCCAGCAGACCGATCACGGGAATCACCGTCATGGTCATCCTGAGCCCCACCACGGAAGAAGACGCCACCTGAACCGTCTGTTCCGTGTCCTCGCTGATATGGAAAACCCCCAGGCAGACGGCGGCGATCAGCGCCGCTACCCCGGACGCCAGTTTCACCACAAAGGTCTGCATGGAAAAGATCACGCTCTCGTCCCGCCGGTTGTTTTTCAGTTCCCCGTAATCCACCGTGTTGGCGAGAAATACCGTGGTAAGCACCGTGAGCATGCCGTTGGCCGCAAAGATGAAGAACCCGGGGATAAACAGCAGGTACACGTTGGACATATTGGTAAAAGCCAAAACCAGCAGCGACGCATAGCCCAGAATGGCCATACAAAAGCTGACATAGAAAATTTGCAGCGCGCTTAAAAATCTGCGAAGGAACGGGAACAACAGCATCATGGCCAGAATCTGAACCCCGCCTCCAAAGGTATTAAAGAGGGTGTACGCCCCTTCCCAGCCTTCTCCGCCGAAATCGTACTTAAAGAAGTAGATCACCAGATTGGATGTCAAGTAAACCGCGCTGTTGACCAGCACAATCGTCACCACCACGGTCATGGCCTGATCATTCTGGATCAGCGCGCGGAACATCTGTCCCACGGAAGGCGCGTCCACATCCACTGTGGATTTTTCCCGGATGTTGATGCAGGTGATCAGAATAAAGGCCACAAACAAAACCGCGATAATCAGGGCAAACCATTTGAAACCTTCGCGCTGGTCCCCCCTGCCTAAAGCGGACACGCTCATCACCGTGATCACCGTAATCAAAGCGGAACCCACGCCCGCGCAGGAGCGGGCCAGCGTGGTAAGCCCCTCTCTCTCCTTACCTCCCTGGGTAAACGCGGGGATCATGGACCAGTAGGGGATATCCATCATGGTGTAAGTCACTCCCCAGAGAATGTAGATCACCGCCGCGTAAGCCACCAGTCCGTTTCCCGTCAGGGCCGGAGGCGCCGAAAACATCAGAAACAGCACTACGGCGTTGAACAGGGTTCCCACCAAAAGCTAGGGGCGGAATTTGCCCCATTTGGTTCTGGTCTTCGCCACAAGCACTCCCATAATAGGATCGTTAAAGGCGTCAAACACCCTGGCCGCCATCAGGATAATTCCCATGGCAATGGCGTTGACTCCCAGAAGATCCTGGTAATAATACAGCACATAGCTGGCGGACAGCATATAGACCATGTCCTTTCCAACCGCTCCCAGTCCGTAAGAAATCTTTTCCTTTCCCGTCAGTTTCATCTCTGCTCCTTTCTGTGCGGCCCGCGCCGCCTAAACGCCGTTTCCTGCCTTCCGCCTCTTTACCCGGTTTCCCGCGCCGCAATCCCGTCCACCAGAATGTCCACCACCTGCTCCAAGGCGTCGCTGTACGGGATATTATTCCGGATCAGGATATCGCTTTGGAAAAACTGCTCCAGCGCCGCTTCCAGCATCAG
Source organism: uncultured Acetatifactor sp. (assembly GCA_947630715.1). Lineage (GTDB taxonomy): Bacteria > Bacillota > Clostridia > Lachnospirales > Lachnospiraceae > Acetatifactor. The sequence goes on from CANRIP010000017.1 coordinate 45,096, forward strand.
CTTGACCAGGGGGATCTCCACCGGGCGGATCACTCCCTCCCTCATTCCCTGCTCGATTAAGGCGATGGTAGTCTCCCACCCCGTTTCCAGCCTTTCCTGCACTCTGGCGTAGGTGGCCGGATATTTTTCCTTCAGGGGGTAAAGCTGGCGGAAATCGATATTTCGGTACCCCTCCGGCAGTACGCTCATGATCCTGCGCACCTTCTCCAGAGTGTCCAGACTTTCGTCCTCCATCACCTGCCGCTCGCTTTCCTTGATGGAATCGAACAGATAATCCACCATGTGGAAGAACAGGGCCTCCTTGCCGTCAAACACCGTGTAGATGGTCTTCTTGCTGATCCCAAGCTGTCTGGCCAGATCGTCCATGGTAAATTTCAGGCCCTTGCGGTTAAACACAGCGATAGTCCCCTCTAAAATGGATCTGCGAAGTTCCATGTTTATACCTCATTTCCGCGCTGATCTTTGCGCATAACGAGTTTGTGTCAAGCAGTGCGCGGACACAAATCTCGCGATTGAAAATTTTCATTTTCAATCTTATACCCCTTGTGCGCTTCAGCGCACATACCAAGAGGGTGTGTAAACACCCCTCTTTTCAAAAGTTTGAAAGTTTACTTTCAAACTTCCACCTCCGCCGCCGGAAACTTGTTTTGGCATTCTGGTTTCCTTTGTTATCATCATTGTAGCAGGCCGCCCATAAAAAAACAAGAAACTGAATTGCTAAATTCAGTTTCCTGTTTTTATACAAATTTCACAATAAGTTCCTTATTTCCGGCCTGTGATCCGGCAGATTCCCCTTACTGTCCAAAAAAGGCCCGGAAAAAATCCAGGGCGTATTTGGTATCCTTCACGCCGGCCGTCTCCACCGCGGAGTGCATGGCTAACTGGGCCAAACCGATGTCCGCGCTCTCCACCGAGACATGGGAGGTTAAGATATGCCCCAGGGTGGAGCCTCCGGCGATATCCGACCGGTTCTCGTAAACCTGGCAGGGAACCCCCGCCTGGCTGCAGAGCGCTCTCACCTTCGCCCCCGCCATGGCGTCCGTGGTGTATCTTTGACCGCCGTGATATTTTAACACCACGCCCCCGTTTAAAAAGGGCCTGTTGGTGGGATCCGCCTTCTCCGGGCGGTTGGGATGTACCCCGTGGGCGTTGTCCGCCGAGAGCAGAAAGCTGCCGGCCAGAAGACGCAGATACTCTCCCCGGCTCTTTCCCAGGCACTCCGCCACTCTGGTCAGGACATCCTCCAGAAAGGTGGAATCCGCTCCCTGCCGGGTGCCGCTTCCCACCTCCTCGTTATCAAACACGGCGCACACGTTGATATAGGAATCGGACGCGGCCTGGAGAAATCCCTGCACCGCAGAAAACACGCACTGGAGATCATCCAGCCTGGGAGACAGCACATAGTCCCCCTTCTCTCCCAGAATCCGCCCCTTTTCCCTCACATACAAAAACAGATCCTGCCCCAGAATCGTTTCCTTTGCCTCGCCGATTTCCCGGGCGATCCGGTTCTTCAGGGCCTCCCCCGTCTCCGGGTTCTCCCCCCAGTCCCCGTACAGGGGCAGCATGTCCGTCTGGGGATTGTATTCCACCCCCTGATTCATCTCCCGATTCATGTGGATGGCCAGATTGGGAATGACCAAAAGATCCTCATCCAAATTCACAAGCCTGGAGCGTATCCCTTCCGGCGTACCCACGGCGACCCTGCCCGCAACGGACAAGGGCCGGTCCATCCAGGTGGAAAGAATCATCTGACCGTATTTTTCCGTGTTCAGTTTCAGATACCGCCCCTCCCCGCGCATCTCGGGCGCCTCCTTCACCTTAAAGGCCGGAGAATCGCCGTGCGCAGCCGCAATATGAAACCCCGCGGGATCCCTGCGGTATGATTCTTCCCCGGGCATTTGAAAGGCGATCAGGGAGGAATCATTGCGAATCACATAAAATCCCCCGCCCCGGCTTACATCCCACGGCTCCTTTTCACTCAATGCCTCAAATCCCCGGTTTTTCAACATCTCGGCCACATTTGCCACAGTGTGGAAACAACTGGGGCTTTGATCGATAAACCGCAGCATTTCCTCCGCGCATTCCCTGAAATCCTGCCGCTCCACCTTTTGCCCTCCTTTTTTCGTCCCCGTCCCCGGTGTTTTTAATCCGTCTCCAGATCGTATTTGATCTTATCCTCCACGGAAATCTCCCGCCCCAACTGCACTTCGTTGAGAATCAGCTCCGTATCCGCAAGCACCGTGTGCCGGCACCCCGCCGGCATGGAAACCACGTCCCCGGGGCCGATCCGGCGTCTGACGCCGTCCACGATCGCCTGCCCGGCGCCGCTCATCACCGTCCAGACTTCATCCCGGTGCTGATGACTGTGGTAATGCAGACTGTGCCCCGGCATCAGCACAATCCGGATCACCATGCTTTCCTTCTGCACATCCAGCACCGTAAAGCTGCCCCAGGACTTTTCCGCATACATAATCGGCTGTTCGATCCGATCCACATAGGGCTTGATATAACTGCTCTGCCCCTTGTCGGACACCAGAATGCCGTCGTTGCTGGCCGCGATCACCATATCCTTACAGCCCATGCACAGAACGGGGATATTCAGTTCGTTGACCACATGGGTATTTTCGCAGCTATCGTCCAGAATCACCTTCCCCAGCGTACGCTGGGACATTGCCTCCGCAAAGGTGTTCCAGGTTCCCAGATCCTTCCACTGCCCGCCGTAGCGCAGCACCCGGCTGTGAGTCTCCTTTTCCACCACCGCATAGTCAAAACTGATTTTCGGAGCGTTTTCGTAATGGTCATAGAGATCCCTGTACCCTGTAAATTCCATCTGTTCATGGGCCTTTTCCAGCAAATACCCCAGCTTACAGGCGAAGATGCCGCCGTTCCAGAGTGCCCCCTGGGCCAGATAGCTTTTTGCCGTCTCCAGATCCGGTTTTTCCCGGAAGGCCCGTACGCCGCTCAATGAGTCCGTGCTTTCCGGCAGGATGTAGCCGTATTTTTCACTGGGATAGGTGGGCTCCATCCCCATGAGGAAAAGCCCGCCGCCGTCTGCGGCCAGCTCCCCCAGCGTTTTCAGGGAGCGGAAAAAATCCGTATCCGCAAAGGGATCCACCGGGCAGATCACCACCGGATCCGCCTCACCCACTCCCCGGATCTCCTTCAGATAACAGGCCGCCAGGCTGATGGCGGGAAAGGTATCCCGTCTCATGGGCTCCACGCAGATTCCCACCTTGTCTCCCAACTGGTTCTGAATGGAGCTGACCTGCTTTTTCCCCGTGGCAATGGTCACGCTGGCGGAGGGCACCGCCTCCATCAACTGACGGTACACCCGCATCACCATGGACTCCGGCGCCCCCGCCTCTCTTTGGAATATCTTGATAAACTGTTTGGAGCGCACATCGTTGGACAAGGGCCAAAGCCTTTTCCCGCTCCCTCCTGACAGTAATATAATCTGCATCCGTTGTTATCCCCTGTTGTTTTCTTCTGAACCCTTCCCGTCTTCCGCCCGGGCAGATCACCGCTCCGCGCGCGTGGGATTTTCCAAAAAGTCCCGATAAGTCAGCCGGATCCCGTCCTCCAGCTCCGTGGTATAATGGTACCCCAGGCTCTCCAGCTTGCTCACATCCAGCAGTTTCCTGGGCGTACCGTCCGGCTTTGTGGGATCCCACTTGATCTGCCCCGTGTATCCCACCACCTTCGCCACCAGATGGGTCAGCTCCTGAATGGTCAGTTCCTTCCCGGTTCCCAGATTCACCGTCTCGTTCCCGCTGTAAGTATTCATCAGATACACGCAGGCGTCCGCCAGATCGTCCACATACATAAACTCCCGGAGAGGCGTTCCCGTCCCCCAGCAGACCACCTCCGGCGCGCCCGACACCTTGGCCTCATGGAACCTGCGGATCAGCGCCGGCAGCACATGGCTGTGGGTGGGATGGTAATTGTCGTTGGGCCCGTACAGATTGGTAGGCATAACGCTGATATAATCCGTCCCGTACTGCCGGTTCAGGTACTCGCAGTATTTTAATCCGGAAATCTTGGCCAGCGCGTACGCCTCGTTCGTCTGCTCCAGCTCCCCGGTCAGCAGACAGCTCTCCTTCATGGGCTGGGGCGCAAGCCTGGGATAAATACAACTGCTGCCTAAGAACAGCAGTTTTTTGCAGCCGTTTTTCCAGGCGGCGTGAATGACGTTCATTTCCAGCGTCATGTTCTCATACATAAAATCCGCCAGCGCCTGGCTGTTGGCAAGAATGCCTCCCACCTTCGCGGCCGCCAGGAACACATAATCCGGCTTTTCCCGGGCAAAAAATTCCTCCGTCTGCTCCTGTCTGCACAGATTCAGTTCTTCGTGCGTCCTGGTGATCAGGTTCCCGTAGCCCTGTCTTTCCAGCGCCCGGCAGATTGCGCTGCCTACCATTCCCCGGTGTCCCGCCACATAGATCTTTGCTTCCTTTTCCATCATCGCCTTTTCCCCGCCTTATCCCTGTATTGCATCCGTCTGTCCGCCCGAAAGGGAGGCCGCCGCCTGGGCCTTTGCCAGCGCCAGATCATGCTCCATCATGATTCTGCACAGTTCCTCGCAGCTTGTCCTGCGGGGATTCCAGCCCAGAACCCTCCTTGCCTTCTCAGGATCTCCCCACAGGTTTACCACGTCCGTGGGACGGTAAAAAGCGGGGCTGACCTCCACAAGCACTCTGCCGTCGGCCTTGTTCACGCCCTTTTCCTCAGCGCCCTTCCCCTGCCATTCCAGTTCGATTCCCGCGTAATGAAACGCCAACTGCGCAAACTCGCGGACCGTGTGCTGTACGCCGGTGGCGATGACAAAGTCCTCCGGCTTGTCCGCCTGCAGCATCAGCCACATACACTCCACATAATCCTTGGCATAGCCCCAGTCTCTCAGGGAATCCAGATTCCCCAGGTACAGCTTGTCCTGAAGGCCGCAGGCGATCCTTGCCGCCGCCAGAGTAATCTTCCTGGTCACGAAGGTTTCCCCCCGCCTCTCGGATTCATGGTTAAAGAGGATGCCGTTCACAGCAAACATCCCGTAGGCTTCCCGGTATTCCTTTACGATCCAGAAACCATACTGCTTTGCCACCGCATAGGGGCTGTAAGGGTGGAACGGCGTGGTCTCCCTCTGGGGGGCCTCCTCCACTCTGCCGTACAGCTCCGAAGTGGACGCCTGGTAGATCCGGCAGCTTTCCGTCAGCCCCGCGATCCTCACCGCCTCCAGCACTCTCAACACTCCCAGCGCGTCCACGTCGCCGGAATACTCCGGCGCGTCAAAGCTCACGTGCACATGGCTCTGTGCCGCCAGATTATAAATCTCATCCGGCTTAACCTGGCACACAATGCGGATGATGCTGGAAGAATCCGACATATCCCCTTCATGGAGGGAAAGCTTTTCCTCCTTCAGAAGATGCGCAATCCTCTCCGTATTGCTGACGGACGCCCGCCGCACCATGCCGTGCACTTCATATCCCTTTTCCAGCAGAAGCTCCGCCAGATAAGAGCCGTCCTGTCCTGTTATTCCGGTAATTAACGCTTTTTTCATCTCAGTCCTTTTCCCACAGGGGATCCTTTCCTAATTTTGTTTCGGCCTTTCCCTCTGATAGACAATAGCCTCCGCCATTTCTTCCGCTTTCCTGCCGCCGCAGAGGATACCGGCGATGGCCAGGCCAAAATCGATGGCCGTTCCCATTCCCCGGGAGGTGATCACATGGTCCGAGATCTCCACCGGCCCTTGGGTGACCTGCGCCCCCTCCAGGTGGCTCTCAAAGGAAGGATAACAACAGGCCCTCCTGCCCTTCAAAATGCCTCTGTGTCCAAAAATGCTGGGCGCCGCGCAGATGGCAGCGATGTACCTTCCGTCCCGGAAAAACTCATCCACCTTCTCCATCAGTCCCCGGTGCGCCTCGAGATTTTCCGTCCCCAGCTTGCCCCCCGGCAGGACCAGCATATCGTACCCGCCGAAATCCGCCTGTTCAAAGCTTACGTCCGCCTGAACCGAAATACCGTGGGAACCCTTGACCCACTGCTGCCCGTATACCGATACCATATCCACCGAAATCCCGCATCTGCGGCATACGTCCACCACAGCCAGCGCTTCGATCTCCTCATATCCTTCCGCCAGAAACACCGCTATTTTGCTCATATCTTCTCCTTCCGCCCAAAACGGCGCATCCCTTCCCGGCTCCCCGGGGGACGCGCTCTGTTTCAGTATACACATTTTTCCGAAAGATTGCAATTCCCCAATCGCATTCCCCGGGGATATCTTTGAAAAATATTTACGAAACCCGCCGATTGTGGTATAATCATTCTGCTGACGCAGAAGTTCTGCCGATCATTCGGCAAACCGGCGCTTGCGCGGCGTATAAACCGGGCATGCCGCCGCCGGAAAAGAAAATGCCGCCTTTGCGGCGCTCCCTTTTCTGCGCTTGCGGTATGATAGCAAGCAAAAAACCGCGCTGCGGACAAAAGGAATGATACAGACCATGGAGATAGAACGGAAATTCACGATCAAAAAACTGCCTGAAAATCTGGACAGTTACCCCAGCCGCCATATTGAGCAGGGATACTTAAGCGACTCCCCGGTGGTGCGCGTCCGGAAGGAAGACGACGAATATTACCTGACCTATAAGGGAAACGGCATGCTGGCCCGGGAGGAATTTAACCTACCCTTAAATCAAGAGGCCTATTATCACCTGCGGGCAAAGGCGGACGGACGGATCATTTCCAAGCGCCGTTACCTGATCCCCCTTCCCAATCCCGCCGTGCAGGAGGGCAGCCGAAAGCCGCCGGCGGATTACAGCCTCACCATTGAACTGGATGTGTTCGATCCTCCCTTCGCGCCCCTTGTGATGGCGGAAGTGGAGTTTGGCAGCAAGGAGGCGGCGGAGGCGTTTCTTCCCCCGGATTGGTTCGACGAGGACGTGACCTACCGGAAGGAATACCACAATTCCTATATGGCGCTGCAGACAGAATAAAAACAGGCGGTACGACATCTCCTTTCGTACCGCCGTTTTTTACGGTTTCAGGACTGGCTGAATCTGAGCAGATAGACGAAATACCCCGCATATCCGGCCAGCATCAGAATGCCGGCGGCTCTCGCCAGCCTTTTGTTCTTCACCACGCACAGCAAAAGCAGCACCGCCGCCGCTATGGCAATCACACTGTCCGCCGTGAAATTGGCGCTGTACGGCACGGGGGTGATCACCGCCGCAGTACCCACCACAAACAGAATATTAAAAATATTGCTGCCTACAATATTGCCGATGGCAATGTCCGACTTGCCCTTGACCGCCGCCGTAACGCTGGTCACAAGCTCCGGCAGGGACGTCCCCAGCGCCACGATGGTCAACCCGATAAACCGTTCGCTCATGCCGAAGATTTTGGCCAGAGCGGTGGCCGCGTCCACGGTCACGTCGCTGCCGAGGACAATCATGGCCGCGCCTGCCGCCACCATCAGGAGCATCTGCCACAGACGCAGCTTTTTCCCCTTTTCCAGTTCCTCCGGCTCCGTACCCTTCTTTGCCATTTTCAACAGGTAGATCAGATACCCTGCCATCAGCGCCCAAAGGATCACGCCGTCCACCCGGCCCACCGTATTGTCGGGCAGACCCAGCGCCGCCAGGATCACGGTCACCAAAATCACAAAAGGGATTTCATACCTGACCGTGGACTTCTGCACGGGAACGGCGCGGATCACCGACGTCAGCCCCAGGATAATCAGGATATTCAAAATATTGCTGCCTACCACGTTTCCTATGGTAATCTCCGCGCTGCCCTTTAACGCCGCGGAAATGCTCACCGCCGCCTCCGGCAAGGAAGTGCCGATCGCCACGATGGTAAGGCCGATGATAAGCTGCGGGATCCCGAATTTGTCCGCCAGCGCGGATGCCCCTTCCACAAACCAGTCGGCGCCCTTCATCAGCAGACAGAATCCCACCGCCAGCAACAGCAGTTGAATCAAAATATTCATATCTTCTCCGCCCTTTCTTTCGTTTCTCCGCCCGGCAGAAACCATTCCAAAAAGAAAGGAATCCCCAGGGATTCCCCAAACGCGCCCGACAGCGCCCTCCGAACCGGGCCGCCTCCGTCCGCGCCGAACCATGCGGATAACAGGACTCGAACCTGCACGTCTGCGACAATAGAACCTAAATCTATCGCGTCTACCAATTCCGCCATATCCGCATCAACTGAACCGGAACCATCCGCCCCCTCCTGCCGGAACGGGGAACGCCGGTTTTGCAAAAAGCCCCCGTGATCGTCTCAACGGGGGCGCTTATGCCATGATTTCCGCCCCAGCCCACAGGGCAGCCGCCCTTTCCCGGGGAAATACACGAAAACATGTCCTTACAGTGAGATATGGGGGATTCGAACCCCCGACACCTTGATTAAAAGTCAAGTGCTCTACCGCCTGAGCTAATATCCCATATGGAAAAAGCAGGGCTAGCTGGATTCGAACCAGCGAATGCAGCAGTCAAAGTGCTGTGCCTTACCGCTTGGCGATAGCCCTATTTATGACACCAAGCATGTCATTCCGACACATCCCGAAACAAGAGGGTGGGTAAAGGGATTCGAACCCTTGGCCTCCAGAGCCACAATCTGGCGCGCTAACCAACTGCGCTATACCCACCATGGTGGGACTTACGCGTCCCAGTGTGCCCGAAGGGATTCGAACCCCCGACCCACGGCTTAGAAGGCCGTTGCTCTATCCAACTGAGCTACGGACACATTTCACGGGAACAAGTCGCCGCAATGAAAACCGACGAAATGTATTTTAACGTATTCTCCGGCCGTTGTCAACTGGTTTTTCGCGGAAACGCAAAAGCCGGAAAAACCCCTGGCGGAATCGCCCCCATCCGCCCTTCCCGGATCAGCGGAAAAGATCAAAGAAAGGTGACATTCTTCTCCCTGTCATATTCATGAGGCGCCTTGTCCACCGCTTTACGGCCCACCGCAATCGCCACCTCGAACTCATAGCCCTTGGGAAGCTGCAGCGCCTCCTGATAGTAGCCCTTCTTTTCCCCGGTGAGAGTATCCCGGATACATCCGATAATTAGGCTGCCGAGGCCCATAGCCTCCGCCGCCAGCGCGATATTCTGCACCGCGATGCCCGCGTCCACCTTCCCCCAGGGGAACGCCTTTTCCGCGCTCAACAGCATGACCGTGGGCGCTTCGTAATAAAAGTTGTGGGGCGGATTCTCGATTCCCCGCTCCTGATTTTTATCCGCCTCAATCTGAGCCAGAATGGGGTTGTCCCCGCTGACCACCGTAATGTGGATCTCCTGTCTGTTGGCGGCGGTGGGAGCCTGAAGGCCCGCTTTGATCAGACTGTCCAGCTCCTCCTGTTCCAGTTTTTCCCCCGTGTATCCCCGGGTGGAACACCTTGACGCTATCGCATCCAGCACTTGATTCATTTTTTTACCTCATTTCCGCGCTGATTTTTGCGCATAACGAGTTTGTGTCAAGCAGCGCGCGGACACAAATCTCGCGATTGAAAATTTTAATTTTCAATCTTCTCTCCATTCCGGAGCGTTTACGCGACGGGGCGGCGCGAATTTTCCATTCGCGTCTGCCGTCAGGGAAGTGGTGACGCTCCGACACACATTCCTCCCATGAGCAAGGTTCGTTCTGCCCCTATAAGGGGCTGTTACCGGCGCCGGATCTAAAGACCCATCGAAAGCCCGCCGGCCGGCAGATCCTCTTTGGCAAGAAAAACCGCAGCATGTAACGATGCTGCGGCTTCTTTTCCTTTTACGCTATGTAACCCCGGCCAAAACCGGCCGTCCCGTTTCCGGAACTTACGGTTACATATTCATCAGAACGCCGGCGATGGAATTAATCAAAGTAAACACCAGCGTAATGATGCTCATAACGATTCCGGCAACCGCCATGCCGCCCTGTCCCTGAGATTTTGCCTTAACGCCCAGCACAATGCCGACGATGGTCACAGGATAACCTACCAGCGGGAGGCACCATGCCACAAACCCCACAATACCCAGCACCATGGAGGCAACTGCCATTCCCTTGGAGCTTTCCGGGGGCTGAGGAGCGGACTGCTGATTGTCGTTGGAAGAGGGAGTATACTGATCCATTTTTCTTCTCCTTTGAACCTGATTTTTATGGTTGATAAGTAAATACTTACTCAAGCCCATTCTATCTCAATCTGCCGGTTCTGTCAATCCTTATTTTCTCCGAATTGATTTCGCTGTACCGTTTTGGGACCTCAAAATAGCAGAATTTACCATCTCTCGTTCATACAGGAATGAAAA
>CANRIP010000018.1 GCA_947630715.1 uncultured Acetatifactor sp.
ACATAATACACCTGTCCGTCCCGGGCCAGCTCCCTGGATATGGCTTCTCTCACCATTTCTTCATTATACTCACACACAAAGGTCTGGATGGGTAACCTGTCCCCGGGCGGTTCCTCCAAAACGCTCATATCCCTGACGCCGATCAGGCTCATATGCAGCGTTCTGGGGATGGGGGTGGCCGTGAGGGTCAAAACGTCCACATTCTCTTTCAGCTTTTTGATTTTTTCCTTGTGGGCCACGCCGAATCTCTGTTCCTCATCGATCATCAAAAGACCCAGATCCTTAAATCCCACATCCTCCGAAAGCACCCTGTGGGTGCCGATCACAATATCCACAAGCCCCTTCTTCAGATCCGCCACGGTTTTTTTGATCTCCGCGCCGGTGCGGAAACGGCTCATCAACTCCACCCGCACCGGGAAATCCTTCATCCGCTGCACGAAGGTGTTATAATGCTGCTGGGCCAGAATCGTGGTGGGAACCAGATACACCACCTGTTTTCCCTCCTGTACGGCCTTAAAGGCCGCACGGATGGCTATTTCCGTCTTGCCGTAGCCCACGTCGCCGCATATCAGCCGATCCATAATCCGGGAGCTTTCCATGTCCGCTTTGGTATCCGCAATGGCCGCAAGCTGATCCTCCGTTTCCTCAAAGGGGAACATTTCCTCAAACTCCCGCTGCCACACCGTATCGCTGCCGTATCGATATCCTTCGCTCTGTCTGCGGGCCGCGTACAAATCCACCAGATCCTTCGCCACCTCGTCCACGGCGTTTCGCACCTTGGACGTGGTCCGATCCCATTCCTTTGTCCCCAGCTTATTCAGTTTCGGCCGTTTCGCGTCCGCGGACGCGTATTTCTGGAGAACGTCCAGGCCGGTGGCCAGCACATACAGATTGCCGCCGTCCCGGTACTCGATCTTGATATAATCCTTGACCACATTCTCCATTTCTACCTTTTCTATCCCGCGGTATATCCCCAGCCCATGGCTTTCATGCACCACATAGTCTCCCACCTTCAGGTCGTTGAAATCCCGGATGGCCTGGCCCTGGTACTGCTTTTTCTTCTTTTTCTTTTTGCGCTCCGCCCCGAAAATATCCGTCTCCGACAACACCACAAATTTAATCAGCGGATACTCAAAGCCCCGGTTCACATGGCCGTAATACGTGACGATCTCGCCGGGCTGCACCTGACGAAAGGGATCCTCCGTATAAAGGGCGGTCAGCTCATATTCCCGCAGATCCTCCGACAGACGCCTGGCCCGGGTCCGGGAGCCGGAGAGCAAAAGCACCCTGTACCCGTTTTTGCGGTACTGTTTCAGATCCCTGACCAGCGTCTCAAAGCTGTTATGATAAGGGGCTATGCTTCTGGCCGACACGTCCATCCTCTGCTTTGCCTTCCAGTAACCGCCCCTGGGCTCCATGGTGGAAATGAGGGCCACGCAGCTCCGCGCCAGCTTTGCGGCAATCTGCTCCCCGCTGTATAACAGATTCATCTGTCCCGGCAGGATATATCCCTTTTCCGCACGGTTTTCCATGCTTTCCCGAAACTCCAGCTCCACCGCGTCCGCCTGTTCCTTCAGCCTCGCGGGTTCGTCCAGGAAAAACGCCGGCTTTTCCAAACGGCTCCGCTCCTGGGTCAGCCGGATCAAAAGCTCCGGCAGCGTGACCGTATCCTCAAAAAAATAGCGTATATATCCTTCCAGATTGCTCTGGTTCTTCCCTTCCAGAAGCTGCTCCTTCCATTCCTCCACCTTGGATCGGATTCTGTGGGCTTCCTCCGGCCTATGCTCCCGGCGGAAAAAATCCTCCCGAAGCGCCGTTTCTGCCTCCAGCTTTTCCAGGCCCTTCCGGATCTGTCCCTCATCCAGAATAAACTCCGTGGCGGGATAGACGCAGATACTCTCCAGCTTTTCGATGGACCGCTGGCTTAAAATGTCAAAACTTCTGACAGATTCCACCTCATCCCCCCACAGCTCGATCCGGTAAGGGTTTTCCTCCGTCAGATCAAAAATATCCACAATGCCGCCCCGGATGGAAAACTGCCCGGGCCCTTCCACCTGATAGGTTTTCTCATAGCCGAAGGACACCAGTTTTTCCGCCAGTTCGGATTCCTTCAAAGAACCTCCCCGAAGGATCTCGATGACGTCCGTCTCCCGGTTCCACACCGCCTGGGGCGTCATCAGCGCCGCGTAGGTGGTGACCACGGTAAGCGGCTTTTGCTCCATCAGCCGGCGCAGGGTTTTCACCCGCTCCCGCACAAGCTGGTTGCCGTGGATATCCGCCTGAAAAAAAATCAGATCCTTGGCGGGGTAAAACATGACATTTCTGTCATAAAACTGGTATTCTTCATATATTTCCCTGGCCCTCAGATCGCTGTACGTCACAATGACCTTGACGCGGAACCCGTCGCTGAGTCCATAGATCATATGCAATTTCTGGGAATCCACACACCCCGTCAGCAAAACGGGTTCCTGCCCCTTCCCAAGCTGTTCCCTGATGGCGCCAAATTCCGCCAGCTCCTTCAAAGGCTCCAGTAATGCCTGCATACTCCCTTCCTATTCCTTTCCGTTAAAGTCATTCATCGCCTTGTCCGGCCCCTGGGCGATAATGGCCCGGATGGCGTCCGCCGCCCGCTCCGCCGCCCGGTTCATCCTGGCGCGTTCCTCGCCGGTAAAGCGGCCCAGCACATAATCCGCAAGATCATACTGGGGCGGCTGTTCTCCCACGCCGATCCTCACCCGGATAAAGCTGTCGCTCCCAAGCTGCTGGATCAGATTTTTCAGCCCGTTGTGTCCTCCTGCGCTGCCTTTTTTGCGAATGCGGATCTGTCCCGGCGCAAGGCTGACATCGTCGGAAACCACAATCAGCTCCCCGGCGGGATCCGCCTTGTAATAATCCACCAGCTCCCGTACGCTCTCCCCGCTCAGATTCATAAATGTCTGGGGCTTTGCCAGGATACACTTTTCTCCCGCCACAACCCCCTTGCCGATCAGCGCCCGGTGCTTTTTTTCCAGCACCTCCACATGCTCCTGTGCGGCCAGCGTCTCGATCACGTCAAAGCCGATGTTGTGCCTTGTATTTTCATACTGTCTTCCCGGATTTCCAAGACCTGCGATAATGTACATATGCTCTCCCGTTTCCGGGTTCCATAAAACAACGTTTTGTCGGAACCCGTTTCTTATTCTCTCATCTTTTCCGGGAAAAAACAAGGGCTTTCCTGTGGGAAAGGAGACAGAAAGCGCCGCGGGCGACGTATCATCCGTCATCCCGCGGCGCTGTTTTGCTGCCAATGGATTATTGCCCCTCTGTTTCGGAACCGAGGCACTGTCTTTAGATCATTCCTCCGGCTCCTCCAGGACCGCCGTCTCATATTTTTCCAGAATGATCCTCTGCATATTCTCCCTGGTAACGGAATTGATCGGGTGAGCGATATCCCTGAACTCTTCCTCCGCCACCTTTTTACTGGGCATTGCGATAAACAGGCCCTTGTCTCCTTCAATGACCTTAATGTCGTGTACCACAAACTCATTGTCCAGAGTAATGGACACGACTGCCTTCATCTTGCCGTCTTTGGCAATTTTGCGCACTCGTACATCCGTAATCTGCATGTGCTGCTACCCCTTTCTTTTTTCTTGCGCAGCTTCAAACGGCTCCCCTCCGTTTTCGGCTACATGGTATATCTTTCATTCCTTTCTACTATAATACGAACCTTTCCCTCATCTCCCACATACCGGGAATTCGCCCGGATGGTGCCATGGCTTTCCACAATACAGTTTTCAATGTAAGTGTTATCGCCAATGTACACATCGTTCAGGATAATGGAATTTTTGATCACGCAGTTGTTCCCGATATAGCTCTTTTTAAAGACCACGGAATTCTCCACAACCCCGTTGATGATACAGCCGCTGGAAATCAGGCTGTTCTTGACGCCTGCCCCCGGGTTGTACTTTGCGGGCGGCAGATCGTCCACCTTGGAATAAATGTCGGGATACTGCTTGAAGAAATACTGCCTGACATCGCTTTTCAGGAAGTCCATGTTGGTATTGAAATAATCTTCCACGGAGGCCACGTTTCTCCAGTATTCCTTCATCTTATAGCCGTAGACCCTCTTGACGTCCTTATACCGGATCAGGATATCCCGGACGAAATCGTAACGATCCTCCTCCGCGCATTTTTCAATCATTTCAATCAACTGACGGCGGCGCAGAACGTAGATGCCGCAGGAAATGGTATTCGTCTTTGCCTGCAAGGGTTTTTCCTCAAACTCCTCCACACGGCTTTCCTCGTTCATCCGGATGGTTCCGAAACGCTCCACGCTGCACCCGGGCTCCATATCCCGGCACACCACCGTGATATCGGCCTTCTTTTCAATGTGATACTCCAGCACCTTGTTGTAGTCCATCTTGTAGACCCCGTCGCCGGAGGCAATCACCACATAGGGTTCATGGCTGCTTTTCAGGAAAGACATGTTCTGGTAGATGGCGTCCGCCGTGCCCCGGTACCAGTTGCTGTTTTCCGCGGTCACCGCAGGAGTCAGGACGAACAGCCCGCCCTGCTTGCGCCCGAAATCCCACCACTTGGAAGAATTCAGATGCTCGTTCAGGCTCTTTGCATTATACTGGGTGAGAACCGCCACCCTCTGAATATGGGAATTGGTCATATTGCTCAGGGTAAAGTCAATACTGCGGTAACTCCCCGCGATAGGCATCGCACAGATGGCTCTTTTCTGTGACAGTTCCTGCATTCTGTGATTGTTGCCGCCTGCTAAAACGATTCCGATTGCTCTCACTGCTGATCACCTGCCTTAATCAAAGTTTTTCCGCCGGCGAGCTGGGAATTCACATAATCCGACGCGTCCGTCTCCCCGAAAATGACCGAATTCTTGCCGACGGTTATGCCGTCCGGTATCACGCTCTTTTCGCCGATGGTCACAAGCCCGTGGTTGTAAATATGAGGCGCCGTATCGTTGGGGACTTCCTCTCCCACGCCCAGCTTCACATGGTTCCCCAGGGTCACTTCCTCCGCCACAATGGCCTTGTTCAGTTCGCACCCCTCGCCGATTCTGGCGTGGTTCATGATGATGGAATCCCGCACCACGGTGCCTTTCCCGATGGTCACGCCGCAGCCGATCACGGAATTGTAAACCTCGCCGTAAATGTCCGTGCCCTCTCCCACAATGCTTCTCTCTATGACGCTGTCCTGGCACAGATACTGAGGCGGCTGGATCTCGCTCTTTGTGTAAATCTTCCAGTATTCTTCATACAGGTTGAATTCCGGCACAATGTCGATCAGCTCCATATTGGCTTCCCAGTAAGAGCTTAACGTACCCACATCCTTCCAGTAACCGGTGAATTCGTATGCGTACAGAGGGGATCCGTTTTCATGACAGTAGGGGATGACATGTTTTCCGAAATCCAGAGCCGGCTGTTCCGCCATGGCAATCAGAGCCTGGCGCAGCGTTTTCCAGTTAAAGATATAGATGCCCATGCTGGCCAGATTGCTCCTGGGATGCTCGGGCTTTTCCTCAAATTCCGTAATCCGTCGATTCTCGTCGGTGATCATGATGCCGAAACGGCTTGCTTCCTCCAGGGGCACGGGCATAACCGCGATGGTCACTTCCGCGTTGTTGGCCTTATGAAAGTCCAGCATGACCTCATAGTCCATTTTGTAAATATGATCGCCGGACAAAATCAGCACATAGTCCGGGTTGAAACTCTCCATGTATTCCAGATTCTGGTAAATGGCGTTGGCCGTGCCGGTATACCACTCGCTGTTGGAGCTTTTCTCATAGGGAGGAAGAACCGTCACGCCTCCGATATTGCGGTCCAGATCCCAGGGGATGCCGATGCCGATGTGGGTATTCAGCCTTAACGGCTGATACTGGGTCAACACGCCCACCGTATCCACACCGGAGTTGATGCAGTTGGATAGAGGAAAATCAATGATGCGATACTTCCCCCCGAACGAAACGGCAGGCTTTGCTACCTTGGAAGTCAGGACTCCCAGCCGGCTGCCCTGTCCGCCTGCCAACAACATGGCAATCATTTCTTTTTTAATCATGTCATCACCTCTGTCTAGCTTTCTGCCATATACTGGTGTACAAATTATACCATATTAAAAGTGTAAAGTGAATATCCATTCATAAAAAAATTACTGATCTTATCACAAAAAATCCTGATTCCATTTGTTTTTTATGGATCTAACGTATATAATATAACATGGATGCGGGAATCCGGCAAAAGGCGGGTTCCGTTCCAAATTGTCACAGTCCCGCGGGACTTCGGGGGTTACGCCCCCCGGAAAGGAATACTGAACATGTACCGGATTGATTTTTCTCACCCTGTTTCCGTGTATTTTGTGGGGATCGGAGGCTGCGGCATGAGCAGCCTGGCAAGGATCCTGTCAAACGCCGGTTTTCAGGTGGCCGGCTCCGACCGTTCCAAAAGCGCCTACACCAAGATGCTGGAATCGGAGGGGGTCACCGTATTGTATGGACAAAGAGCGGAAAATATTACCGACCGGATAGACTGCGCGGTCTACACCAGCGCCGTTCCGAAGGATAATCCCGAGCGTGTGGCGCTTGAGGGAAAAAACATTCCCTGTCTGACCCGGGCGCAGCTTTTGGGACAGATCATGCAGTATTATCAAACCCCCATCGCCGTCAGCGGCACCCACGGCAAGACCACCACGGCCTCCATGATCAGCGAGATTCTGCTTCAGGCGGGCCTGGATCCCACCGTCTCCGTGGGGGGCATCCTGAAATCCATCGGCGGCAATTCCAGAGTGGGAAACACCGGGTATATGGTGGCGGAGGCGGATGAATATACCAACAGCTTTCTGGATTTCCACCCCAAAATCGGGGTCATATTAAATATTGAAGAAGACCATCCGGATTTCTTCAAGGATCTGGCCGATATCCGCAGCTCCTTCCGCAGATTCGCCCAACTGCTGCCGGCGGACGGATGCCTGATTATCAACGGCGATATCCCGGATGTGGGGGAGATTACGGAGGGCCTTCCCTGCCGCGTCATCACCTACGGCTTCACGGACAGGGCGGATTATTACCCGGAGGACATCACCTATGACCAGGTCGGCTGCCCTTCCTTCACCCTGCGCAGTCCGGGCCGCGCTCCCAGGCGGTTCACCCTGGGGGTGAGAGGGGAGCACAACGTAAGCAACGCCCTGGCGGCTCTGGCCCTGGCCGATCTGCTTTCGATTGACGACAGTGTCATAAATCAGGCGCTCCTTTCCTATCACGGGGCCGACCGCCGTTTTGAATACAAGGGCACGGTGGGCGGCGTTACGGTTTTTGACGATTTCGCCCATCATCCCACGGAAATTTCCGCCACCCTGAAGACGGCGGCCAAGTACCCTCATAACCGCATATGGTGCGTATTCCAGCCCCACACCTACACCCGCACCAAGGCCCTGCTGAAACAGTTCGCGGAGGCGCTGACGCTGGCGGACCGGGTGGTTTTGGCCGACATTTATCCGTCCAGAGAGCCTGTTTCCCTGGGGGCGTCCCTGGGGATCCATTCCCGGATGCTGCAGCAGGAGATTCAGGCGCTGGGAAGGGAGTGCGACTATTTTCCTACCTTTGACGAGATCGAAAATTTTCTTCTGGAAAATTGCATAAAAGGAGATTTGTTGATAACTATGGGAGCCGGCGATGTTGTAAAAATCGGTGAAAATCTTCTGGGAAATTAATTTTCCACACTGTCCACAGGACTGGGAATAAAAATAGGTTCCGATTCTGTGGATATGTTTTTGAAAAATGTGGACAGGACGGCCGGGCCGGTTTCGTTCCGGGAGGCGATGAAAAGCCGCCCCCGGTCCGGGGCCAAAATATATCCACATTTTCCACATATTCCACATTTTTTCCGCCGTTTTCCCCGCCCTTTGGTTTCGGAAATTTGACTATTTCTTTTTCGGGGCCCATATGCTATACTGTGGCTACTGTGGCGCTTAAATGCGCCGCGGATTTCGATGAGGGAAGTGTTAGGGATGGCACGTTTGACGATCTACAAAGATGAGGCAACGGATTTTACAGCGGTTTCCAACCGTTTTATTGACGAATATATGGAGGATGCCAACGACGCTCAGTTAAAGGTGTACCTTTATCTGCTCCGGATGATGAACGCGCACCTTTCCACCAGTGTGTCCGATATTGCGGAAAAATTCAACCACACGGAGAAAAACGTGATTCGCGCCCTGAAATACTGGGAAAAGCAGAATCTGCTCAAGCTGGATCGATCCGATAACGACACGATCGTCGGCATCCATATGATCGCCCTGGACAACCCTGCGGCGGGAAAACGGAAGTCTTCCCGTTCCACCTTTATTCCCATGCCGGAAGCGGAGCCGGAGGCAGGGGAGGAAACGTCTGCCGTTTCGCCTCTCCGGAACATGCAGGAGGCTCCTGGGGACCAGCAGCCTCCCCGGGCCCAGGAAAGCGTTCCCCCTCTCTCCGAAGACAAACGCCCCTTCAGCCAGAGCCAAAAGCCCGCTTATTCCCCGCAGCAGCTACGGGAATTCAAGAGCCGTCAGGAAACCGCTCAGCTTTTGTTTATCGCGGAATCCTATATCGGCAGGCCCCTTACGCCCTCTGAAATGAAGACCATCCTTTATTTTACGGACGGGCTGGGTTTTTCCGACGACCTGATCGACTATCTGCTCCAGTACTGCGTGGAGCGGGGGAAAAAGGACTTTAAGTACATAGAAAAGGTGGCGGTCAACTGGGCGGAGGAAGGGATCCGTACGCCGGAACAGGCCAGACATAATGCCGCCCGGTATGACAGGAACGTATACGCCGTCATGAACCAGTTGGGAAAGACCGGCTCCCCCACGGCAAAGGAACTGGAATACATCGAACGCTGGACAAAGGAATACGGGTTTTCACCGGACATTATCTTTGAGGCCTGCCAGCGCACGGTGCTTGCCACCGACAGCCATCGTTTTGAATACGCCGAGGGCATTCTGAGCAGTTGGAAGGATCAGAATGTGCATCAAAAATCCGATATCTATAAAATAGACGAGCTGTACCGGCAGCGCAAAAAGACGGGTTCCGAAAAGCCCCGCGCAAACGCCAACCGTTTTAACCAGTTTACCCAGAACAATTATGATTTCAATGCTCTGGAGCAGGAGCTTTTGAGCAATTAAAGCACTCATCACACCATAAAGGAGATCCCACATGGCTCTCACCAACGCTCAGTATGATACGATCCTGAGAGGGTACGAACAAACGCAGGACAGGAACCGGCATCTTCTGGAGGAACGCCGCAGGGAAGTATATGACGCCGTTCCCGGCTACCGGGACCTGGACGCCTCCGTTGGTTCCGTTTCGGTGGCCGCCGCCAAAAAGCTGTTTGACGGCGATGCTTCCGCAGCCAAACGCCTGAAGGAAGAACTGGCTCAAAACAGGGAAAAGCGCGCCGCGCTGCTCACCCGGGCCGGTTTCCCCGCCGATTACCTGGATCCCATCTATACCTGTCCCCACTGTCAGGACACCGGTTTTGTCTTTTCCGCAGACGGCTCCAGACAAAAATGCCGTTGTTTCAAACGGCAGGAGCTTTCCCTGCGCTACGCTCAATCCAACATACAGGAAATGATCACCCAGGAAAATTTTTCCACCCTGTCCTACGATTATTATCAGGGCGAGGATCTGAAGCATTTCCGCGCCGCCGTCCGGCTCAGCAGAGATTTTACGGAAAACTTTAAAGAAAGCTACCGCAATCTCTTTTTTTATGGTACAGTAGGTACGGGAAAAAGCTTTCTGTCGGGCTGTATCGCCTTTGAGCTGCTAAAGGCCGGTTACTCCGTGGTCTATTTCAGCGCCGCCGGGCTCTTTGAGCAGCTTGCCAGATATGCCTTCGACCCCAAGGCAAAAGACGCCCTGACGGATATCTGCGAGGATCTTTACGAATGCGACCTTTTGATCATAGATGATCTGGGGACGGAAATCACCAACAGCTTTGTGTCCTCCCAGCTCTTTTCCTGCCTGAATGAGCGGGATCTGAGAAGGAAATCCATGATTATATCCACCAATCTTTCTCTGGAAGAACTGAGGGACCGCTATTCGGACAGGGTGTTTTCCCGGATCACAAGCAATTTTTCCCTCTGCCGGCTGACAGGGCCGGACATCCGGATCTGCAAAAAAAGACATGCGAGGTAACAGGAAATCCATGACGGGAACCCCCATGACGGGAAACCCCATCATGGAACCGTAAAACAGAAACCCCATCTGAAACAACGGCATCAAAAACAACAGCAGGAAGAAGAACCAAATGAAAAAATAACAACATAGGAAAGGCTGGCACTCACTTATGGCAAACCGCGAAGAAAAAAGAAATCTGGAAACCATTCCCGTAGGTTCTCTCGGCATTATCGCTCTGGAGGGATGCAAATCCCTGGGCGAAAAGGTAGACCGGTATCTGGTGAAATGGCGGGCGGAAAGAGAAAGCGAACACAAGGATTCCCTGGCATTTTCCGGCTATCAGAGGGACTCCTACCTGATCACCGCAAGGGTTCCCCGGTTCGGGTCCGGAGAGGCAAAGGGCATGGTGTTGGAATCTGTGCGGGGCGACGATCTGTATCTGCTTGTGGACGTATGCAACTATTCTCTGACTTACCGTCTGTGCGGGCAGGAGAATCATATGTCCCCCGACGACCATTACCAGGATCTGAAACGGATCATCTCCGCCCTGGGCGGAAAGGCGCGCCGGATTACCGTCATTATGCCTTATCTCTACGAAAGCCGCCAGCACAAGCGCACCGCGAGGGAGTCCCTGGACTGCGCCCTTGCGCTTCAGGAGCTGGTGCAGATGGGCGTGGACAATATTATCACCTTTGACGCCCATGACCCCCGAGTACAGAACGCCATTCCCCTCCACGGGTTTGAAACGGTGCAGCCCGCTTACCAGTTCATCAAGGGTCTGCTGCGCAACGTCCCCGACCTGAAACTGGACGCGGAACATATGATGATCATCAGCCCTGACGAGGGCGGCATGAGCCGCGCCATTTACATTGCCAACGTGCTGGGGCTGGATATGGGTATGTTCTATAAGAGACGGGATTACACCCGGATTGAAAACGGCCGGAATCCCATTGTGGCCCACGAATTCCTTGGCACCAGCGTTGAGGGGAAGGACATGATCATCATCGACGATATGATTTCCTCCGGGGAAAGCGTACTGGAGGTGGCCGCCCTGTTAAAAAAGCGAAAGGCGAACCGGGTATTTGTCTTCGCCACCTTCGGCCTGTTCACCAACGGGCTGGACAAGTTTGACAAGGCCTACGAAGACCGGGTGATCGACCGGGTTCTCACCACCAACCTGATCTATCAGACGCCTCAGCTTCTGGAGAGGGAGTGGTACGTCAACTGCGATATGAGCAAATACATCGCCTATATTATCGACACCCTGAACCATGATTCTTCCATCAGCGACCTGTTGAATCCCATCGAGCGCATCCAGCAGATCGTGGCGAAGTATAAAAAAGGCGAGCTGTAAGCGCCGGGCCGCCTTCCGTACATGCAGGATGTTCAAAAGCTGTCTCTTGTTCCCCAAAGAGGCAGCTTTTTTCTGTGGGCTTTTGAAATGTCAACCATTTTATCTTTATGGTTGACATTTTTCTCGTTTCCGGCTATACTGAAGATTGCCACCCCGCAGGAAACGAATTCTTCCGCGTCTTCTTGAGCCTTTTCAGCGAATTTTTCCCCCTGACCCGGGCCATGGCAAAAAAAGAAAAGAGGCGCCCCGTCTCACCGGACGGCCTCTTTGGAAATGAGGACATATGAACAACACCTTTTCTGTTCCCCAGGGAAACCGGCGCATGACGGTAAAGCATCTGGCAACGGCAGGTCTGATGACCGGCGTTATCTGCGTTCTGGGGCCTTTCGCGCTCCCCATCCCCGTCAGCCCCGTACCCATCTCCCTGGGAACCCTTGGAATTTACTTTGCGGTAACCGTTCTGGGACGCAGGCTGGGAACGCTCAGCGTGGCGGCTTATATCCTGCTGGGCCTGGCAGGGCTTCCGGTGTTTACCGGCTTTACCAGCGGCCCCGGCAAGCTGCTGGGGCCCACCGGCGGATATATCATCGGATATCTGCTCTTAGCATGGATCTGCGGTTTTTCCGCCGACAAATGGAGCGGCCGTTTCCTTCCTGCCTTGTTAGGTATGTGCTGCGGCACCTGCGTGTTATATCTGTTCGGCAGCCTCTGGCTGGCCTGGCAGGCGTCCCTGTCTCTGGGACAGGCGTTCCTGGCCGGCGTCGTGCCGTATATTCCCGGAGATCTGTGCAAGCTGGCCCTGGGAATGACCCTGGGCCGCAGCCTCCGATCCAGGCTGAAAGCCGCCGGCCTGCTTTAAGACAGCTCCACCTCCGTGCAGGTTCCTCCCACACAGGCCGTAATCCTCTGATACGGCCTGTGGTAACCGGCATGCAGGATCCGTCCCGAAACCGTTCCGTCCCGGTTCACGCAAAAACGGTACTGGTGGTACTTTCCCTCCCGATACGCAAAATCCTCTCCGTTATCCAGGTAGTGATCATACTGCCCTTCCCCGGGAAATACCTCTAATGTCAATGTGCTTTCCTCTTTTTCCCCCACATAGGACATGTCCTCCGCCACCGGCAGAACGCTCCCGGCCTTCACATAGACAGGGCAGGTATCCAGGGGCGCGTCCCGGATGATCCAGCTTTCCCCCTGCACCTTTTCCCCCGTCCAGTAATCGTACCATTCCCCCTGAGGCAGATACACCATGCGCTTTTCCACGCCTTGATTGACCACCGGCGCCACCAGGATTCTTTCCCCGAACAGGAATTCGTCATTGCAGGTCCGCGCTGCCGGATCCTTTTCATAGTGAAACACCAGCGGGCGCAGAATGGGCGCCCCCGTCCGCTCCTCCTCCCAGAACAGGTCGTACAGGTAAGGGAGCAGATGATATCTCAGTTTCACATATTTTCTGTAAATCGCCAGCGCCCGCTCTCCAAACTGCCAGGGCTCCTGCTGCCTGCTGCCCAGAGCGGAATGATTGCGAAACAGAGGGGAAAAACATCCCACCTGCACCCACCGCAGCAGCAGCTCCTCGGTGGTGTCGGAGCCAAAGCCGCCGATATCCGTTCCCGCAAAGGGCATACCGGACAATCCCAGGTTGCAAAGCTGGGGGATCGCCATCTGCAAATGGGCCCAAATGCTGTGGTTGTCCCCGGTCCAGCAGGTGGCGTATTTCTGGGTGCCCGCATAGCAGGCCCTGGTGATGACAAAGGGCCGTCTGCCGTCCAGCCGTTTCAGGCCCTCATAGGCGGCTTTTGCCATCAGGTGTCCGTAAAGGTTGTGCATGTGCCTGTGGTCCGTGGGACGGTCCTCATCCGTAAAGACCACATCCTCCGGCAAAGGGCCGTGGAAACTGGCGGGTTCGTTCATATCGTTCCAGATCCCCCGAACCCCCTTTTCCAGCAGAAAGCCGTGCAGATCTCCCCACCACTTCCTGACATCCGGGTTTCCGAAATCAGGAAAAGCCGCGTCCCCCGGCCATACGGCGTTGATATACACCTGTCCCTCCGGCGTCTTGGCAAAGTACCCCTTCTCCACGCCTTCCTCATAGACCGGGTAGCCCGCCTCCTGTTTCACCCCCGGATCGTTGATGGTCACCGGCTTAAAGCCCCGGTCCGCCAGGCTTTTCAGATACCCGGCCGCATCGAAACGGTAGCGCCTTTCGTTCCAGGTAAATACCTTGTAATCCTGCATATAGTCGATGTCAAAATGGATGGAATCACAGGGGATATCCAGCGCCCGCATCCTTGAGGCGATCTTTTCCACATCTTCCAGAGTGGTGTAACCCCACCGGGACTGCTGGTAGCCCAGGGTCCATTTCTGGGGAAGGGGGCAGGTGCCTGTCAGATAGGTATAGCCCGCCAGCACCTCCGCCAGAGAAGCCCCCGCAATGTAATAATAGTCCAGATTGCCAGCGGCGGCTCCAAAGTAATAATACTCCTCCGACTCCTTCCCCATATTGAACAGGCTTTTGCAGGGATTGTCCAAAAAGATTCCGTACACATCGTCCTGGGTCAAGGACAGGAAGAAAGGAATGGACTTATACAGCGCCCGGAAACTGTCCACCTGGGGGCTGGGGTCGTCCGTATTCCACATTTCATACTCATAGTGCCGCTTGTCCAGAAAGCCCGTCTTGTCCCCCAGGCCGTAAAAGTGCTGATCCTGCCGGAGCTTTTTCACCACCTGAAAGGCCATTTCCTCCTGCCTGGAGGCATCGTGTCCCTCATCGGCCAGGGTTTTCAGCATCTCGTCGCTTATGGTCTGCAAGGGCTTTCGTTTCCCTCTGTAATCCCCGCAGACCTCCCTTCCCTCTTTGTCGGCAAAATCGATGTAACCTCCGTCGCTGATCCTGACTTGAACCTGTCCCGTGGAAAGCAACAGCCCATCGGGCCTTTTCTCCACCCAAAGCTCCACCGGCTGCCGCTTGTCCCCCTCCACAGCCCTGGAACGGCGCTCCGGGCATTCCAGGCCGCAGAACACGTTGATGATTTTGTCCGTCACCGCCGTAATCACCAGTTCCCCTGTCTCAAAATCCAGCGTCACCTGGCTGCCCGATTGTCTGTAACCTTCCCATTTGCCAAACTCCATTTTTGTCTCCCATCTGGAGCGTTTCCCCCACGGGGCGACGCGGATCTCCCAGTCGCGTCCGCCCTCGGGGAATTTGTGACGCTCCGGCGCAAATTCCCATATTTATTTGCGGTTTTTGCGGTATCAGCGCTCTGCCGTACCCAGCAGGATTTCCGCCGCCCTTCGCCAGTCCCCGTCCGGCACAACGTAAGTGGCCTCCCACTCATCCCGGTATGCCGGGGAGGTTTCCGTGTGGAGATACAGGGTGTCCATTCCCGCCGCTTTCGCCCCCAGGATGTCCGCGTGTCCGTCATTCCCCGTCATCAGGCACTGTTTCGGCTCCAGTCCGTACCTCTCCCGCAGCCGCCGGAAAAACACCGGGGACGGTTTCCGGCAGCCCTCCTCCGAGGAAATCAGGATCCCGTCAAAGCAGGGGGCCAGTCCCAGCAGTTCTATCTCCGGTCTGGTAAAATCGCTCTGGGCGTTGGACAGCAGGTAAACGCCCTTCCCTGCCCGCCGCAGCGCCTCCAGCGTCTCCTTGACTCCATCATACACCTTCAGCTTTTGTCTGGAAAGCATCCGAAAAACATTTGCGGTCATGGCCGCCCGCTCCCGGCCGCAGGATACGCCCCGCTCCCGGTACAGGGCCCGAAACACCTCCGTCAGATCCGGCTCCCCCAAAAAGTCCGGCCCATACTGTTTCACCCCCGCCGCCTGTACCCGCTCCCCTGCCAGGCGCACCTTCCTCTCATAGCTTTCCTTAAGCTGCCCGGGGCTGTAAGGAGCCCCTAAGGACGCATACAGTTCCGCCATTTTCCGCCAAAGCGCCGGCTTGTCCTCCCGGGTGCGGATATCCGCCAGGGTGCCGTATAAATCAAAGACATAAGCGTCATATGCGTTATGGTTCATTCCGTTTCATCCTCTGCCACAAGAAATACCGCCAGGGAATAGGCGGGCATAACAAGGGTCTGCTCCTCCAGCGAAACGCTCTCCTCCCCTGTCACCAGCGCGCTCTCCAGTTGGCCGGGGCTTAAGACGGTTCCGTCTGCCAGGGTCACCGTTCCCAGATCCACACGCTTCTCCTCAGCCGACAGATTATAGAGAAGACACACCGTCTCCCCCTCGTAGGTCTTTTGAATCACGCTGAGCTGGCTGTCGGAGGCCGCTTTCAGATTCGTGGTGGTGCCCTTCACAATGGCCGGGAACTGGTTCCGCAGCCGGATCAGGTTCTTATAGAACCAGTAAATGGAGTTCACATCCTCCTGCTGTTCCGCAACGCTTCCGTATTTCTGCGCCACCCGGTCCGCGCCCAAGGGCCCCCTGCAGGTTCCGGGAGCGGAGCCGTCCGCGCTCCAGCGCATGCCAAGCCGCTTGTTCTCGTCGATCCCGGATCCCAGCATACCGATCTCGTCCCCGTAATAGACAAAGGCGCTGCCGCTCATGGTCAGGTTCAAGGCTGCCGCCATCTTGATCTGGGCCTGCGCGTTGTCGCCGGAATAATAACCGGCCGCCCGGTCCATGTCATGGTTGGTGTAAAAGGGAGCGTTGATAAAGTCAGGGTTGTACTGAGCGTATCTCTCCTCCGCCGTCTGCACATAATCCCCGTACTGATTGGCCCCGTACTGGCCGCTGGCCAGCCGGAAAATGCGCCCTTCGTCCCCCGCAAACACAAAATCAAAAAAGCTGTCCACGCCGCTGGCGTAATACTTTGCGTACTCGGGCTGGTTGATCCAGGCTTCCCCCACCAGATAGGCGTCGGGATCCATCCCCTTCACCATGCCGTTAAACCAGGTCAAAATCTCTATATTGGCCTCCGTATCGTCCGACACAAATTCCTTTACCGCGTCCAGCCGGAACCCGTCCACTCCCTTGTCCAGCCAGAACTGGCAGATCTTCTCAAATTCCGCCCTGACAGCTTCGTTGGACAGATTCAGATCCGGCATCTCCGACCAGAACTGGGCCTCGTAATACCAATCGGTGCCCGGCACCTGGGAATAGCCCCATTTCATCCCTTTGTGAAAATGATAGTACTCCACATAGGGGCATTCCTCCGCGGAGGCCTCCCCATCGCCGATGCTTTGCAGATACTGACACGCCTCCCGGAACCAGGGATGAGAGGACGAGGTATGATTCATCACCAGGTCAATTATGACATTTATGTCACGTTTTTTGCACTCCGATATAAGAGTTTCAAAATCCTCCATGGTGCCGTAGGAGGGATCGATGGCCATATAATCCTTCACATCGTATTTGTGATAGGTGTCCGAGGGCATCACCGGCATCAGCCAGATCCCCGTGACGCCCAGATCCGTGTCGGTGGACGCGTCCCCATCGTTTAAATAATCCAGCGCCTGGGTCACTCCCTGAAGATCCCCCACGCCGTCCCCGTTGCCGTCATAAAAGGAATAGACAAAGATCTCATAAAAGGTGCGGTATTTGTCCGTTTCCTCCGGCATGATGACAGGCCTGTCGGAAATCAGGCTGCCGCCCACATAAATAGGATCCGCCTCCGGCTCCTTTCCGCCGCATCCCGCCAGCAAAGCTACGGCCATCATCCAGGAAATCCCCCGTCTGATCCGCCCCTTCCATGCCTTTCTCCCTTTGGTTTCCTTTTGCCCGTTCATACTTCCTCCCGTTCCGCCGCCCTTGACGGCCGCTTGCCTACAAATACCATTCCCGTCCCGTTTCCATCCGCTCCAGCGCCTCATAGACCCTTAACAGTTCGCCCACGCTCCATGCCTGAGCAAAACATCCCCGGGATGCGCCCGGATCCAGCCCGTCATAGATTTCCGGAAGCTGGCCCACGCAGCCCTCCCGCAGCGCCTGGGCGGTGCCCTGCAACTGTCTTCTCAACTGGGCGGCCGCCCCTTCATCGCCGCCGTTTACCTTCAGCCATGCCAGGTAATACGCGCCCAGCGGATAGGCCCACACCGTCCCCTGATGATAGGCAAGATCCCTCTGAAGCAGCTCTCCCCCGTAAGCCGGGCGAAACTGCGAATCTGCGGGATCCAGAGTGCGCAGTCCCAAAGGGGTATAAAGTTTCCGGAATACCGTCTCCACCACCTGACGCTCCTGTTCCTTGGTCAGCACCGAGAAGGGCTGCGCCACCGCCCAGATCTGATTGCACCGGATCTGGCAGTCCGCCTCCGTCCCGGAAAGCACATCCTTCAGGCAGCCTTCGTCTCGGTTCCAGAATTTTTCCTGAAAGCTCTGTTTCACCAGCGCCGCCAGGCTGCCATAATCCCTGCTTTTCCAGCTATTTCTCTCCTTCAGGCTCCCCTGAAGCTCCTCCATGATACACAGGGCGTTATACCAATACGCATTGATTTCCACCGGTTTGCCGTGCCGGGGGGTCGGCAGGATATCCCCCACCCGCACATCCATCCAGGTCACCTGGTCAAAGCCCTCTCCCGCGCTGATCAGGCCGTCTTCCTCCATCCGAATATGAAAGTCCGTCCCCTGCCGATACCACTGAACAATATCCTCCATCACCGGCACACACTCCGAGACAAACTCCCCATCCCCCGTGCGCCGGTAATACCCGTACACCGCCAGGATGAACAAAAGCGCCGCGTCCGCGGTGTTATACTTGGGCTCCCGGGTTCCTTCCGGGAACAGGTTCGGCATCAGCCCCTTCCGGCAGTACTTCATAAAGGTGCGAAGGATGCTTTTGGCCTGCCGGTACTGCCCTGTGGACAGACAGCACCCGGTGAGGGCGATCATGGTATCCCTCCCCCAGTCCTCAAAGAAGGGATATCCCGCCAGAATGGTCTGCTGGCCCGTGGACGCCCTGTAAGAGACAAATTGATCCGCCGCCTTCACCAGCGCCCCGGCCGTCTCATCCTTCAGGCCCGCCTGCGCCGTCAGACGGTTCCTCCTGTCTGTCAGAGCCTCCCGGATCCGGGTAAAATCCGTTTCCACCGGTCCGTCTGCGCTGTAAACAAGCGTCCCTGTCAGCGTCTCTCCCGGTTCCACCCGGAACCATACGCTGTGGTTGACCGCGCAGATCCCCTGGGCCCTTCTCCCGTCCCGGGCGTCCAGTTCGTAAAAAAGCGCCGGCGTAAGCCGGGTGGGATAGGTTTCCACCCTGCCGTCCGTGCTGTAATACAGTCCTTTCCCTTCGGAGAACACCGCTCCCGTGCAGACCCGTCCCGGCGTTTCCGGATCCTCCTTCAGAAGAAACGCCTGTTCCCGGCAAAGCTGCTGCCCCTTGGGAACAAACTGCATCCAGGGCGTCACCTTCAGGGCCGCGGCCTTTTGGGATCGGTTCCGTATCTCATAGGCGGCCCCCAGCGTGTTCTCCCCGGGCTGCAGTACCAGCGTCTTTGTGATTTCCACCCCGGAGGTCAGGTACGTCCAGCAGGGATAATCCTCATAGGAAAAAAGGATCAGCCCGGCGCATCCCTCCCCGCCGGAGCCGTCCCCAAAGCGCTGGCCGGACAGGCTGCGCTTTTCCTCTCCCAGAAACAGGATTTCCTCCAGCCAGTGGATCATCTGATATCTGTTGTTGGGAGCTTCCTGCTTGGGACAGCTCATCAGCGCCGCGTGGTCATTGCGGCTGCAGGCTCCCGCCAGGTTCAGGGAGGAAAAGCCTCCCAGGCCGTTGGTCATCAGATAGCAGCCTTCCTCCCGTATCGCCGGGATCATCAGTTCCCGCTTTCCAAAGACATATTTCATATTTCGTTCCATTTCTGCGCTGCCTGGGCGCTTAAGGAAACTGCTGCGGGCAGGGGCGTCCTGCTCCTTTTCCCCAGCAGCAGCCCGCTGTGAGCCGCCGCCGTCACGCCGCCGCAGACGCTTCTGCGGATATCCGCCTGTTCTCCGTCGGCCAGAATTTCCCACTCCGCCCCCTGCAGCTCTACGTTGTAATCCTCATCGGAAGCATTGTACAAAATATGCAGTTGCTCCCAGTCCCCCCCGTTGTCCACCAGGAAGGATACCACCCCGTCCCGATGCACCGTCTGTCCGCTGATCCTCCTGCCCGCCTCGGGGGACTTGTCACACAGCCCCGGCAGTTTCTTGCGCAGACGGATCAATCCCCGGTAATACTCCACCAGCTCCTGAAACACCAGGGTCTGTTTCCAGCGGAGCATATTCACCTCCGGGGCGGAGCGATAGCTGTTCTCGTCCCCAAATTTGGTCCTGCCGAATTCCTCGCCCGCCTGGAAGAACAGATTCCCCTGACAGGTAAAGCAGATAAACGCCGCCAGCTTGTTAGCCGCCAAAACATCCCTGTGGGGCACCAGATATTCCTCCGGTTTCAGGGCGCCCTTTCGCATGGTCAGCAGCAGCTTATCCCAGAGCGTAAAGTTGTCATGGGCGGACACATAGTTGATGATCTGGCTGCAGCTTTTGGGATGAAAGCCGTCCGCATGGGTCTTCCAGCCTGTGACGGCATGCAGAATCCTGCCTTCCAGCCGGCTGCCCCCGTTGACAAACCCGGGATCTGCGGCAAAAAACACATCCCCCTTGATGGCGTCCCTGGTGTCGTCGCTAAAGACGGCGATCCTCTCGTCCAGAAGCGCCACATTGTCCTTGACCGCCGCATGGGTGCCCGCCTCCATAGGCGATTCCTTCGCCCGCCAGGGCTCGCCGTACAACAGCTTTTCCCCTGCGCCGAAGGCCTGATCCAGCTCCCCCTGAATCCTGTTCATCAGCTCGGTGGTCAAAAGGCCCATCAAATCAAAGCGGAACCCGTCAATATGATATTCCCTTGCCCAATACAGGACGGAATGGACAATATAATGATCCACCATCGCCCTGCCCGCCGCCATATCGTTGCCGCAGGCGGAACCGTCGGAAAGTTTCCCGTCCCTGTCACGTCTGTTAAAATAACCCGGCGCCGTCCTCTCCAGCCAGGAATCCGCTTGGTGGGTATGGTTATAGACCACATCCATAATCACCCGGATCCCGGCTTTGTGAAGGGCCTGGATCATCTCCTTGCACTCCCGGATCCGCACGGTTCCGTCATGCACATCCGTGGCAAAGGAGCCTTCCGGCACATTGTAATTCACAGGGTCGTACCCCCAGTTAAACTGACTGCCGTCTCCTTCCTCGTCCAGCCACCCAAAATCAAAAAAGGGAAGCAGATGCACATGGGTCACTCCCAGTTTCCGCAGATACTCCACGCAGGTGGGATATTCCTTTCCCGGGGACGTTGCCGTAAACGCCTTGTACTTCCCCCGGTAGGGCTCCGGCACACCGCTGTCGGGATCATAGGAAAAATCCTTGATATGCAGCTCATAGATAATGTTTTCCCGGCCCTGTTTCGGGCTCCGTTCCTGCAAAAAGCCCTCCGGATCCGTGCGCCGCAGATCCACCACCATACTCCTGTCCCCGTTACAGCAGCAGCCCTTGGCATAGGGGTCCGCAGTGCGCACCGTTTCCCCGCCGGTTTCCATGATAAAATCATAATAGGTGCCGTGGAGATCCTGAGGCACTGTCAGCTCCCATACGCCCTTTGAGGCGGCCCCCATGGGAAGGCTTCGGCTTTGCGGCGACTCTCCGTCGGGAAACAAGCGCAGCTCCACCCTGTCCGCAAAGGGCGCCCACAGCTTGAAGACCGTTTCCCCGCCACGGCACTCCGCTCCCAGATCCGCTCCCCGGTATTCATACTCTCTGTCAAATTCTTTCGTATAATGAAATAATTGATTGTTCAACGAAACAAATCCCCTTATATCTGCATATAAAAGGAGCCACTGCAAAATAAACCTGACGATTTACTTGCGCAGCGGCTCCCGTCTTTCAAAGAAATCCGCCGGACATCCGGCAGGAGCTTACCCCTTGACGGCTCCTGTCACGCCCTCCACATAGCACTTCTGCGTCAAGAGGAACAGAATGGCTATGGGAATGGAGATCAATACGCAGCCCGCGTAGAACTGTGTATAGAAATACTGCACATACTCTTTCTCCAGCATGGTCCACAGTCCGATGGCGATGGTATAATACCTGGTGTCCTGCCCCATGATGACCTTGGCGAAAATATAATCTACCCAGGGCCCCATAAAGGTGGTCAGCAGCGTGTAGGTAATGATGGGCTTTGACATGGGCAGCGTCACATGGACAAAGGTATCCCACTTGGTGGCCCCGTCAATATAAGCCGCCTCGTCGATGCTGGTGGGAATGGTGTCGAAGAAACCCTTCGCCATATAGAACCCCAATCCAGCGCCTCCGGAATACACCATAATCAGCGCCACCTGTTTCAGCATACCCGTCTCCAGAAAGCCCAGGCCCTTTAAGATATAGTACACAGCGATCATGGACATGAAACCCGGGAACATTCCCAGGATCAGCGCAATGTTCATAAAGGGCTTCCGCATCCGGAACCGCAGACGGCTCATACAGTAGGACACGCACAGCACAAAGAAGGCGGCGATAACCGTGCTGATCAGCGCAATGACCAGCGTGTTGGTAAACCAGCGCACAAAGTCAATCTGGCTGGTGGGCCGGAACAGGTTCTTATAGTTATCCAGCGTAAACCCTTTGGGCCAGATATAACTCTTGTAGGAGCCGCCCTCCTCTCGGAAGGAGGTCAGTATCACATAAAAGATAGGCAGCACCCAAATGACGCTGAGAACCGCCAGCAGGACGTGTGAGAGTATATTTACAACAATTTTCTTGATCTTCATTATTGAAACGCCCCCTCATCCTTATAAGAACCGGTGTGCCGGTAAGTCAACAGTGACAGTACAGCCAGTATGACGAACACCAGAATACCAATGACGGCTCCCAGGTTGTAGTCCTTCTGGGTGATGGTCAGACGGTACAGCCATGTTACCAGCAGATCCGTCTTTCCCGCGTAATAGTAATCCATGGTGTCGGGTCCGCCGCCGGACAGCAGGAAGATCACGTTAAAGTTATTGATATTTCCGGTGAAGGAAGTGATCAGGCTGGGGGTCATGATAAACAACATGTAAGGCAGCGTGATCTTGCGGAATATGGTGGGCGCGTTTGCGCCGTCGATCTTGGCCGCCTCATAGAGCTCAGCGGGAATGTTCTGCAAAATACCGGTGGTGGACAGCATGGTAAAGGGTACGCCGATCCAGATATTGATGCAGATGATGGTGATCTTGGCAACGGTGGGATCCGTAAAGAAGGGAATGGATTCCGTGGAACCCAGAAATCCCATATGCCGCAGCAGCACGTTCACCGGTCCGTTGGTATTGAAGATGGTCCTCATGCTCAGCAGAGTGACAAACTGAGGAACCGCCACGGAAAGCACGAACATAAACCGCCAGAACCCCTTGATCCTAGTGTCCTTCCGATTGATCAAAAGGGCCAGCAGCAGTCCCAGAATATAGCAGGTGAAGGTGGCGCACACAGCCCAGATCAGCGTCCATCCCAGCACCGGCCAGAATGTGGCCGCCAGCTTGCTCCCCTGG
Organism: uncultured Acetatifactor sp.; assembly: GCA_947630715.1. Taxonomy (GTDB): domain Bacteria; phylum Bacillota; class Clostridia; order Lachnospirales; family Lachnospiraceae; genus Acetatifactor. Next base: position 22,997 of record CANRIP010000018.1, read on the forward strand.
GACAGCATCACCTTGAAATTATCGAATCCCACCCAGGTAAACAGGTTTCCGGGGGGCTGATGGTCACGGTCATAGCTGGTAAACGCGATCAGAATCATGAATACCAGCGGAATGATGGTAAAGATCAAAATACCCATGATCGGCAGGGACATCATGGCCACATGGAGATTTTCCTCTTTGACGGAACGAAGATCGTCCATAAAGGTGGGGACCCGCATGTTCCTCTCCAGCCGCAACTGGGTACAGTACGCGCTTTTCATGGAAATATACGCGAAAAACAACAAGGCCAGCGTGATGGCAATGGTAATCACGCCGTAGAGCAGAAACAGCATGGAATTATCTCCCACCGTATACTCATAAATACCCAGCGCCTCATTATAAGTTTCACCCTGCTCATGAGTTCCCAGGGTGATAAAATTGGCAATGGAGTCTGCTCCAAAGGAGATCATATAGTAAATGTAGGCAATTTCCAGGGCCAAAAAGGTAAATCCCCTGACAAACTGCTTGTGAATGATATTTCCCAGTCCAAAGATAAAAAATGAAAGCTTTGTGACCGCGTTTCCTCTTTGCAGCACTTCCAGCGCGCTGCACTCGCGAGGTTTCCCGGATTGTGTTACCTTACCCTTTTTCTGTGCCCCCATAGGAACCTCCTTCATAGTGGAGAAGGGGCTGTCGCCTGAACGTTCTCACGCCGTGAGGCAACAGCCCCTTCCCTGACAATTATCCCGTTTAAAACCGTTCCGCTTTATTCAGCGGTCATAGCGTCTACAAACGCATCCAGCTTTTCCTGAGCGTTGTCCTTGGTCAGCTCTTTGCTTCTGATCTCGGTAGGAATGGTATTTGCATAATTCCAGTATCTGCCGGAGAAGGTGCTGTCGATAGGCTGCACAACGCTGCAATTAGCGGCTTCCTCGGAGATTACGGTCACCATGGGATCATCGGCAATGGTGATGTTGATGTTGGTAGGCGGCTGTGCGGAACGCTCATAGCGTACCAACTGCTGCTGCTCGCTTGCCAGATAGGTGGCGAAGGCAACTGCCGCCGCCGCATTCTGGGAGTGGGCGTTCACGCCGATGGCCTTGGAGCCGTAGAATCCCAGCATCTGATAATCATTTCCGTCAGGATTGAAGGTAGGGATGGTAGCCATACCCATATCATCGCCCAGGGCATCGTGATACAGGTTGTAGTTCCACGCGCCGTCGAACCATACGCCAAGTCTGTGATCGGCAATCAGCTCGGATACATCGATTTCGCCGTCATATGCGCATTTCGGGTTGTTGATCAGGTCGATCAGGTAATTGGTCACTGCCAGGCCTTTCTCGCTGTTCCAGTCGCAGCCTGCGGCGAGATCGTTGCCCTGAGGGCCAAACACGGACAGGCCAGCGCCGTAGTAGTATGCGCCCAGTTTCCAGCCGCCCGCAGACTCAAAGTAGAAGTTGTATACGTTGTCGGCGGTTTCCTTGGCCATGATCTTCTCCAGGCTGGTCACGTCGTCCTCGCTCATCAGAGTCTTATCATAGAACATGAAGAAGGTGTTGTGGGTGAAGGGAAGTCCGTAAACCGCGTCGTCGATCATAACGGTGGACTTCACCAGATCGGAGTTCTCGGTCTGTACCATTTGTTCCGCATCGCCGCCCAGTCTTGCAAGAGCGCCCGCATCCACAAGCGTCTTCAACTGGTCATTGGCAAAGAAGAACACGTCCGCCGCAACGTCCACATCCTTGGTTACGTTTTCAGCGCACTGATCCTCACCCACGATCTCGGTGGTCCAGGTGATGTTCCACTCGGGATGAGCTGCCGCAAAATCCGCTTGCTGGTCAGCCATGATTCCGGTGTCAACCTGGTTCTGAGGGCACCATACCTTCAGGGCCACATCGACCGTCTCGCCTGAGCCGCCCTGATTGTCTGCCTCCTGGCTGTCTCCACCCTGGGACTGGCTCTCGTTTCCGCTGTCAGACGCCCCCCCCTGACTGGCTGTCGTCGTTTCCGCCGCAGCCCGCCAGCATGGTGAAGGACATTGCCGCTGCCATTACAACTGCTAATGCTTTCTTTTTCATAAAAGAATCCTCCTGTTTGTTTGTGGGAAACCAATTTCTTTCGAAACTTGTTTCGCCGTGTTCGGTTCTTCTTAAAACTAACACAAAAGCATTCATTCGTCAACATGTTTTTTCGCTATATTGCCCGCTAAAATATACATTTTTGCACTCGTTTTGTGCATTTTGCCCCATTTTATTTTGTCTTTTGTAGATAAAAGTTTCGAAACTTATTTTTTTGCATTTTCGTATGAAAAAAAAAGGAAAACCCGATTATCAGGGTTTTTTCTGTTTGGAAACCCGGTTGTTTTTTGTCAGGTTTAGTAAATCATCTTGCATTTTACGATTTCGCTGTTTATAATCTTTTTATAGAAAACGTTTTCATTGTGAAAAATAACGAATTTTACGGAGGAAGCTGTATGGCTACCATCTCGGAGATTGCGGACAAGCTGGGAATTTCCAAAAGCACCGTATCCAAGGCTTTAAACAACGCCACAGACATCAGCGCGGACATGCGCAAAAAGGTGCTGGAGACAGCCGCGGAGCTGGGATACATCAACCACAGGGCGAACCACTTGCGGAAAAAAGTCTGTATCCTGATCGAAAACATGGATTACGAAACGCCCAACCAGTTCGGCTATGACATTGTCCGGGGCTTTCAGCAGATGGCGGAAACGGAAAACTGGGTCACGGACATCATTCCCCTGACGGTGGAATTCCAGAAAATGACGCCCTACGGCGTTTTCATGCTGGATCACGGCTATCAGGCTTCCTTCGTGCTGGGCTTTTCGCTGCTGGACCCCTGGATGCAGGAGTTTCCCGCCACCCAGATTCCCACGGTTCTCTACGACAATTACATCAAAAGCAATCCCCATATCGCCTCCGTGGGCTGTGACAGCCAGGAGGGCTTTGACCTGGCGGTAAAGCATCTGGCTGAGCTGGGCCACAAAAAAATCGGCCTGATTTCCGGGCCCACGGACTCCTACATCATACAGGCCCGCTACAACGCCTATATCAACGCCATGAATAAGTATGAGCTGGAAATCGGCGAGGATTACATCGGCCTGGGGTATTATGTGGCCGAATCCACCCGCACCTACATACCAAAGCTGATGAGCCGCGGGGTCACCGCCATCCTGTTTTCCCATGACATACGGGCCATTTCCGCCCTCACGGAATGTTTGGACAGAAACATCCAGATTCCCGCAGATTTAAGCATTATCGGCTTTGACGATCTGCCTATGACTGCATATACGGAGCCTCCCCTGACCACCATCCGCCAGGACAGGATCGGTCTGGGGAAATGCGGCTTCTACGCCATGAACTGCCTTCTGAACCGTCTTCCCATCGGCTCTATTCTGCTGCGCGCGCCGCTGATCGTCCGGGGCTCCACGGGGCCTGCGCCAAAGCGGGGAACGTGAGACGCCAAAGCGGGGAACGGGAACGGGAAGGAGCTCTTGCATTTTTTCCCGGCCTGTGTTATAGTCCTATGTGCAGGCGCGTCCGCCCTTGTTTTCGGGCCGCGTTGCGCGGTGAGTTCGAAACCTTCCTCACCTAAAACAAAACTAAAGGAGAGATATGATGAATCGAAAAGTACTGTTCACTGCTCACGCGGCAATCATTGCCGCTCTCTATGTGGTTCTGACCTTCGCCGCCTCCCTGCTCGGCCTGGCAAGCCAAGCGATCCAAATCCGTTTTTCAGAAGCCCTCACCATCCTGCCGTTTTTTACTCCGGCTGCCGTGCCTGGCCTGTTTGTGGGCTGTTTCCTGGCCAATCTTCTGATCGGCAGTATGCCTCTTGACACCCTGTTCGGCAGCATCGCCACCCTGCTGGGGGCGCTTGGCACCTATTGGATCGGCCATGTCCCCAGGGCAAAAAGAAAGAACGGGCAGCCCGCCCCGGGATGGCAGAAATGGCTTGCGCCCCTTCCCCCCATTCTCGCCAACACGCTGATCGTCCCCTTTGTTCTGGCTTACGTCTATCAGTTGGAAGGCACCATCCCCTACTTTATGCTGACCGTAGGCATCGGGGAGGTGATTTCCTGCGGCGTCCTGGGGCTGATGCTGTTTACCGCGCTCAACCGTTTCCAGCGCCACCTGTTTTCTCCGGGGCCGTAAACGCCGGCCCCGCCCGCCTTGCCTGTCCCGATTACCGGGACAGATAGGTGATGAAACAGTTCCCATTTTCTTCAAACCATGTTCCGGAATCGTTCCGTCCCATTTTGTACAGCTTCCCCCGGGAGGGTTCCAGCAGGATCGTGTTATACTCGTCATAGCCCACGATCAGCACCGCCTCCCCGTCCTGTAACAGCGCCAGCACCGGGGCGTTCCTGCTGACATAATACAACACCGCGTCCAGCCCGCAGCCCGTCAGATCCAGAACCCTGGCGTCCTCCAGATTTTCCGCCAGGATTTCCGCCACGGAGCCTCCTTTTTTCAAAAGAGAAACGGAATCCCGCACCAGGCCCTCATAGCTGAAAACCGCGTCCAGGCACACGGACAGGCTTGTCTCCCCTTCCTCCACGCCGGTTTCGCGGATCGCCTTCATCTGATTTCTCGCCGGCCTGTTGCCCCGCATCCAGATCCGCTCTCCGCTTTCGTCCGTCACCACCCCCGAAATGGAATAGGCCAGATTGACGGCGCCCGCCGGGGAAAGATAAATGCCCTCCACTCCGTAAGGGCCGTATACATAATACCGCTCCCCGGGCTCCCGCTTTGGCAGCGCAAGCTGTCTGCCTCCCTCGTAAACCACTTCCTTGGGGTTCAGCGTCATGATGGTTTTGGGGTCGATGGAACCTCTGGTGCGGATCTGGACATAGCGCTCGTAGACATCGATGTCCGCTGCCACCACCACATTCTTGCCGGCGTCCGTTTCCACATTGTTCACAATCTGATCCGGATCCGTATCCTCATATTCCCCCGATTCCCGCCGGACGCACCGCTCCAGGGCGATCTGGTTTCCCGTCACCACCACGTCCGTGACATAAACGCCCTCCCGCTCGTATTCTTTCAGGATTTCTCCGGAGGGGCTGCAGATCCCTATCTGGTACATGGGGAAAAAGACCCGTCCTTCCCTTTCCTCCCTGACGTCGGAAAGCCGCGCCCTCCCGTATATAATGTCTTCCCCGATAAAGCCAAGAGGCCGGATATATTCCCCGGAGGCGGCGCTCATGGTCTGCTGGTCTCCGGTCCCCAGATTTCGGATGTGAAACCGGTCGCTTCTGTCCTTATTCCGGCCCTCGGACCAGACGATGATCCCGTGATCGTCCGACACCTTCAGGCCGCCGTCCTGGGTCAAGGTCAGCAACGGCGTACAGATCCGATTGGTCAGATCAATCTCATAAACCACATTTTCCTGCTCCAGATACAGCTTTTGCTCCCGGTTTAAATACAGCAGATCGTCCATCTCCGCTTTCAGAACGGAATAGCTTTTGTCGCTGGGAAGATACAAAAGCTCCTCCACTGTGTTCAGGGCGCTGTTGTAACTGTAAAGCTGAATCCCCGTCTCCCCCTCATGGCGTCCCCGGTTCATATAGCCGTACAGGGCAAACTGAACGCTGCCGCTCTCGTCCACATCCAGAATCTTAATGGCATGCTGGTCATACAGAGTGCGCCAGTCCGCGTTGTCGCTGTCATAAAACCGAAAAATCACCGTCAGCCTGTTGGTGGTGGCATTATAGCTAAACAACTGGTTTGCGTCCACAAATACCACCGTATTTCCGTCCTCGCTCTCCATCATGGGGACGTTTTCATCGGTGATACCCAGCAGGATCTTGTCGTTGGCGTACATGCTCTGGGTGTCGGGCAGTTGGTTCATGGTGCGCTGATAGTCCAGCAGATACATTCTCTCCGGCGTATAGCGGATCCGGAAATGCTCCTTTACCATGTAATAGGTGGGGGCCGCCTGGCCCTCCTCCTGGGTGGAGACAATGTAATCCAGCAAAAGGGAGGCGGTCTGGTCCGCAATTTCCGTGAGCCGCACCAGCACCTCCGATTCTTCCTTCACCGGAAGATCTCCCCATGTGATCTGGCGGAAACTGCTGTGAATATTCACCTTGTGAAAAGAACTGTTGTCCTCCAGCGCCGGGTTCGTCTCCAAATACCTGGTCAGCTCCCTGGCAGCCTCCCTGTCATACAGCCTTTCGTGAAAATCCAGGACATACTCCAGTTTTTCCTCCACATTCAGGCTGTCGCTCCAGATCACCCTGGTATAATAATAAACCTGGGAGCTTCCGTCCAGCTCCAGCACAATGGCCAGGGAATACTCCGTATCTTTTTCGATCAGATCCTTTAAGGAGATCGTCCCCCGAATCCGTTCCTTCTCCTGCCGGTATTCCGTCAGCCGAGTGTCCTCGATCAGCCGGGAACCATCCGTGCTGCGCACCTGAAAAGAGATTCCCGTCACATGGCTGCCATAGGTGTCCACCACAAATCCGGTGGTTCTGCCCTCTAACAGAACGGTCACCGAATCTCTCTGAAAGGTTTCATCCATAGGCAGGCTGCAGCCGTGAAGCTGATTATACTCCACCCCGTTCAGCTCCATGGTCACCAAAGGCAGAGAAGCCTGGGCCATTTCCATGGTCAGATTGTCGTGTCCCTGATTCATTGCCTTGCCGATCACAATCAATGACAGGACAAAGACGGCCGCGAAGACCAGCAGCTTAATGACGCTCTTTTTCATTGCAGCTCCTTCAGCGCAGGCTACCCCCTGCGGATATTCCGCAGCCCTGGGCGGAAGGCAGGAACCGGCATCCCTCTCCCCGGGCCCTCCGGCCCGCCCGGCAGGTTAAAACATCCCTGCTCTGGGCCCTCCGTGTCTGCGCTTGTATATCTCATTGTACAGCAGAACCTGAACCATTTCCTCTCCCGGCGGGTTTTCTTCTTCCTTCTCCAGAATGCCGCAGATGGCCTTTGCCAGATTCCGAAGACTGCACTGATCCGGGTATTCGTCGTAAATCATACTGCCTTCATAATCCGACATATCCAGAATCTGCGCCACCCTGTTCCGGAAACGTTTTACATCATTCGGATAAAGCTGCTGAAGATATTCCAGATCCTCCAGCAGCGCAGCCTCTTTCCCGGGGTTGAAATAGCCGGGATACGCCATATAAAAAGGAAGGGGCCCGTTCCAGCAGCCCCTTACCGTACCGTCCGGCAGCGGCTGTACCAATTTTGAATGAAAGTCCATATGTTCACCTTACTTTCTTTGGTACAGCATATGCGTCTTTCCATCCAAATGTTACACCGCCGCCGGCAGTTTGCTCTTATTTCAGTACCTCAATCCGGGCCATCGCCCTTAAAAGCGCTGTCTCCGCCCGCGCAATATCCGTCTCCGGCGTCCTGTTGCGCAGCCTCTCCTCCGCTCTGGACTTTGCCGCTGACGCGCGGTCCGGATCAATCTCATCGGGCCATTCGATAATCTCCGCCAGAATTGTGACCCGATCCTGCAAGATTTCCGCAAATCCCGCATGCAGGGCGGCCTCCTTTTCCCCTTCCGGCTCGGTGATGCACAGAATGCCCGGCTTTATGATCACGGTGAGAGGCACATGACCGGGCAGAACCCCGATCTCGCCCTCTGTGGTGTTGAATTCCGCCATCTCCACCTGGCCTTCGTAAAACAGCCTGTCGGGAGTGATAATGCGCAGAAGGAAGGTATTCTTTTCTGCCATACGCTATGCCTCCCTATTTTACCTTGGCTAAAACGTCGTCGATACCGCCGGCGTTCAGGAAATAGCTCTCAGGGATGCCGTCATGCTTTCCTTCCAGGATTTCCCGGAAACCGCGGATCGTCTCATGGATCGGCACATACTTGCCCTCCAGTCCGGTAAACTGTCCGGCCACAAAGAAAGGCTGGGACAGGAATCTCTGCACTTTACGGGCTCTGGACACCACAAGCTTATCTTCCTCGGAAAGCTCATCCATTCCCAGAATCGCGATAATATCCTGCAATTCCTTATAGCGCTGCAGGATTTCCTGTACTCCCCGCGCCGTCTGATAATGTTCCTCTCCTACAATCCTGGGATCCAGAATACGGGAGGTGGACTCCAGGGGATCCACGGCGGGATAAATACCCAGCTCCACAATGGAACGGGAAAGCACGGTGGTCGCGTCCAGGTGAGCAAAGGTCGTGGCGGGTGCGGGATCCGTCAGGTCGTCCGCAGGTACATACACCGCCTGAACGGAGGTAATGGAACCGTTTCTGGTGGAAGTGATGCGCTCCTGCAAAGCGCCCATCTCCGTCTGAAGCGTGGGCTGATATCCCACGGCGGAGGGCATACGGCCCAGCAGGGCCGAAACCTCGGAGCCGGCCTGGGTGAATCGGAAAATATTGTCTATGAACAGCAGCACATCCTTGCCGCCCTTGTCGCGGAAATACTCCGCCATGGTAAGCCCTGTCAGGCCCACCCTCATTCTCGCTCCGGGGGGCTCGTTCATCTGGCCGAACACCATGGTGGTCTTATCGATAACGCCGGATTCCGTCATCTCATGATACAGGTCATTGCCCTCACGGGTGCGCTCGCCCACGCCGGTAAAAACGGAATATCCGCCATGCTCGGTGGCAATGTTCCGGATCAGCTCCTGGATCAGCACGGTTTTTCCTACGCCCGCGCCGCCGAACAGGCCAATCTTGCCGCCCTTCTGATAGGGGCAAAGCAGATCCACCACCTTGATTCCCGTCTCCAGCAGCTCCGTCTCCGTGGACTGTTCCTCAAACTTGGGAGCCGGCCTGTGGATGGGCTCATAGGAAACGCCCTCCGGAGCCGGTTTATTATCTATGGGCTGTCCCAGCACATTAAAAATACGTCCCAGGGTTTTCTCGCCTACCGGAACGGTAATGGGAGCGCCCGTCGCGAGAGCGTCCATTCCCCTTACCAGCCCGTCGGTGCTGCCCATGGCGATACATCTGACAGTGTCGTCCCCCAAATGCTGGGACACCTCAACGGTCAGCTCGCCGCCTTCCCTGGTAGGGATCCTGATCGCCTCGTTGATCTCAGGCAGCTTGCCCTGGTCAAAGCGGATATCCAGAACCGCGCCGACCACCTGGGTAACCCTGCCTCTGTTTTCTCCTGCCATTTCAACCTCTTTCCCGCCCGCCTGCGCGGGCCTTTTTCTTACTTTTCTCCTTTGCGCCCCTTATCCCAGCGCTTCCGCGCCGGCGATGATCTCGGTCAGCTCCTGGGTAATGGAGCCCTGACGGGCCCTGTTGTATTTCAACATCAGGTCGCTTATCATATCTTCCGCGTTGCTGGTGGCGCTGTCCATAGCCTGCATGCGCGCACCGTTTTCGCTTGCCACGGACTCCATCAGCGCGCCGTAGATCAGACTGGTCATATACTTGGGAAGGATCAAGTCCAAAGCCTCCTCGTCCTCGGGCTCAAAATCCATAACCGCCTGGGGGCCGGTTTGCTTTTCCTGGTTTTCCCCCTCATATTCCACCGGCAAAAGCTTTAACAGCGTGGGTACATGACTCACCGTGTTTTTAAACGCCGTGTAAGCCAAATAAATCTCGCCCACCTCGCCGGACGCAAAGGATTGCAGCAGCCGATCGGACAACGCCATGGCGTCGGCATACGCCGGATTCTCCACAATATCGCCGCTGCATTCCCGGACTTCATATCCATACCTGACAAACGCCTCACGTCCCTTGTTCCCCAGCGTATAAACGATCACATCCTCTTTGTTCCACTCAGGGTTCCTGGCAATCAGTTTGATCACATTGGAATTGTAGCCTCCCGCCAGCCCCCTGTTGGAAGTGATGACAATCACAGCCTTCTTGGACGAGGCGCCCGGAACCAGATATTTATGCTCCATATGCCCCACACGGCTCAAAATGCTGTTCACCGTTTCAAACATACAGGTAAAATACTCCTTGGAGCGTTCCGCGTTTGCTCTGGCGCGCTGCAGCTTTACGGTGGAAACCAGTTTCATCGCCTTTGTGATCTGCTGGGTTCCCTGAATACTGACCCTGCGGCGCTTTATATCACGCATTGATGCCATATTACGTCCTCATTTCTCTGAAAGCCTCCGGCTCTCAGTGTACAAACTGCCTGACAAATTCCTCCAGCGCCTTTTTCAGAGTTTCCTCCACAGCGTCCGAAATCACCTTTTCTTCCGCAATGCTCTGAGGGATCTCCGGATACTTGGTATCCAGGTACTCGAACAGCTCCGTCTCAAACCGGGTGATATCCTCCACAGGCACATCCAGCAGATACTTGCGGGTGACCGCATAAATGATAATGACCTGATACTGGACGGGCATGGGCTGGTACTGGGGCTGCTTTAACACTTCCTTGATCCGCTCGCCCTGGGCCAGCTTTTCCTTGGTATCCGCATCCAGCTCCGAGCCGAACTGGGCGAAGGACGCCAGCTCCCTGTACTGCGCCAGCTCCGTACGGATGGGAGCCGCGATCTTTTTCATGGCCTTGATTTGTGCGGCGCCGCCCACACGGGACACGGACAGGCCGGCGTTGATGGCCGGGCGGAACCCGGAGTTGAACATTTCCGTTTCCAGATAAATCTGCCCGTCGGTGATGGAAATCACGTTGGTGGGAATATAGGCGGATACGTCCCCCGCCTGGGTTTCAATGATCGGGAGGGCCGTCAGGGAGCCTCCCCCGTATTCGTCGCTCATCCTTGCGGCGCGCTCCAGCAGCCTGGAGTGAAGATAGAACACGTCGCCGGGATACGCCTCACGTCCGGGCGGACGGCGAAGCAGCAGGGAAAGGGTACGGTAAGCGGCGGCGTGTTTGCTCAAATCGTCATACACCACCAGCACGTCCTGTCCCGCCTCCATCCATTCCTCGCCGATGGCGCATCCGGAATAGGGCGCAATGTACTGCAAGGGGGCCAGATCGCTGGCGGTGGACACCACCACGGTGGTGTACGCCATGGCGCCGTATTCCTCCAGCGTTTTTACTATGTTCGCAATGGTGGAAGCCTTCTGGCCGATGGCCACATAAATGCACTTGACTCCCTGCCCCTTCTGATTGATAATCGTGTCGATGGCGATCGCGGTCTTTCCTGTCTGACGGTCGCCGATAATCAGTTCACGCTGTCCCCGCCCGATGGGTACCATGGCGTCAATGGCCTTGATACCGGTCTGCAAAGGAGTGTCAACGCTCTTTCTGGTGATCACGCCGCTTGCCACACGTTCGATTCTGCGGAACTTGTCGGTCTGGATCGGCCCCTTGCCGTCGATGGGCTGGCCCAGAGCGTTCACTACGCGCCCCAGCATCACGTCTCCCACCGGGACTTCCACCACTCTGCCCGTGGTCTTCACCGTGTCGCCCTCGCTGATGTTTTTGGTGTTACCCAGCAGCACCACACCCACGTTGTCCTCTTCCAGATTCAACACCATACCGTAAATTTCTCCGGGAAACTCCAGCAATTCGCCCTGCATGGCGTTTTCCAATCCATGTACGCGCGCGATGCCGTCCGCCACCTGAATGACGGTACCCACGTCGGATACGTCCAGGGTAACGGCATATTTCCTGATCTGATCCTTGATCACCGAGCTTATTTCTTCTGGTCTTAAATTCATGGATCTGTCGCACCTTTCTTTCAGCGGGTCACCCCAACTGAATTTGTAATAATTGTCTCGTCAGACCGTCCAATCTGCTGCGGATGCTGCTGTCAACGACCCTGTCGTCGATGCGCACAATCATTCCTCCGATCAAAGCCGGATCGACGGTGTAATTCATTTCCATTCTGCGATAGCCGCTGGTTTCCAAAAGCCTTGCCTCCACCGCATTTTTCTGTCCCCTGGTAAGCTCCACCGCCGTGGTCACATAGGCGATTCCAATCCCCATCTGCTCCTTCACCTTAGCGGTAAACCAATCAAACACAGCGTCCAGCTCCCGGTAACGGTCCTTGGACACAATCACCTCCAGAAAGCTTTCCAGTTCATCGCTGATCCTGCCCCGAAACACGCTGCCAACCACCTGGAGTTTCTCCTGTTTCGGCACAGCCGGGTGGTTCATCAGGGCGTCGAATTCCGGATTTTGGGAAAGGATCTCACGGACGGCTGCAATTTCCTCCGCCAGAAGGGCGGCCTGATCCGGCCCGGCTTCCATAGCGGCCTCAAACAGAGCTTCCCCGTAGGTTCTGGAAACTATCTTAGCCATGTCTTATCACCCATTTCCTTTAAGGTTTCGTCAATCAACTGATTCTGAACCGCGGTATCGATGGAGGCGGTAACCAGCTTGCCGGCCATAACGGCAGCCACAGCGATGATTTCCCTTTTGACGTCGTCGGCAACCTTTTGCTTTTCCAGCTCCGATTCCGTCCGGGCCCTGTCCAGAATACGGGCGGCCTCCTCCTTTGCTTCCGCAACGATCCGGTTCTCATTCTCCAGCGCCTTCTTTCTGGCGTCGCTCAGAATAACCTCCGCTTCCTTGTCGATTTCCCTGAGTTTGGTTTCATATTCCTGTTTCAGCCTGTCGGCTTCCTCCATATCCTGCTTAGCGCTCTCCAGCTCGCCGCGGATCTTTTCCTTACGGTCGCTCATCAGCTTTCTGGCGGGATTGAACAGGAAATAGCTCATTGCCAGGAACAGGACAAAGACGGCCACAATCATCAGGCTGGCATCGGCAATCAACTGCCAGTCCAGATCAAACAGCCGCGTCATTGACTGTTCTCCTGTTAAAAGTATCATACGTCCTCTTTTCCGCTGCCTTCAGACAGCTTTCAAATTCAAGGCAATCATTCCCTTTGGTTCAAGGCAGAAGAGGCTGCACGAACAATAACAGAATCGCCACAAGCAGACCGTACAGACCGGTGGTCTCGGCCACAGCCTGACCCAGTAACATCATGGATCTGATCTCCCCTGAAGCGCCGGGATTACGTCCTACCGCCGCAGCCGCGTGTCCGGCTGCAATTCCCTGTCCTACGCCGGGCCCGATACCTGCGATTACTGCCAGGCCTGCGCCGATTGCGGAACACCCAAGAATAAAATTTTCGTTGAAATCCATTGTTCTTTCCTCCTGATTATTGAAATGAAATAATTAGAACCTACCATTGACAGCCGCCGTCCCGGAAGGGTTGTCAGCGGCGTTTCCCATCCCCTATTTCGTTGGAAATATAGGTCATGGTCAGCATGCAGAACACATATGTCTGAATCGCGCCCGAAAACAGATCAAAATACACATGCAGGGCGGCCGGCCAGATCGTGGCGAACCATCTTAACAGCCCGTAGATCAAAGCCATCATGGCAGTGCCGGACAACACGTTGGCGAACAGACGAAGGGACAACGACACCGGAACGGCAAGGGTGCTGATCAGGTTGATCGGCAGCCAGATCGGCAGCCATTTCGGCAGGGGCGAACACAAGTCCTCCCAGATCGTCATGGGTTTCTGGTATTTCCATTTGCTGAAACGGATCATCGCAAAGGTGATTAACGCCAGCGGCAGCGTCACGCCGTAGTCCGCCGTTGGCGGCCTTAACCCCAGCAGCCCGGAAATATTGCTGAACAGGATAAAAATAAAGATGGTGCCGATATAGTTGTAATACCTGGGAGCCGCGTGTCCCATAGAGCCGTCCACAACACCGTCCAGCTTTTCCACAATCAGCTCCACCACATTCTGGAATCCTCTCGGCACTTCCGATCCCTTGCGGATCGCCCGGTTGGCCGCTATCGCAAACCCGATCAGGATCAGCATCACGATGAGAATACACACATGGGATGTGGTAATCCATACCTGATGGCCGAAAAAGGAATACTGAAAGATGCCATGAATCATAAAATCCACATCCGACAACAGGATTCCATGCTCCATATTTTCACCTCCTCCTTTTTACAGATTTTCTTTGACCACGTCCGATTCGGCGCAGATCTGCGTTTCCTGGGAAACAGCCTCCTCCGAAACGGGCTGCGGGACGGGATCCGTCTCATGCAGCAGTCTGTTCAATAATTTATGGGTAAGCGGCTGAAGATACGCCGTACCTTTCAGGCTCATATAGCCAAGGAAAAAAACCAGCGGATGAAAAACATCCGTCACCGCGGCAATGACCAGGAAAAAAATCACCGCCAGATACCGGAACAGATAGCCCCGGGTAATCACCTTTGCCGCCCTGTCCCCCGAAAGAAACGCCCGATCCAGAGTGCGGGCCATATGTACCGCGGCCGCCATCGCCGCCGCGACGCCAAACCAAAGGCCAAGGCTGAAACGTCCCGGTCTGTCCGCAAACAAAAGCCCGGCTGCCTGACAGATCAGCCCCAGCGCGATCTGCCCCAGATGCATCTCCAGCAGGGTTCTGTCACCTGATTTTATCCTTTTGGCTATCTTCACCGGTCCAATCCCGCTCCTTGTCCCCGTTGCGCGGCTCGCAGATCTTTCGGATCATGCGGTACGCGCTCTGCCCTCCTGCGACCGCTCCCATAAAAAACAGGACAATGGTCATCCAGGAGGTTCCGAATTTTCGATCCAGCCAGACGCCAAGCGCACATGCCAGACCGATGGACACGATCATGGTAAGCCCGATCTGCGTGATCAGAGCCAGCGTCTGAAAAGTGGTTCGGTTGTCGGTTTCACGACGTCTCATATCCCAGAAATGCCTCCCCTGACAGGGGTTACGGGCGCAAAAACATAAAAAACCATGTATGGGGTTCTTCCGCCCGGCCATAGTACATTATACCTAAGTTTCCCAAAAATGTCCAGTGCTGTATGGAATTTCAGGCCGGGTTTTCAGCGGGCTTTTCAACCGCCCTGATTCCCGATTTTTTCCTTCGCCGGAATTTTCTTGTCCGCATGCAGAATATGGTGGATCAGCCACCCCAGCAGATATTCCACAAGGCTTAACAGGTACTCCCTGGGATTTTCCTGAACCTGTTCCAAATCGGTTTCCTCCAGCCGGGAGATAAAGGCCTCATGGGCTCTTTTCTGGGCCTCATAGCCCTCGTAGCGGATATTTCGCATGTAAGACTCCTCATCCGCGAAGTGAAACTCCGTGTAGTCCTTCAGTTCCTGCAGGATCTGGCGGATTTCGTCAAAGCCGGAATCCGCGGACCAGCCGCGGGCCATCCGGTTCGCCTTCTCCACCAGCTCGAATAAGCGCTGGTGCTCCCGGTCGATGATTTCCACGCCGATCCTGTATTCATCACAGAACTCACAGGGATTTTCCCTCAGCATCCACTCCTCCAGGGGCGGCAGTTTCCCGATCATAGTATCGCTGCCAAGGATGTGATGATACAGCCATTTTGCCAGAAAGTTCAGAAGGTTCTCCAGGGCCTGGCGCTGTTCCTCGTCCCCGTCGATGTTCCGCATCAGGAATTCCATAACCGTCTCCCGGAACACCATGTGCTGGCTTCGCTGGAGGATCAGCTCCGGGTCGCAGATTTCCTTCATGTACGCTTCCTCATGGGCGAAATGCTGATCCGCATAGTTTTCCAGTTCCTCCAGCAGCCCCTTGATATCCCCGTACAGATCCCTGCCGTACCCGTCGTGCAAAAGGGCGTCCCCTCTCGCCAGCAGTTCAAACAAATATCTGTGTTCCTCGTCGATCTGCTCCACTCCCAGCAGACAATCCTGGGTAAAACGTATCATGATGGCAGTCCTCCTTACACGAATCTGTATTCCCACAAAAATAGTTTACTCTTTCCGCCCGCCGCTGTAAAGATGGAAATCCCGCCGGAGAAAAAGAAATCCCGCCGGAAGAAACCGCCGTCCGGAGAAAGGACGGCAAAATTTGTTCCGGATGCGCATTGACTTCCCTTTTCCGCCGCTGTAATATCGTAGGTAAGAAACCGCGCCGGCCGCCGAAACCAGGCCGCCGGCCCCGGAATCCGCCACGGACAAAAGGAAGACGCCGCCATGAAAATACGCCTTGCGACCCCCGGGGACGCCCCCGCGCTTTCCCGGATCTACGCGCCCTATGTGCTAAATACCTCCGTCACTTTTGAATACGAGCCGCCCTCCCCGGAGGAATTTGAACGCCGCATCCTGCACACGCTGGAAAGATACCCGTATCTGGCCGCCGAGGAAAACGGCATTCTTCTGGGCTATGCTTACGCCTCTCCGTTCCAGGAGAGAGCCGCCTACGACTGGTCCGCGGAAACCTCCGTTTATGTGCGGCAGGACTGCCGCCGCGCAGGGGTGGGAAGCGCGTTGTACGATAAGCTGGAGGAACTGTTGTATCGGCAGCACGTCTGCAACCTCTGCGCCTGCATCGCCTATCCGAACCCTGCCAGCATCGCCTTTCATGAGCGGCGGGGCTATCAGCGCTCCGCTTATTTCCACCGCTCCGGCTACAAGCTGGGCGCCTGGCAGGATATGATCTGGATGGAACGCACCCTCTATCCCCACAGCGTCCCTCCCCTTCCCTTTCTGCCGTTTCCGCAGATAAACGATCCCGTCCCCGAACCCACCGCAGAACCCTGATCTGCACCGTACGAAAGGAGCAAACCCCCTATGGAAATTACCAACATCTACCGCCGCCGGCTGATCCCCTCGGAGTGCATCCTGTTGAAAGACGATATCATCGTCACCCAGGACAGCGAATCCATCATCACCACCTGGAACACCTTAAACCCCAAGACGGAATTCAACCACGGCTGTTCCCTGTATCTTTTGAAGGAAGGGATAAAAATCAGCAAGATGTACCGGGCGGACGGCAGCCTCCTGCACTGGTACTGCGACATTGTGGAATACTCCCGGGAGCAGGACGGACAGACGCTGACCGTCACGGATCTTCTCGCCGATGTGATCCTGTCCCCGGAGGGAAGGATGAAGGTGGTGGATCTGGACGAGCTGGCGGAAGCCCTGGAACAGAATCTGATCACAAAAGAGCAGACGACCTCCTGCCTGCGCAGTCTGAATCATCTGCTCACCATCATCTACCGGGATAAATTTGACCGGCTGCAAGACCGCTTTGACAAACTGGGGCTGTAATGCCGGCGGGCCAAAACCTCTCCCCAGGACAAGCCCAAGGGCCGAGGTGCCCGTCAAGGATTAATAAAAGATATGTCCGCCGATGCTGATCCCCGTCAGCCCCTCCACAGGCGTCCGGAAAAACACGCAGGTGCCTACGTTGGTCACGCCGGACATGGCCTCGTCCGCCGCCTGGTAACACTCCGCGTTGGCCTGGTTGGCCGCCAGCGCCAGTTGAAGACGCCCGCTGCCCGCAGGGGAGAACTGTTTATTCTGGTAAATCACCCCCAGCACCGTGTCGGGGAACTTGGAGCTTAAAACCCGGTTGATCACCACCGCGCCCACCGCCAGCTTTCCCGCGTAGGGCTCCGCCCCCGCCTCACAGTAAATCAGATTGGCCAGAAGATATCTGTCTCCCTCCGCAAAGCTCACCTCGGAGATATCCCGCCAGGTGGCGTTGGCCGCCGCCTGGGAGAGCGCGATTTCCTCCGCAAGCTTTTTTCTCAGGTATTCCAGATCTTCCTCTTTTTTCCGAATTTCCTCCTCATATTCCCTGGCCTGTTTCTCCGCCTCCCGGATATCTTCCTCATTGGCCGCCAGCGAATTGGAGGTCTGGCTGATTAAGCCCGCCACCCTGTTTTTTTCCGCTTCCTCCTGCACCTTCAGGTTCGCCAGCTCAATCATTTCCTGCTGGAGCAGCGCCTCATGCTGCTCGATTAACTGCCGGTTCGCCTTATAGTCATCCATCAGCTTTCTGTCGCTTGCGGCAACCTTTTCGATATAATCCGCCTGGTTTAAAGCGTCCGCAAAGCTGCCGGATCCAAAAATCTCCGACAGGTAGCCGTCGCCCTGAAACTGATACATGGCCCTGACGCGCATCACCATACAGGTATACTGCCAGTTTTCGGTTTCCTTGGCTTCCTGAAGCGCCGCCTGGGTATCGGCAATCTGCTGGCTTTTGTCCTTGATCTGCTGCTCCAGGGAATCCAGCCTCGCCACCACCTCGTCCAACTGGGCGTTCAGTTCTTCCATGTCCTCCCGGAGATCACTGCGTACCCCCTTCAGGCCATCCAGGGTATGGTTGTTCTGATTCTGCTGCTCCAGAAGCTGCCTTCTTTCTTCCTCCGCCTGGTCGATCTGGCTCTGAGTGGACGGAAGGGCGGACACGGAAAAAGGGCCCGGCGCGCAGGGAAGGATTCCCGTAAACAACGCCAGCGCAAAAAGCAAAGCCAGTTTTTTCCGTTGTACCCAGATTCCGTGTTTCAATGTTCCGTCCTCTTTTTTTGATCCTGCGGCCCGCGCCTACACCTGCATATGAATATGGCGTCCCGTGGGGGAATAAGGGATATAGGCGACCCCCGCCGCGTCAAACATCCTCTTGGAAGCCCGGTTTGCCACAGAGCCTTCATATTTGTCGCTGTTATACACCACCGTCTTAATTCCCGCCTGAATGATCGCCTTGGCGCATTCGTTGCAGGGGAACAGCGAAACATACAGCTTTGTGCCCTCCAGAGAGCCTCCCCTGTAATTCAGGATGGCGTTCAGTTCCCCGTGGGTGACAAAGGGATACTTGGTGTCAAGCTCCTCCCCCTCTCTGCTCCAGGGAAAATCCTCATCGGAGCAGCCCATGGGGAACCCGTTGTAGCCCATGGAAAGGATCTTATTGTCACTGCTGACAATGCAGGCTCCCACCTGTGTGCTGGGATCCTTGGACCGCATGCCGGAAAGCTGCGCGACTCCCATAAAATATTCGTCCCAGCTAATATAATCCGTTCTCTTTCCGCTCATTGTACTTTCTCCGCATCCTGTGAATCTCCGTCCAAGCCCGCCTTATTTGGTTCCGAAGATCCTGTCTCCCGCGTCTCCCAGCCCCGGCACGATATACCCGTGCTCATTGAGTTTCTCATCCAACGCTCCCACGTACACATCCACGTCCGGATGCGCTTCCTCCATGGCCTTGATTCCCTCCGGGGCGGCGATAATGCACATGAAATGAATGTTTCTGCATCCCTTGTCCTTCAGCATCCGGATCGCCTCCACCGAGGAACCTCCCGTGGCCAGCATGGGATCCACCACGAACACCTCCCGCTCCGCGCAGTCCGCGGGCAGCTTGCAGTAATATTCCACCGGCTTGAGGGTTTCCGGATCCCTGTATAAGCCGATATGTCCCACCTTGGCGGCGGGGATCATCTGGAGCATTCCGTCCACCATCCCCAGGCCCGCTCGAAGAATCGGCACAATGGCCATCTTTTTGCCGCTCAGCTCCTTGACCTTGGCGCGGCAGATCGGGGTTTCGATTTCCACCTCCGCCAGTTTCAAATCTCTGGTGGCTTCATAGCAGATCAGCATGGCAATCTCGCTGATGGTCTGGCGGAAATCCTTTGTGCCCGTTTCCTTTCTGCGGATAAAGCCGATCTTGTGCTGAATCAGCGGGTGATCCATGATCATTACCTTTGACATGCCAGTTTCCTCCTGTACCTTCCGCGGCGGACAAAGCCGCCGGCAACGCGCCTTACGGCTCCTCCATCTGGCTGATTCTCCGGCAGTGTTTTTCCTCATGGGAGAAAGCCGTTTCCAAAAATGTATCCACAATCTCCAGCGCCAGGCCGGGGCCCACAATACCGCCGCCCAGGGCAAGCACGTTGGCGTCATTGTGCAGCCGGGTCATTTTGGCGGAAAACGTGTCCGCGCAGAGCGCACAGCGGATTCCCTTCACCTTGTTTGCCACAATGCTGATGCCGATGCCCGTGGTGCAGATCACGATGCCCTTTTCGCATCTTCCCTGGGCCACGGCCTGGGCCACAGCCTTGCCATACACCGGATAATCGCAGCTTTCCTTTCCGTGGCAGCCCATATCCTCATACGGGATCCCCTTTTCCTCCAGATGGCGGATGACGCACTGTTTCAGATCATATCCGCCGTGATCACTTCCGATCGCTATCATTTCTTCCCCATCCTCCTGTCCCTGGTCTTTGCCTGTCCCATACCGGTCCCCCCGGCGGGACGTCCTTCCTAAACCCGGACCACCCTGTGTCCGGCCGCCTTCAAAAGCCGGTTCATGATGGCCTGTCCAAACCCTTCGGAAGTAAATCCTTCCGAGTAGATTTTGGTCACTTCTTCCTCATCCATCTGACGAAGCGCCCCGTACAGGTTTCTTGCGATGCTTTCCTCGTCTTTCCTTCCGCCCAGACATTTTACCACATCGGCCCGGTACCTGTCCAGATTTTCCCGGGTGCCGATGACGCCCGTTTTTTCCCCCCGGGCCTTGTCCTGAGCGGTATGCCGGTTGATATAGTCCGCCACGCGGCCCGCTTCCCCTTCCACAATCACCATGTCCGCCTTCGGCGCATAGTGACGGTATTTCATGCCCGGGGCCCTGGGCGCCTGGCCGCTGTCATCCCGGAGGATCGTGACATCCGTGTCCACCCTTCCCAGTAGCGCCGCCAGCATCTCCTGTGTCACATAGCCGGGGCGCAGGATCTGCGGCGTCTCACAGGTCAGATCCACCACGGTGGACTCCAGGCCAATCCCAACCGTTCCGCCGTCCAGCACCATGTCGATCCTGCCGTCCATATCCTCCAGCACATAACGGGCGGAGGTGGGGCTGGGTCTGCCGGAGCGGTTTGCGCTGGGGGCAGCCACATACCCCCCGCTGTATTCGATCAGGCGTCTGGCAACCGGGTGGGAGGGCAGACGCACCGCCACCGTGTCAAGACCCCCGGTGGTTTCATCGGGAACCGCTTTCGATTTGGGAAGGATCATGGTCAGCGGCCCGGGCCAGAAAGCGTCGGCAATCTGCACCGCCGTCTCCGGAATCCGCGAAACGATCCTTTCCATATCCGAAAACCGGCAGATATGCACAATCAGCGGATTATCCGAGGGCCGTCCCTTCGCCGCGTATATTTTCCGGGAGGAATCCGCGTTCAGCGCATCCCCTCCCAGTCCGTAAACCGTTTCCGTGGGGAACGCCACCAGTCCTCCCCCGCATATCAGATCGCCGGCGCGGCGGATTGCCGCTTCCTCGCCGGGGGTGAATGTTGTAGCGTCCTGCCGGATCTGTTCCGTAATGGTCTTCCTCATACCCTTTTCTTTTCAGGCTCCTTTGCGTAAGCGGCGGCTGCCGATCTCATTGGCAGAGATTCCGCGTCAGCAGTATTATACCACGATTCTTTCAAAAGGGAAAGGCCGGTCAGGCTTTTTGCTTTCTGCGCCGCCGTTTCAGGGATCTGACCGCCAGGGCCGCCGCAATCACGGCGCAGAGCGCTCCCGCGGCCGCTGCCGCAATCGCCGCCGTGTTTGACTTCTCCCTGACAATGCAGAAGGTTTCTTCCGCCCCCGTCATATCCGTCTGCAAATAATGCCCTCTCTCCTTGCTGTCCAGCCTGGTCCACGTTCCCCCGACCAGCCCCCAGACTTCCGCCTTTTCATAGGGATTCAGCAGACGCACGGAGAAAACGTCCCCCTCGTCCACGCCGCCGTTTTCGATCACGGTATGATACAGCACATATTCCCTCTCTCCGATCTCCTGAGGCGGATCGGTCTGGACAATGTCCACGCTTAGCGCGGTGTCCTCCGTAAACGTCTGCTCGATGAGGGCATAGGGTCTTTCAAAGGCATCCTCTCCCGTCTCGCCGTCCTTTTCATCGCTTTCCACCACCAGCACGTTTTCCCTGTATTCCCCGTGGATCACAAGATCCCCCTTCATGACCTGATCGGAATAATCCGGCCAGACGCCGTAATACCCCTCTTTGTCAGGAATTTGAGGATAACTGAGATGGGAAAGGCTGTCACCGTACGCCACCTCCTGGGAACCCAGCAGCGCATCCTCCACGCGGAAAAATACCTGAAGGTGGCGAAACCGCGCGGGAATCCCTTCCACCGTCAAAAGCTCCTCATAGCTTAAGGGCGACGCGGCGTTTTCATAGCTGATTCCGTCGATGCCGTAAGGCTCCTCCCCCACATAATAGTTCCGGGCCACTCTTTCCTCGTCGTCTCCGTCCGTTCCGGTTTCCTCTCCCTCGGCGATCCGGCCCGCGATATTACCTTTTCTGCCGGCGCCTCCTTCTATATTGACAAGAGCCAGGCAATCCGTGAGCGTATAGGCATAGCCGGCAATTCCTCCCACACAGGTGCCGCCGGACACGTTGCAAAGCGCGTAACAGCGGCGTATCACCGTAAGAGACTGCCCGCAGATGCCTCCCACATAATTGCCCTCCGTACTCTCCACGCTGCCGTACCCTTCGGACCAGGAGACGATGCCATGCTCCATATAGCCCACGATTCCCCCCGCGCCGTCTTTTTTCGCCAGCACGTCTCCCTGGTTGACGCTGTGGGTAATGAGGCATTTCATAATAAACCGCCGGCCGATTTCATAATCCAGATTCCCGGCCGCGTTGTCCTCCGGATCTTCCTCGTCGATGGACATCGCGCCCGCGATTCCGCCGATATTAATGTCCCCTCTCACCGAGCCGCTGTTGGTGCAGGCGTCCGTCCGCCCTGTGACGATGGAATCCATCTCCTGCTCGGACACGGTTTCATACATTTCCTCCACGCTCAGTCCGCTGTTTTCGGAAAAATGATCCGCCAGAAGGTTGAAGACCACGTTAAGCTGATCGTTCACATCGTTCAGATCATCGTTTACCACATCGGAATAATCCGACGCATGCCCGCTCAGCCTTTTCAGGCTGTCCGAGATCCCCGTCAGTTGTACATTTAAATTTTCCCGGGTTGTCCGGAAGTTGTCCCCCAGGGCGGTGAAACGCACTTGGGGCTGAGCGTTGAGATAATTCACAATCGCCCTCGCATTATCCCCGGCGGCCTTTAAGCAGTCCGCCATATTCTGAAGCTCATCCGCGGCGGCCTCCAGGTTCTGCCTGGTGCCCTCCGATACCTCCACGTCGGCAATTCTGCGCAGCTCCCCGCTGATCTGCGATGCCTCGGACGCCCATTGGCCGGATTGACTGGCCAGGGTCATCACCCCCTTGACCGTCTGTCCCTGTTTCTCTCCGGACAAAAGGTTCCACGGCTGCACCGACCCGTTGGGCCCCGCCACCACGGCGGATAGGGTTGTGGCGGTGGCGCCGGTCTGCTGCGCGGTCTCTGCCATGGTCCGGATGGCCTGGTTTGGCAGCCGGGACACAAGTTCGTCTGCGCCGGACGTCAGATCATTGCCGCTGACGCTGTCAAAATCCGCGTTTTCCACCGTCCGTTTCATACAGTCGTTGAAACGGCCGAAGGCTTCCTGCGCATGGGAGAGACTGTCCAGAACCGAGGGCAGTTGATCCGTCACATAGTCCATGCGGGCCGTTATCTCCTTTGCCTGCGCCACGTTGCTGTCCACAAAGTCCGCCAGTTGATCCGCCAGCGCGTGTCCGCAGTTGCGCGCCCCGTCCCCATACGCGGTAAGGCTGTCCATGTCCTCTTTGATGACGTCTTTGCCCTCCTGCATGTGATCCAGCATCTGTCCGATCAGATCGTGCAGCTTGTTCACGGAATTGCGCAAAGACTGCGCCTCGTCCACCTCGATGTAGGGCTCCATCTGGCCTACGATGCCCCCTACATCCTTTCTGCCGTATATTTCCCCGTAATTGCTGCAAAGCATCACCAGGCCCGAATGCCGTCCCGCAATGCCGCCGATATTATAGCCGGTGTGTTCATAACCCACCCGTCCGTAATTGTCGCAGTTTGCGATAACGCCGTCGGAATAACCGGCGATACCGCCCGTATCGACGCCGCTGTACAGTTCCACATCCGAATCGGAGACGTTGATGCTTAAAAAGAGCCCCGTCCCCATCTCATCATCTGTCTCCACCCATTCGCTGTCATCGTTGATGGCGGAGTCATTCCGGGAATAGGAGATCGTGCCGTGGTTGACCCCGGCGATGCCGCCGGTCATATAGTATCCGGCCACATGCCCGTTGACCCTGCATCCGGTAATCACGCCGGTGCCCTGGTTGGTGCCCGCAATGCCTCCCACCGTGTCTGTGCCGCTTACGGTTCCCTCAAAGCTGCAGTTGCGGATGGTTCCGTAATTGACGCCGCAGAGGCTGCCGATGCACTCGTCCTCCTCCGCTCCCTGGATATTGCCCCGGAGGTTTAGATTCTTGACTTCCCCTTCCCTGCCGATATAGCGGAACAGCCCTTCCACATACCCGTCTTTTCCGCCCACATACCCACGGATCGTATGCTGCTGGCCGTCAAAGGTTCCCGAAAATGTGGGAACGGACCAAGTCCGGTCATGGGGCAGCACAATGTCCTCTTTCAATACCACCCATTTCCCCACGGACCAGGAATCCAGATAACACTGTTGTGCAAATTTTTCAAAATCCTCCGCCGTCCGGATCTCTATCACTTCAGGAGCGGGGTCTTCTTCCTCCTGCGTTTCCTCCGTCTCCTTCCCGGTTGCGGCGGATGCTCTCAGACATCCCCCCGGGACTTCTCCCCAGGCGAGAGCCAGCGCCAGCAAACAGGCCGCCGCCCTCAGAAACTCTTTTTCCCTTCTCATTTCGTCACCTCAGCATCCTGATCTTTGGGCCGGTTTTGCTGCTGTTCTTCCCTCTGCGGTTCTTCTTGCTGCCGGTCCTGCTGCTGTTCTTCCTTCTGCCGGTCTTCCTGTTTCATCAGGTCCCCAAGAGGGCTGCCATCGTCCTCCCTCTGTTCCATTCTTCCCATGTTCACGAACAGGTTGGCGTCGCCCCGCACCAGACCGTGTACTTCGCCGATAATGGTGCCGTTGATCCGTCCCTGAACCACGCCGTCAACTCTCATAAGCCCGGAGGTCCGCTCCAGCTTTAACGGAATGGATACGGCAAAGGATGTTTTGTCTATGATCTTTTCCCCCAGCAGGAGAATTTGAGGCAGCACAAACATAACGATCACAATGGAAATGATGGTCCCTCTGCCAAGACACTGTCCGATGCCGCAGATCGCGCCGTCCGACGACATTCTCCCGATAAAGATGCCGGCCAGGGCCAGCATGGAGCCGGAGGTTACAATGGTAGGGAACGCAAAATTCATGGTTTCGATGATCGCTTCTTTTTTGGACATTTTGTTTTTCAGTTCCATGAAACGGCCGGAGATCACGATGGCATAGTCGATGTTCGCGCCCATCTGGATGGAGCTGACGATCAAATAGCTCATAAAGAACAGATTCTTTTCCTGAATCGCCGGGAAGGAGAAATTCACCCAGATGGCGCCCTGTATAATCATGATCAAAAGCACGGGCATCCCCGCCGACATAAAGGTAAACAGCAGCACCACCAGCACCGCCAGAATGGATACCACATTCACCACGGTATTGTCCGTCTGGAAAGTTTTATACAGGTCATACTGGCTGGTGGCCTCCCCGGGGATCAGAATGGAAGCTCCCTCGTAATACTTGCCCGCGATCTCGTGCATTTCGTCCAGAAAGGCGAAGGTCTCGTCCCCCTCTTCGGGCAGATTCAGATAGACCAGCATACGGCTGTATTCCGGCCCCTGGAGCTGATCCAGCGCAATCTGCATCTGGGAATGGGCGTCCTCAAGGGTCTCCATCATATCGTCATCCAATGTCACATACCCCTCATCCACCTCATCATAGAGGAACATGATCATGTCGATCAGCGGGACGCTGTATGTAGAAAGTCCATTGATGATCTTGGCGTAGTTTTCATCGTTCACCGCATAGGTCATGTACAAAAGCTCCGCCACCTCGTAGTCCAGCTCCAAAAGCTCCGAAAATTCTCTGGCGGTGAGCTTGTCGGTGAGCATATACCCGTCCATGGCCTCCGTATTGGCAAGCCCCATGGTGTGATCCACCTCCGGGCGGGAATCCAGCTCCCGCAAAAGCTGCTTTTCCTTTTCATAATTTCCCCCGGGAACGATCAGCGCCACCATATTGGATGCGCCAAAGCTTTCCTCGATCATTTCGTCCACGATCATGGCGTCGCTTTTCACCGGCGTTTCCAGCATGGAATAGCCGTACACATAGGGGCATTTGGAGGAAATCAGGTATGCGCCCACAATGAGCACCACAAACAGCGGGGGCATCACATATCTGGTCTTGTACGCAAATTTTCCCACGAAGGGAATCTTGGGAATAAAGCTTTTATGATGGGTCTTATCCATGGCCTTGCCGAACAGCATAATCAGCCCGGGCATTAAAAGGAATACGGCCAAAAGGCTTAACAGAATGGCCCTGATCAGGCACAGCGCCATATCGCTTCCGATTCCAAACTGCATGAACATCATGGCGATCAGGCCGCCGATGGTGGTTAAGGAGCTGGAGGAAATCTCGGGAATCGCCTTGCTCAGAGCCACGATATCCGCTTCCCGAATCGGGAGGGTTTGATGCTCCTCCTTATACCGGTTACAGAAAATCACCGCGTAATCGATGGAGAGCGCTAGCTGTAAAACGATGGTCACCGAATTGGACACAAAGGAAATGGTTCCCATGATGAAGTTGGTGCCCTTTGTGATCAAGGCCGCCGCAATAAACGTCAACAGCAGCACCGGCACCTCGGCCCAAGTCTGGGACGTCAAAAGCAGCACGGATACCACCACCACCGCCACCAGCACACTGATTACCTGCATCTCGCTGGCAATCTGCTCCGCGGAGGCGTCTCCCATGGAGGTGGACACATACACGTCATAATCCGCCAGCATTTCTTCCACTTCCGCCAGGGCTTCCAAAGCCCGCTCGTCCGTCTCCACATAGCCGAAGGTAATATCATAAAGGGCGGAGAAATTGTTATAATGCTGCGGCGTACCGTCAAAGGTGAGCATGATCACCGTGTCAAGCGCTTCCAGCTCATCCGCGATCCGCTGCGCTTCCTGATAGGGAATGTTGGTGACCATCACCTGTGCCGTGCCGTACGTCAGGAACTGTTCCTCCATCCGGTCCAGCCCCTGCCTGGTCTCCGTGCTGTCCGGAAGATACGCGGACATGGCGTTTTCCACGCTCACCCAGTTCATGGAAATCACGGAAAAAATAATGGCGATGCCGAACAACAGGAAAAACAGGTTTCTTCTGTCAACGATAAATGTGGCGACTTTGGTCATAAAGCCGTCGTTTTTACCGTCCTCTCTCTCGCTGGAATTATCAGCCATTTTACCACCCCTTCGTACTTTCTCATAAGATTTTCTTCTGACTTTTTCCGCCCTAGAATTATACAACTCTTTTTTCCTTCTGTCATTCCCTTTCTGTAAATGTTTCATAAAAAAATTATAAAATTGGGAAAGTCAGTATGTACGGCTGTTCAGATACTGCAATATCCCCAAATGGATGGCCCAGGCCATCCTGTCCTGATAATCGGAATCGCACAGCAGTCTCGCTTCTTCCGAATTGGAGAGGAAACCGCACTCCACGATCACGGTGGGGATCTGGGTTTTCTTCAGGAGATAATAGCTGCTGTTGGCCTTCACGTCCCTTTTGTTCCCGGGATCCACCCGGATTTTCATCTGCTCCTGGATGAGCTGCGCCAGTTTCTGCCCCTGGCTGCTTCCGTCATAATAAAAAACCTGCGCTCCCTGCACATATTCTTCCGGGTAGCTGTTTTGATGAATACTGACCGTGACCTGGGGAGCCGTCTCCTGGATCAGCTTGATCCTGCGTTTCATGTCCTGCACCTTTTTGTTGGAGGCGCCTGCGTCATATAGCCCTTCGTCCGTCTCCCTGGTCATCACCACCCTCACCCCGTCCGCTTCCAGGTATTTTTGCACCAACAGCGCCACGGCCAGGTTGACGTCCTTTTCATAAACGCCGTTAATCCCCACCTTCCCGGGATCCATGCCGCCATGGGGCGGCGGTTCCTTGCGGCTGTTTTTCCGGCCCGCCGGAAAACAGATAGGTGATCTGGATCCTTCCGTTTTCATACACCTTGATTTCATCCAGCATTTCCGTCACCAGATTCCTGTCCAGCTTTTCCACCCGGCGCTCCTCCACCAGTTTCCTGATCCAAGGGCTTTCCCACATGTCCCCGGCGGATTCCCTTGGCTGGGTCTCCTCCAGACTTTTCAGTTGTAAGGCCAGCAGTTCTTCCTTTCTGACGCAGTCCTGCCGGTAAGAAACATATTCCTCCCTGGAAATCAGCTTTTCCCGATAATCCTCATAAAGATCCCGTTTCCGCCTCCGGATCCGCTCCCGCTCCGCATCCAGCCTGTGCCTTTCCCGGTCCGCAGCCTGGTCCGCCGTCTGCATCTTCCGGCACCGGGACACGATCTGCCGCAGATCTCCGGCGTTTTGTATCACCGTCTCCAGATCCTCCAGAAGAATCCTTTCCAAAACCGGATGGGGCACAGAATGGGGCGTACAGAACTGCCTGCCGGAACGCACATAGGTTCCGCAGTAATAACGGCCCTGCTTTCTGACCAAAGCCCTGCCGCAGTCCCCGCATGTCAGATACCCCGCGAAAACCGCCGATTCCCGGCGGGAGGCCGGGGTCCGCGTCCGTCGTTTCAGCAGATCCTGGGTCTTCCTCCAAACTTCTTCCTCAATAATCGCCTGGTGAGTCCCTTTCACAATGATCCAGTCCTGCCGGCCGGTAGTGCGCTGTTTCCCCCTCATGCGCTGTGTCTTCCTTCCCTGCACCATATTCCCCGCGTACATTTCGTTCTGAAGCAGGCGGTTGACCGTGGAATACGTCCAGCCAGAGGCGTTTCCCCGCTGACGGCCGTTTCGGTAATGATCGCCGTTCAGCCTTTTATATTCGGAAGGGCAGGCCACCCCTTCTTTGTTCAGCGCTGCGGCGATACTGTTTTTCCCCAAGCCGCTCAGATACATATCAAAAATTCTGCGCACGATGCCGGCGGCGTATTCGTCAACGATTAACTGATTCTTGTCCCCGGGCGATTTTTGGTAGCCATAGGACGGGAACGCCCCGATAAATTCCCCGGCTTTCTGTTTGGTTCGGATGGAGGAATGAACTTTCTTGGAAATGTCCCTGGCATACTGTTCGTTGAAAATGTTTTTAATGGGAAGCAGCATATCGTAAGGCTGACTCAGACTGTCAATATGATCCGTAATAGAAATAAACCGGATATTCCGATCCGGGAAATAACGCTCCAGATATTTCCCCGTCTCGATGTAATCCCGCCCGAATCGGGACAAATCCTTGACAATGACGCAGTTCACGTTCCCGGTTTCGATGTCCTCGAGCAAACGCAGAAAGGCGGGACGTTGAAAATTCGTCCCCGAATAACCGTCATCCACATAGACGTCGTACAGCGCGGCATCGTCCTGTCCGCGTAAATACTCCTGAATCAGCTTTCTCTGATTCCCCACGCTGTCGCTCTCCGCTTTATCGCCGTCCTCCCTGGACAGCCGGATATACGCGGCCGCGTGAAACCGCACTGTTTGACTCATGGCAGATCCTCCCGGCCGGGTTCCCCGGTTTGTTTTTTCCCATGGGAACGGATCAGGCGGCTGATCAATTCCGGGGCGGAAATGCGGTTCAAAAATTTTCTCTCAACGGTATAGTTTACGGTTTCCTTTTTTCTGTGATCCAACAGGATAATCCCTCCCTGTACGGACAATCTTTCGATGGTCCGCAGTCTGTCCACAGATAACATATGAAAAAAGGCTTGTCCCGTATTCCAAAGAGGCAAAACCGCAAAGGACATCCCCCTCTTTCCCGAACAGGGGATGAAAAAAGGACGCAGAAAATAAAAGAGACACCCGCCGAATTCCAGGGCGGAAGAAGGGCAGAGGGGCGTTACACCACGTCATAATCTCCCAGAGTAAAAAACCAGTTGCTTAAATGGTTCACTTCTTCCCCGGCGCGGTCCTTTTGCAGAATTCTTAAGATAAACCGGAAGGGCTGCGGCTCCATGGCCTTCGGACAGCGGAAAAATCCGTGGCTCCGGATCAGGCGCGCCTCCTTCGAGGCAGGCGGAACCATACATCCCATCATATCCGCGCCCTCCGTCTGGAGAACAAACATCAGTTTTTTCAACGCCGCCCACGCGGCGTCCCGGTGCCCCGGCAAAAACAGGAAATCAGCCACCATGCCGCATTGCAGACGGGATACCTCCATCGTCCTCCCGCTGACAAACGCCACCGGCTTTCCGTCCTCCATCCCATAGAAACAGTGGTATTTCCTGCGCGGAATGTCCAGATAACGGTACCGGATGTAAGCGCTGTCACGGCAGATCATCACGGGATACTCGTCCCGAACGCTTTCCCAGAAAACATCGGCCAGATCCAGATTGTCCAAAGTCAGCCGCTGCACGGAAACCGCCCCCGGATCCCTGGCCTTCATACATAAGTCAAAGGGAACGGCCAGCTTTGCCCCCACCTTCCAGTTCAGATAAGACCGAACCATCCGGGACGGACGCAGGGGACGAAGATACAGGGGAACGGCCCCCCGGTCTTCAAAAGACAGGCTTTTGACAAAGCCGGGGTAAGAATGCTGGTTTGGCATCCCGTAAGCCAACTGATATCCCAGGGCGGCACCCCGGTCATACACGTTTCGGGCCAGTCCGGTAAAGATCCCCTGCCCTCTGTATTCTTCCCTCGTCAGGGTGTTGACGGACATTAAACAGGCAGTGTCGATTCCCTTGATGCGGATTTTAACCGGTATGGCAATATACTGCCCCGCCGCCTGGTTTTGTTCCCGATCCCACGCGACTGCGATCAAAGCGTCCCCGGCGGGGTCACGGAAATACTCATGTGCCAGATATTCGGCGTGAGCGGTATCGTCTCCCGCGCCGTAATGCGACTCGGCCATCTCGGCCATCTTCCGAAGGATCTCCTGATCGTCCCTGCTCACCGTCCTTGTTTCCCACTGACCCATGTCTGAAACCTCCCCATCGTCAAAATCAATTTCTCAGACGGCCCCCTGCGCCGTCCCGCCATCCTGTTCCCGCAGCAGACCAAGGGCCTGTGTTTCTGTTTTACGAAATTCGCTGCTCAAAAACGCCCTGTCGCCTGGATCGGTCAATCGGTTCCAGTCTTCCTTTTCATAAACGGCGCCCGGGTGGAAGATCAGCTCCACATTCTGCCCGAGACGTTCCGCTTTCTTGCGCACATCCGGCAGAATGGACGTGACGTTTTGGTAACTCATAATGCCGGAGAGCATCACGCCCATCAACTGCGCCCGGTCCAGCGTTTTCAAAAACCGGGACGAGTGCAGATAATTGCGCCGGTACAGCACGTTCAGGCACAGGGCCTTGATCACATTGATCCACCGGAAATGTTCCAGTTCCTTTCTGTGTTTCCAGTAAAAGCTCAGATTCTCCCTTGGCATTCTGATATAGGTCACAGGCAGCTTTTCTTCCCTGATGACGTCCATCATGCTGTCAAAGACGACAGGCAGCATATGATAATGGCAGTGGGAATCCAATCGGATGTGATCCGGATCCAGATACGGCCTGACCGCATCGATCTGATTTTTCAGTTCCTCCCGGATCTGTTCCCGGTAACGCTTTCTTTGAAACGGCACATAGGACATCAAAAGCAGCTTGCCAAAGGAAACCGCGAAATTTCCCTTCTCGTCAACCAAATCCGCAACCTTTTCTTTCGGAGACAGGCACCGTCCCTCCACAAGATTCAAATGCACCGTGAGAGCCGTCTGTTTCCCCAGATCGCGTAATTCCTTCATGCCCTCCGCCAGATAGGATCCGTTCGGCATGATGCTGACGCCGTTTAGGCACCCTTCCCGAAAGCAGTCCAGAATTCTTCTGCTCTGAGCCTGAAACAACCCGTAATCATCCGCGTGAAATTCCAGCATGTTGAAACGCCTCCCCGTCCTCCGATTTCCCGCCCCGTCACAGCTCACCCGGCGGGTTTTCCTAGGATTCCAAATTTGAGTCAAGTCTATCATAGGAGGAATCATCCGTCAACCAAAAAAGCCCCCGCCCGCAGCCTCTTATAAGTCATTTATGATAATGTCTTAATAAACCACAAGAGAAAATGTCTCAAGTGTGGTAAACTTACCTCTGGA
>CANRIP010000019.1 GCA_947630715.1 uncultured Acetatifactor sp.
CAGGTTTCCCGGTCGATCTCCACATGCACATTGTCCGCCTTGCCAAAGTGGTTTTTGCAGGCGGTCAACAGCGAGTTCTCTATTGCCTCAAAGAGAGTCTCTTTGCTGATCTCCTTCTCCTTCTCCAGAATATCCAGTGCCTCCATCAATTCCTTGTTCATCGTTTCCTCCATTCCGGCCTGCCGCCTTACTTGTGTTGCCTGATTTCTATCGTTTCGCGTGTTTGGTAACGTTCCGTCCTGCCTGTTAAAAATCCAGCGCCAGCCGGATCGACGCTATCTCGCTGCGGGAAAAGTTTCGCTCAGATTCCCCTTCCCGAATCACAATGTGCTCCGCGTCAAAACGCTCCAGCGCCCCCGAAAATTCCCTGCGGCCGTCAACAGGCTGAAACAGCTTAAGTTCCACTTCCTGGCCGATGGCTGCCATAAGATGTTTGTCTTTTTTCAAGATCCTCCCCAGCCCCGGGCTGCTGACCTCCAGAATGTACGAATCCGGGATGGGGTCAACCCTGTCCAGCTCCTCCGAAAGCGCCCTGCTCACATTCTCGCAGTCCTGGATGCTGACGCCGCCGGGCTTGTCAATGTAAGCCCGCAGATAATAATCGCTGCCTTCCTTTACATATTCCACATCGTAAACCCACACGCCGTTGGCCGCCGCGATAGGCGCAAGCAGCTCCTGCGTCTGATTTTCGTATTCTTCCTTTCTGGACATTCCCGCCTCCCCGAAGCACACGCTTCCGTTACGTCCGCCGCTTACCGTCCATACATCAAGAAAGAGTGGCATCAGCCACTCTTACCTTAACATCATCATTTCCAAAACACAGTATAAGGCCAAATCAACCAAATGTCAACAGTTTCCGGAAATTTTTCTGCGAGCCCCCTCAGACATAGACGATCACAAGGCTGCCAAAGCTTACATCCCCCCGGATCTTAAGCACGTTCGTTCCGTCGGGGCTGCATTTGCCCTGTTCCTTGGTGCTGCCGAAAGCCGTTTCCGCATTGATCTCCACCTTCCACTCCGCCGGCACATAAAACACCATGCTGCCAAAGGTGCTGTCCAGATTTACGTCTGCCGATCCGTCCCGAAGCACCGCGTCGGAGAAATAGATCTTCAGCGATCCAAACGCATTGTCCGCATTGATATGGCTGATCTCCCCGGAGAGATATTTCACCGTCTCTCCAAAGGCATTGTCATAGGAAACGCTGTTCCCGTTCCAGGTTTCTTCGGAAACCATTGTCTTTCCATTCAGTTGTTTCCCATTCATACTGACGTTCATCAGCTTCGGTTTCCTGCCAAATTTCGGGAACAGCATCCTAAGACCCAGGGAACCCAGAAACGCCGCTCCCAGCACGGGCCAGGGCGTGATCTTTTCCAGTCCCAGCAGTTCATCGTTCACGATGACAAAGAAGGCCGCCGCAAACAGGATCTCCGAGAAACTTCTCCGGAAAAACCCGTCGATGAAAAAAACAATCAGGCAGACGCTGAAAATCACCGTCCAGACCCCGATTTCCTTCAGATATCCCATCTTATCCACCACCAGGGCCGCCGCCGCCAGCAGCAGCAGGATCCCCCACATGATCTTTCTTCTCTTTTTGCTTTCAAACTCCACTTTGTACATGTTTTACTCCTTTCCCGCGCCGTACGCGCCCCGCCTGTGAAATCCTGACCCTGTGCCGTTACAGCCCCAGCTTTTTTGTGTTGAGCCGTTCTACCAAAGCCCTGTAATAATTCCTGGAAACCAGCGCCTTCTTTTTGCTTCCCGCAAATTCCACCTCGCTGGACGCCGTCAGGTTCCTTGTGATGGAATAGACGTGATCCAGATTGACGATGGCGGACTTGGAGATCCTCATAAAGTTTCCCGGAAGAAGTTCCTCCAGCTCATAGAGCCTGAAACCGCATTCGTACATCTGATCCGCGGTGTGGGCCCGTATGTCCCGCCCTTCCGTTTCCAGAAAATAAAGATCCTCCACGGGCACATAATACTGCGTCTCTCCCCTGGCCAGGCCAAGGCACCGTTTCCCGTTCCCCTGCTTTGAGATCAGATTCTGAAGACCGATAACGGAATCGTTCAGACTGCTGCACCGGATCACCACTTCTTCTTCCTCCAGGCCCTCCTGGATCTCTATCTTAACCTTCATGGCATCCTCTTTCCGCCGTATGCGCGGCGCCTGCACCTGCCGCCGTTTCTCCGGGCGGCGGATGCGGAAGTGTTTTCCTGCTACATGTTCCAGTATAGCGGATTCCGGCCGGATGTAAACAGTTTCTGCGCAACAGGTCAGCCCCCGCGCCTGAGAGGTCATTTTCGGCCCATCTGATAACAAGGATACGGACAAAACGGCAGCGCCGATCCCGATCAGCGCTGCCCCGGAAGCAAGTGCGGGACGAACCGGAAAAGGGACACAGGTTCCGGTTCGCCCCGCAGATCAACGATTTCACTTGACGCTTTGAGGAAGGTCATTCCTGCCTTCCCGGCGTAGCGCCGTCCCGCCTGTCGGTGCGAAACGGCGGAAGCGGCATTCCGTTCTTACCGTACAGGAAACCTCCGCTCTTATAGTTCGTCCAGAGATACCGGCCGAACCGGGGCTGGGGGATCTTCCCGCTCTTTAGGATCACGACGGTTCCCTCCGGGCCCTCCTGGGCGTTCCAGCAGTCCACCGGCACATAAACCCCGTCCTCGCCCGCGATCTCAAAGAGAACATTTTTCTCCCCGGGCTTTAACTCCTTCTCCGTCGGCTCCGGGCCCCAGAGGAAACCGCCCTCCGCCCCCCGAAAGTGCAGGATCAGTTCTCCCTCCCCGGGCTCGGCCCAGGAAAATTCAGGCCCCTCCGCCTCGGCGCACTCCATTCCATACGCCTTCTCCAGCGCCTGATAATAAAGTCTTTCCCCCACCACGCTCTTTTTCTTGGGATGGATCTCGTTAAATTCTCCCTGATCGATGGCGCAGGCCATTCCCGTGTTGCGGATCGTCCTGTACACTCTGTCCTGAGCCTCCCGGATGAAACACCAGTGCTTGAAATCCGGATCCTGCTTATAGCGGTGCATGGGAAGCTGTACGAACAGAAACGGCAGTTCATCGTCGCCCCAGTCCTCCCGCCACTGCCGGATCATCCTGGCAAACAGCTTATCGTACAGCCTGGGCTGATGATCGTCGCTCTCCCCCTGATAATACAGAAACCCCTTCAGCGTGTAAGGCATAACGCGTTTCAGCATGCACTCATACAGCCCTCCCGGGCGATACGGGTTAATGCAGCTCATAGGGCCGGGATAACGGTTCTCGCCCACGATGCTGACCACCTCGTCCCATTCGATATCAGGGCGTGTTCTGAAAAGTTCCGCGGCCTTCCTGTCAAACTCCGCCTGATAGGCGGCGTATTCTTCGTATTCTTTCACCTGCTGCTCCCTGGTCTTTCCCTTCACGGCCTCGTCGTAAGCGTCCAGGTAAACCTTCAGCTCACTGTCCTCCGCCAGCGCCTTACAGGGCATCCAGGCGGACGCGGAGGTGCCGCCCCAGTTGCAGCCGATGATCCCCACAGGCACCTGCAGTTTCTTCTGGAGCTTTTCGCCGAAAAAGTATCCCACCGCCGACCAGGCGCCTGTGCCCGGCCCGCCAAAGCATTCCCAGCCGGTGTTTTCCTCCGCCTTGAAAAAAGCCTCGTCCATATTGGCCCTCTTTTGGGTATAATAAAACCGCAGCATGGGATCCCCAGGCCGTTGCAGCGCCTCCCGCTCGGCGCAGTTTTGCAGCTCCAGCTCCATGTTGGACTGGCCGCCAGCAAGCCATACCTCGCCGATGGCGATATCCGTCCGCCGAATCTCCTCACGTCCGTCCGTCACCGTAAGCGTATGATCCAGCCCTTCCCCAAGAGACGGCAGCACAATCTCGAACCTTCCGTCCTTCACATGTCCCCGCCCTTCGGCGCTCTGGGGTTTCTCCGTCCCCAGCGCTCTGCCGGAAAGCGACGCTTCCACCAGGGCGCCTTCCTCGCCCTGTCCAAACACCACAATGCTCTTTCCTCTCTGAAGCACACAGTGATCGCTGAAAATCGCAGCCAGTTTTAACTTGCTCATTTTTACTCCATTTCCGCGCCGTCTTTTGTGGATCGGACATTTGTGCCGGACAGCGCGCGGGCGCAAATGCCGTAAGGGAAAACGCCTGTTTCAGTCCTCCCGGTTTTATTCCATGGATACCTTGAGAGTCACCGGGAAATCGCTTTGAACCCCCCGGGTTTCCACATGCAGCCCTTCCCCGTCCGTGCGCCAGCTTGTCACCCCGTTTTCAAACCCCAGCGCCTCCACGCCGGAGATGATGCCGTGAAAATCCGGCCGGTTCTGATCCGCGCTGTCCGCCAGGGATTTGACAAGAAACCGTCCGTCTTCCGGGCAGCGGAGGGCGATGGCATAAACAGCGCCGTGGTTCGCCGTAAAGCGGTAATCCTGGCTGGTAAAGGCCGCGGCCTGCTGATCCTGGAACTGCCCTTCCCCGATCCGGGACGGCCCTTCCTGGGCGCTGCGCCAGCACTTTGCCCCCAGAATCGCCTCCCCGTTGACCCGCATCCAGTCTCCCAGATCCGTAAGGATTTTCCGATCTCCCTCCGGAATGGTGCCGTCGCTTTTAGGCCCGATGTTCAAAAGCAG
Source organism: uncultured Acetatifactor sp. (assembly GCA_947630715.1). Taxonomy (GTDB): domain Bacteria; phylum Bacillota; class Clostridia; order Lachnospirales; family Lachnospiraceae; genus Acetatifactor. The sequence goes on from CANRIP010000019.1 coordinate 4,636, forward strand.
ATTGCCGTTTTTGCTCACCACATCCGCCAGCGTGGCTATGACCTCCGCGCTGCTCTTGTAATCCAGCGTATCGGTATAACACCAGGAATTTCTGGCCACCGCCGTATCCGTCTGCCAGCAGTAAGGCTTGGGGTCCGCAAAGCCGCCCCGCTCCACCTCCACAATGCCGCTGCCGAACATCATGGCGTCATGCTTGTAACAGATCATGACATCCTGGCCCCACTTTTTTCCGCAGTTATAATAGAAGGCGGCAAGCTTTTTCAGGAAAGGGCGGAACGCCTGATGCTGAATCCACCAGTCAAAATACAAAAGCCTGGGTCTGTATTTTAAGATGATCTCCGCCGTCCGCACCAGCCAGTCGTTTAAAAATTCCTCCGTGGGATAGGGCTTGCTGAACAGATCCTGATGATCCGCCTCCGGCATGGAAGGCCAGTAAAAGTCCCCTTTTCGCAGCGGCTCCCGGATATCGCTGTCAAACTCCTTGCCGTGGCACATAAAGAACCAATGCTCCGCCCGGTGGCTGGACGTACAGAAAATCAGCCCCTGTTTTTGAGCCTCCCGGGAAAGCTCCCCCAGCACATCCCTTCTCGGCCCCATTTTGGCGGCGTTCCAGTCGGACAGCTCGCTGTCATACATCTGGAATCCGTCATGGTGCTCCGCCACAGGGAAAAAGTAACCCGCCCCCGCCTGTTTCAGCAGGGACACCCATTCCTCCGGATCAAACTTTTCCGCCGTAAACAGAGGGATAAAGTCCTGATAGCCAAACTTGCTGTGGGCGCCGTAGGTTTCCCTATGGTGAAGATACTCAGGGCTGCCCTGAATATACATATTTCTGGAATACCACTCATTGGCATAGGCGGGTACGCTGTATACGCCCCAATGGATAAAGATTCCCAGCCTCCTTTGACGGAACCATTCCGGGGTCTTAGCTTCCATCAGGGAATCCCAGTCCGGCCGGTAAGGCCCCTCCGCTACAACCCTCTCCACCGTTTCCAACAGTTCCCTCTCTCTGTCAGGATTCATACCGTCCTCTCTCCTTTCCCCGCTTTCCCACGGTTTTGCCGCGGGAAACCCTGGTTGTTTTCTTTGAACCAGGGCTATGGCTGTTTCTCCCGGTACAAAATATGTTCATAGCTGCTTGCGCGGCTGCGTTGATCCATGCACCGGTACACCCGGTCCCGGAGATCCTTCTGCCGCTTTCTGGCGGGCAGGGACGCATCCGGGAAAAAGGGGCCGTCGATATAAGTCACAATCCGCACCTTTCTCCCCCGCCTTCCCCCGGCATGATAAGTGTTGGTCAGGGCAAAAACAGGACAGCCGCAGGTGACGGGATATTTAAAGGATACGTCGGTGAAAGGGCGGATATGGGTATAATAGGGCCAGATATGAGCCTCCGGATAGATTGTGACGCTATGCCCTTTCCGGATATGGTCCTCCACCGTCCGGACAAAATGACGGGCCGCGTCCAGATCCCCCGGCACGGGAACCGCCCCCAAAAGCTCTACCAGGCGCCTCAGCCCGGGCATGGAAACATTGGCGGCACTGACCAGGAAGAAATTGCGTTTCGGATAATTGGCAACACTGGGAATCAAAGTATCCGCAAAGGGCTGCGTGTGATTTCCGTATATAAAATAACCCTTGTTACCATATTCCTTCAGTTTCTCCTTTCCCACATAGGTCAGGCCAAACTTCAGTTTCAGGTACAACAGCTTGATAGGCATGCTCAGCACATTCTGGATCACAAGGGACGCCTTGTCCCAGATCCGGCCGTGGGTATAGCGATAATTTCCGTCGATCACCCGGGGCGTAATTTTGGCCCTGGAAAACTCCTCGTTTAAGGGATCGCTGTAATAGACAACCTGTTTTGTCTTTCCGGCCCGTCCTGCCATGCCGCACCCCCCCTTACTCCTGGGAACCCTCCTCCTCATACGTCAGAGGAATCCCGTAGAATTCTTCATAGATCCGTTTCCACACAGCGTAGTTCCGATCCCGCATGGCGTCCACCTGCTCCCGTTCCGTAAGCGAGCTTACCGGGTAGATCGGCTGATCGATAAACACCGTATATTCCTGGATGGGAAACCCGTCCGGCCCTATATCCCTGCCGTCTTCCATGGTGATGAAGATGGGCACCACCGGCACACGGTTCTTTACCGCAAATTTAAAGGCGCCGTTTTTCAAAGGCTTGGGCTTACGGTAATTCCACCACATGCTTTGCTCCGGATAGATTAAGATCAGATCGCCCCTGGTCAGAATCGTGTCCACCGCTTTCAGGAAATTGTACATGGTTTTTTTGTTCTGGCTTAAGGGGAGGGTGTCGCAGTTTCGGAACAAAAACCCGTAAAGCCCGGGGAAATTGGTATAATTTCCCTCCCGGATCACCTTGAACAGTTTCTTTTTCCGGTAGTGCGCGCTGCGCCGGAAGACCTTTTCCACGGTAAAACAGTCAAAAGGATTGAAATGATTACAGGTCAAAACGGCGCCGCTTTTGACGCTGTTTAAATGCTCCAGTCCCTTTACCTGCCGGATCACCAGTTTCCCGTCCTTTAGCAGCCCGTCCACAAAACGTTCCGCTATGCCGTAGGCCAGTCTGGCCTTCAGCCTGCTGGAAGGTTTCCGGCGCAGATAATCGATCCCCTCCGGCTCCAGAGGAATGGTGGGAGGATCCTCCTCCACGTCCTCGTCAAATCTTCCTTCCCGCTCATACTGCCTGATTTTCTTTAACACCGCAATTCTGTCCGGCGCCTTCTGGGGCGCCTCGTTTCTTCCGGTTCTCCTGCCCGATCCCGCTTTCCCTCTGCTCATATCACTCTCTCCCGCCGGCCCGCCTGTCCGCGCTCCCCCATTCTCAGCATGTTTCCTTCGTCAACGCCTGTATTTGCGGTCGTCCCCCACGCAGTCCGACTCCCGCTTTGCCAGTTTTTTCAGCTTTTCATGATTTTTCGCGTCCCGGATCCGATCTTCCTGGGTATAATTTCCCTGAATTTCCTGAATCTGTTCAAAATACTCCGTTTCACTGGCGTACATCCAGAAAAATTCCTGATACAGAATATCCTCGAAGTGCCATGGCTTGAAGGCCAGATTATAGTGAACCAGTTTCACGTCCTCCAGCTTGATCCTGGGATCCTCTATCGGCATCCGGTTCCAGGTTCTGTCCAGAAACGTAACCCGTCCTTTGCACAGCCGGTTTAAGTAATCCTGATCCTGCGCCACCTGAAAGCGGATCTTATCCAAAAGATAAACGAATTTTTCCTGAAACCGAAACCGGCGCAACTGATCCAGGTTCATCAAAAGTACGCCCGCGTTAAAATACCTGCGGTAATCCGCGACTCCCACCACTTTTTCCACATAGGTCTGAAAGACAGGGTTAAATTGAATGATATCGTCCGGCGCCGCCGCTACCAGATCGTCCCCCATCTCCGTGTGGTAAAGCGCCGCGATATCGTCCAGCACCACAATATCGCTGTCCAGGTACAGCGCTTTGTCATACTGCGGATACAGGTTCGGGATAAACAGCCTGAAATACGTGCTCTTGGAATAATAATCCCTGGTATACAGCTTATCCATCACCTTCCGCATATAATAATTGAGATCCACAAATTCAATGCTGACGTTCTCCCGCTCATACTTGGAAATTTTCTGCTTGTTGGAGCTGCCGATATCCGTGTTCAGCACCTTGATGGAATATGTATACTCCGGGGACGCATGATCGATCAGGGATTGGATCGCCACCGCAAGAAACGGGCAATACCCGTCGTCCACCGCAAAAAAAATAGGAATTTCCCTGTTGTCCGCCATTTTGTTCTCCGCCGCCCTGTCCGCCGCCCGGTTTTTTGTCGTCTGTCGTTCTCCCACTGGCATATGATGTCTTCTCCTTTATCCTTTTTGTCTCGCTGAAACGCCTTCAGGAAGTTTCGTATGCGGCCTTCCGGGAAAGATATTCCTCCAGATCCCGGTCAAAGGCGTAACATTTTAGAACCCGATGAATCTCCTCCACCTGCCACTGCTTATAATTTTCGGTGTGAGGATAGGGCAGAAACATCAGCCTTTTACAAAAATGGCACACCACGGTACCCTTCCGGTTAAACTTGGACTGTTCGTTATAAATCCTGCCGATCAGTTTTTTTCTGGTGGTGGACCGGAAAATGGCCGACTGATCCGCAAAGAGCATTTTCTTTTCCCGGATCAGGTTCCGGGCTTTTTTAAGCAGCCCCGTCTCTCGGATCAAAGCCATGTTCAGCAACAGCATACCGGCGTTGAAATAATCCGGCCGGATCAGCCAGCAGCCGTACTTTTCCTTGACGGCCGCGTACTCATAGCCCGTCACGTCCACATCCCAGAGTTTTTTCACATCCCCCGCCAGCATTATGTCCATATCCAGGTACAAAAGCTTTTCCGGCATCTGGGGAATCAGATCCGCCAGCAGCCGAAGCAGGGTATAGGGGGTGCAGTATGCCCCCTCGTTGACGCAGTGTCCAAACTCTCTCTCATACAACTGGGTCACATCCAGGCGCTCCACCCTGTTTTGAGGGTTCTTTTCTTTCGCTACCCGGTCCAGAAAATCCGTCTGCTGCTGTGTAATCGCCCGGAAATCCGGTTTTAACCGGGTCAGATCCATGGTCATCAGAAAAACCCGGACGGTTTCCTCCGTCCTGTTCATCATGGAAATCAACAGCGTCAGCGCCCCGTCAAAGACCTTCTCGTTCCCGCATAATAATAAGTGTACCATACTTTCCTCATTTTCGCATCCCATTATGGATATTTTCAGAAAAATACCGGCTATGGCCCGGCTCTTTTCAGCCTGTAACAACCATACATGGTTTTCAAAACCATGTCAAGTAGAAAAAAGCCGCGGACCCTTAACCGGTCCGCGGCCTCTTTTTTCCGTTACGTCTTATCTTAATATGCGCCCATGCCTGCGCCCGCAGGAGCGGCAGGAGTTTCTTCCTTGATGTTTGCGACCACGCTCTCGGTGGTAAGCAGGGTGCTTGCCACGCTGGTAGCGTTCTGCAAAGCGCTTCTGGTCACCTTCGCAGGATCCAGAATACCGGCGGACACCATGTCCACATATTCCTCCTTCAGCACATCAAAGCCAATGCCTTCCTTGGACTCCTTCACCTTATTGATGATCACGCTGCCTTCCAGTCCGGCGTTGGCGGCGATGTGGAACAAAGGAGCCTCCAGAGCCTTCAGCACCAGCATAGCGCCGGTCTTCTCGTCTCCCTCCAGAGTATCCGCAAGCTTTGCCGCTTCCTTCGCCGCGTGGATATAGGCGGAACCGCCGCCGCAGATAATGCCTTCCTCCACGGCCGCACGGGTTGCAGCCAGCGCATCCTCCAGACGAAGCTTTGCCTCCTTCATCTCGGTCTCCGTCGCAGCGCCTACACGAATCACCGCTACGCCGCCGGCCAGCTTTGCCAGTCTCTCCTGCAGTTTCTCTCTGTCGAAATCGGAAGTGGTTTCCTCAATCTGCTTTTTGATCTGAGCGATACGGGACTGAATCTCGGCCTTGTCGCCTTCGCCGTCCACAATCACGGTATTCTCTTTCTGAACCTTTACGCTCTTAGCGCGTCCCAACTGGCTCATCTCCGTATCCTTCAGCTCATAGCCCAGCTCGGAGCTGATCACGGTGCCGCCGGTCAGAATGGCGATATCCTGCAACATATCCTTTCTTCTGTCGCCGTAGCCGGGAGCCTTCACAGCCACTACGTTGAAGGTGCCGCGGAGCTTGTTGACGATCAAGGTGGTCAGGGCCTCGCCCTCCACATCCTCCGCAATGATCAACAGCTTTGCGCCGGACTGAACGATTTGCTCCAGCAGAGGAAGGATCTCCTGAATATTGGAAATCTTCTTATCGGTGATGAGGATGTAGGGATTCTCCAGAACGGCCTCCATCTTGTCCATGTCGGTGGCCATATAGGCGGAGATATATCCTCTGTCAAACTGCATTCCTTCCACCAGATCCAGCTCGGTCTGCATGGTCTTGGACTCCTCGATGGTGATCACGCCGTCGCCGCTGACCTTCTCCATGGCGTCCGCCACCAGTTGTCCGACTTCCTCATCCCCTGCGGAAATCGCGGCCACTCTCGCAATGTGGTTTTTGCCGTTTACCTTCTGGCTCATCTTTGCGATGGCATCCACCGCGCAGTCGGTAGCCTTCTTCATACCTTTTCTCAGGATGATGGGATTTGCGCCCGCCGCCAGGTTCTTCATGCCGCCGTTGATCATGGCCTGCGCCAGAACGGTGGCGGTGGTGGTGCCGTCGCCTGCCACATCATTGGTCTTGGTAGCCACTTCCTTTACCAACTGTGCGCCCATATTCTCAAAAGCGTCCTCCAGCTCGATCTCCTTTGCGATGGTCACGCCGTCGTTGGTGATGAGGGGAGCGCCAAAGGATTTATCCAGTACCACGTTCCTTCCCTTGGGGCCAAGGGTTACTCTCACGGTGTCAGCCAACTGGTTGACGCCGGCCTCCAATGCTGCACGGGCTTCTGCGCCGTATTTGATTTCTTTTGCCATTTTAATTCAGCCTCCATTTCCTTATTCATATTCATTCTTGTTTTTTCGCGCGGACTTACTGCTGAATGACAGCCAGGATGTCGCTCTGTTTTACAATGATATATTCCTCATCGTCCAGCTTGATCTCGCTGCCGGCATACTTGGAATACACCACCTGATCGCCGGTCTTGACCTCCATCTTGACTTCCTTGCCGTCCACTACGCCGCCGGGGCCTACCGCAACGACCTCCGCCTGCTGGGGTTTCTCTTTGTTCTGTCCGGGAAGGACAATGCCGGATTTGGTCGTCTCTTCCGCAGCCAACTGCTTTAACACAACTCTGTCGCCTAAAGGTACTAACTTCATGATTTCTGCCTCCTGTATCTCATTTTGTTAGCACTCTTTTGATTTGAGTGCTAATCATTAACACATATATTAATTTCATGCGTAAGCGTTTGCAAACGCATTTATATCCATTGAGAAATCATTTTCTCATGTTTTCTCTTTTTTTCTCGCGTTTTCTTTTGATTTTGCAGGAGAGTGTCAAAAACCAGATTTTATAAATCGTTTATATTTTCTCCGGAAAAGACCCGTTCAGCATTTGATTTCCAGATATCCCAACAGCTTGCTCACATCGTATTCCTCCAACACGCCCAGATTGGAATCGTAAAATCTGCCGTCATAGTGAATCAGATAATGGCAGAACCGTCCCATCTTCTCCATCAGGATACAGCATTTTGGCAGCACCACGTCCCGGCCCTCCGTATACATAATGATATCCGAGTGGTCGATGCCGTAATAATTCAGAGCGGAAATCACCCTCCCCATGGTTGCCTGCCATTCCCGGCAGTCCATGACGCTGATCACCTCGGCGATGGTCACGCCGGCCAGCATCGCCACGCAGGCCTGTCCGCACAGCCCGTCCTCCGGCTGGATAATCACCTCCATGCTGTCAATTTTGCGAATGGGGTGTTCAAAGCTGTACGGGCTGTTCTGGTCCATACGAATCAGAGAGCCGGTCACATGCAGCAGGATCTTGTGGGGAACCCCCAGTTCCACGCTGACCGTGTCCTCATCCTCAATGTGAATTTCATAGTTTCCCTTTTCCCTGGGGAGCAGCTCGCATGCAATGATCCGGTTGTCCAGCACCACGTCCGCCTGAATCACGTCCCTCTGCTTGCAAACCTCCCAGACATTAAAGGGAATCCGGATGACATAACCTTTTTCTTTTTTCTCAACCTGAGATTCAAAAAAATACCTCATGTGATTCTCCATTCCGGCGGGATCTCCGCCCTGTGTCCTTTTGAATTACTCTCTGCGGCCGCCCCTTGTGCCCATACGGTTCCGCCGCCCTAAGCCGCCCTTGCGCTCCCCTGCGCCCCTTTATGCGTTTTTCCTCGCCTGAGAGGGGGACATTCCATAGCGTTTCTTAAACAGCTTGCTGAAATGGTAGGCATCGTCATAGCCCACCCTTGCGGCCACTTCCTGTATGCTGCCCTGCCAGCCGTCCTCCAGAAGTGCCCTGGCCTTCTCCAGACGGATGTCGATCAGATACCGGATGGGCGTGTCGCCCGTCTCGCTCTTGAAAATTTTAGAAATGTAAAAGGGGCTCAGGTACATGTTTTCGGCGATCTGGTCCAGAGAGATCTTGTCGCTGTAATGTTCCTCAAAGTAACTGATAATCTGTTCCACCAGATATTTTTTATTCACAGACTCAAAGGATCTTCCCTTGGAATGCTCCACCGGCTGGCACTGTTCCCGGATCACCAAAAGAATCATCTGCATCAGGTACGCCTTCAGCATAAAATAGCGGTACTGCCTGCAGGAAGTCTTCTCCTCCTGCATGGAGGTGCAGATCCGGTGCAGCCGTCTGCGCAGCTCCCCCGCGGTATGGAACAGAACGGAATGATTCGGAAGCGGCATGCAGTTGGCCGGCAGCCCCGCAAACCGCACATCGGAAAAGCCCACGAAAAACTCGGTGGCATGAATCTGCGCCTCCGGACAGTACAGCGCCTGATGCCGCACTCCCGGGTTAAAGATTAACAGATCCCCCTCCTGAATGGAAAAGATCTCCCCCTCCACCCGGTACCGGCCCGTACCCGAGAGGACAAAGGCCATCTCCAGATTATCATGGCTGTGGTACTCCTCATCCTTTCCGCTCATCCGCGTCCCCGTCCAGGTAAACAGAAACGTTGGATTCAGATCTTCCATCACAACTGTCTCCAGCTTGCCGCCGTTCTCCATGCTTTCTTCCTCCGTCCGCGCCCCATCCCTCATGCTTATTGATTATTTTACTCCCAAACGCAAAAAAAAGCCACCTTTTTTCTAAGGGAGGGAACAGAATTCTTCCGTCTTCCGGCCCCAGGACACAACAAATAATGACATCAATCAGGCAAGATACTCCATTTTCTTTTGAAAGCCGGGAAGTAAAATGAAGAAAGATAAGGAGGCAATGCCATGACACCTTTTAAATGGTTCCTGACGTTTCTGAAAAAATACAAAAAGCTGATGGTGCTGGGCATGGTGATGACTACGGCCCTGGCGGCCCTCTCCATCGTAAACCCCTACATCTCCGGCATCATTGTGGACGACGTAATCGACGGAGGCAATTACGGTATGCTCCCCAAGCTGATCGCCGCCCTGCTGGCCGTCACGGTCCTCACCGGCGCGCTGCGTTTCTTCTATCAGTTGGTGTTCGAGACCGCGTCCCAGGGCACCCTGTACGACATGCGCTCCAAGGTGTACCGGAAACTGCTGGAGGAGGATTTCGCGTTTTATAATAAGAAAAGAACCGGGGATCTGATGAGCCGTCAGACCGGAGATATGGACGCAATCCGGCATTTTATCGCCTATGTGATCTATTCGGTCTATCAAAATGTGCTCTTATTCATTTTCGCCCTTCTGATGATTTTTACGGTCAACGTAAAGCTTGCCCTGTGCATGCTGATTGTGCTGCCCTTCACCGCCTTTTCCACCTACCGGCAGTCCAGGGAAGTCAGGCCCGCCTTTCAGCGCAACCGGAACTGTTTCTCCTCCCTGAACGCCTTCGTGCAGGAAAACGTCAGCGGGAACCGCGTGGTAAAGGCGTTCGCCAAGGAAGACTATGAAAAGGAAAAGTTCCAGGTGGAAAACGACAAATTCCGGGACGCCCAGATCAACGCCTCCAAGGTATGGATGAAGTACGTCCCCATTTTCGAGGTACTCTCCTACGCTCTGACCATCGTGCTGATGCTCTACGGCGGCTATATGGTGGTACAGGAGGAAATCACGCTGGGGGATCTGGTCAAGGTAAACGGCTACCTGTGGATGTTAAACACCCCTCTGCGCATGGCAGGCTGGTGGGTCAACGATATTCAGAACTTCCTGACCTCCGTGGAGAAAATTTACGCCACATACAGCGAGGAACCCAAAGTCCATACCCCCCGCACCGGCGGCATCCACGAAAAGATCCACGGGGACGTGGAATTTAAAAACGTATCCTACCGCGCCGACGATGAGGATATTGTGACCGATATCAATTTCCAAGTCAAAGCGGGCCAGACCGTTGGGATCATCGGCTCCACCGGCGCCGGCAAGTCCACTCTGATGAATCTGTTATGCCGTTTCTATGACACCACCTCCGGGCAGGTGCTGGTGGACGGGGTGGACGTTCGGACCATGGATCTTTACAATCTGCGGGACAATATCGGCATGGCCATGCAGGACGTGTTCCTGTTCTCGGACACCATCGAGGGCAATATCGCCTACGGGCGGCCCGACTGCAGCTTTGAGCAGGTAAAACACGCCGCCATCATGGCGGACGCCAACCACTTCATCAACGCCATGCCGGACGGCTATGACACCATTGTGGGCGAAAGGGGAGTGGGCCTCTCCGGAGGGCAAAAGCAGCGGATCTCCCTTGCGAGAGCCTTGCTCAAGGATCCCTCCATCCTGATTCTGGACGATACCACCTCCGCCGTGGACATGGAAACCGAAAGCTACATACAGACTCAGTTGAAGACCCTGAAGGCAAGCTGCACCATCTTTATCATCGCCTACCGGATCTCCTCCATCAAGGACGCGGATCTGATCCTGGTGATGGACGAGGGACGGATTATCGAACAGGGCACCCACGATTCCCTGGTCGCCCAGGGCGGGTATTACGCAAAGGCTTTTCACAACCAGTACGGAGAAATTCCATACGACCTGTTATCCAATGCCAAAAATACGAAATCCGCGAAGGGAGGCGAGTGAAATGGCCCGCAACCGCTATGATATGGATGAGATCCTGGAGGACAGCTTTGACATTAACCAGTTGAAACGTCTCGGAGGGTATATTTCTCCCTATAAGAATAAAATGGCAGGTGTTATTGTATTAATGCTGTCTTCCTCCGCTCTGACCATGATGGTGCCCCTTTTCTTCCAGAGGATCATGGACGTTTACATTCCGGATAAGGATATGAAAAAAATCGCCCTGATGGCGGCGCTCACCTTCGCCGTGTCCGTCTATTCCGCCATAGCCATGCGTTTTAAGATCAAGACCATGAGCATCATCGGCCAGAACATTATTCACGCGATCCGCACGGACATTTTCAACCACCTTCAGGAGCTGCCCTTCTCCTACTATGACGACAGGCCCCACGGCAAGATCCAGGTCCGGGTGGTCAACTATGTCAACAGCCTGAGCGACCTTCTCAGCAACGGCATCGTGAACACCATCACGGACCTGTGCAACCTGTTTTTCATCATCCTCTTTATGCTGATCTGCGATCCCAGGCTGACCGTGGTCTGCCTGTGCGGCCTTCCCCTGCTGGCATGCGTGATCGTCTTCATCAAAAGAAGGCAGCGCCGGGCATGGCAGATCCAGTCCAACAAGCAGAGCAATTTAAACGCCTACATCGCGGAGAGCATCAACGGCATCCGCGTGACACAGTCCTTCGTCAGAGAAAATGAAAACAACGATATTTTCAACAATTTAAGCGGCAATTACAGAAAAGCCTGGATGCGGGCGGTGAAATTCAATTTCATCATGGGGCCCAGTGTGGATCTGATCTCCGCCATCACCACGTCCTTTATCTATGTGCTGGGGATCCGCTGGATCCTTGCGCCGGACGCCACGCTGACCGTGGGCGTACTGATCGCCTTCACCTCCTACATCGGAAGGTTCTGGGCGCCCATCAACACCCTGGCGGGCTTTTACAATTCCCTGCTCACCGCCATTTCCTACCTGGAGCGTATCTTTGAAACCATCGACGAACCGGTGCTGGTAAAGGACGCGGAAGGCGCGGGCGTCATGCCCCCCATCCGCGGAGAAGTGGAATTCCGCAACGTCTGTTTCAGCTATGAAACCGGTCACCGGATCCTGGACGATATCAATTTCACCGCAAAGGAAGGAGAAACCTATGCCTTTGTGGGTCCCACCGGAGCCGGCAAGTCTACCATAGTGAACCTGATCAGCCGGTTTTACAACGTGGACTCGGGACAGATCCTGATCGACGGCATCGATATTTCCACCGTGACCATCCACTCCCTGCGCACCCAGATGGGCGTCATGATGCAGGACAGCTTTATCTTCTCCGGCACCATTATGGATAACATCCGTTATGGAAACAGGGAAGCCACGGACGAACAGGTAATCCGTGCGGCAAAGACCGTCTGCGCCCATGAGTTTATCTCCCAGATGGAAAACGGTTACTACACGGAAGTCAACGAACGGGGCAGCCGCCTTTCCGCCGGCCAGAGACAGTTGATCTCTTTTGCCAGGGCCCTGCTCGCCGACCCGAAGATCCTGATCCTGGACGAAGCGACCTCCAGCATCGACACCGAGACGGAGATTCTTCTTCAGAAAGGGCTGAACGAGCTGCTGAAGGGACGCACCTCCTTCATCATCGCCCACAGGCTGTCCACCATCAAAAACGCCGACTGCATCATGTATGTGGATCAGGGCGGCATTCTGGAACGGGGTACCCATGAGGAACTCCTTGCCCGCAGAGGGCCTTACTATGAGCTGTATGTGTCCCAATACGATTTTCTGACATAACCATGCCGGAAGGGACATGGTTTCCGCCGTCTGCTAGATCCCCAGGATCATAACCGCAAAGCGGAAGTACACCAGAAGGGAAAGCGCGTCCACAATCGTGGTGATAAAGGGGCTGGCCATGACCGCCGGGTCAAAACCCAGTCTCTTGGCCCCCACAGGGAGCAGACATCCCACCAGCATGGCCATCAGCACCGCCGCCGCCAACGTTGCGCACACGGTCAGCGACACCATCAGTCCCACCCGGTCAATCAGCATCAGCTTGACGAAATTGGCCGCCGCCAGAGAAATGCCGCATAACACCGCCACCCGGATTTCCTTCCACACCACTCCGGGCACATCCCTGTATTCAATCTCCCCCAGACTCAGGCCGCGGATCACCGTCACGCTGGCCTGTCCTCCGGCGTTTCCCCCTGTGTCCATGAGCATGGGAATAAAAGCGATCAGCGAAGCGTACACGCTCAGCGCGTCCTCAAAGGTGCTGATGATAGCGCCGGTAAAGGTGGCGGACACCATCAAAAGCAGCAGCCAGGGGATGCGCTTTTTGTAAGTCTCCCACACGGACGTGCGCATGTAGGGCTTGTCGCTTGGCATGATAGCCGCCATCTTCTCCATATCCTCCGTGGCTTCTTCTTCCATAATATCCACGATATCGTCCACGGTGATAATCCCCACCAGCCGGTTCTCATTGTCCACCACCGGCATGGCGGTAAAGTCATATTTCTTGAACTGGGCCGCCACCTGCTCCTGGTCCGTCATGGTATTGACGGAAATCACGTTTTCGTGCATCATGTCCCGGATGATCTCGTCCGAATCGCTCAACAGCAGGTAGCGCAGAGCCACCGTTCCCACCAGCCGCCGCTTGGCGTCCAGCACATAGCAGATGTTGATGGTTTCGCTGTCCAGTCCTACGGCGCGGATCCGCTGGATGGCTTCCTCCACCGTATAGCTCTCCTTTAGGGACACGTACTCCACCGTCATAATGCTGCCGGCGGAATCCTCGGGGTAGCGCAGCAGATGGTTGATCGCCTGACGGGTATCCGGCTTTGCGTTTTCCAACAGCTTATCCACCACGTTGGCAGGCATTTCCTCCAGCAGATCCACCGCATCGTCCGCCATCAGGTTGTCGATAACGGTTGCCGCCTCCTGTTCGGACAGGGAGGTGATAATCGTCTGCTGGCTGTCCACTTCCAGGTAGGAAAAAACGTCCGCGGCCAGATCCTTTGGCAGAATGCGGAACACCTTCAGCAGAGAATTTTTCTCCAGCTCCTCCATCCACCCGGCAATATCCGCGTCATTCATCTCGCCTAACAACTGACGCAGCCTTGTGTACTGCCTGGTTTCCAAAAGTGTTTCCAGTTCCTGCATATCCTTCTTTTCCATCTCTTGCCTTTCTCCTTTCCTCCCTGTATGAATTCAGTCCCAGGCGCTGCCGTCAACAAAAGCGGCCTCTCTGAGCCATTTTAATTCTATTTTTCCGCCGGTGGCCGCCGCCAGATCCGCCTGAAGACGCTCCGCCTGATCCCCGGGAACCGTAAAGCGCAGGGTCACCCGATCCCCATAATCGCAGAAATGGGGCTCGATCCCTGCGTGGGCCAGCAGGTGCAGGATCTTTCCCACGCTGAGATAGTCCGTATGCGCCTCCATCTCAATCCCCGCCCGCAGCTTTCCCACCACGCAGTTTTTCAGCGCCTCCTGTACAGCCCTGGTGTACGCCCGTACCAGGCCGCCAGTGCCAAGCAGCACCCCGCCGAAATACCGGCTCACCACCGCCGCCACATTCCGGATCCCGGATCCCGCAAGCACCTCCAGCATGGGCCTGCCCGCCGTCCCGCCGGGTTCCCCGTCATCGCTGAACCGAAGAATCTCACCCTTCTCCCCGACGATGTAAGCATAGCAGTTATGTCTGGCATCCCAGTATTTTTTTCTCATTTCCTCAATAAAAGAGACAGCCTTTTCTTCGCTTTCGCACTCTCTCAGGGTTGCGATAAAGCGGGATTTTTTTTCTTCATATACGCCCTGGCCGCCCTGTAACAAAACCCGGCTGGAATCCATACCGCTCTCTGTTCCTTCCCTCTTTTTCATAACACACGGTATTTTATAATTTGCCTGTATGAGCATACATAATCAGGATAACATAAAAAACAAAAAATGTGAAATATTATTAAATTAAAGTGGAAAGTCTTTCTTTACATACCAAATTTTGTTATAATGTATCATATTGTACAGGCCTGTCATCCGTCCGTACAAGCCAACCGGGATCCTTCCGGGAAGGCGGAAGTGAGAGGAAAAAATGAATTACAGTAAAAAGGGCGTCCGTGCAAGACAAAAGGCGCTGAATTCCAAAACGGTAAAATGGGAGAGAAAGCTGTTTCTCCTGGTGATAAAGCTGGGGATTGTGGCCATACTGGGGGTCGGTATCTGCGCTGTGGCAGGCGGAATTGGAGCTTACCGCGGCATTCTGGCCTCCACCCCCAATATCCGCCTGAGCGATGTGGTCGCCTCCGGCCAGGCCACCATCGTCTACGACAGCGAGGGCAACGAGATCGACAAGTATGTGACCACCAATTCCAACCGGATCCCGGTGGCCTCCATCGACATGCTGCCGGATCATCTGGGAAAAGCTTTCGTGGCCATTGAGGACGCCCGCTTTTACCAGCATAAGGGCATTGATTTCCAGGGCATCGCCAGAGCGGGTTATACCGTTCTGACCAGCCGGGGACGCCGCAGCCAGGGAGGAAGCACCATCACCCAGCAGCTTTTGAAAAACAACGTATTTACGGAATGGACCTCCGAAGGCAAAAACTGGATGAAAAAGATCAAGCGAAAGCTGCAGGAACAGTTCCTCGCCCTTGAAATTGAAAAATACTATGACAAGGACGATATCCTGCTGTGCTATATGAACGCCATCAACCTGGGGCAGAACACCCTGGGGGTGGAGGCTGCATCCCAGCGGTATTTTGGAAAATCCGCCAGTGAACTGACGGTTTCCGAAAGCGCGGTGATCGCCAGCATTACCCAAAGTCCTTCCCGCTTAAATCCCATCAGCCATCCCGACGCAAACCGCAGCCGGAGGCAGATTACGCTGGACAATATGCTGGAACTGGACTTTATCACCCAGGAACAGTACGATGAAGCCGTGGCCGACACCGACGCGGTTTACGAACGTATCTCCGTTCACGACATCGACTACCGGGGAAACTCCAACACCACCGCCGGCTCCTACTTCTCCGACGCGGTATATGAGCAGGTTAAGGAAGATCTGGTGAATATCGCCGGTTACTCCAGCCTTATGGCCGAAAATCTGCTGACTTCCGGCGGACTTCGCATCGAGTCCACTCTGGATCCTGCGATCCAGGCCATTGCGGACGAAGAATTCGCCAATCCCGACAACTTCCCGGCAAACACCGACTGGTATCTGACGTATGCCCTGAGCGTGTATACCCCCGCCGGGGAAACGGTGAACTTCAGTAAGGAAAACATGACCAAATGGTTTCAACAGAACCGGGACAAGAAATTCAACCTGATTTTCAAATCTCAGGACGATGCCTACGAGGCCATCGAAATTTACAGGACCGCCATGCTGGAGGATCTGGGTGTGGAAAATACGGAGGACAATTATGCCGAGTCCATCTCCCTGACCGCGCAGCCGCAGACCGCCATGGTGATTGAAGATCAAAGCACCGGATACGTTGTGGCGATCGTTGGCGGACGAGGCACCAAGGAAGGCCGCCGGACGTTAAACAGGGCGACCAACGCCCTGCGTTCCCCCGGATCCACCTTCAAGCCTCTGGCCGCTTTTGCCCCGGCCCTGGACAGCGCGGGACAGACCCTGGCCACCGTGTATAATGACGCTCCCTTCAATTACGACGACGGAACCCCCGTGGACAACTGGTATGAGACCGGTTACCGGGGCATCCAGTCCATCCGGGAGGCCATCCGGGAATCCCTGAATATCGTCAGCGTCAAGACCCTGACGGTCATCAGCCCCCAGCTTGGGTATGATTATCTGTTAAACTTTGGCTTTACCACTCTCACGGACGGCGTGACAAAGGGCAATCAGGTTTACACGGACGTTCGCCAGCCCATGGTGCTGGGCGGACTGACAAACGGCGTTTCCGTCTATGAGCTGAACGCCGCCTACGCATCGATCGCCAATATGGGGATGTATGTCACTCCCAAGCTTTACTCAAGGGTTACGGACTCCGAGGGCAACGTGATTCTGGACAATACCAAACCTTCCTCCAGACGCGTCATCAAAGAAACCACGGCCTTTCTGCTCACCAGCGCCATGCAGGACTGCGTGACCACCGGCACCGGTGCTTCCGCCAGATGGTCCAGCACCATGGGGATCGCCGGCAAAACCGGAACCTCCACCGGTCCGAAAGACGCGTGGTTTGCGGGCTATACCCCTTATTATACCTGCTCCGTCTGGACCGGCTATGACAACAATATTAAATTCGACGACACCACCGTATCCAGAAAGCTTTGGAAAGCCGTGATGTCCCGGATTCATGAAAACCTTCCGGATATGGCCTTTACCACTCCCCAGGGCATCGTTACGGCCCAGGTGTGCAGCCAGTCCGGAAAACTTCCCATCGACGGGCTGTGTAACGTGGTGGACGGCAATCACGTCATCACGGAATACTTCGCGGAGGGCACGGTTCCCGTCGATTACTGCGATATTCATTATCAGGGTGAAATCTGCGCGTATGACATGCTGCCGGCCAGCCCGGAATGCCCGTTCCGCTGCACCGGCTACCTGACCCTGCCCCTTCTGGAAGATCCGGCGTTGATCGCCGGCTCCACCTTCCTGAACGCGGACGGCACCATCACTCAGCCCAGGACTTCCAATGTCTGCCAGCATGACGCAACCTTCTTTGCAACGCCCGGATATGAGGCGATTTTGGAGGCCCAGCGGCCCATTGCCCAGCAGAATCAGGCGCAGATGCAGGCCGCCCAGCAGCCACCGCCGCAACAGCCTCTGCCATGATTTTCCGTCCGTGCCCTTTTAGAGATTTTTCCATGAAAATGGCGGGGACAGGCTGCATCCTGTTCCCGCCATAACCGTTTCATAACCGTTTCAAAGGCCTTTTCGTTGGTTGATTTGTTCCTGCAGCTCCTGCACAGCCGCTTTGGCATTTTTTACCGCCGTTCTCTGTTTTTCAAAAGGCGCGTCTTCTTCTTCCTCATACATCTCGCAAAAGAGACGGCCGATCTCCAGATAATTCTTTTTCATCACTTCCTCGCAGGTGGAAATCTGCCCTTTCAGATTGAAAATCTCCGCCGCGTTTTTTGCCTTGTGGGCCACCTTTTTCCCCTTCTCGGAAATCGTATCGCTCATTTTATCCCAAAAATCCATTTTGTCACCCTGTCCTTTCCGGCCGGTCGCCGCCGTCCGATGTGTCCAGTATATCTCAAAAACCTGTGGAAGTAAACAGAAAACCTATGGCATTCCCCCCAAAATTATGTTATACTGTGTTCACAGGCCAGACAAAACGGCCTCCAAAACAACCGCGAGGTGACCCAGCTATGAATCAACCCCTCTATACCGCCTTAAAAGTACATAACGAAATCGAACTGTGCGAGATTTCAGACCTGGAATGCAAACGCCTGATAGAACAGGCGCTCTTAAAGGAGCGCATCTCCTTTTATATCCACTGGCTGAAACCCTCTCTGTTCAGCCGCAAAAAGAACTGCTGCATTTTCTGCGTCAATGAAAACGTACAGGAGACAGCGGAGGACATCGTCCGTTCCATCTGCGATGAAGGAGGGTATCCCGTTAAATTCCTTTTCCGCAAAACCCACAACGAATATCTGTGATTTCTCCTTTGCAGCCTGATTGGCAGACGCCCTTCCCACTGTCCCTGTTTGGCTTTGTTCTCCTCTATTCCATCTTAAACATAGCGGAAATTTCCTGCAATTTTTTCACAGTATTCAGACAATCTTCCACAAGTTCGCCGTTTTTCACCGTCTGACTCACCACGTCGGTGGTCTTATCCGCGATATTGGTTACGCCTCCGGCCGCCTCGTTGACGGTGGTGTTGATGGCCGTCACTTCGCCCACAATCTCGCCGATCACACGGTTCAGAGAATTGACGGCCTCCCGGATTCCGGTCATGCTGTTCTGGAAAACCTCCGCATCCTGATCATACTGCGTACCCACGGCGGAAAAACTGTCGTAATCCTTCAAAACCACGTTTTCCAAAAAATCCACCGTATCCGTCAGTGCAGCGGTCATATTCCGCACGGCCTCGTTGACCTCGCCTACGATCCGGTTAATGCTGTTTACCGTCTCGGAAGTTTGATTGGCCAGGTTACCCACTTCCGTAGCCACCACCGCGAACCCTTTGCCCGCCTCGCCGGCCCTGGCTGCTTCAATGGAAGCATTCAGCGCAAGAAGGCCTGTCTGAGAGGATATGGACATAATGGACTCGGCCAGCTCATTAATTTTGTCAATGGCCCGGGAATCCTCAATGGCCTTTTCCGTCCTCTCCTTCACGGATTCGTACAGTTTGGTGGTCTTATCCGTCGCCTCGTCGGTAGCTGCCTTCAGTCCCGCCGCCCGCTGCTTGACTTCTCCCGCTGTATTGCGGCCTTCATCGGCCATGGAACGAATATCGTCCGCATTCTTTCTGACCTGTTCAATGTTGCCGGCAATGGTCTCCGTAGCCGCGGAGGTCTGCTGCATCCCGGCCGCCAACTGCTGAGTGGTGGCGCTGTTATCCATGCACTGGATATTGATGGTTTCGGAAATGTCGGTGAGCCCCTTCACATTTTCCGTAATCTGTATATTGACGTTGTCAATATCGCCGATGATGGAGCGGAGATTTTTCCTCATCTTCCGGATTGCCCGGCCGATCACGCCGATCTCATCTTTTCTGGCACAGATGGTAGGGCTGGCAGGGTTGTGGTGGAAATCGAAATTCGCCGTATCGTTTATGATTTCCGTCAGCGTATGTAACGGGCGAAGCAGCATTCCCGACGCCAAAAATTCCAGACAGCCGAGCAGGATCAGCACCACCAGAACCCCAAAGATAAGCCTGTATTCCAGTTGCCTGAAGGTACCGAGAATTTCCGGCTGCTCCGCGGAAACCACCAGAACGCTTTGATCATTCAGCACCATATAGGCGGCGCATCTCATCGTTCCGTTATCGTCATAAGACGCGGTCACAACGCCTTTGGGAGCTGCGCCCTGACGGATCTGTTTCACCACTCCGGATATCACTGCGTTATCCACAGATTGCCCCACTTTGGACTTTGTGGGATGATATAGGACAGTGCCGTCAGAACCAACCAGGAAAATGTACGAGGAATCCAGCCCTTCGACGCTCACATTCCCCAGAATCGAGGCGTATCCGTCATACCCGTCCATTAAACTGCCCTGAGCCGATTCATCGTTCAGGTGCCGTCCGTATGACTGTACCAGAGAACTCATATGATTCTCCGCCGCATCCAGAATGATGTTGCGGCTGCTGGGCAGCACAAACACCGCGATAAAAATGCCGGCGATCAGGACCGCGGCAATGGCAAGCCCGGCAATCTTCAGGCGCAGAGAATGAATCAAAGACGCCTTTTCTTCCACAGAACCGTTCTCATTCATGTAAAACCCTCCTTTTGCTTTTTCCTTTTCTCATATTTGCCCTGATATTTGTTTCATTTTAACATAAAAAAAGTTCCGTGGAAATACTTTTCCATCGCTTTACGCTCTTTTCTTTCAGTTTCACCCGGCTTTGGCCGGGCTGAGCGCATTCCTCGCAATCGGAATGTTAGGAAATTCCCGCACATCCATACAAAAACTCCTGACATCATGCCCATTTTTGACTTGATATCAGGAGTCTGAAAATTTGATCCTTTTTTCGTTTACCAGTATTTTCTGACGGTGGCAAGGGCTTCCTCCCCGCTCATACCGCACTGGAGAGTCAACTGCTGCGCCGCCTGCTCCATCGTGCCCTTGAGACTCTTTATGGTCTGAACAATGCCCCGAGCCATACCTTCCTCCAGGCCGGCGGCATGCCCCTGCGTGATGCCTTCTGCCCGTCCTTCTTCTCGTCCTTCTTCCCTCTCTGCGCGGCGATCCGCCTGCTCCGCATAATAGGACATATATTCCACCATCAGTCTGGGATCTCTCTTTGCCGTCTCCACTGCTTCCACCAGCCTTTCCGTATATTCATCCACCGCCACGCCTTCCGCCAGATAACGAAGGAAATTTTGAAGTTCCGGGGTGACATCCTCCCTATCCGAATACGGGTTCAAAAAAATCTTCACCGTCCCGTCCCCCAGGGCAAGATCCATATCTTCCCTGCAACGGTATTCAAATGTGTAAAGATGCCTGCCCTTATGGAAAAGATCCTCCATGCAGATAAAGATCACATAGCTTTTGTTGAGCAGACGGTAATCCTCTCCCCGGCCCAGCAGATCCACATCAATCAGATTCTGGTAATACCGGCTTCTCTGGGGCAGATTCGGCGCGTGCACCGCCTGCACAGTTCCGCATCCTGCATCACCTTAAAAAAGATAAATCGATCCGCCAGCGTCAACTGCTCAAGCGCCTTCAGCGCCTCTTTTTTCCGCTCTCCTTTATTATAGGATGTTCCGGTCGTTTTTACAATGCTTTTTCGTGTCTTTTGCGTCAAGCTTTCCCTTCCTTCCACATGGGAAGAAACGGGGTTGCGCAGATTCAGCCATGCCAATACTTAACGCCGTTCCAAAGGATTCCTGCCGCGTTCCCTCCCACCTTTTTCTATGCTGTTGTCTGTTCCTGTTACCGGGATACTGTTCTGAAACGAAGACCTATCCATCGCAAGAAGTTTCCGGCAGTTCGATCACCGCCGACAACATCATTATAGCAGACGCACAGAAATATGGCAAGGTAATTTGGACAGTAGTATCATGAAAAGGAAAATAAGAAAAACTTCGATAGGATAGCGTTCTGGGCCGGCCGCGGTTTGACCGCGGCAAAATCAGGGGGGACTTTCTGTGTATCTTACTCAAACTGCGCTTTGTACAGCCTGAAGTACTCTCCTTCCCGCTCCATCAGCTCCCGGTGAGTGCCCTGCTCCACCACCTGGCCATCGTTTACCACAAGGATCAGATCCGCGTTTTCGATGGTGGACAGCCTGTGGGCGATCACAAAACAGGTCTTCCCCTCCATCAGTTTCAACATGGCTTTCTGGATCTGCTTTTCCGTCCTGGTGTCCACGTTGGAGGTAGCCTCGTCCAAAATCAGCATTTTCGCGTCCAAAAGCATGGCTCTGGCAATGGTGAGTAGCTGTTTCTGACCCTTGGAAATGTTGGTTCCCTCATCGGTGAGAACCGTGTCGTACCCCTGGGGCAGCCGCTTGATGAAGGAATGGATCTGGGCGGCCCTGGCCACCGTTTCCACTTCCCCCCGGCCCGCGCCCTCCTTGCCGTAGGCAAGGTTTTCATATATGCTCCCGTAAAAAAGCCAGGTGTCCTGAAGAACCATGGCGTACGCCTTCCGCAGACTGTCCCGCCGCAGACCGTCCGCCCTGTTTCCGTCCACCAGAATCCCGCCGCTCTCGGGATCGTAAAACCGCATCAGCAGATTGATCAGCGTGGTCTTCCCCGCTCCCGTAGGCCCTACAATGGCAATCAGTCTGCCGGGTAAGGCGTGGAAACTGAAGTCGCGGATCACCGTCCTGTCCGGCGCATATCCGAAACTGACATTCTCAAAGCGCACGTCCCCCCGCACCTCCGTAAGCTCCGCCGCCTGCGGGGCGTCCTCCGGCTCCGGATCCTCCTCCAAGAGACGAAACACCCGTTCCGCCGCAGCCAAGGCGGACTGCAGCTCGCTGACAATGTTCGCGGCCTCGTTGATCGGGCCGGAAAATTTCCGAGAATACAGCACAAAGGAGGAAATATCTCCCACGCTCATATGCCCCGCAAGATATAAAAGCGCCCCAAACACGCTGATTAAGGACAGGGAAAGGTTATTGATGAAATTCACGCAGGGGCCTGTGATGCTGCCGTAGTACTCCGCTCTGTAATAGGCGTCCACCGCATGGGAATTTTTCCCGTCGAACCGTTTCTGAGTATATTGCTCCCTGTCATAAGCCTTTAAGGTTTTCTGGCCGGAGATCATCTCCTCCACAAAGCCGTTCAGCTCTCCCAGCTTGGCGGACCGCTCCCTGAAAAGAGGTTTTGTCTTTCCGGTGATATACCGTGTGGCTGCGATGGATAATGGAACCGTAAAGGCAAACACTAAAACCAGACGGGGCGAAATGGTGATCATCATCACCAGCGCTCCCGCCACGGTGATCACTGTGGTGAAAAGCTGAACCAGATCGTTGGACAGAGAGGCGTTGACCGTGTCGATGTCATAGGAAATCCGGCTGATGATATCTCCGGTCTGATGCACGTCAAAAAATCCCACCGGCAGAGACAACAATTTTTCAAACACATCCTGCCGCATCCTGTACACCACCTTGCGGCTGATGGTCAGCATCAGCGCCTGCAAGCCGTAGGACATGGCGGCGCTGACCACATAAAACACAGCCATCCACCCGGCGTAATATCCCACCGTGGCAAAATCCACCTTCCCTGCGCCGGGCTCCACAGCGCCAATGCACAGGCCCGTCAGTTTCGGTCCGATCAGGGCGAACAGATTACTTCCCAGTGTACACAGGAGCGCTAACGCCAGCATCCATTTATATTGCAGCATGTATCTGCAAAGACCCATGATGGTCCTGCCGGAATACCGGCGTTTCCCACCGGCAGCCTTCGACCAGTCAGGCCCGTTCCCGGTTTCCGTTTTCGGAGAAAAAGGCTTTCTTCTCATACAGACGCCTCCTTTCCGCAGGAGATATCCGGCCCCGCCGTCCCGTCTCCCATCTGGCTCTCTGCAATCTCCCGGTACAGGGCGCAGTTTTTCATCAGTTCCTCATGGGATCCGTATCCGATGGCCGCGCCGTCCTCCAGCACCAGGATGTGATCCGCTGTGCGGATGGAGCTGACCCGCTGTGCCACGATCACCAGTGTAACGCCCTTGAAATGCCTGCGGATGCCCTGACGCAGTCTGGCGTCCGTCCGGTAGTCAAGGGCGCTGGAGGAATCATCCAGAATCAAGATCTCTGGCCCCGCCGCCAGGGCCCTGGCGATCAGCACTCTCTGTTTCTGGCCTCCGCTTAAATTGGCTCCCTTAATGTTAAGCGCCTCATCTTCCTTGTCTTTACGGCCCTCCACAAACTCCCCCGCCTGCGCGTAGAGAAGGGCCTCCCGAATCTGTTCGTCCGTCATGTCCCTGCCCAGGGACACGTTTCCCGCGATAGTATCTTCAAAAATCGTGTCGTTCTGAAAGACCACGCCGAATTTCTTCTTCAGTTCCCCCGGCTCATAGGCGCGCACGTCCCGGCCGTCCACCAGGATCCTTCCCTGATTCGGATCGTACAGGCGCATCAGCAGATTGATCACGGTGGATTTACCGGAGCCGATTTCGCCAATGATACCCAGCGTCTCGCCCCTGGCGATGCAGAAGGACAGATCCCTAAGATTGGGTTCTCCCGTCTTCTGATAGGAAAAACTCACATGCTCAAAACAGATTGCGCCGAAGGAAACCGCCTTGTCCGGGTCTTCCCGCCCGTTTCCCTCCATCGGCGCCATGTCCTCCTCTCTGCTCAGCACTTCGTAGATCCGGTCTCCGGAGGCGATGGCTCTGGACATGACGGTAAACATTTTGGCAAGAGACATCATGGCGTTGAGAATAATGGTGAAATAGGTGGTAAACGCCAGGATTTTTCCTACCTCGGAGGAACCGACGTTCACCCGGACGGCTCCCACCAGGATCACGCCCACCAGTCCCAGATTCAGCAAAATGTTCATGGAGGGATTGATCACGGCCATGACCATACCGTTTTTTCTCTCCCGTTCCGCCACCTCCCGGTTGATCTTCCGGAATTTTTCCTTTTCATACCCGGATTTGGAGAGCGCCTTGATCACCCGGATGCCGGAGATATCCTCCCTGACCATGCGTACAAACCGGTCGTTGGATTCCTGCAGATCTCCGTACATGGGGATACTCTTTTTGGACACAAAAACCGTGAGAAACCCCAGAAGGGGCAGAGTGGCCAAAAGCACACAGGCCATGGCCGGATCCAGGGTGAAAGTGACGCAGAGTCCCCCGATCAGGAGAATGGGCGCGCGCACTCCCAGACGCTGAACCCTTCCCAGCATCTGATGCACATTGTATGTATCGGAGGTCATTCTGGAAATCAAGGAGGGTTTGGTAAAGAAATCCGTCCTCGCGCTGGACAGGCCCATGATTTTTCGGAACAGATCATGCCGGATCGTTTCCGTGGCGTCCCCGGCCACCCGGGACGCCATTCTGTTTGCAATAATGTTAAAAGCTACGGCCAGCAGGGAACACAGAATCATCAGGCCGCCCCAGGCATACACAAGCCGCCTGTCGCCCTCCGGAATGACGGAATCGATAATATAGGCCAGAATATAGGGAATTCCCAGATCCATGACAGTGCCGATGAATTTGATGAGAAAGCCCACGCCCATTCTGGGGAAATAGGGGCGCAGATACCGAACGATAATCTGTTTCATGTTTCCTCCGCCGTTTCCTTCAGCCAAAACCGCTCCAGAGACAGGCATTCCACATAGGTTTCCTCGAAACCTTCCTCATGGGCCAGGTTCAAAACTTTTGTGCGCAGTACGCCCTCCTGAAACGTCCGGTTCAGAGTTTCCGTGCCCCCGGACGCCAGAATCTGCCGGCCGGCCAGCAAGGCGCCGGCTAGGGCGGTATTTCCGCCGGCCACGGCCCGATCCGCAAGTTCGGCGGGAAACAACCCGATCCGCGCGGCGGCCTGCGGGTTCAGATAATAGCCAAAGCCGCCGGCCAGCACCACACGTTTGATCTCCCGGACGGAAACCCCCAGACGCCGGATCAGAATGCCGATTCCCGCCGCAATGGCTCCTTTGGCAAGCTGAACGGCCCGGATGGACTCCTGGGTGACCAGCACATTCCCGATCCGGATACCCGTTTCAAAATAGGGGTCCTTCAATACTCCCGTTTCATCCAGAATCTCCTCGTCCCTGAGCCGGGCCAGCAGGCTGATCATATCCGCTCCCCACACTCCCCGGTTCGGCCCTCCCTCAAAGGCCGGCCCCGCCGCTGTGGCACAGGCGATCCTTTCCTTGCGATCTCCCAGCACCATTTCCCCGTTGGTCCCCAGATCCAACAGCAGGGTCAGTCCGCTTTGACACATGCCGCAGGCGTGGATCCCCGCCACAATGTCGCCGCCCACAAAGGCGGAAAGTCCCGGAAGGATATAACCGGGTACGCCTGCAATTTCCGTCCGCACCCCTTCCAGCCTGGAGGCATGAAAGGGGGCGCGGCCCAGTTCCGCCGGATCCCAGCCCATGAGCAGATAGGTCATGACCGTGTTGGCCGCCGCCGTAAAAAACATGGTCTCTCCGGAAGACAACTTTTTTCGGAACCGTTCCATCCCCCGGCCCAAAGCGTTCAAAATCTCCTGTCGCATGTTTTGCGCCGCAGAAGGATCCTCCGCGGCCCGGACCCGTGAAAGCACGTCCGCTCCCCACGCCGTCTGGGGATTCACGCACACATACCGATCCGCCACGGCGCCATCCGCGCCATACAAAAGCATGGCCACAGTGGTAGTTCCCACGTCCACTGTGACCAGACGTTTTTTCCCCTTGAGGGGAAACCGCCCGTCATCCGCCAGCGCCCCTTCGGAAAGCACATGTAGTCCCGATTCGGCGTTTGTGGCCGCCGACACCCCCGGGCACAGGCCGCAGCCTGTACAGATCCGGCAGCGGATCCCCCGCGGGCCCCCCGCTCCGGTTTTGTCATTTTCTTCCCTCACCGGAATCTGCTCCTTACACAAACTGATTTCTTCCCTCGTCGTAATGATAGTCGATCTCCGCCAGTTTCCCCGTCAGCTTTTCCCTGTCCGCCTGCAGATCGTCGCAGAGTTCTTCCAGATTCCCATACTGATCCCGCAGTTTTAAATTCACATAGCTCAACAGCATCACCGGATCCTCAGGCAGCATAACCGCCCCTCCCCTCAAAGCTCTATTCTGGAATGTTTCCTTCCGCCTGTTTCCCAAACCGTCCGTCCCCGGAAACCGGCGCATTTGTTCAAACCTTGGCTTCCTGCGCGTCCTCCGTCCATTCCCGGACGCTGTCCCGTTCCACCAAACGTCCCTCCACCACTTCCAGCGTGGAAACGCCGCCGCGGTATGTTCCGCCGCGGATCATCCTGGTCAGAACCTCCACACTCCGCCCGGCCATTTTCCCCATATCCACCGCATATGTGGTCAGGGCCACACTGCAAAGCCCCGGATACAGATAATCGTCATACCCCACAACCGAAACCTGTTCCGGCACCGAAACGCCTCTTTCCTCCAGCGCCCGGATCACCGCAGCCGCCGTCTGGTCGCAGTTGCACACAAAAGCGCTTGGCAGCGTCTGCGGCAGAACCAGCTTTTCAAAGCATCTGCGGGGCTGATCTCTGTCCGGTATGATCCAGTCCTCTCTCACTTCGGCGCCCCGTTCCATCATCGCCTTCCGAAATCCCAGATACCGGTCCGTAATGCTGTCCGTTGCAAGGGGCGTCCCCACAAAAGCAATCTTTCGGTGTCCCTTCTCCAGCAGATGGCATGTCATAAGATAACTGCCGTAAAAGCTGTTGGAAATAATGCTGTATTCCCCCGCACGGCCGCTGTAAAAATCCAGGTAAACCATGGGGACATGACAACTCTTTTGCAAGGGGGCCAGGTAACCGTCCGAAAGCGCCCCCAGCACGATCAAGCCGTCGATCCTCTGCTCCCGCAGCAGCTTTACGTCCGGCCGGGCCTTCTCCGCGTCCGCCGAAAGCACCTCCAGCAGCACAAAACAGTTGCGTTTCGCCGCCTCCGCCAGAATTTTCTGGTAAAACTCCCAGTAAAAAGTCTCATATTTGGCAATATAAACCTCTGACATCAGCACGCCCACGGTCAGGCTCTCGCCCTGGGATTTGACACTGGCGGGGAACCGGTACCCCAGTTCTCCGGCAGTTTCCCTGATCCGCTGGCGCAATTCCTCGCTGACGCCCTTTTGGCCGTTCAGAGCTTTGGAGACTGTCACCGTGCTGACTCCCAGTTTTTCGGCGATATCCGCCATTTTCACCGCTTTAGACATGCGTTTTTCCTCACTCTTACGTCAATCGGCCAGCCTTTCCAGATGGAAAATGCTGCTGCGGAAATCGCCCCACTGCTGCTCCAGCCGAAATCCGCCGTACATCAGCGTTTCACCGGACGCCACCCTGCCGGTGTCCCGAAGAAGCGCCCCTTCCTCCATGGTCACAAGGCTGACGCGATAGCGGACGCCTTCCTCCAGCCCTTTTAAGCGCACAAACCGGCTGTGTCTGGCGGGCCCGTTCAACACCTGGGTGTAGAAGACCAGGATTTCCCTGCCATCGGGGCTGTTCACCTGAAAACAGTCAAAGGAATGGTTCTCCTGATACGAACTGAGCCGGTAATACTCTCCCTCACGGATCAAATCATGGAACCGGTGATACAGGGCGGTCTGCCTTGGCACCATCGCCTTGTCCTCCGGGGAAAGCGCTGTAATATCCAATTCATACCCGAAGGTTCCCGCCAGCGCCACATACCCTCTGGTTTCAAAAGGCGTATTTCTGCCAACGGTGTGATTGGGGCACACGCTCACATGGGCCCCCATTGTGGACAAAGGATACAGCATGGCGGTGCTTTCCTGGATCGCCAGGCGTTCCACGGCGTCCGTGTCGTCCGAGCACCAGATCTGAGGGCTGTAATACAGCATCCCCGGATCAAATCTGCCGCCGCCTCCGCTGCAGTTTTCCAAAAGCAGGTTGGGAAATTCCCTGATCAGCCGTTCCTGCATCTCATACATTCCCAGCACATAGCGGTGATACAGCTCCCCCTGCCTGTCCGCGGGCAAAGCTGCGCTTCCCAGATCGGTGAGGGGACGGTTCATATCCCATTTCACATATTCAATATTGGCGCTGTGGAGCACGGCGAAAACCTGCTCCAGAATGCAGTCCCTCACTTCCCTGCGGCTGATGTCAAGCACATACTGATTGCGGGAAAGAGTGGGTCTGCGCCCCGGCACCGCAATCGCCCAGTCGGGATGTTGCCTGTACAGCTCGGATTCCTCCGAAATCATTTCCGGCTCAAACCAGATGCCGAACTTCATCCCCAGCTCGTTGATCTGGCGGACCAGCGGCCCCAGACCGCCTTTCAGTTTTTCCTCGTTGACCCGCCAGTCCCCCAGGGCCCTGTTGTCGTCGAAACGGTTGCCAAACCACCCGTCGTCCATGACCAGCATCTCAATCCCCAAAGAGGCGCTCTCCCTGGCAATGTCCAGCAGTTTTTTCTCGTCAAAATCAAAATACGTGGCCTCCCAGTTGTTGATCAGGATCGGGCGCTTTTGATGCAGATAGGGACTGCGGATCAAATGATTCCGGTACAGATGATGGAGGCTTGTGGTCATGCCTCCCAGCCCCGCCGCAGAATAGGTCAGGATGACCTCCGGCGTCTGAAACGATTCTCCGGGAGAAAGTTTCCAGCAGAAATCCTCCGGCTGAATGCCCGCCGTCACGCGGACGCTGTCAAACTGATTCACTTCCGCCTGAATCAGAAAATTGCCGGAATAAACCAGATGGAAACCGTAGACTTCCCCCTTATCCCGATCTGCGCCGGGAGCCGCCAGAGCCATAAAGCAATGCTCCTGATGGGAAGTCTCGCCCCGCAGGGTGGAAACGGAAAACCGTCCGTGTCCAATGGGTTTTCTCTCCATATGCCGCTCTCTGGCCCAGGAGCCGTGCAGAGTGATGGCGTCAAATCCCGGATTATCCATATCCAGGCACATGCTCATGGCCTTTTCCAAGTACAAGACAGCGCCGCCCGCATTCTCAAAGCGGACGCTTCTGGCAATGGCGTCGGTATCCTCAAACACACTGTAAGACAGCACCGCCCGCAGGCCCAGACACGGATCCTCGCACAGAATTTCCAGCGTTTCCACCTGATCCTCTGAGCCAAAGACAGCGGGCAGTCCCGGCAGAGCATGTTTTCCCTTGTAAATGTTATGGGACCGATAGGTAAGCAGCACGGCGCTGCAGCCGTTTGCATCCCTCACCCGGACGCTGCTTTCCCTGAAATCCCCCACCCCGTGAGAGGCGTACTCAAAGGGGAAGGCGTCCAGAAAGGAAGATCTGTCACGGCTGTTTGTCTCCGGGGTAAAAGGCCCCTCCAGAGTGCGTAAAAGCTCCTTCGCTCCCGTCACGTCCCCCAGCTTTTTCCCGTAATACACATGCCCCAGAAACCCTTCCCTGTCCACAATTCCCATAAGGTAAGTGGTGTTGGGCGTGTCCAGCGCAAACATTCTTTCCTGTTCCAGAAATCGGATTCCCATTTTGTTTCCTCCCGTGCGGCCTTCCCAATAAGATGATAACATCATTGTAACAGACTGATTTCTCAAAAACAAGGCGCATGCGACCCTCCGTCAGCCGGCTATCGATATTTTATCTCATTTTTCCGTTTAAGGCAACCCCTCAACGCACGGTAGATGCAGTTAACGCGCCGTCCTTGACGTCGATCTGCACGGTGTCCCCTTCCTGCACCTTGTCTTCCAGAATCAGTCTGGCAGTCAGCGTTTCCACATATTTCTGAATGTATCTTTTCAAAGGCCTGGCGCCGTATACCGGATCGTAGGCCTCCTCCACAATCAGATCCACCGCTTGGTCCGTCAGTTTCAGATGCAGATCCCTGTCCTCCAGCCGGCGGTTCAGATCATTGATAATCAGAGCCACAATCCCTCCGATGTGATCCTTGGTCAAGGGCTGAAACAGAATCGTCTCGTCCAGCCGGTTCAAAAATTCCGGCCGGAAGTGATTCTTTAAATCCGTATATACCATTTCCCTGGCCTGTTCGGTTACGGTTCCGTCCGGCTGGATGCCTTCCAGCAGATATCCGGCGCCGATATTGGAGGTCATAATCAGGATGGTGTTCTTGAAATCCACCGTTCTCCCCTGCGAGTCGGTGATCCGACCGTCGTCCAGAACCTGCAGCAGCACATTGAAGACATCCGGATGCGCTTTCTCGATCTCGTCAAACAGCACAACGCTGTAAGGCTTTCTGCGCACCGCTTCCGTCAACTGGCCTCCCTCCTCGTAACCCACATATCCGGGAGGCGCTCCGATCAGCCTGGATACGGAATATTTTTCCATGTATTCGCTCATGTCGATGCGCACCATGTTATTTTCATCGTCAAACAGCGCCTCCGCCAGCGATTTGGCCAGTTCCGTCTTACCCACGCCCGTGGGCCCCAAAAACAGGAAGGATCCGATGGGTTTGGTGGGATCCTTGATTCCGGCGCGGGAGCGGATAATGGACTCCGTCACCTTGGTAACGGCCTCCTCCTGGCCGATGACCCTCCGGTGCAGCACCTGATCCAGATGCAGGGTTTTGCTGCGCTCGCTCTCCGTCAGCTTGCTCACCGGGATCCCCGTCCACCGGGAAATGATCCGCGCAATCTCCTCATCGGAAACCTTTTCATGGACAAGGCTCATGCCGGATTCGTTGACTCTCGCCTCTTCCGTCTCCAGTTCCTTCTTTAAGGCCGGCAGTTTCCCATAGCTTAACTCCGCCGCCTTCTCCAGATTCCCCTCTCTCTGAGCGATCTGGATCCGGCTGTTCACGTCGTCGATCTCCTCCCGGAGTTTGGACAGCTTTTCCACAGACGCCTTTTCATTATCCCACTGGGCCTTTCGTCCCGTAAATTCCTCCTTCAGCTCCGCCAGCTCCTTTTGCAGATCCGACAGCCTTTCCATGCTCAGACGGTCGTCTTCTTTCTTCAGCGCCGCTTCCTCGATTTCCAGTTGCATAATACGCCTCTGAAGCTCATCCAGCTCCGTAGGCATGCTGTCCAGCTCCGTTTTGATCAGAGCACACGCCTCGTCCACCAGGTCGATGGCCTTATCCGGCAGGAACCGGTCGGAAATATAGCGGTTGGAAAGAACCGCCGCGCTGACCAGGGCATTGTCCATAATCTTCACGCCGTGGTAAACCTCATAGCGCTCCTTCAGTCCCCGGAGAATGGAAATGGTGTCCTCCACCGTCGGCTCATCCACCGTCACCGGCTGGAACCGCCGCTCCAGGGCCGCGTCCTTCTCAATATACTGCCTGTATTCGTCCAGGGTTGTGGCGCCGATGCAGTGCAGTTCTCCCCTTGCCAGCATGGGTTTCAGCATGTTCCCCGCGTCCAGCGCGCCGTCCGTCTTGCCCGCGCCCACAATGGTGTGCAGCTCGTCGATAAACAGGATGATCTGCCCGTCGCTGTTCTTGACGTCGTCCAGCACCGCTTTGAGACGTTCCTCAAACTCGCCCCGATACTTTGCCCCCGCCACCAAAGCGCCCATATCCAGGGCAAAAATCTTTTTATCCTTCAGATTCTGAGGCACGTCGCCCCGAACAATCCTCTGGGCCAGCCCTTCCACAACGGCCGTTTTCCCCACGCCGGGCTCGCCGATCAGCACCGGGTTATTCTTTGTCTTCCGGGAAAGAATGCGGATCACATTGCGGATTTCATTGTCCCGGCCGATCACAGGATCCAGCTTTTGGCTGCCGGCTTTCTCCACCAGATCCTGGCCGTATTTCTCCAGCGTATCATAAGTGGCTTCCGGGTGATCGCTTGTAACCCGCTGATTGCCCCGCACGGTGGACAGCGCTTGCAGAAAACGTTCCCTTGTGATGCCGTACTCCCGGAAGATCTGGGAGAGCTCCCGGTTCGGGCGGCGGATCATGGCTAAGAACAGATGCTCCACGGACACATACTCGTCCCCTAACTGTTTCGCCTCGTCCTCCGCCTCCAGCAGCGCCCTGTTCAGATCCTGCCCCATGTAAACCTGGCCGCCCTGCACCTTGGGCCGCTTGGCGAGAGCCGATTCCACCCTGTTGACAAAATGCTCCTTCTGGATTTCCATTCTTTCGATGAGTTTCAGAATCAGGCTGTCTTCCAGGGTGAGCAGACTGTACAAAAGGTGTTCCTGCTCGATCTCCTGATGTCCGTAATCATACGCCAGTTTCTGGCACCCTTCCACAGCTTCCATGGACTTTTGCGTAAATTTCTGAATATTCATATGCCCCGCCTCCTTCTGCCCGCCCAAAAATGCCTTTGCGGCCTAAGATGTTTGTTTGTTCTATAAGCACTATAACACCATCAGCCGCAAAAGCAATAAAGAAAGTATAAACTTTTCTTGAAATCCTTATAACAAGGCTCCGGGAAATTCTTTCCCGATCCCCCCAATGGGTTCCGCGGTTCCGTCAGCGGATTTCCACGGTCTGATATCCGGCTTCCTCCACCGCGGCGGTCAAAGCCTCGTCCGTGGTTTCCGGCCCGGCTTCAACCGCAACGGTTTTTTCCGCCAGGTTCACCGTCACGGAGCTTACCCCTGCCACAGCCTCCAGGGCCTTTGTGACCCGGCCCGCGCAGTGTTCGCACATCATTCCCTCGATTTTCATTACCTTTGTCATGGTTTTCTTCCTTTCCGCGGGTCTCTCCCCGCCGCCTTCCTCTTTTTTCTTTCTCTCAAACCCGGTTCGGAAACCCTTCAGCCGCAGGGCGTTGCAGACCACAAAAAGACTGCTCAGGCTCATTGCCGCCGCCCCAAACATGGGGCTTAACCGGATGTGAAAAACGGGATACCAGCACCCTGCCGCCAGGGGAATCCCCACACAGTTATAAAAGAAAGCCCAGAACAGATTCTGCTTGATGTTTCGGATCACGTTCCGGCTTAAGGACACCGCCGTGGCCGCATCCCGCAGATCGCTTTTCATCAGGACGATATCCGCGCTTTCCATCGCCACATCCGTTCCCGCTCCGATGGCCATGCCCACATCCGCCGCCGCAAGGGCGGGCGCATCGTTAATCCCGTCCCCGATCATGGCGGTTTTATGCCCTTGGGACTGGAACCTGCGGATGGCCTTCTCCTTCTCCTGGGGCAGAACCTGCGCCACCGCCTCCGGAATACCCAGCCGTTTCCTCACGGCTTCCGCGGTGCGGGCGTTATCCCCGGTCAGCATCACCACCCGGATCCCCATTTGCGCAAAACGTCTCACCGCCTGAAAGGAGCTTTTCCTGATCTCGTCCACCACATGAAGCATCCCGATGAATTTGCCGTCAGCGGCCACAAACAGCGGCGTCATTCCCTCATCGGCGCAGTTTTCGGCGCATTTTCTCACTTCGTCCCCAACCGCAATGCCGTTTTCCTCCATATAAGCCAGGTTCCCCGCAAGGCATTTCCCGCCGGCCTTGACGCCCCCGTCCCATAATCCGCCGTCCTCCAGAACGCCCTCCACGCCCCGGCCCGGCTCCGCGTGGAAATCCCTGATCTGTGGGACGGAAAGCTTTAGCATTTCCGCGTAGGAAAGCACCGCCTCCGCGAGAGGATGTTCGCTCTTTTTTTCCAGCGCGGCCGCAACCTGCACCATTTGCGCTTCCGTCAGCCCCTTCTCCCACATGCTTGTTCCCATCACCTTAAGCTGCCCGGAGGTAATCGTCCCCGTTTTGTCCAGCACCACCGTGTCGATGTCCCGGGCCCGCTGCAGCGCCTCGCCGGACCGGATCAGGATGCCGTGTTCCGCTCCTACCCCCGTCCCCACCATAATCGCCACAGGGGTCGCCAGGCCCAGCGCGCAGGGACAGGAGATCACCAGAACCGCGATGGCGCAGGAGATGGAAAACTCTCCGCCCGCGCCGGCCGCAAGCCAGGCCAGAAAAGTAATCAGAGAAATTCCCATCACCACCGGCACAAACACCCCCGCCACCCGGTCCGCCAGTCTGGCGATGGGGGCCTTGCTGGCTCCGGCCTCCTCCACCAGCCGGATAATCTGGCTTAAGGTGGTGTCGTCCCCCACCCGGTCCGCACGGCATTTCAAAAAGCCGTTTCGGTTGACCGTGGCGGAAATGACGGCATCTCCCGCCCTTTTTTCCACCGGGACGCTTTCTCCGGTAATGGCGGCTTCATTCACGCTGGAACCGCCCTCCAACACCGTGCCGTCCGCCGGGATCAGGCAGCCCGGTTTCACCAGGAAAATGTCTCCCGCCCGCAGGTCCCTGGTCGGCACTTCCTTTTCCGTGCCGTCCGCCGCCAGCACCACCGCCGTCTTCGGGGACAGATCCATCAGCCTGGTGATGGCCTGGCCGGTCTTTCCCTTGGCTCGGCTTTCCAGGTACTTCCCCACCGTGATTAGCGTCAGGATCATGCCGGCGGATTCAAAGTACAGATCCTGGGAATAGTGTTCCACCACCTCCATATTTCCCCGGCCCAGGGCAAATCCAATCCGGTACAGCGCCAAAACCCCATAGCCCACCGCCGCGGATGCCCCTACGGCGATCAGACTGTCCATATTGGGGGACAGATGCCGGAGGGAACGGAATCCTACGATAAAAAATTTTCGGTTCAAATACAGAATGGGCAGGACGAGAAGCAACTGAGTCAGGGCAAAGTTCACCGCGTTCTCGTTTCCGCTCAGGTATCTGCTCACAAAGGAGGGGACGGGAATCCCGAACATCCGGTACAGCATGGGGTGCATGGCCACATACATCAGCGGGACCAGGAAACAGACGGAAACCGCCAGACGCTTTTTCACCGCCTTTTCCTCGTCCGGTTCCTGCCTTGGATTCTTTTGTCCCGACAATGCCCCGGGGCTGTGGGAATCTTCCCGGGCGCCGGCGGGCCGGCCGCTCTCTTTCAGGGGAGCCACCCCATACCCGGCTTTTTCTACCGCCTCCCGGATTTCCGCAAAGCCCAGCACATTTTCATCGTAATCCGCCTCCAGGGTTTCCGTCAGCAGATTGACGGAAGCCTTCCTCACGCCCGCAAGCTTGCTCACCGCTTTCTCTACATGGGAGGAACACGCCGAACAGGTCATGCCCGAAATATGATA
Source organism: uncultured Acetatifactor sp. (assembly GCA_947630715.1). Classification (GTDB taxonomy): domain Bacteria; phylum Bacillota; class Clostridia; order Lachnospirales; family Lachnospiraceae; genus Acetatifactor. Next base: position 40,101 of record CANRIP010000019.1, read on the forward strand.
TCTCTCCTTCATCTTTCTTCGCCCGCTTTCATTTCAGTTTCTGAACCAGCTCCATGGCCTCGTCCAGCACCGCCCTGTTGCCCTTCTCCACCTGTTCCGCCACGCAGGTGTGCATATGCTCCTCTAGGATCCGGTATCCGAATGCCTGAAGCGCGCTCTCCACAGCGGCGATCTGGGTCAGGATGTCGCCGCAGTAGCGGTTCTCGTCCAGCATACGCCCGATCCCGTTCAACTGTCCCACCATCCTGTTTAAACGATTTTTCAGTTGTTTTAACTCTTTTTCGTCCCTGGGTGTTTCCTTTTTCCGGCAGGGGCATTCGGTCTGCGCCTGTCCTTCGTGACACATTGTCGATTCTGTTTTCATACGCTCTTTCTCCTGTGGATCAGTATTTGCATTCCTTCCGGAATTCATCCGGATTTTCTCCCCGCAAAATACCCTGATAGGGTATTCTGCTGTTTTGATAACAGAATATACCCCGTCAGGGTATTTGTCAAGAGCTTTTTTCTCTTTTATTTTATTTTGACGGCATCCTCTGTGCTTCGGTCAGATGCAGGCGAACCCGCCCTCCAAATCCTCAAGGATATCGTCGATATGCTCGGTGCCAATGGACAGCCGGATGGTATTCCGGTGAATCCCCTGCTCCTCCAGTTCCTTATCGTTTAACTGTCCGTGGGTGGTGGAGGCGGGATGAATCACCAGTGATTTCACATCCGCCACGTTTGCCAGCAGAGAAAACAGCTCCAGATTATCGATAAACTTTTTGGCCTCCGTCTCGCCGCCCTTGATTTCAAAGGTAAAGATGGAGCCTCCCCCGTTGGGGAAATATTTTTTGTACAGAGCCTGCTGCACAGGATCTTCGGACACGGAAGGATGATGCACCTTCTCCACCTTGGGATGCTTGTTCAGGTAATCCACCACCTTGAGAGCGTTCTCCACATGGCGCTCCACTCTCAAAGACAGTGTCTCCAGCCCTTGCAGGAAGAAAAACGCGTGGAAGGGAGAGATGCATGCGCCCAGATCCCTCAGCAGAATGGCACGAATGGCGGTGACAAATGCCGCTCCCGGCGCAGCCTCGCTGAAATTCACCCCGTGATAGCTGTCGTTTGGCGTTGTCAGGTGAGGGAACTTGCCAGACGCCTTCCAGTCAAACGTTCCGCCTTCCACAATCACACCGCCCACGGTGGTGCCGTGTCCTCCGATGAATTTGGTGGCGGAATGCACCACCAGATCCGCGCCGTACTCGAAAGGCCTCACCAGATAAGGGGTGGCAAAGGTATTGTCCACCACAAGAGGGATGCCGTGGCGGTGTGCGATTTCCGCCATTTTTTCCAGATCCACCACGTCGGAATTGGGATTTCCCAGCGTCTCTACGTAAACCGCCCTGGTGTTATCCAAAATGGCGTTCTCCACCCCCGCCAGATCGGAAGGATCCACAAAGGTTGTGGTGATGCCGTAATCGGTCAGCGTATTGGCCAGCAGATTGTAGGAGCCGCCGTAAATGTTGTTTGCCGCCACAATATGTTCCCCGGCCTTCGCCAGATTCTGTACCGTATACGCGATCGCGGCCATACCGCTGGCAACGGCCAGAGCGGCGGTGCCGCCCTCCAGCGCAGCGATCCGTTTTTCAAACACTTCCTCCGTGGGATTGGTCAGGCGTCCGTAAATGTTGCCGTTATCCGAAAGGGCAAAACGCGCCGCCGCATGGTCGCAGTTGCGGAAGACATAGGAGGACGTCTGATAAATAGGGACAGCCCTGGCATCCGTTGCAGGATCCGGCTGCTCCTGGCCTACATGTAACTGCAGCGTTTCAAATTTCAGGTTTCTTTCTTCGTAAGGCTTTTTATTCATTGCTTTCTCCATTCTGCCGGGCCGCGGCCTGTATAGAAGGTTTACCACTTATACCGCCGTCTTCTGCAGCTCCTGAGCCAGAGCGTAAATTTCCTCCAGCACCTTCCTGCAGGACTTCATATCCTCAACGGTGGTTTCAGACGTCTTCATGCCCTCGGTAGAGGAGGCGGCCACTTCCTCGCTGGTGGCGGACAGATGCGTGATGTTCTCGGAAATCACTCCTGTGGATTGCAGGATCTTCTTGATCACGCGCTCCGTATTGTTGACGTTTTCAGTCAGCTCCGCAACGCCCTCGTTGATCTTCTGGAATTTTTCCCTGGTTTCCTCGATCAGCTCATTCTGCTTTGCCACGGACGCAACGGAATTTTTGATGCTGTCGTTGGCCCGCTTGGTGTCGCCGTTTAATTCCTCGATGATGCTGGTAATATTGTTGGAAGCGTCTTTGGTCTGCTCGGACAACTGCCTGATTTCTTCCGCCACGACGGCAAAGCCCCTTCCTGCTTCTCCCGCCCGGGCCGCCTCGATGGAGGCGTTCAGCGCCAGCAGATTGGTCTGGCTGGAAATGCTGAGGATGGTGCCTACAAAGTTCTGAACCTCAGCCACTTTCTGGGTCAGGCTTTCGATCACCTCCACGGTGACGTTGCTGGCGGTCTCCACGTTATGAGCCTGTTCCTTCAGCTCCCGCACCATCGCGGATCCTTCCTCCACATTGGCATCGGTGCGCCTGGACGCTTCAATCATATTCTTTGTCTCGTTCTCCGCCTCATCCGTATGCTCCTGGATTTCCGCGCACATATTGGCCTGTTCCTGAATGGCCTCGGCGGTGCTTTCCGTGCTTTCCGCGATATTGCTCATGGCGAAGTTGCTGGTGTCCACGCTTTGATCCAGCCTGTCCAGCATTTCCATGGCGTCCGCGAAATGCTTTGCAACCTCCTCCGCCACGGCCAGAGTCTTTTTATGGCTGGTTTCCTGTTTCTGCGCCGCAACCGTGATGGTGGAAATATTTTCCTCATTGTTTTTGACCAGCAGCTTGACGATGCGGTATGCGGCAAAACAGGTAAAAGCGCTGGCGAACACCGCCACAAACAGCGACTGCTGGGTATTGGTATCTGCGCCGCCGTAACGCATCACCAGCTTGATCACATTTGTCACCATGATTACGATATCCCCCGCGACGACAAATCTGCCATTCATCAGCACCATGGTGCAGAACAGGATCGGAAACGCGTAAGAAAAGCATTCTATGTTATTGGAGCAGAGCACAATGACAAAATACGCTATGGATACGCTTCCCAGCATGCCGATGCTGCACAGTTTTGTGTCCCGCCTGGTAACGAAAAAGGCGGTGGCGGACAGGATCGCTGCAACGCTTATCACGATTTGCAGATAATGGTTCCAGCCCGCTTCCACCGCCGTAATCTGTCCCACCATAATCAGACAGACATAGCCGAGAATAATCATCAGAATCGGGTAAATAGCGGTATTTGCCCTCTTGTATTGAGCCGCAGTCATTTTCATCAACCTCCTGACATCCAGTGTATGAAGTACGTCTTACAGGTTTTTCACATCTTAATCATTATACCACTGCGGCAAAGTTCTGACAATATTTTTCCTCCCGGAAATTACCCGGAAATTTCTCACACTTTTTCGTTTTACCTGAGAGTGCCTAATCCCCCGCGCTCCGTTATTTTCAGGATTTCGTCTCCCACGCCGGCCTGTTCGCAGGCGGTGACATGAACCTGGGTGCCATAGGAATGGTTTTCCACCGTAACCGTCACAGCCGGCGAGACCCCGGCAGCCGCCAGTCCTTCGCTGTCGAATTCCAGCAGAAGCTTTCCCTTGCTGACAATTTCATTCTGAAGGACTCTCGGCCGAAAGAACCGCCCCAAAAGATCGTCCCCCACATTGCCTACCTGAAGGCGCAGCTCCGTCCCAAACTCCGTCCGGAACAGGAAAGCGTTGCCCATGGGATAAAGGCGGACGATCTTTCCCCCTGCCGGCGCGTACAGCCTGTCCGCCTCCGGCTGGATCACCACCGTGGGATGTTCCCCTTCCCGGCAGGACATCGTCCACCCCTTCACGGGGCTCCCCACCGTCCACTCCCGGCCTTCCGGATCCTGCTGGTTACGCCGTCTTCCGCTTCTCCTGAGAGGACGGATCCTGCCGCCGCTGCCCCGGATCACTCTGTCCGAAATCCAGCCCGCCGTACCGGTAAGCCCGATCCGCCCCGTTTGATTTTCCAAATTTCCCAGGGAATCGCCACCGGCGCCCGTCCTTCCCTGCTTTCTGTCCGCGTCCGTTTCCGGAATCATTTCTTCCGCCCGGGTTGCAGCCTCCCCTGCAACCGCCGAAGCCGCGGCAAAAGCATTCCCGTCCATCCGCACATTCCACTGTCCCGCCGCTTCCACTTCCCAGGCCTGTCGCTTGTTTCGGAAAAATCCCGCCTGCTGTTCCTGAAACTTCTGTTCCCCGCCGGACTCCTGACCTCCCACGGAAAGCCTTCCCATACAATATCCCGCCAGAACGGACGCAGCCGCCATCGCCGCCATCCACAACAATCGGATCATACTCTTTGTCAGCCTCCTTTCTAACAACCATTTTTTCCCGGCAATTTGGGAAATATTCACGGAAACCCTGTTTTATCCTGGCAGGTTCCGGTGGGAACGCGGGGCACCAAAGCGAATGCAAAGGATAAAAAACCAGGGATAAAAAGACGGTAAAAAATTTAAGGGTAAAAATTTTTAAAAAGTGGTTGACAAATCTATTTTGCAATGTTATACTTCGTATGTATTCTGAATGAAAGTCATTGAACTCACATATTTTTGTAAGTCATTGCTACTTTGATGATGGTTTACAAAAATATGTGATTTTTTTGTCATACGTTTTAGAATATGAAAACACTATATTTTTTATTTTAAGGAGGTACTGAAATGAACAACGGTACAGTTAAGTGGTTCAACGCACAGAAGGGTTACGGTTTCATCACCAACGATGCTACCGGCGAGGAGGTTTTCGTACACTTCTCCGCTATCAACGCCGAGGGATTCAAGTCTCTCGAGGATGGCCAGAAGGTTACCTTCGACACCGAGAGTGATCCTCAGAACAGCAGCAAGATCCGCGCTACCAACGTTACGGTCGTGGGTTAAAACCACAAAGGACCGCCACCCTGGCCTGACCGCCCGGGTGGCGGTTTTTTGTCCTTTTCCCATCTGTCCGTCATTTTCAGGAGACCACAAATGAATCTTTTCACTCTGTTTGTTACCGCCGTGGGACTTTCCATGGATGCTTTCGCCGTATCCGTCTGCAAGGGACTGGCGTTAAAAAAAGCCCGGATCCGGGACGCCTGCACCGTAGGCCTGTGGTTTGGCGGTTTCCAGGCGCTGATGCCGTTTCTTGGCTATCTGTTCGGCATCCGTTTCAGGCAGTATGTGGAAACGGTGGATCACTGGATCGCCTTCCTGCTGCTGCTCTTAATCGGCGCCAACATGATCAAGGAATCCTTCACCGGAAAGGAAACCGACGACGATGCCTCCCTTTCCCTACATACCATGTTTCTTCTCGCCGTGGCCACCAGCATAGACGCCATGGCGGTCGGCATCACTTACGCTTTTCTGCGCGTGGATATCCTGCCGGCTGTTTCCCTGATCGGAATCACCACCTTCATCCTCTCCGCCGCAGGAGTCCTGGCGGGCTGCCGGTTCGGGCAAAAAAACAAAAAAAGGGCTCAGATCGCCGGAGGCGCAATCCTGATCCTGATCGGCGTCAAAATCCTGGTAGAGCACCTCAGCGAGACAGCCCTTTAAAAAGCCGGTACGTTTCCCATGCCCGCCAGCCAGGCAGCCAGCCATAAAAGCAACAGGTGAACCGGATAAAACAGATAAAAGACATATTTCAGTTTCCATCCCCGTTTCCCGTTATAGGCCGCCACAGGAAACAGCGCAAAAAAAGCATAAATCTCCGACAGGTTCATGACGGTCAGCACGGCGCAGCCCCCCGCCATCTCCCATACCGGGAATGCCCGCAGCCTGTACATGACAGCGATGGTCCAAACCCCCATCCCCGCATAATCCGTCTTTAAAAAATCCGCGGCCGCCATAAAGGCAACCAGTTCCCCCAGGCCAAGCAACGCCCCAAGCAGCCGGCTGTGCACCCTCTGGGCCGTGATCTCCAATGCCATCATCAACAGCAGACCCAGCAAAAGGGTAAAAAAAACATTCTGATTTTTCCATTCCAGTATCTTTCCCTGAAAAGCCAGATCAAAGGGAATTTCCGAAATCAGGGCAAATGCGCCCAGGCGCAGGGCATATTTGACTTTATTTTTTGTTTTGGCAAAGCCCTCCACCAGAAGGAAACAGAAAATCGGGAATCCCAGCCTGCCGATTCCCCGCATACAGACGTAGGCGTTGAAAAGCTGCGGCGAATTTCCCTGGGTGGAGAGGACCCGGCTCAGAAAAGCCGCGGCAATGTGATCCACCAGCATGGTTACAATCCCCACCAGTTTCAGGGTACTGCCGCTGATCCCGCCAAAGCCCAGTTTTTTGCTTGAAAAGCTTTGTCCCGTTTCACAATCCTGCGCCGTGTTCATCCTACCTTATACCCCGTCCCCCAAACCGCCTTTAAGTACCTCGGTTCCCTGGGATTGCTTTCGATTTTTTCCCTGATATGTCTGATATGTACCGCGATGGTGTTATCCGCGCCGATGGCCTGCATGTGCCAGATCGTTTCATAAATCTGGCTGTTTGACAGCGCCTTCCCCTTTTGCTGCGCCAAAAGCCGCAGAATTTTATATTCAATGGGAGTCAGCCGGACGGCTCTCCCCTCCACCGTCACGGTTCTGCGGACATCGTCGATCACCAGGTCATCCACTTGGTAAATCCTGCTGCCGCCGGCGCACATGCTCACCAGTTGGGAATATCTTCTGATCTGGGATTTTACCCTGGCAAGCAGCTCTAACGGATTACAGTCCGCCGTCACATAATCGTCCGCCCCGGACTCCAGGGCCATGATCTTTGCCGTCTCCGCCGACTGTTCGGAAACCACGATCAAAGGCAGGCTGCTTTGCTTTCTCAGGGCCGCGATCAGCCCGATCCCTTTGTCCCACCCCTTGTCATTCAGCTCCACGTCCACCAGCATCAGTTGAAAGGTTTCCCGCTCCAGCGCTCTTTTCAGCCGTTCCACATCCGCCGCGACCACGGTGGCAAACCCCTCCATCTCAAACAAAGGCTCCATCTTGCCGGCGATGCCGGTTTTATTGTTATAGACCAAAATCTTTTTTTCCATCATGCTCCTCCTTCATCCATAAAATATACGGAAAGGTCAAGGGTTCTCAGTACATTCTCTATGATATCCTGGGAAAATCCCATAAAGTTCAGGGTGAGATCCCTCCCGTTCACGGAAATGACCGCATGGGTGGATTCTATCTGTCCGTTCTCCACCGTGTCAAACACCAGGTAACAAAGCCCCTGACTGTTGGTAAAATACCTTTCATGAGCGCTTTCTCCCGTGTAGGACGTGGCCGCGCTGTAATCCGGATACTCTCTGTTGTCCTGCTGACACATCAGAAAGCATCCCTCATCCCCCAGATAGCTGACATTCAGCAGATGTTCCGTCACACTGACGCTTTCCTGGGTGAAGGCCACGCCGAAGGTTTCCGCGTCGGGAATGGCGGCCGTCATAGTTTCAGCCTCCCGGAATTCCTGTACAGAACTGTATTCCCTGGTTTCCGAAATCTGCTCTTTGCTTAATTTGTCGGAGCTAGGGACCTCGTCCGCCGACTCCAAAACCCCCCCCATTTCGTTATATGCCTCTGGAGCGCCGCCATCGGCCCCGGCTGTGGTTGCGTCCGAAACGCCATCCACGGTAAAGCCGTCCCCGTTCATCCGGATCCGGCCTGTCTCATACTGATAGGCCGCTACGCTTCCCAGACAGCAGAACAGCACAGCCGCAGCGGCGGCGCCGGCCCTCACAATTCGTTTTCTGTTTTGCCCCGCAAATCTGCGGTGGGCAGACGTCAGTTCCATTCCCGCAGCGTCCGCCTGCCCTCCCGGCAGACGTTCCACCGCCTCCCGGTAGGCGTCACGAAACTTAGTCAAAATCATACTCCTCCTTCAGTGTCCTCCTGAGAATCGCCCTTGCCCTGGTGAGCTGGGAGGTGACAGTGGATTCCCCGCGGCCTGTGGCCCGGGCAATTTCTCTCACGGACATCTCCTGATCGTAAAACAGGTGGATCACATCACGGTATCTGGCGGGAAGAACCGCCACCGCCTCCAGGAGCCGTCTTTGTTCTTCCCGCAGGAAAAATCCTTCTTCCGGGTTCTGGGACGCCCGGGTGGATTTGGAGATCTTCTCCAGCTCCTCCAGCCAGTCTCCCGGATCCCGTTTGCGGTTCCAGGCGCTCCGTTTCACCTTGCGGCAGGCGTTTAAGGCCACCCGGATCAGCCATGCTTTCTCATGCTCAGGGCCGGCAAAGGAGCCTTTCCGCCTGAGGTACTGATAAAATGTCTCCTGCACCACGTCTTCAGCATCCTGAACGTTCTGGAGCCGTATCAGGCTCAATCGAAACAGCATATCGCCGTACCGGTCGATCTTCAGTTGTAATTCCCGGTTCTCTGTTTCCTCGTCCGCCATTTCCCGTCTGTTTTCAAACCCTTCTGTCTATAATATCCCTCAAGGTATCATTTTACTGCAATCTATCATAAAATACTTTTGTATCAAAGTTGCATAAAAAAAGCGGAAGCTTGAAAAACTTCCGCTGTCATAACCCGTTTTTTCGGGAAACGTTCAGTTTCCCTTCTCTTTTTTTTCTTTTTTCCGACGCCGCTCTCTCCCCGCCGTTTTTCTGTTTTTTTTCTCCTCTTCTTCCTGTCTGCGCTGTTCCTCCACCTGGCGGGACGCTTCCTCATCCCGCATCTGCATTTCCTCCACCTCGAACATGTCTTCCCGGCCCAGACGGCGGAACCGGTTGACGCCTGCGATCAAAATCAGCACACTGTCCCGGACACTGTTAAATACCCCTTCCTGGTACATGGTGTAAAATAAAAGCCCCACGGGAACGGCCACAATCATGCCGACCACCCCGCCGATTCGATATCCTATGTACAAAAGCACCAGGGTAGGCAGAGGCGGTACGCCGATGGAATCCCCTACAATCTTGGGCTGGATCAACTGACGGGCCAGTTGGCCGCCGCACCAGATGATCAAAAGCCCCACGGCCGCCTTGTAATCCTCCGCGAAAATTTTGATAACCGCCCAGGGGATCAGCACCGTGCCCGTCCCCAGAAAGGGCAGGAAATCCAATATGGCGATCCCTACGGCGATCAGCGCGTAATAATTCACTCCCAGCACTCCCAGTCCCAGCACCAGCAGCAGATACATCCACACCTCGATTTTCAACTGCGCCTTCAGATATCCGCCTACCGACCTGACCAGACTGCGCCGCACCATGCCGTAATACAACTGCACGGAAGCGGGCATATGCCTGCGGAACCATTCGTTGATCTGCTGATGCTCCGCCACAAAGAAATAGGCGGACAAAAGAGCCATGATCACGCCGATGAACAGGGAGGGAAGCTGCATGGCAAGGTTTCCGGCGGCCTCAATGGTGGGCGTTCCGATTTTCTCAAAAAAATCCCCCACGTAACTGCCGATGCTGTCCGCAAAATTGTTCAAATCGATTTTGGACTCTCCCGGCAGCTTTCGCAGCACGGAGTCCAGATTTTTCCCCATGCTGTTAATATCCGCTTCCATCCCGGACCACATATCCGGAAGCGCGCTGATCAGCCCCACCACCTGCTCCGCCAGCCAGGAAATTCCAAAGTACAACAACAGCACCACCAGCGCGATTACCGCTATAATCACAAACGCGCTGCCGATCTTCCTCTTAAGCTTGATCTTTTCCTCAAAAAATCTGACCAGCGGGGAGGCGATCAGAGCGATGATCCAGCCCACCACAAAGGGCAGGAAAAACATCAAAAGCCGGGGAAGGAGAAACAGGGCCAGAAGAAAAATCCCCAGCGCGATGAAAAGATTCACCAATGCCTTATTGTATTTTTTCATAATTTCTCTCTCCTTCCGCCGTCTTCGCCGTGGCCGTAAAAGCCGTTCAGGATTCCTGAAGGATCTGGTCCAATACGGCGCAGATCTCGTCCCGCCCCTGCCTTGTCTGCGCCGAAAACGGCAGAATCACCGTGTCCGCAGGCGCCTGAAGAACGGAGCGAATCTGTTTGATTTGCTGGGAAACCTGTCTTTTGTTGATCTTGTCCAGCTTGGTCGCAATGATCACGGGCTGACGCCCGCTTTTCCGGATCCGGTCATACATGGCCTTGTCGCTCTCCATAGGCGCGTGTCGGATATCGATCAGCAGAAAAATCCGTTTCAACTGTTCGGAGGTATTGAAATAATGTTCTGTCATTCTGCCCCATTGAGCCCGCACCCGCTCGCTGGTTCCCGCATAGCCGTAGCCGGGCAGATCCACAAGATACAGGGCGTCGTTTACGTTATAATAATTGATGGTCTGCGTCTTGCCGGGCTGGGCGCTGGTGCGCGCAAGCGACTTCCGGTTGATCAAAACGTTAATCAGGGAAGATTTCCCCACGTTGCTCCTGCCGATAAAAGCCGCCTCCGGCCGGGTATTCACAGGCAGTCTGCTGGTAACGCCGCATACCGTTTCCAGAGTGACATTCTTTATGACCATAACATTCCCCCATACCTGATCCCTATAAGACAGCGCCGTCTCTGGGACGGCGCTTCCTCTCCCCGCCGGCGTCACCGTCGGGCATATTCTCGATTCAAATAGCGGTGTTCAAACTTTCCTCCGCATCCCCCTGACGAATGATCAGCGGTTCGCTGGTTCCGTCCACCGCCTCCTTGGTGACAACGCATTTCTGAATGGCGTCGTCTGACGGGATCCGGTACATGGTGTCCATCATCACGTTCTCCATAATGGAACGCAGGCCTCTGGCGCCCGTTTTGCGTTCGTAGGCCTTCTCCGCAATGGCGTACACGGCGTCCTCGTTAAAGGAAAGCGTCACATCGTCCATATCAAACAGTTTCTGGTACTGCTTGATCAAAGCGTTTTTGGGCTCCTTCAGAATCCTCACCAAAGCCTCCTTATCCAACCCCTGAAGCGGGACGCAAATGGGAACACGCCCCACAAATTCGGGAATCAGGCCGAATTTCACCAGATCCTGGGGAGTCACCTCCTGAAGAAGATCGTTCAGCTCCTTGTTGCTCTTTTGCGTTACCTCGGTGTTAAACCCGATGGCCTTGCGGTCCAGCCTCGCCTCCACAATCTTGTCAAGGCCGTCGAAAGCGCCGCCGCAGATAAAGAGAATGTTGGAGGTATCGATGGTGATCAGTTCCTGATGGGGATGCTTTCTCCCGCCCTGAGGCGGCACACTGGCAATGGTTCCCTCCACAATCTTCAGGAGAGCCTGCTGAACCCCCTCCCCGGAAACGTCCCGGGTGATGGACACATTCTCGCTCTTTTTGGTGATCTTATCGATTTCATCAATATAAATAATGCCGTACTGAGCCCGCTCCACATCGTAATCCGCGGCCTGAATCAGCTTTAACAGGATGTTTTCCACATCCTCTCCCACATAGCCCGCCTCCGTCAGAGTGGTGGCGTCCGCGATGGCGAAGGGCACGTTGATGATCCGGGCCAGGGTCTGCGCCAGATATGTCTTTCCGGAGCCCGTAGGGCCGACCATGATAATGTTGCTCTTTTGCAGCTCCACATCGTCCAGATCCTTGGGAGCCGTCACGCGCTTATAATGGTTGTACACGGATACGGCCAGTACCTTTTTGGCCTCCTCCTGTCCCACCACATAATCGTCCAGAAAGTTTTTGATCTGTATCGGCTTTAGAAGGTTGATATCGGGACGGCTGGCCGTGTCAACTTCTTCCTCCTCCAGTTCTTCCTCCAGAATATCCGCGCAGATATCGATACACTCGTCGCAGATATACACTCCGGCAGGCCCCGCGATCAGCTTGCGGACCTGACTCTGAGCCTTATTGCAGAAAGAACACCTGATATCGTTTCCTGTCATTTTCCCTGCCATTCTTTTTTCTTTACTCCTGTCCGCGGCCTGTACAGGACAGCCCGGCCGGTTTCATAATTTGCTGCCCCCGCTGTTTTCCGCCTTACTTCGCCGCGTCGTGGGAGGCAATCACTTTGTCGATCAGGCCGTAATCCAGAGCTTCCCCGGCGCTCATCCAGTTGTCCCGCTCCGTGTCGGCGCATATGGTTTCATAATCCCGCCCCGTATTTTCGGCAAGCATATGATTCAGCTTTTCCTTGGTCTTCAGAATGTGCTTTGCGGCGATCTCAATCTCCGTAGCCTGCCCCTGAGTGCCGCCGAGAGGCTGATGAATCATGATCTCCGCGTTGGGAAGCGCGAATCTCTTACCTTTTGCCCCTCCCGAAAGCAGGAACGCGCCCATACTGGCCGCCATGCCGATGCAGACGGTGGATACGTCGCATTTGATATAATTCATGGTGTCATAAATCGCCATGCCGGCTGTAATCGCTCCTCCGGGGCTGTTGATGTAAAGGTGGATATCCTTCTCCGGATCCTCCGCCTCCAGGAACAAAAGCTGCGCTACCACAATGCTTGCAGAAGTATCGTTGACTTCCTCGCCCAGAAATATGATCCTGTCCTTTAACAGACGGGAATAAATGTCGTACGAACGTTCTCCTTTGCTGGTCTGCTCAATGACATAAGGCACCAAACTCATTTTTCAGTCCTCCGTTTCCTGTTTCATCAAACATCATTTTTTCCGCACCATATCCCGGTTGCAGGGATATGCCATGAAAAACGCTTTACTGTTCGTCCTTTTTCTTCCCGGCGGGCTTGGACTCCTTGGCGTTCTCCACCAGGAATTCCGCCGCCTTTTTCACCGCCAGATCCTCTTTGACCTGCTTGCTCCCCTTTTCTCCCAACAGTTGTTTCACCTGATCGGGCTCCATCTG
>CANRIP010000020.1 GCA_947630715.1 uncultured Acetatifactor sp.
TTTTCATTCCTGTATGAACGAGAGATGGTAAATTCTGCTATTTTGAGGTCCCAAAACGGTACAGCGAAATCAATTCGTTTTAGAAATTTGTTGACAAAACAGGGAACGGCAGTTATAATAAATCAGTGTGCGGCGTTTTGCCGCCGCAAAACTGTACATGCAGGAGTCGCTATGCTGATCAATCTGTCCGATGTGCTGACAAACGAAGGCAGGGTGGAAACGGCGGAGGTTCTGCCGGAAATGCCGGCCTTTGACAACGGGCGGGAGAGCTTTCCGGTGCTTTCCAAATCCCCGGTTTCCTTTACCTTTTCCCATGTGGAGAAGGGGAAGGCCAGGATCCAGGGAAAGGCCCGGATGGTTTTTGGGGCCGTCTGCGACCGCTGTCTGACGGAGGTTCCCGTAACGCTGGATCTTTCGTTTGACAGGCTTGTCACTTCTCCGGACCGGGAGGAGGATGAGGACGCGGACGACAAAAGCTTTATGGACGGGTATCAGCTAGACACAGAAACCTTTGTGTACAACGAAGTCATAGGAAACTGGCCGGCGAAGATTCTGTGCAGGGAAGACTGCAAAGGGCTCTGTCCCAAATGCGGACAGAACCGGAATCTGAGGGACTGCGGATGCGATACTTTCGTGCCCGACCCGCGTATGGCAGTGATACAGGAGATTTTTAATCGCAGTAAGGAGGTGTAACGATGTCCATTTGTCCTAAGAATAAATCTTCCAAAGGCAGGAGAGACAGGAGACGTGCAAACTGGAAGATGTCCGCTCCTACTCTGGTAAAGTGCAGCAAGTGCGGCGCTCTTATGATGCCTCACAGAGTCTGCAAGGCCTGCGGCTCTTATAACAAGAAACAGGTTATAAGCGCGGACTGATCAGGGAAAGTGAAGGGTAAAGCTGTCACATGAGCCGAGATGCGGTAAGTGTGGCAGTTTTTTGTTAAATAATGGTTGCCATGTATTTCCGAATGTAATATACTATCGTATAGTTAAGACAGGGTTTGGGACGGAACGTGCTCCGGCGCGGGATCATGGCGGAAGGTAAACGGAAATGTCAGAGATGGTGAATGTGGCGGTGGACGCCATGGGCGGCGACAACGCGCCTTCAGAGGTGGTAAAGGGCGCGGTGGAGGCTGTCGCCGGGGATCAGCGGGTAAAAGTATTCCTGGTGGGACAGGAGGCCCCGGTGCGGGAGGAACTGAAGAAATACAGTTTTGACGGATCCAGGCTGGAAGTGATCCACGCCAGTGAAGTCATAGAGACGGGGGAACCTCCGGTGATGGCGGTTCGGACCAAGAAAGATTCCTCTTTGGTAAAATGTATGCAGCTTGTGAAGGACGGAGAGTGCGACGCCCTTGTCTCCGCCGGCAGCACCGGTGCGCTGCTGGTGGGCGGCCAGGTGATTGTGGGCCGCATCAGGGGAGTGGAAAGGCCGCCCCTGGCTCCGATCATCCCGAATGTCAAGGGAGTCAGTCTGCTGCTGGACTGCGGGGCGAACGTGGACGCAAAGCCTTCCCAGCTTTTGCAGTTTGCCAAAATGGGAAGCATTTATATGGAGAGCGTCATCGGCGTCAAAAATCCCCGGGTGGGACTGGTCAATATCGGCGTGGAGGAAGAAAAGGGAAACGCGCTGACCCGGGAGACGTATCCTCTTTTGAAAAACTGCCCTGAAATTCACTTTATCGGCAACGTGGAGGCGAGGGATATCCCCATGGGAGCGGCTGACGTGCTGGTCTGCGAGGCGTTCGCCGGAAATATTGTCTTAAAAATGCTGGAGGGCGTCAGCTCCGCGCTGATTACCAGGATCAAATCCGGCATGATGGAGTCTTTCCGCAGCAAGCTGGGGGCGGTTTTGGTGAAACCGGCCCTGAAGAAGACGCTGAAGGATTTCAGCACGGAGGAGTACGGCGGCGCGCCGCTTTTAGGGCTTAACGGCTTGGTGGTAAAAACCCACGGGAGCAGTAAAGCCATTGAAATCCGCCATTCCATTTTGCAGTGTATCGCGTTCAAGGAACAGAAAATCAACGATAAAATTAAGGAACAGATTGTTCTGGGAGACTAATACAGAGAATAAACAAGGAAAGAGGGAAATAGCATGGAATTTGAAAAGCTGAAGAAGGTTATCGCGGAGGTACTGAACGTAGATCCTGAGGAGATCACCATGGAGACGACTTTTATGGATGATCTGGGGGCGGATTCCCTGGATGTGTTCCAGATTATCATGGGGATTGAGGAGGAGTTTGACATTGAAATTCCTGCGGACAAGGCGGAAAAGATCTCTACCGTGGAAGAGGCGGTGGAACTGATCAAGGGAGCGCTTGGCTGAGGGACATCGGATCGATTCGCTTTTGGTGAGAGCAGTCCGCCGTGGAGAGAGTCCGCTGGGCGTACTGCTCCTTTGCTTTGAAAGGAATGCCGTGTAACCGGCAGATGTGAGTGAAAATGCAGGAAGGTTATACTTTGCGGGTTTTGGAAAAACGCATCGGTTATTCGTTTCGGGATGAGGCGCTGCTCAGGCAGGCCATGACCCACAGCTCCTTTTCCAACGAACAGAAAATCAACAAGGCGAAGGATTACGAACGCCTGGAATTTTTGGGTGACGCTGTGCTGGAGCTGGTGAGCAGCGAATTTTTGTTCCGCACCCACCCGGACGTCCCGGAGGGAGAGCTGACCAGGCAGCGGGCGTCCATGGTCTGCGAGCCGTCGTTGGCGTACTGCGCCCGGGATCTGGAACTGGGATCCTTTATGCGGCTGGGAAAGGGAGAGGAATCCACCGGCGGACGCAATCGGGACAGCATTACCTCCGATGCCATGGAGGCGTTAATCGGCGCCATTTACCTGGACGGGGGAATGGAGTCTGCGAAAGCGTTCATCGACCGGTTCATTCTGTCGGACCTGGAGGACAGGCAGCTTTTTTATGACAGCAAAAGCACCTTGCAGGAGCTGGTACAGGGGAAACTGAAACAGGAGCTGTCCTATGAACTGCTGAGCGAAAGCGGCCCGGAACACAACAAGTCGTTTTTTGTGGCCGTGCATATGGGGACGGAGACTCTGGGAGAGGGCAGAGGCAAAACAAAGAAAGCGGCGGAACAGGAAGCGGCCTATAAAGCGCTCCTTAAGCTGAGGGCAAGAGGATATGTATTTAAAAAGCATTGAGGTACAGGGGTTTAAATCCTTCGCGAATAAAATCAATTTCCAGTTTCACAACGGCATCACGGGCATTGTAGGGCCCAACGGCAGCGGAAAGAGCAATGTGGCGGACGCGGTCCGCTGGGTGCTGGGGGAGCAGAGGGTCAAGCAGTTGCGCGGCGCCAGCATGCAGGATGTCATTTTCTCGGGGACAGAAAACAGAAAGCCTTTAAGCTGCGCGGTGGTAGGGATCACGCTGGATAATTCCGACCATCAGCTAGCTATCGATTTTGACGAGGTAACGGTCACAAGGCGGCTTTACCGTTCCGGAGAAAGTGAATATCTGATCAACGGGGCGCCCTGCCGGTTAAAGGACGTAAACGAACTGTTTTACGATACCGGGATCGGCAAGGAAGGGTATTCCATTATCG
Organism: uncultured Acetatifactor sp.; assembly: GCA_947630715.1. GTDB lineage: Bacteria > Bacillota > Clostridia > Lachnospirales > Lachnospiraceae > Acetatifactor. Next base: position 3,560 of record CANRIP010000020.1, read on the forward strand.
GCCAGGGCCAGATCGACCGGATCCTGAGCGGCAAGCCGGAGGAGCGCAGGGAGCTTTTTGACGAGGCGGCGGGCATAGTGAAATTTAAGCGCAGAAAAGCGGCCGCCGTGACAAAGCTGGAAAGCGAAAAACAGAATCTGGTCCGGGTCAACGACATCCTGTCCGAGCTGGAAAAACAGGTGGGGCCTCTGGAGCGCCAGGCCGAGGTGGCCAGGGTGTACCTGAAGAAAAAGGAAACATTGAAAACTCTGGACGTGAACGTGTTCCTGCTGGAGAACGGCCGTCTGAGAGAACAACTGGAAACCGCAAAGGAGCGGTACGATCTGGCGGCGGCGGAGTTATCCGACACTACGGAAAAGTACGAGGGAATCAAGGAGGAATACAGCCGGATTCAGGAAGAAATCGAAACCCTGGACGCGGTCATTGAGAGAGAACGAAGCAACGTTACCGATGCGGGCCTGACGCGGGGCCGCCTGGAGGGAGAGATCAACGTCCTGAAGGAACAGATTAACTCCGCCAGGGGCAACGAAACCCACCTGAATCACCGAAAGGACGCCCTGAAGGAAGAAATCGGGACCAAGGAAAAAGATAAGGAGACGTTTCTTCAGGAAAAAGAGCAGACGGATCGTCAGGTGCAGGAGCTGGCCGCGACAGCCGAACAGTTGCGCGCCGGCCTGGAGGAAATTCAAAAGAAGACGGAAGAACAGAACCGGCTGATCGAAACAGGGAAAAACACCATTATCGGGGAACTGAACAAACGGGCCACAATCAAGTCAAAGCTGGGCCGTTTTGACACCATGATGGAGCAGGAAAATATCCGAAAAGCGGAATTGAACTCAAGGCTTCTCCGGGCAAAAACCGACGAGGCAGCCAGAGAGGAAAGCCTGAAACAGATGGAGGCGGAGTTTGACCAGATCAGCCGCCAACTGGGAAAAATGAACGAGGATGAGGCCCGGATCCAGTTGCAACTGGGAGATTTCAGGGAGGCGCTGGCTGCCAAGGACGCGGAGCTTCGAGAAATCCAGAGCGCGTATCACAGGGAGCGGTCCAAGCTGGACACCCTGACCGGTCTGACCGAACGCTATGAGGGATACGGCGGAAGCGTTAAAAAGGTCATGGAGCAGAAGGAGAAGGAAAAAGGCATCATCGGGGTTGTGGCGGATATCATCAAGGTGGAGAAACGGTATGAGACTGCCATTGAGACGGCGCTGGGCGGCAATATCCAGAATATTGTCACCGACAACGAGGAAACCGCCAAAAAAATGATCCAATACTTAAAGGACAACCGTCTGGGGCGGGCCACCTTCCTTCCCCTGACCAGCGTTATCCACCCTCAGGAGTTTAAGACGCCGGAGGCGCTGGAGGAAAAGGGAGTCCTGGGGACGGCGGACAGCCTGGTGCAGACCGACAAAAAATATGTGGGCGTGGCCAGGGCGATGCTGGGACGGATCCTGGTGGTTGACCATGTGGACAACGCTGTCAGGATCGCCAGAAAATACGATTACAGTCTCCGGATGGTGACGCTGGAAGGAGAACTCCTGGTACCCGGCGGCGCCATCAGCGGCGGTGCGTATAAGAATAATACCAATCTGCTGGGAAGACGCCGGGAGATGGACGAGCTGGAGAAACAGGTCAAAAAGCTGCTGGGACAGGTGGACTCCGTCAACCGGGAAATCGACGGGATCAAGGAAAACCGCAACAGGCTGCGCACGGAGCTGGAGACGCTGAAGGCGGATATCCAGAAGACATCCATTGAACAGAACACGGCCAGGCTGAATATCCAGCAGGCCAGGGAACGCATGGAGGAAGAATCCCAAGGAGCGGCGTCCTTACGCCGGGAGGAAAAAGAAATCGAGAGCCGGCTGGAGGAAATCCGGCAGGAAAAGGATGCCGTGCAGAAGGAGCTTTCGGACAGCGAGGCCCTGGAAAAAGAAACCCAGGAGCGGATTCTGATTCTTCAGAAGGAGATGGAGGAACTCAGAAAATCGGAAAGCGACGCCTCCGCCCAGGCGGCGGAATGGGATCTGAAGGTGGAAACCATGCGTCAGACCCAGGAATTTAAACAGGCCAACGTGGTTCGTATCGACGGGGAAATGGAAAGGGCTCAAAAAGAGCTGGAGGAAATCCTGGAGGCCCTGGAGGAAAACAGCCGGGAAACGGAGCGGAAACAGCAGAATATCACTCAGATCGAAAAGACCATCGCCGCCTCCTTCGACGCGCAGAACGAATCCCGGGAAAAACTGGAGGAAACCCTGGCCCGCAAGGAAGAACTGGCCCAAAAGCAGAAAACCTTCTTCCAGAGACGGGAGGAACTGTCGGAGCGCATGTCCGGTCTGGACAAGGAGGTTTACCGCCTGAACGCCCAGAAGGAAAAGATGGAGGAATCCTTGGAGAGCCAGATCAATTACATGTGGGACGAGTATGAGATCACGCTGTCCGACGCGGCGGCGCTGAAGGACGAAACCATGACGGATCTGCCGGCCATGAAACGGGAGATTGCCGCCGTCAAGGATCAGATCAGGAAACTGGGGGACGTCAATGTGAACGCCATCGAGGATTACCGGAACCTGATGGATCGTTTTCTGTTTTTAAAAAATCAGCATGACGATCTGGTGGAGGCCCAAAAGACCCTGGAGGGGATTATCCTGGAGCTTGACACCGCCATGCGCAAGCAGTTTACCGAGAAATTTGCTCAGATTGACAGAGAGTTCGACAAGGTGTTCCGGGAGCTGTTCGGCGGCGGCAAGGGGACGCTGGAGCTGATGGAGGATGAGGATATTCTGGAGGCGGGAGTGCGCATTATCGCTCAGCCCCCCGGAAAAAAACTGCAGAACATGATGCAACTGTCAGGCGGCGAAAAGGCGTTGACGGCTATCGCGCTGCTGTTTGCCATCCAGAATCTGAAACCGTCCCCGTTCTGTCTGCTGGACGAGATCGAGGCGGCCCTGGATGATTCCAATGTGGGAAGATTTGCAAAATACCTGCATAAACTGACAAAGAACACACAGTTTATTGTGATCACCCACAGAAGGGGTACCATGGAGGAAGTGGACAGGCTGTATGGCATCACCATGCAGGAGAAGGGGGTTTCCACTCTGGTCAGCGTAAATCTGATCGATAAGGAATTGGACGATTAGGAGGTTTGGAAAGCATGAGTGACGAAAACGGCACCGCGGCGGGAAAAAACGGCGGCCAGGCAAGACTTCTGAGAAACGATATTTTTGCCGTACAAAAGGTTGAGGTGGAAGAAAAAGAAAAATCCGGTTTTTTTTCCAGGCTGAAGGCCGGGCTTTCCAAAACCAGGGACAATATTGTCAAGGGAATCGACTCCGTCTTTACCGGGTATTCTCAGATCGACGAGGATTTCTACGAGGAATTGGAGGAAATCCTGATCATGGGAGATATGGGCGTAAGCGCCACCACCCGGATTATGGACAGGCTGAGAGAGCAGGTGGAGGAAAAACACCTGAAACAGACCGCTCAGTGCAGGCAGCTTTTGATTGACAGCATCCGGGAACAGATGGGGGTGGACGAGGCCGCGTATGAATTTGAACACCAAAAATCGGTGATTATGGTCATCGGCGTCAACGGGGTGGGAAAGACCACCACCGTAGGCAAGCTGGCCGGAAAACTGAAGGCCGAAGGCCGGAAGGTGTTGATTGCGGCGGCCGATACCTTCCGCGCCGCGGCGGGGGATCAGCTTGCGGAATGGGCCAGACGGGCGGAGGTCCCCATGATCGGCGGAAACGAGGGCGCGGATCCTGCCAGCGTGGTCTATGACGCGGTGAACGCGGCGAAGGCGCGGAATGTGGATGTGCTTTTGATCGATACGGCGGGGCGTCTGCACAATAAAAAGAATCTGATGGAGGAACTGCGGAAGATGGATCGGATCATCGACCGGGAGTTTCCGGACGTTCACCGGGAAAATTTGATCGTGCTGGACGGCACAACCGGACAGAACGCCCTGCTGCAAGCCAGGGAGTTTGCGGACGTGACCAGGCTGACCGGCATTGTGCTGACCAAGATGGACGGCACGGCAAAGGGCGGGATCGCCGTGGCGATTCAGTCCGAACTGAATGTGCCGGTGAAATATATCGGAGTGGGAGAGGCGATCGAGGATTTGGAAAAATTCGATCCCGACGCTTTTGTCAGCGCGCTGTTTGATCTTGCGCCGGAGGATCAGGAAAGGGATGGCAGGGACGGCCCAGGAAAATAAAACGGCACAGTAAAGGGATTGATAAAGGATGGACGGGACGGGCGCCGGGCCAAAAACAGGGCCGGCGGCCGATGAAAAGGATCGGAGACAAGGAGAGGAAAAATGGGAGAGCGGATGCTGACGTTGGAAAAATTTGAGGAAGCCTATGAGACGGTGAAAAAGGTAACGCTGGAGACAAAGCTGGTATTCAGCGATTATTTCAGCGCCCTGACCGGGAACAAGGTTTACCTGAAACCGGAGAATATGCAGTTTACCGGCGCTTACAAGGTGCGGGGCGCTTATTATAAGATGAGCACTCTGTCACAGGAGGAACGGGCAAAGGGGCTGATTACCGCATCCGCCGGAAATCACGCCCAGGGGGTGGCCTATGCGGCCAAGTGCTACGAAGCAAAGGCAACCATCGTGATGCCCACCACGACGCCGTTAATGAAGGTCAACCGGACCAAAAGCTACGGAGCGGAGACGCTTTTGTACGGGGACGTTTACGATGAAGCCTGCGGGAAGGCCCTGGAACTGGCGGCGGAGCATGGCTACACGTTTATCCATCCCTTTGACGATCTGACGGTGGCGACGGGGCAGGGAACCATTGCCATGGAGATTATCAAGGAACTGCCTACCGTGGATTATATTCTGGTCCCCATCGGCGGGGGCGGGCTGGCAACCGGCGTTTCCGTGCTGGCAAAGCTTTTAAATCCCAAGATCCAGGTCATTGGGGTGGAGCCGGCGGGAGCAAACTGTATGGAGGAATCCTTAAAGGAGGGAAAAGTGGTGACCCTCCCCACCGTGAACACCATCGCGGACGGCACCGCGGTGAAGACCCCGGGAGAAAAGCTGTTTCCCTATCTTCAGAAGAATCTGGACGGCATTATCACCGTGAAGGATGAGGAACTGGTGGTGGCGTTTCTGGATATGGTGGAAAACCATAAGATGGTGGCGGAGAATTCCGGGCTGCTGACAGTGGCGGCGCTGCGCCATCTGGACGTTAAGGAGAAAAAGATCGTCTCCATCATCAGCGGCGGGAATATGGATGTGATCACCATGTCCTCCGTGGTGCAGCAGGGACTGATTATGAGAGATCGGATTTTTACCGTCTCCATCCTTCTGCCCGACAAGCCGGGAGAGCTGCACCGTGTGTCCGGGCTGATCGCCGGGGCCAACGGGAATGTGATCAAGCTGGAGCATAATCAGTTTGTCTCCATCAACCGCAACGCGGCTGTGGAACTCAGGATTACGCTGGAGGCTTTCGGACCGGAGCATAAGGCTCAGATCATGGAGGAACTGGAAAAGGGCGGCTATCAGCCCAAGCAGGTGAGAACCAACATTTGATCCGGCAATCCGTGAGAATGTTCCCCGATGAAATCCGCATACTATGCTATGCGGATTTTTTTGGGAGCGGGCCGGGTAAAAAACGGGCCGGAAACAATTGAATAAAAAAGAACTGAAAAAGCAAAACGCTAAAAAGCAAAAAACAAAAAGCAAAAAGCAAAAAACAAAAGGCAAAAAGCAAACAAAGCGGCAATGGGGCAAACTTTTCAAAGCGGGAAGACAGATGCGGGGAGGAACGAGATGGGAAGGAATCAAACAGACAAAACGGCCGGGAAGGGGAAGGGCGGAATCCGGGAAAAGCTTACGGGCAGCGTACAGCAGGATCAGGAAATCCGCTACGAGGCGAGGAAATCCGCGAAACGCAGGGTTGTGGATTATCTGGTCATCACGGTGGCTTCCTTTCTCTATGCCGTAGCGGTCAGCCTGTTTCTGGATCCCAATTCCCTGGCGCCGGGCGGCGTGACGGGTATTTCCATTATCCTGAACAGGATCACGGGGCTGGAGACGGGTACCTGGATGCTGTTGATCAATATCCCCATTCTGGCCATAGGCACCTGGAAATTCGGATGGCGTTTTATCCTCTCCACCATGTACTGCACCGCGTTAACGTCCCTTTTTACCAACCGTCTGACCCAGTGGGGGCCTGTGACGGAGGATCCGCTTTTGGCGGCGCTTGCCGGAGGAGCGCTGATCGCCGTGTCGCTGGGGCTGGTGTTCCGGGCCGGCGCGACCACCGGGGGAACGGATATTGTCATTAAACTGTTGAAACTGCGGTTCCCCCATTTAAAAACCGGTTCCCTGTTCTTAATCACGGACGCGCTGATCGTGGCGGCCTCCGCCTTCGTGTTCCGGAATCTGGACGTGGCTTTGTACGCGGGGCTTGTGGTTTTGGTGAATTCGCTGCTGCTGGATCTTGTGCTCTACGGGCGGGACGGCGCGAAAATGTTTTTTATTATCAGCGACCGGCCGGAGAGGATCGCCGGACGGCTGTTGGAGGAGCTGGACGTGGGAGCCACCTTTATCTCCGGGAACGGGGCTTACAGCGGGAAAGAGAAAAAGGTGATCATGTGCGTGATCAAAAAACAGCTTTCCCCCAAGGCGGAGGAGGTAGTCCGGCAGGAGGATCCGGGGGCGTTTTTGATCATTACCAGCGCCACGGAGATTTTTGGGGAGGGCTATAAAAGCATTTTCAGTGAAAAAATCTGAAACCTGGCTGTGGTTTGGGGAAAGCAAAAGCCGTTGCATTCGTTAAAAGCAAAGGTAGGCATTCCTGTAAAAATGCAGGTATTTGTGTCAGGATTTTGCGTATGCCATTTGTGTAAAGAAAAAATACTTGACACCCTGCCCGGCATGTAGTAAGATAGGCAGGGTGCGTGAGAATGAATAAAAGATACGAACAGACGATGTTGTATGATTTTTACGGGGAACTGCTTACGGAGCATCAGCGGACGATCTATGAGGACGCGGTTTACAATGACATGACTCTGGGAGAGATCGCCGAGAGACAGGGAATCAGCAGACAGGGCGTTCACGATCTGATCAGGCGCTGCGACAAGATTCTTCAGGAATATGAAAACAGGCTCCACCTGGTGGAACGATTCACAAAGGCAAAGGAGACTTTGAGACAGATCCAGTCCCTTGCCGGCGCCGTTTCCCAGGACGGGGCCGGGGAGACGAAGGAGATGGCGGAGAGGCTGAAACGCATCGAAACCTTGTCCCAAACGCTGATGGAAGAATTATAAACACTGTGAGGAATGACTGGTGGCATTTGAGAGTTTAACGGATAAATTACAGAATGTGTTTAAGGGCCTGCGGGGCAAAGGCCGCTTGACGGAGGACGACGTAAGGGCTGCGCTGAAGGAAGTGAAAATGGCCCTTCTGGAAGCGGACGTAAACTTCCGGGTGGTCAAGCAGTTTGTGAAAACCGTGGAAGAAAGAGCCGTGGGACAGGACGTGATGAACGGCCTCAATCCCGGGCAGATGGTGGTGAAAATCGTCAACGAGGAAATGATCGCGCTGATGGGGAGCGAAACCACCGAGATCGCCCTTCAGCCCGGCAAAGCCGTGACCGTCCTGATGATGGCCGGGCTTCAGGGCGCCGGTAAGACCACCGCCTGTGCCAAGATAGCCGGAAAGCTGAAACAAAAAGGGAAAAAGCCGCTGCTGGCCGCCTGCGATATTTACAGGCCGGCCGCTGTCGAGCAGTTGCAAATTAACGGCAAAAAGACGGACACCGACGTGTTCGCCATGGGGACGGACCACAAGCCTGTGGAAATCGCGAAAGAGGCCATAGCTTACGCGGAAAAAAACGGGCACAATGTGGTAATTCTGGATACCGCCGGCCGTCTTCATGTGGACGAAGACATGATGGCGGAATTAAAGGAGATCAAGGAAAACGTCGCGGTGCATCAGACCCTTCTGGTGGTGGACGCCATGACCGGTCAGGACGCTGTGAACGTGGCCAAGGAATTTGACGAAAAGGTGGGGATCGACGGCGTCGTTCTCACCAAGATGGACGGAGATACCAGAGGCGGCGCGGCCTTATCCATCCGGGCTGTGACCGGCAGACCCATCCTGTATGTGGGAATGGGGGAAAAGCTCTCCGACATGGAGCAGTTTTACCCGGACAGGATGGCGAACCGGATCCTGGGAATGGGAGACGTGCTGACCCTGATTGAAAAAGCCCAGGAGAACATCGATCTGGACGAGGAGCGGGGCCGGGAGATGGTCGGCCGCATGAAAAAAGGGAAATTTGATTTCGAGGATTACCTGGAGAGCATGAAACAGATGCGGAACATGGGAGGGCTGTCCGGAATCCTGGGGATGCTGCCGGGCCTGGGGATCCGGAGTGCGGACATCGAATCCATGGTGGACGAAAAACAGCTCAAACATATGGAGGCCATCGTGCTGTCCATGACCCGACAGGAGAGACAGAATCCCAAGCTGTTAAATCCCCAGAGGAAACATCGGATCGCCAAAGGGGCGGGCGTGGACATTGCCGTGGTGAACCGTTTCCTCAAGCAGTTTGAGCAGAGCCAGAAAATGATGAAACAGGTGGGCGGCGGCAAGAGAGGCCGGGGACTGTTCGGCGGTTTTCCTGGCATGGGGGGCGGCAAGTTCCCCTTTTAAAGCAGGAAACCTGATGGCGGACGGTGAACAGGGATCCGGACGGCGGCTGTCCGAACGGTCCTTTTCATAAAAAACAACAGAATTTGCCGCAGCAAGCGGCGGAAAGAGGTAAGAGATGGCAGTAAAAATCAGATTGAAAAGAATGGGACAGAAGAAGGCTCCTTTTTATAGAATTGTGGTAGCCGATTCCCGTTCCCCCAGAGACGGAAGATTTATCGAGGAGATCGGCACATATGATCCCAACACCGATCCCAGCACCTTCAAGGTCAACGAGGAGTTGGCGAAAAAGTGGCTGGCAAACGGCGCACAGCCTACCGAGGTAGTGGGAAAGATCTTTAAGGCAGCCGGCATTGAGAAGTAAAGATTCGGTCAAAAAGATTCTGATTCTTAGGAGGTGGCCTGATGAAAGAATTAGTGGAAGTGGTGGCGAAAGCTCTGGTGGATCATCCGGACGAGGTGGTCGTCACGGAGAGAACCGAGGGTAAGATCGTGATTCTGGAGCTTCATGTGGCGCCGTCCGATATGGGCAAAGTGATCGGCAGACAGGGCAGGATCGCCAAATCGATCCGCGCCGTGGTGAAAGCGGCGTCATCCAAAGAAAACAAGCGGGTGGACGTGGAAATCATGTAAGCGGATTCTTGTTCAACCGACGCATTCCGGCAGGGAGGGACGATTTTTGTTCCTCCTTGCCTGTTTCCCCGGCCGCCATGCCAGGGAGGGACTGCCCGTCTCTGACGGACGGCGCCCGGCACGGACAGGACAGATCACAGTGAGGGATCAGATGTCATGGAAAAATTTTTACAGGTTGGAATCATTACCGCGCCCCACGGGCTGCAGGGGGAAGTGAAGGTTTTCCCCACCACGGACGATCCGAAACGGTTTCGCCAGCTCCGGAAAGTGTTCCTTGACACCGGAAAAGGGCGTGTGGAGCTGGAAGTGGCAGGGGTCAGATTTTTCAAACAGTTTGTGATTCTGAAATTCCGCGGCCTGGACAGCATCGACCAGGTGGAACGTTACCGGCAGACGCCGCTTTTGGTGGACCGGGAAAACGCGGTCAAGCTGGATCGGGACGAATACTTTGTGGCGGATCTGGAAGGGCTTTCGGTCCGGGACGAGGACGGAAACCACATAGGCGTTTTAAAAAGCGTGATGGAGACTGGGGCCAATGACGTTTATGTCATTGAACTTAACGATAAGCGGGAACTGCTGCTGCCCGCCATCCGGCAATGTGTCCTGGAGGTGGACGTGGAGGCGGGATTTATCAGAATACACATCATGGAGGGGCTGCTGGACGAGACATGATTACGTTTCATGTGCTGACGCTGTTCCCGGAGATGATTGCCCGGGGACTGGACGCAAGTATCCTGGGAAGGGCCGTGGATCAGAAGATCATCGCCGTGAATCCCGTGGATATCAGAGAATATACGGACGACAAGCACGGCAGGGTGGACGATACCCCGTACGGAGGCGGAGCCGGCATGCTGATGCAGGCCCAGCCTGTTTATGACGCCCACAGGGCCGTTTCCGGGGGGAAACAGATCCGTACCCTGTATGTGACGCCCCAGGGAAAGCGTTTCTGTCAGAAGATGGCCCAGGAGCTTGCGAAGGAGGAGGAGCTGATCCTGCTTTGCGGCCATTATGAGGGAATCGACGAGCGGGCCCTGGAGGAAGTGGTCACGGATTATGTCTCCATCGGGGATTATGTGCTGACCGGCGGGGAGCTGGCGGCGATGGTGATGATCGACGCGGTGGCCAGGCTGGTTCCGGGGGTTTTGGGGAACGGAGCCTCCGCTCAGGAGGAAAGCTTTTTTAACGATCTGCTGGAATATCCCCAGTATACAAGGCCGGAGATCTGGCGGGGAAAAAGGGTGCCGGAGGTTCTGCTGTCGGGGAATCACGAAAAGATCCGAAACTGGCGTCTGGAACAGTCCAGGGAGCGGACAAAATCCCGGCGGCCCGACCTTTACGGCCGGTACCAGGAGAGACAGCGGTTGATGGAACGGCTGTCCGGGGACAAGAGAAACCAGATTCCCCTGATGGAATGCCTGGCCAGAGGGCAGGGCAGCATCGTGAGCGTCTCAGGGGAGGATGCCGCCGTTTACCACCGGGAAAGCGGCGTGTGCATGGTGAAGGCATCTTCCCCGGAAAGCGGGCGGTTTCTGTTAAGCGCTTGCCCCGGGGAAACCAAACGATATCTGGTGGGCCGGGATTTTATGGCGCAGATGCTGAAGGAGCTGGGCTGTGTGGAGCTTTGCCGCTGCCGGCAGTTTCTCTATACCCGGAAGGTGCCGCTTTCCGTCCCGCATAAGGAAATCCGCAAGCTGGAGCCGGAGGATCTTCCCCATCTTCTGGCGGTCTGCGGCGGGCAAAACCGTTCCTATCTGGAGGAACGGCTGTGTTCAGGCGCGGTGTACGGCGCGTTCCGACAGGGGAAACTTACGGGATGTGCGGGCATACACGCCTGGGGCGGCCTGGGGATGCTCTATGTGGCGGAGGATGCCAGAGGGAACGGCATCGGGTCGTCTCTGGAAGCCTATGTCATAAACCGTCTGCTGGAGCGCGGCTATACCCCCTACGGCCATGTCCCGGCTGACCGGGAAGCCGCTCTTGGGCTTCAGGAAAAGCTGGGGCTGTATCAGGCGGGGGATACCTTTTACTGGCTGGAAAGGCCGGCGCCGGCAAAACAGGGACAAAGCCGGGGCTTTTGGCCCCAAAACCCGGCCTAACCCGGCGTTATGACAAAAAATGCTTGCATTTCCCGGGGGAGTATGATAAAATTTCATAGTTGCGAAAAATGGGGTGGTCCTCTGTTACCGTGGAGTCCGAGCGAGTCTCCATCTATGTATTAAGAACATCCAATTCAAAAAGGAGGCTCAGTATGAGTGACATCATTAAGGAGATTGAAGCTGGACAACTGAAGGAGAAAGTGGACGACTTTGAGGTTGGCGATACCGTCAGGGTATACGGAAAGATCAAAGAAGGAAACAGGGAAAGGATCCAGGTGTTTGAGGGCGTTGTGCTGAAACGCCAGGGCGGCAGCAACCGGGAAACCTTTACCGTGAGAAAATCTTCCAACGGGATCGGCGTGGAAAAGACATGGCCCCTGCATTCCCCCAACGTAGAGAAGGTGGAGGTAGTCAGAAAGGGCAAAGTAAGACGGGCAAAGCTGAATTACCTGAGAAACCGCATCGGCAAGAAGGCCAAGGTAAAAGAGCTTGTGAAATAAGCAGCCGAAAGGACAATTACCTGTGTAATTGTCCTTTTCTGATTTCTGCTTCTGTGATATACTGAATGGGAACAGGGTGACGCAAAGGGTTATGACATGGCAAGGATCAAGGAATTAAGTTTTTATAAAAAAAAGAAGAAGATCAGCTCTGCCGTTGTCCGCGAGGTATTTTCCTGGATTTTCGGCATTGTGGCCGCGATTTTTATCGCCGGGGTGCTGGTCTATTTCCTGGGGATGACCACCAACGTGGTGGGGGTTTCCATGGAGCCCACCCTTTACAACCAGCAGCAGATCTTTATCAACCGGTTTGCCTATGTGATCTCATCCCCCCGCCGGGGCGATGTGGTGGTGTTCCTTCCCAGGGGGAATGAAAACGCCCACTACTATGTCAAGCGGGTGGTGGCCGTGCCCGGGGACAGAGTGATGATCCGAAACGGAACCTTTTTTGTCAACGGCATTGAAAGCTCCTGGGTGACGGAACGGATCCTGGATCCCGGGATTGCGGAAAACGAATTGACGCTGGCGGCGGGGGAATATTTCTGTATCGGAGACAATCCGGGAAACAGTGAAGACAGCCGCTTTGCAAACATCGGCCCGGTGGCGGAGTCCGATATCATAGGGAAGGTATGGTTCCGCGGCTCCTGCGAGGAGCAGGGCATGGGGTTTGTGAAATAAGCCGCGGACGGAAAGCACAATGCAGGCAGAGCAGGGAAAAAACAATCAAAACAGCTACCACTGGTACCCGGGGCATATGACGAAAGCCGTCAGGATGATGCAGGAAAACCTGAAACTCATCGATCTGATCATTGAACTGACGGACGCCCGGATTCCTGGCAGCAGCCGCAATCCGGACATTGAAAAGCTGGGAGCGCAGAAATCCCGGATCATCCTCTTAAACAAAGCGGATCTGGCGGATCCGGACTGCAACCGGCGCTGGGCGGATTTCTTCCGGGAGACGGGGGCGTACGCGCTGGAGATGAACGCAAAAACCGGCGCGGGCATCCGGACTCTCAGCGCCGCCGTCAGGGATGTCTGCCGGGAAAAGCTGGAACGGGACAGAAAGCGCGGTATTGTGAATCGTCCCATACGCGCGATGGTGGCGGGCATCCCCAACGTGGGAAAATCCACCTTAATCAACGCCTGTGCCGGGAGAGCCTGTGCAAAGACCGGCAATAAGCCCGGCGTTACCAAGGGCAGGCAGTGGATCCGCGTCAACGGGGAGCTGGAGCTGCTGGATACGCCCGGCATTTTGTGGCCGTCCTTTGAAGACGCGAAAGCGGGGATGTATCTGGCTTTTATCGGATCCATGAATGATGAGGCGATCCTTCCCGAGAAGCTTGCCTGTGATTTGATCCGTACGCTGGAGGAGCTGTATCCGGGCGCGGTGCAGGCCCGTTACGGCATAGGAAAGCGGCAGGGGGCGGAGCCGGAGCTGACGCTGGCGGATATTGCCAGATGCCGGGGCTGTCTTTTGAAGGGGGACAATCCGGATTTGAAAAAAGCCTCCGGTATTCTTCTGGATGATTTCAGAAGCGGGCGGCTGGGGCGGATGACCCTGGAGAGGCCATAAGCCGGATTTCATAGGATTCCATAGGAGAAAGGTGCGACGGATCAGATGAAAAAATTCATGAAAGAGATGATCAATACCCTGCTTTATCTTCTGGGGGTATTGCTGCTGACATACGTTTTGATTACTTATGTGGGCCAGCGGACAAAGGTGGACGGAGCCTCCATGGAAACCACCCTTTCCGATGGGGACAATCTGATTGTGGATAAAATCACTTACCGTTTTCAGGATCCGAAACGTTTTGATATCATTGTGTTCCCCTTCCGGTACAGGGAAAACACCTATTACATCAAACGGATTATCGGGCTGCCGGGGGAAACCGTACAGATCGACGAAAAGGGCAATATTTACATCGACGGGGAAATTCTGGAGGAAACATACGGCAGGGAAGTGATTAGCCCGGATCATATCGGGATTGCGAAGGATCCGATCCATCTGGGAGAGGATGAGTATTTTGTCATGGGGGACAACCGCAATAACAGCACGGACAGCCGGACGGAAATCGTGGGGAACATACACCGGGATGAAATCGTAGGACGGGCGTGGCTGCGGATCTGGCCCTTTTCAAAATTCGGTCTGCTAAAGCACGGGACGGAGGAATGACGGATGGGAAAACCGGAGAGCGTCAAAGAGATACGGGAGAGATTACAGGCAGCTTGTGAAGATGAGCTGCCTGAACTGATTGAGCTGTTTGGCCGCGACGAGAGAGCGGGAGTCAGGCAGTTGGCAAAAAGCGCCGAAAAACGTCTGGCGGCATTGGAACGGGAGCGGGCGCGTATCGACGCCTTGAGAGTTTACGAGGAACGGTACGCGCAATATGACTGGATTTGCGGAGTGGATGAGGCGGGACGGGGGCCTCTGGCGGGGCCGGTGGTGGCCGGCGCGGTCATTTTGCCCAAGGGCAGCCGGATTTTATATATAAACGATTCCAAACAGTTGTCCGAAAAAAAGAGAGAGGAGCTTTATCAGGTGATCGACGACCAGGCGGTGTCCTGGGCGGTTGGTTTCGCGAATCCGGAGAGAATCGACGAAATCAATATTTTAAACGCCACCTATGAGGCGATGCGGGAGGCCGTGGGAAAGCTGGATCCCCAGCCGGATCTTCTGCTGAACGACGCCGTGTCCATCCCCGGGATCCTGATCCCTCAGGTGCCTATTATCAAAGGGGACGCAAAGAGCATTTCCATAGGGGCGGCCAGCATTATGGCAAAGGTGACCAGAGACCGGCTGATGAGGGAGTACGATCAGTTGTATCCCCAGTACGGTTTCGCGGGAAATAAAGGCTACGGCAGCGCGGCTCACATTGAGGCGCTGAAGCAGTACGGCCCCACCCCCATACACCGGAAAAGCTTTCTCAAAAACTTTATGTAATGCGTTGCAGGGGGCGGCAAAAGGATTTCGGTTCCCGGCAGATTGGAGGGAAAATGAAACTGAGATTGCCATGGGGAATGACGGAACAGCCGGGATCGGCCGCAGGGAGCAGACGTGCGGGAGAATCCGGCAGGGCGTCCGCGTCCGCAAATACCGCCGCCGTCAACAGGCAGCTTCATTCTCTGGCCCCGGGGCAGACCCTTCGGGGGGAGGTGGCCGCCAGAAACGGGAACGAAATCCAGATCAGATTGGCGGACGATACGGTGATCCAGGCCAGAGTGGATCAGAACATGAATCTGGAAGTGGGAAAGACCATGACCTTTGAGGTGAGGAATAACGGCAGCACATTGACGCTGAGCCCTCTGTTCGAGAATACAGCCGCGGACGTGAATGTGTGGAAAGCCCTGGACATGGCGGGAATCCCCGTCAATGAAACCACCGTATCCATGACGGGGCAGATGATGCAGGCCGGGCTTTCGGTGGACAGAAACGCCTTGCAGACGGTTTACAGGGAGATCACCTCCTTCCCTCAGGCGGAGATTTCCGATATCGTCAATCTGCACAAGCTGGGAATGGCGGTGAACGACGTCAATGTGGAACAGATGATTTCCTACCGGAATCTGACGCATCAGTTGACCGCAGGCATGGACGGGGTGCTTGCCGGCCTTCCGGACGCGCTGGAGGGGATGGCGGAGGAAGGGAATCTGCAAAGCCTTGCGGGCATGTATCAGGAATTGTTTGCGCTGGTGCAGGAGGGCGTGGGCGAGGGAGTGCAGTTGTCCCTGGAAACTTGGCTGCAGCCGGAGACGGCCGGCGGAAGTGTTTTGGCCGGGCAGGAGAGCGCGTCCGGCGAAAGGGCTCCCGGGGACGCCGCCCTTTCGGAAGAAACGGCGGGGGAGCTCCCCGGCGGCATGGCCCCGCAGACGGCGGGCGCTCTGGGAATGGGCGCCGGCGCAGAGGGAAAGATCGTGTTTTCCGAAAGGGGGAACCCCCCGCAGGGGGCGGCGCAGGAGGGCGCGGCGGGATCCGTTTCCGCCCAGGCTCGGATCCCGGCACAGGGGGAAGGGGCAGCGGAAACAGCCGCTCCGGAGGGGACAGCGTCGGCGCTGTCCGAAAGGGCGAGAGGGGCTCTATCGGACAGACTGCTGGAGCTGCTGCCCCGGCTCTCCCTCAGTCCCGGGGAGGAAAGTGAACTGAGAGAACAGCTACGCCTGTTGGGAATGGGAAAACTGTCGGCGGATCAGTTGTTCCAGGTTTCCGGCAGGATGTTGCAGGCCGCGCGGGCCGGGGAGGATTCCATTTTAAGCCTGCACCGGATTTTTTCGGAGAAAGCGTTCCAGCATCTGCTGACGGAGTCTTTGCGGAACGTATGGTCGGTGAAACCGGAGGAACTGGCACAGCCCGGCAGGGTGGAAGAACTGTACCGGCGGATGGACAGGCAGTTAAAGGGCATCGTCCATGCGCTGGAGGAGGGCGGACAGGAAACCGGCGGCGCTTTCCGGTCCTGCGGCAATCTGGTCAGGAACCTGGACTTTTTAAACCAGTTGAACCAGATGTACGCCTATGTGCAGTTGCCTCTGCGCCTCAGCGGGGGACAGACGCAGGGGGATCTGTATGTTTACACCAACAGGAGAAAGCTTTCCGCGAAGGAGGGCAAAATCAGCGCTCTCCTTCATCTGGATATGGAGCATCTGGGCCCGGTGGACGTGTATGTGGCCATGGAGCAGAGCAAGGTAAGCACCCGGTTTTTTGTGCGGGACGATGAAATGCTGAGCTTTCTGGAGGCCAATATGCACCTGCTGACCAAGAGACTGTCTGAGAGGGGATATGATTGTAGCTGTTCCATGTCCGTCCGGGAAAAAGGACAGGAAACGTCTTCCCCGTCCAGCGGCATCGGGCCGATTCTGGAGCAGGAAAAGGGGCTGCTGGTGGCCCGGTATGCGTTTGACGTGAGAACCTGAGGGCGGAAGATCTGCGGACATATGGAAAAGGCGGGGGACAGATGAGCGAAAACGGACAACATTCCCAGAACGGCAAAATCAAACAGGCGGTGGCGCTGGAATACGATCCTTCCGATCAGGCGCCCAGAGTGGTGGCCAGCGGTCGGGGGATCCTTGCGGAAAAAATCATAGAAAAGGCGAAGGAGAGCGACGTCCCCATTCATCGGGACGACAAGCTGGCGGATACGCTTTCCCGGCTGGAGATCGGGGAGATGATCCCTCCCGAGCTTTATGAAGTGGTGGCGGAGATCTTGATTTTTGTGGATTCCATGGATAAAATCAAGGGAAAGATGAAGGGGTAGAAATTGAACCGCAGACAGACAGGGGCGGAATGGGAAAGCCTGGCCGCCGAATATCTGGAACGCCGGGGCGTACGGATTGTGGAACAAAATTACAGGTGCAGGCAGGGAGAGATCGACCTGATCGGCTGGCATCAGGGCTATCTGGTGTTTATCGAGGTAAAATACCGAAAAGGTACCGGGAAGGGATATGCCCTGGAGGCGGTGGATCCGAAAAAACAGCGGAAAATCTGCAGGACTGCGGATGTTTACAGATACCGGCACAGGCTGGGAGACGCCTTCGGCGTACGCTATGATGTGGTGGCCGTGCAGGGCGGGGAAATCCAATGGATCCGCAACGCCTTTCCCCATATCGCCGCGTGGGCGTAGAACCGTGAAAAGGAGGATTTCGATGGATGGGATCGTGCGGGATGGCAGAAGGACGGGGGAGGTTCTGCGCCGAAACCCCGTTAAGCTCCCCTCAGGAGAGGAACTGGAATATCTGACGTTTCCGTCCCTGGAAGAAACAGGACTGGTACGGCATTTGATTTCCACCAGGCTGGGAGGCGTAAGCAGGGGGGAATATGCTTCCATGAACCTGAGTTTTACCAGAGGCGACCGGGAGGAGGACGTGCGGGAAAACTACCGCCGGATCGGCCGGGCGCTGGGATGCGCGCCGGAGGATATGATCCTGTCCGCCCAGGCCCACACCGTCAATATCCGCCGCGTGGGCGCGGCAGACCGGGGGAAGGGCGTGACAAGGGAATCGGATTACAGCCAGGTGGACGGGCTGATAACGGACGAGCCGGGGATTGCGCTGGTGACTCAGTACGCGGACTGCGTCCCCCTGCTGTTTCTGGATCCGGTCCGAAAGGCGATCGGATGCGCCCATTCCGGCTGGCGGGGCACCGTGAAAGGGATGGGAGAGCGTATGATCCAGGCCATGGGGGAGGCCTTCGGCACCAGGCCGGGTGATCTGCTCTGCGCCATCGGGCCCTCCATCTGCCGGGACTGCTATGAAGTGGGAGAGGATGTGGCGGAGGGCTTTCGCAGGCTGGAGGCGGAGACGGAGGAACAAAGGAGGCGGCTGGCTCTTTCCGGCCGTTACGGAAACGCCCCGGGCGGCAGCCGGGAAACGCCGTCCGTGCTGACGCCGGGAAAGAGGGAAGGAAAGTTCCAACTGGACCTTTGGCTGGCCAATTATCTGATTCTCTGCCGCGGCGGGGTTACGCCGGAAAAAATTGCGATTACCGATCTGTGTACCTGCCATAACAGCGGCTACCTGTTTTCCCACCGCGCCAGCGGGGGCAGACGGGGCGGCATGGGCGTTTTTCTCATGCTGGACACAGGCCGGACAAAAGCCGTGTGAAACGCGGCGGAAAAGAGGAAGGGATGTCGAATATACTGGTTTGCGACGACGATCGGGAGATCGTGGACGCCATAGAAATTTATCTGAATCAGGACGGCTATCGGATCTTTAAGGCATATGACGGCCAGCAGGCCATCGATCTGTTAAAAAAAGAGGAGATTCATCTTCTGATCATGGATATCATGATGCCAAAGCTGGACGGGATCCGGGCGACGCTGAAAATCAGGGAGTACAGCAGTATCCCCATTATCATTTTAAGCGCCAGATCGGAAGACACGGACAAGATCCTGGGACTGAACATAGGCGCCGACGATTATATTACAAAGCCCTTTAACCCGCTGGAGCTGGCGGCCAGGGTCAAATCCAACCTGAGGCGCTATACCTCCTTAGGCAGCCTGAGCAGGGAAAACAAATCCGTCTATCAGGTGGGCGGCCTGATGATCAACGATGACACCAAACAGGTGACCGTGGACGGGGAACCGGTCAAAATGACCCCCATAGAATACAATATTCTGCTGCTTCTGGTGAAAAATCAGGGGAAGGTGTTTTCCATCGACCAGATCTATGAGAGCATCTGGAACGAGGACGCCATCGGAGCGGACAACACCGTGGCGGTGCATATCCGGCACATACGGGAAAAGATTGAAATCAATCCCAGGGAGCCAAGGTATCTGAAGGTGGTATGGGGAGTGGGCTATAAGATAGAGAAACAGTAGCGGTCAGTCAGGAAGGAAACCCAGTAAAATGAAAAAACCCACATGGAAACGAATCGCAGCGGGCCTGCTCCAGCATCTTCTGGCTGCCGCCCTGATGGCAGCGGCAGCGGAAATTATGCTGAACTCCTATATCGCGGTGGAATCCATCGACGGCACAAAGGTATACCAGGTGATCGTGGGGGAAGCGGGAGAGGAATTTGAAGAATCGGAAATTTACAGCAATCTGTTCCGAAACGCTGTCTCCGACGTCACGCAGTTGGTGGTGATCCGGGAAAGGCTGGAGACGAACGAGGTGTTCGATTCCGCAAAGCATATCGATATCACGGAATTTGCCGGCGAATTGGGGACGGACAGGGACTGCGGGGTGACGGCGGTCTATGAACTGGATAACCTGATCAAATGGGGCAAACGGGGCGTGGAATACACCGAACGCACCATGAGCATGTCGGATTTTGTCAATTATTTTGGATTTTGCCTTTACCCGGAGAATTTTACCCTGGACGAATACGGCCAGCTTATTTTTGATCAGTTTTATAAAGTGACCGAGGAGGAGCCGGACAGTTGGGACACGGATGGGACGGACGGCTCCGGCGGAGAGGACGGCCAGGAGGTTCCCCGGGAACCGGGGCTTCCGGAGGGAAAGACGGAGGAACAACTGAAATCCGTGCAGGAAAGAATGGGTTCCTATTCCAGACCGCAGTTGGAGGATATGGTGTTTGCCTATCTGATGGGGAAGGATCTGGACCAGGTGCGGCTTTCCCGGGAGGACGACGGCAGCCTTGCGGTCACGTTCCCTTTGTTAATATGCCGCTACGACACGGTGGACGATGAGCGTCAGTTGGTGCAGTACGCGGACAACTGGGTGGATTATATGAGGTTACAGGAAAATCTGACGGCGGTCATCGAAAGCCTGACCCGGGACTATGAGAGGTACCAGATCTGTAACCCTGCGTACGCGGAAGGCAGCAGCAACGTGAAATATATGGTGCGGATGACCACGGAGGACGGCGTCCGGAATTATACCAACGTGCCCTCTCTGAAAAAAATGGAGGATGAGTATATCACGGATTACTTTACCGAACTGCGCAGCCACCTGATTTATTACCCGGACAGCCTGATGTTTATGGGGAATACCAGTATGAGCGAGGAGGAGTTGTACGACAGGATCAGCGTCTATGAAAACGCCTACCCGGACAACACCCATATCTGGATCGGCGTGGACGCGTTGTATACCGTGGAGGGAGACGCATTTTACAACGCCCATGAAATCTATGAAAAGATCCTCCCCAATCTGAGCAGGATGCTGCTGTTGATTGCGTTTCTGAGCCTGAGCTGGATCGGCATCGCCATACACATGTCCGTCACCGCCGGAACGGCCGTTGGAGAAGACGGAAACAAGGTGAGATATCTGAATGGCTTTGACCATATGTGGACGGAGGTTTTTCTCCTGTTTGGGGGGCTTTTGATCTACATCGGCATATGGGGATACCGGCTTTTGACGGAGGTGGCGCAGACGGCGGGGGTGCTGCCGGTGCAGATGCTAGGGCTTCAGCTTTCCAGGCTGTATCATTACAGCGTGTTCGGATTATACGGAGTGTATGTGAGCGCTTCGTTTTGCCTGATCTGGTACAGCCTGATCAGGCGGATCAAGTCTTTCCGTCTCTGGAAGGACAGCTTTCTCTACTGGCTGATCCAGAAGGTGAAACACGCCGTCCATTTCATTTTCCGCTTTAAGAATTCTGTGATCAGCATCCTGCTGCCCTATAACGTGTATGTGCTGGTCAATCTGGCGATGCTGGTTGTCGTGTATCTGCTCAGGGAACGGCGGGTTTTGGCTGGGGCGCTGGCGGCCGTCCTGGTGATCCTGGACGGAGGGATCGGCGTGTTTTTATTCAAGCGGAATGCGGAGCAGAAAGAGATTGTGGAGGGGATCAACCGGATCCGGTCCGGAGAGGTGGATTTTAAACTGGATACGGACAGGCTGCACGGCTCCAGCAGAGAGCTGGCGGACGCGGTGAACAATATCGGCGAGGGCATCCGGGCGGCGGTGCGCACCAGCATGAAGGACGAGCAGTTGAAAACGGATCTGATTACCAACGTGTCCCATGACATCAAAACGCCGCTGACCTCCATCATCAATTATGTGGATCTCTTAAAAAGGCTGAAGATAGAAGAAGAACCTGCCAAGGGATATATACAGATCCTGGACGCAAAAGCCCAGAGGCTGAAACAGTTGACGGACGATCTGGTGGAGGCCTCCAAAATTTCCTCCGGCAATATTGAGCTGGACAGGGAAAAGCTGAACCTGACGGAGCTGATCCATCAAAGCATTGGGGAATTTTCCGAAAAGCTGGAAGAAAAAAAGCTGGATGTGATTTTTTCCGACAGCGGATCGCCCGCCTGTATTTACGCGGACAGCCGCAGAATGTGGCGGATTGTGGAAAATCTGTTCAACAACATCTGTAAATACGCTCTGGAGGGCACCAGAGTCTATATCGATATTGTGCGCTGGGACGGAAAAGTGGAGATATCCTTTAAGAACATTTCCAGACAGCAGATGAACATCCGGCCGGAGGAACTGACGGAGCGGTTTATCCGGGGGGATCTGTCCCGCAGCACCGAGGGAAGCGGCCTGGGCCTGTCCATCGCAAAGAGCCTGATCAGCGTACAGGGGGGCGTCTTTGATCTGAAACTGGACGGGGATCTGTTTAAGGTGGTGATGACATTCCCGGAATACAGGGAGGACGGGGCGTAAACCGGTCCGGAAAGCATGGGCCGCCGGACGCCGGGCCGGATGCCGGAGATTACTCCAAATCCAGCTCCACGTCCTTGCGCATGTTGTAGGATTCCAGCACAGAGTGGATCTTCACCGTGGTGGCCATGATGTTGGACATGGACGCGTCATGATTCATAAAGTCGATGAGGGAAGCGAGGAATCGGCTCATATCCGCCTCGATAAAGTAGGGCTTGGTGGAAAGCTCCGGGGGAAGATAGGTCAGATCCGTTGTGACAACCTTGTCAAAATACCCTTTTTCATAGGCGGTGTCAAAGCTTTTCAGGCCGTCCGTGAACAGTCCGAAGGTGCAGCAGATGAACACCCGTCTTGCGTTCATTTCCTTTAACTGCCTGGCCGTGTCGATCATGCTGCCGCCGGTGGAGATCATATCGTCGATGATGATAATATCCTTGCCGTCGATATTGTCCCCCAGAAACTCATGCGCCACAATGGGGTTTCTGCCGTTTTCAATGACGGAATAATCCCGTCTTTTGTAAAACAGGCCGGTGTCCACGCCCAGAACGTTGGCAAAATAGATCGCCCGGTCCAAAGCGCCCTCATCGGGGCTGATCACAAGAAGATGCTCCTTGTCCACAATCAGATCGCGCTCAAAGTTTAAAAGCGCCTTGATGAACTGATAGGGGGGCGTGAAATTGTCAAAGCCGTTGATGGGGATGGAATTCTGCACCTGGGGGTCATGAGCGTCAAAGGTGATAAAATTGGAAATCCCCATATCCTTCAGTTCCCTCAGCGCAAAGGCGCAGTCCAGGGATTCCCGGCCGTTCCTCTTGTGCTGGCGGCCCTCATAGAGAAAAGGCATGATAACGTTGATCCGGTGGGCCTTTCCGTTGCAGGCGGCTATCACCCGCTTTAGATCCTGATAATGGTCGTCCGGCGACATGTGATTGACATACCCGTTCATCCGGTAGGTGATGCTGTGATTGCACACATCCACCAGAAGGAACAGATCTTTTCCCCGGATGGATTCGTTAAAAAGCGCCTTTGCCTCGCCCGTTCCAAAACGGGGCGTGGAGAAAGACACCAGATAATTGTTTTCAATATATCCATGAAAGGCGGGATCGTTTTTTACCTTGTCATTGCGGACGCTTTTTCTTAATTCCACCAGGTAATCGTTGATCCTGCGCCCCATCCGCTCCGCGGAGGGCAGCGCCGCAATTTTCAGAGGCGCGACAGGCATGGAATTTTCCAGTTCTTTATAATTTGGCATCTTCATTCTCTCCCAGCAGGCCGAAACAAAAGCGGCAGTCCTTCAAAGCGACATTTATTTTATAACATTTCGGTAGTGACACGTCAAGAAAATTCTTCTATAATAGACGTAAGGAAATCCGCGGCCCGGGCATGGGGCCGGGGGAGACGGGAAAAGCCCATGGAGAAAAAACATATCATTCAAAAAATCCTTCCGGGCAGCATCGCGGAGGAACTGGAGCTTGAGCCGGGGGACGCGCTGCTTGCCATAGACGGAACCTCCATCGAGGACATATTTGACTATCAGTATCTGGTGCAGAACGCCTATATTGAAGTCCTGATTGAGAAAGCAGACGGCGGCCAGTGGCTTTTGGAAGTGGACAAGGATCCCGATGAGGATCTGGGGATTGTATTTGAGAGCGGCCTGATGGATGAATACCGCCATTGCCGGAACAAATGCGTGTTCTGCTTTATCGACCAGATGCCGCCGGGCATGAGACAGACCCTGTATTTTAAGGACGACGACGCCAGGCTTTCTTTTTTGCAGGGGAATTACATCACCCTGACGAACATGTCGGATCACGATGTGGAGAGGATCTGCCGGTACCATCTTTCCCCCATCAATATTTCCTTTCATACCATGAACCCCCGGTTAAGGTGCAGGATGCTGAATAACCGCTTTGCGGGCGAGGCGCTGAAAAAAGTGGATCTTTTTTATCAGGCGGGCATCCGTATGAACGGCCAGATCGTGCTGTGCAAGGGATTAAACGACGGCGGGGAGCTGAGAGATACCATCCAGCGGCTGACGCGGTACATTCCCAATCTGGAGAGCGTTTCCGTGGTTCCGGTGGGGCTGACCAGATATCGGGAGGGGCTGTATCCCCTGGAGCCCTTCAACGGCCGGGAGGCAGGGGAAGTCATCGATCTGATCGAGAGCTATCAGAAAAGCTGTTATGAAAAATACGGGAGCCACTTTGTTCACGCCAGCGACGAATGGTATATTCTGGCCGGAAGGGAGCTGCCGGAGGCGGAGCGTTATGACGGGTACCTTCAACTGGAAAACGGCGTGGGTATGGTAAGACTTCTGTGGGACGAGTTTCAGGAGGCGCTGGCGGAGGGCCGAAGACAGGGGGTTCTGCCGGATGAAACCAAGCGGGAAGAACTCTCCATCGCCACGGGGGTGCTGATTTATCCCTATATGGTCCGCATGGCTCAGGAGCTGATGGAGCAATGTCCGGGACTGCATATTTTCGTCTATCCGGTCAAAAACGATTTCTTTGGAGAGCACATTACGGTGACGGGGCTGCTCACCGGCAGGGATCTGGCGGCGCAGCTTTCGGGGAAACCTCTGGGACAACGGCTTCTGCTGACGGATCATGTGCTGAGAAACGGGGAGACGGTGTTTCTGGACGATATGACGTTGGAAGAACTGGAAAACACTTTACAAGTGCCGATTAATATTGTAAAATCAAGCGGATATGATTTTGTGAAATCGGTTCTGGGCGGATGAGGGAGCCGGTGTTCCGATTCGGAAACAGGTTATGAAAAAGCGGAGGGAACCACATGGCAGGAAAAAAGAACAGGCCCATCGTTGCGGTGGTGGGAAGACCCAATGTGGGGAAATCCACCCTGTTTAACGCTCTGGCGGGAGAAAACAGATCCATTGTGAAGGATACGCCGGGAATCACCAGGGACAGAATCTACGCGGACGCAAGCTGGCTGAACCGTTCCTTTACCCTGATCGATACCGGGGGCATCGAGCCGGACAGCAGCGACGTGATCCTGTCCCAAATGCGGGCGCAGGCCCAGACGGCCATCGACACTGCGGACGTGATCCTTTTCCTGACGGATGTGCGGCAGGGGCTGGTGGACGCGGACGCGAAGGTGGCGGACATGCTGCGCCGTTCTCATAAGCCGGTGGTGCTGGCGGTGAATAAGGTGGATCAGTTTGACAAGCTCATGGCGGATGTGTATGAGTTTTATCAGCTTGGGATCGGAGATCCTCACCCGATCTGCGCGGTGAACAAGCTGGGGCTGGGGGATCTGCTGGAGGCGGTGGTGAGCCTGTTCCCGGAGGAAACCGGCGAGGAAGAAGAAAACGAAAAGCCCAGGGTGGCCGTGGTGGGAAAGCCCAACGTGGGAAAATCCTCCCTGATCAATAAGCTGCTGGGGGAGGACAGGCTGATCGTATCGGAGATCGCCGGCACCACCAGGGACGCGGTGGACACCCAGATCACCTACCATGGGAAGGACTATGTTTTTATCGATACGGCCGGGCTGCGGCGGAAAAATAAAGTGAAGGAAGAACTGGAGCGGTACATGATCGTGCGCACGGTCAGCGCGGTGGAGAGAGCGGACATCGCGGTGCTGGTCATCGACGGGACGGAGGGCGTTACGGAGCAGGATGCCAGGATCGCGGGGATTGCGCATGAGAGGGGAAAGGCCGTGATTGTGGCCGTCAATAAGTGGGACGCGGTGGAAAAGAACGATAAAACCATATACCGGGAGACGGAGAAAATCCGCAACACCCTTTCTTTTATGCCCTATGCGGAAATCCTGTTTGTGTCCGCCGTAACCGGCCAGCGGCTGCCTAAACTGTTTGAAGTCATTGATATGGTCAGTGAAAATCATGCCATGCGGGTTGCAACCGGCGTGTTGAATGAGATTATGGCGGAGGCGGTTGCCATGAAACAGCCTCCCAGCGACAAGGGGAAACGGCTGCGGCTGTTCTATATCACCCAGGTTTCCGTCAAGCCGCCCACCTTTGTGATCTTTGTGAACGACAAAGAGCTGATGCACTTTTCCTACACCAGATACATTGAGAACCAGATCAGAAACACGTTTGGGTTTCGTGGCACCCCGCTGCGGTTCATTATCAGAGAGCGAAACGAGAAGGAGCGGTAGAACGGATGGAGAGAGGGATTTGTCTGCTGATCGGCTATGTGTTCGGATTGTTTCAGACGGCTTATTTTTACGGGAAAGCCCACGGGATCGATATCAGAGAGTACGGGAGCGGGAACGCGGGAACCACCAACACCCTGAGAGTGCTTGGCACGAAAGCGGGTCTGATCGTTCTGGCGGGAGACTGCTTGAAGTGCATGGCCGCGGTAGGGGTGGTGCGGCTGATTTATCAAAACAGCCGCCCGGACATGATTTATCTGCTCTGCCTGTACGCGGGCGCGGGCGCCATTCTGGGTCACAATTTCCCTTTTTACATGCGTTTCCGGGGCGGAAAGGGGATCGCCGCGACGGCGGGACTGATTTTGTCCTTTCATCCTTATTTCATTCTGATGGGCGTGATTGTGTTTTTCGGCGTTTTTTTCACCACTCATCTGGTGTCTCTGGGCTCCTTGCTGGTGTACGCCGGTTTTATGATCGAGATGGTGGTCTGCGGACAGGCGGGGGTGTTCGGAGATCTCCCTCCGGCGATCCTGTATGAAATGTACGGAGTGTCCGCATTTCTGGCGGTGATGGCCTATTGGAGACATCGGCAGAATATAGTCCGGCTGATCCACGGCAGGGAACGCAGGACCTATCTGCTGAAGAAAAACCGGACGGAGGCAGAGAAGGAAACCGAAAGCGCCGGAAAGGGAACCTCGGAGGCAGGGAAGGAAACCGAAAACGCCGGAAAGGGAGCCGTGGAGGCGGGAAAAGGGACTGCGGAGGCAGAGAAGGAAACCGAAAGCGCCGGAAAGGGAGCCGTGGAGGCGGGAAAAGGGACTGCGGAGGCAGAGAAGGAAACCGAAAGCGCCGGAAAGGGAGCCGTGGAGGCGGGAAAAGAAACCTTGGACGCAGGGGAAACAACCGCGGAACACAAAAGGGTATAAATCGGGGCGACCCGAAATCGGATCAGGCAGAGAAACGATCTGCAGAAAAGAGGGAGTATGGCAAGGATCAGTATATTGGGGGGAGGCAGTTGGGGCGTCGCGCTGGCCGTCCTGCTGCATAAAAACGGACATGAGGTAACCGTCTGGTCGGCGCTGGAAAAAGAAGTGGAAATGCTGGACCGGGACAGGGAGCATCATCTGATGCCGGGCGTGTTTCTTCCCAAGGAAGTGGTCTGTACCGCCGACGACGGCGCCGCCGTCAGGGATCGGGATCTGCTGGTGATGGCGGTGGCCAGCTCCTATACCAGAAAGACCGCGGAACGTTTGAGCGGCCTGGTTCCCAAGGGGCAGAAAATTCTGAATGTGGCAAAGGGGATTGAGGAAGGGACGCTGATGACTCTTTCCCAGATCATCGAGCAGGAGATTCCCCAGGCGGACGTTGCCGTGATGTCCGGGCCTTCTCATGCGGAAGAAGTGGGAAGGGGACTTCCTACCACCATTGTGGTCGGAGCCAGATCAAAGGCTACGGCGGAATATATCCAGGGGCTGTTTATGAATGAAGCCTTCCGCGTATATGTAAGTTCCGACATCCTGGGAATGGAGCTTGGGGGAGCGCTGAAGAACGTGGTCGCCCTGGCGGCGGGAATCGCGGACGGACTGGGTTACGGGGACAATACCAAAGCGGCGCTGATCACCAGGGGCATTGCGGAGATTGCGCGTCTTGGGACCGCAATGGGCGGAAAATATGAAACCTTCTGCGGGTTGACCGGCATCGGCGATCTGATTGTGACCTGCGCCAGCATGCATTCCCGGAACCGGCGCGCCGGGATCCTGATCGGGCAGGGTAAAACCTATGAGGAAGCCATGAAAGAAGTGCAGATGGTGGTGGAGGGGGTATTTTCCGCCAAGGCCGCTATGGAGTTGTCCGAGAAATATCAGGTTCAACTGCCGATTATCGATCAAGTCAATCAGATCTTGTTTCAAGGAAAGAGCGCCGCGCAGGCGGTGAGGGAACTGATGCTCAGGGATAAAAAAATTGAAATTCCGGAGGCCGAGTGGGAGGCGTAACGCCGCGGATTCGGCGGAACAAGGATTTTGCATTCTGGGGCAGAACCGGAGCAAAAAGCCGGAAGATAAAGCCGCAAGATACAGGAAAAAGCCGGAAGATAAAAGCGGAACAGAAGGCCGCAAGATAAAGCCGCAAGATACAGGAAAAAGTCGGAAGATAAAAGCGGAACAGAAGGCCGCAAGATAAAGCCGCAAGATACAGGAAAGCTGGAAGATCAAACGAAAAAAGGATGGTTACCATGGCTCGCTATGATTATCTGATTGTGGGCGCCGGATTATTCGGCGCGGTCTTTGCCAGACAGGCCAGGGACGCAGGGAAAAAGGCGCTGGTGCTGGACAGGCGTCCCCATATCGGGGGAAACGTGTATACGAAGGAAATGGAAGGGATTCAGGTCCATCAATACGGCGCGCATATTTTTCACACCAATGACAGAAAAGTATGGGAATATGTGAACCGGTTCGCGGAATTCAACCGTTTCACCAATTCGCCCGTAGCCAATTATCACGGGGAGCTGTATTCCCTGCCCTTTAACATGTATACCTTTCATAAAATGTGGGGAGTGATCACCCCTAAACAGGCCGCCGCCAAAATAGAGGAACAGAAACAGGCGGCCGGCATCACGCAGCCGCAGAATCTGGAGGAACAGGCGATCAGTCTGGTGGGGACGGATATTTATGAAAAACTGGTGAAGGGATACACGGAAAAACAGTGGGGCCGCCCCTGCAACCAGCTTCCCGCGTTTATCATCAAGCGTCTGCCGGTACGGTTCACCTTCGATAATAATTACTTCAACGCCTTGTACCAGGGCATTCCGTCCGGAGGCTACACGAAGATGGTCGAAAGGATGCTGGAAGGAACGGAGGTAAGGCTGGGAGTGGATTATCTGACCCAGAAGGATCAGTGGGACGATCTGGCGGAGCGGGTGGTTTATACGGGGCCCATCGATGCCTATTTCGGATACTGTCTGGGGGCGCTGGAATACCGTTCCGTGCGGTTTGAGACGGAAGTGCTGGATATGCCGAATTTTCAGGGGAACGCGGCGGTCAATTACACCGACGCGGAAACGCCCTGGACCAGAATCATCGAGCATAAATGGTTTGAGTTCGGGCTGGGGAAGGACGGCAAGGAGCTGCCAAAGACGGTGATCAGCCGCGAGTACAGCTCGGAATGGAAACCGGGGGACGATCCCTATTATCCGCTGAACGATGAAAAAAACAACGGTCTGTACCAAGAATATAAAAAACTGGCGGACCGGGAAAATAAGGTGCTGTTTGGCGGCAGGCTGGGAGAATACAAGTATTACGATATGGACGCGGTGATTGCCAGGGCCCTGGAACAGTGGGAGACATTCAAAAGCTGATCCTGCCATAACAGGATCAGCCGGTTTGAAACGGTTTACAGGATTCCCTCCGCAATCTGCGCGGTAGTTTTCGGCCGGTTCATGGAGTACAGATGAATGTGCCTGACGCCGTTTTCCCGCAGATCCCGAATCTGGCGGATGGCGTAATCCACGCCCGCCTTGCGCATTTCCTCGGGATCGTCGCCGTAAGTGGCAAGGAGATCCGCCATGGCCTTCGGTACGCTGGAGCCTGAAAGGGTAATGGAGGTGCCGATCTGTTTCGCGGAAGTGATCGGCATGATGCCCGCGCAGATGGGTACGGTAATTCCCTTTTTCGCCGCCTTTTCCAGAAAGGCATAATAAAAATCATTGTCTAAAAAAAGCTGGCTGATGAAGAATTCCGCGCCGGCGTCCTGCTTTTTCTTCAGGTTGTTTAAGTCGGATTCCATACTGAAACTTTCAAAGTGCTTTTCCGGATAGCAGGCTCCCGCCAGATGCAGTCCGGTATTTTCTTTTAAGAAGGCAATCATATCGCTGGCATGTTCAAAATCCCTCGCCAGGAACTGCTCGTCGCTCATATCCTTTGGACGGTCCCCCCGCAGAGCCAGCACATGGGTGACATGATGTTCGGTCAGCTCCCTGTACACTTCCAGTAGCTGCTCCCTGCGGCTCCCAACGCAGGTCATGTGCGCCACGGCGTCGATGCCGAGGGTGTTCTGGATATAAGAGGCGATTTCCACGGTTTTACCCGCCCGGCTGCCTCCCGCGCCGTAAGTAACGCTGATATAATCGGGGTTCAGTTTTCCGAGGGCGTCGAGCACCTCAAAGGCCTTTTCAAATTCTCCGTCCTTTTTGGGAGGAAATACCTCGAAAGAGAGCGTATTTTGATTTCCTGACAGATCTGTTAGCATCTTCCTTTTCCTTTCCGGTTTTCTTTGGAGGACCCTTTCCGGCGGCGCCGGGTATGTGGGTCAGATGGAGGCGTCAAAATTATCTCCTTGATTTTAAAACAGGAATATCGTAACATA
This sequence comes from uncultured Acetatifactor sp., assembly GCA_947630715.1. Classification (GTDB taxonomy): domain Bacteria; phylum Bacillota; class Clostridia; order Lachnospirales; family Lachnospiraceae; genus Acetatifactor. The sequence goes on from CANRIP010000020.1 coordinate 34,003, forward strand.
AATATAAATTGATTTCAAGTAGGGAAAGGTGTGTGTAAACCCATGGAAAAACAGCAGGAGACGAATCAACGGACGCAGCCGGAAACCGGCGCGGAGCAGTTTAACGGGACGCAGGATTATGTGGCCGACGAGGAACTGATGGCCAGCGTGAACATCGCTATCGCACTGAAAAAACCTCTTTTGATCAAGGGGGAGCCGGGTACGGGGAAAACCATGCTGGCGGAGGCGGTGGCAAAGGCCCTGGGGAAACGGCTGATTATCTGGAATATCAAGTCCACCACCAAGGCCCAGGAGGGCCTGTACGTGTATGATACCATCCAGAGGCTTTACGACGGCCAGTTCGGCGAGGAGGGCGTGAGCGACATTGCCCGATACATCAAGCTTGGCAAGCTGGGCGAGGCCTTTGACAGCGAGGAACAGGTGGTGCTTTTGATCGACGAGATCGACAAGGCGGATCTGGAATTCCCCAACGATCTGCTCTGGGAGCTGGATCAGATGGAGTTTTATATCAACGAGACAAAGCGAACGGTGAAGGCGAAGCATCGTCCCATTGTGATTATCACCTCCAACGCGGAGAAGGAGCTGCCGGACGCCTTTTTAAGACGATGCATTTTCCATTATATCGACTTCCCGGCGCCGGAGCTGATGGAGGAAATTGTACGGGTGCATTTCCCCAATGTGGAGGACAACCTGTTAAAGAACGCTATGGAGGTGTTTTATAACATCCGCGCCATACGGGATATCCGCAAGAAACCCAGCACCTCGGAGCTGATCGACTGGGTGAACGCCTTGCAGATCGGCGGCATCCCCGCCGACCAGATCAGAAAAAAGCTTCCTTTTGTGGGCGTGGTGGTAAAAAAGGACGAGGATCTGGAGCTGGTGCGGCATGACGGGAATCTTTGATCAGACGCATGACGGGAACCAGGAGGGATATTTCCCCGCAGCCCGGGGAAAGAAACGGAGGAAAAGCTGTGAAAAATAAGTGGAAACGCTCCGGGCTTATTCTGGGGATTCTTACGCTTGTGATCGGGGGGACGAGCTCACGTTTCTGGGCGGTTTGCGGATGGAGGTGCTGAGCGCCTATGACAGTAGCCTGGACGCCATGACCAACGATCTGATGAACGACGGATCCCTGATGTTCCGGCTGTCCGGCAGGGAGGAATCCTTCCTGTTCTGCGCCGATGTGGGCGTGGGGCTGACGGATTTCCTGACGGCTGCTTACGGGGAAAAACTGAAATCCGATTATATTCAGATGGGGCATCACGGATTCGGCGGCCCGGGCGAAGCCTTTTACCGGCTGGTGGATCCTCGTGCGGCGTTTTTTGACGCGCCGATCTGGCTGATGACGGGGGAAGGCGACCGAAGCGCCAAGGAAAAGGAAACGCTGATGCGGGATATGGACTGTGTCATTTTCAGCTATTACACGGCTCCCAATCAGATTCTGCTGCGATAAAGGCGGGAACCGGGCGGACATAAAATGCCGGAGGACTTTGGGCTGGGGAGGAAACGCGCATGTTTACCACATTTTTTGAGACGTTGAGAGAAAAGGGGGTTCCAGTGACCCTGGGGGAATTTCTGACGTTGCAGGAGGCGCTGGACAGGGGCCTGTGCGGCAGTTCCCTGACCCGTTTTTACTATGTGGCCCGGATGATCCTGGTCAAGAGCGAAACGGATTTTGACAAATATGACATGGCCTTTGAGGAATGCTTCCGGCCGGCTCAAAAGGAGACGGAGGTGGGAAAGGAAATGCTGAGATGGCTGGATAAGTCGGACATGCTGGAACTGGCCCATGAGGAGGCAAGAGCCCATCTGAACCAGATGGAAGACATTCAGGTGGACAAGGAGATGGTGGAGGAAACCTTTCGGCAGCGCCTGCGGGATCAGAACGAGGAACACAACGGTGGCAGTTTCTGGATCGGCACCATGGGGAAGACCTCCTTCGGCAACATGGGCGGCAATGTGGGAGGCGTCCGGGTGGGCGGCCAGACCGGCTATCAGTCTGCCTTCTCCGTGGTGGGAGCCCGCAAATACAGGGATTTCAGAGACGACAGGGTGCTGGATAACAGGCAGTTCCAACTGGCGTTTCGGAAGCTGCGGCAGTTTTCCTCCCGTCTGGACATTCCGGAGACGGAGCTGGACATCGAGGGAACGGTGGATAAGACCTGTAATAACGGCGGCTGTCTTCAGATTGTCATGAAAAAACCCCGGAAGAACGCGGTGAAACTGCTGCTGCTGATGGATTCCGGCGGCACCATGATTCCCTTCAGCAGCCTTTTGAACGATCTGTTCCAGGCGGTTCATAAGTCCAATCACTATAAGGATGTGAAGACCTATTATTTCCACAACTGTATTTACAGCAAGCTTTACAAGACGCCGGAGTGTGAAAACGGGGACTGGGTGGATACGGAATGGATGTTTCGGAATGTGGACAGCGATTACAGGGTCATCATTGTGGGGGACGCCGCTATGGCGCCGGAGGAGCTTTACTCCGACACCGGGAATTATCGGGGGCCAAACGGGGGTCTCTCCGGCTATGAGTGGCTGAAACTGGTGAAGAAAAACTATAAAAAGTCGGTGTGGCTCAATCCCAAGATGGCGCCGGGACGGGCGCCATGGAGGGAGGCGGAGACGGCGATCAAGGAAATGTTCCCCATGTATAAGCTGACGGTGGACGGGCTGAACCAGGCCATGGGGAAATTGATGTCCAACCGGTAGAACGCGCCCGCCGGGCGCTTGGCTCAAAACAGGAGGGGAGGCGCGCCGTCAAAGCCGTCATTTAAGTCCTGAAGGCTTTCTTCCAGCTTTTTGTTGGCGGCGCAGGAGGCTTCGCTTTGCAGATCCATATAGAGAATGAACATATCCTCCAGGCTCATGCCCTTTTCCTCCGCCAGTTTCTGCAGGATGGGTTTCAGCGTTTCCAACTGCTTGGACACCGGCACTTTCTGGGGGTCGATTTCTCCCAGTTTGGTTTCCGCATACTCGTTGATGCGGGCGAGAAGTTTTTTGTTTTCGTCAGTCATGTGCAGATTCCTCGTTTCTTTTAGATTCTTGTCTCCAGTTTATCACCGGATGCTTGTGATGTACATGGATTTTTGTTAAAATAAAAAAGAAACGGGGAAACAAAACCGCGCTTTGAGAATTGTTTTCAAAAGAATCCACTTTCAGGAGGCACAGATCAGATATGGCTTGCATCAGACCTTTTGCGGCGTACCGGCCGGCGCCGGGGCGGGAAGAACAAATTGCCGCGCTGCCCTATGACGTATATAACAGAGAGGAGGCGGCGGAGGAAGTCCGGAGAAATCCCCTGTCCTTTCTGGCCATAGACAGGGCGGAGACAGGCTTTGGCCCGGAGGTTGACACTTACGATCCCAGAGTTTACGAAAGAGCGGCCGCGCTCCTTCGGGAAAGGATCGAAACCGGCGATTTCATCAGGGAGGAAACCCCCTGTTATTATCTGTATGAGCAGACCTTTCAGGGCAGGCGCCAGACCGGCATCGTGGGCTGCGCCTCCATTGACGATTATCTGAACCGGGTGATCAAAAAGCATGAAAATACCCGATCGGACAAGGAGCAGGACCGTATTCGGCATGTGGACGCCTGCAATATGCAGACCGGCCCGGTTTTCCTGGCATACCGAAACAGCGATCCCCTAAAGGAGATCGTCAGTGACCTGCGGAAACGCCGCCCGGTGTATGATTTCGTGTCCGGGGACGGCGTGGGCCACAGGGTATGGATCGTGCGGGAGAGGGACGCCCTTCGCAGCCTGCGGGATGGGATCGAAAAAATCGATTCCCTGTATATCGCGGACGGCCATCACAGGTGCGCCTCCGCCGTGAAGGTGGGGCTGATGCGCCGGCAGAGCCACCCGGATTACACGGGGGAGGAAGAATTCAATTATTTCCTGGCCGTGCTTTTCCCGGACGAAGAACTGAAAATTCTGGATTATAACCGTGTGGTGAAGGATCTGAACGGATATACGAAGGAAACCTTTCTGGAGAAGATCAGCGAAAATTTCCATGTGAAAGAGCTGGGAGAGGATCCCTTTGCCCCCGATGGGAAGGGCGTCTTCGGCATGTATCTGGAGGGGCGGTGGTACCGGCTTGACGCACGGAAGGAAATTTGCTGCGAGGATCCGGTGGAGGGGCTGGACGTTTCCGTCTTGCAGCGTTATCTTCTGGAGCCGGTGCTTGGCATCACGGACCCCAAGACGGACAAAAGAATTGACTTTGTGGGAGGCATCCGGGGCTTAAAGGAACTGGAGCGCAGAGTCAAAACGGATATGAAGATAGCTTTTTCCCTGTATCCTACGTCCCTGGGGGAGCTGTTTTCCGTGGCGGACGCGGGAAAGCTGATGCCGCCCAAATCCACCTGGTTTGAACCCAAGCTTCGCAGCGGACTGTTTCTCCATGATCTGGAGATTCGTTGAGGAAGAAACGGCAAAAGGAGTAAATCATATGACCAAGAAACTGTACCGGCTGATGAACTGGCCTGCGATTGAAGAAATCATATATTCGGAGTGCGACGACCCCCACAGGATCCTGGGCCCCCACAGGGCCGGGAACCAGACGCTGCTTCAGGCGTATTTCCCCGGCGCCGCGAAGGCGGATGTGACACTGGACGCCACAGGGGAATCCATCCCCATGGAGCTGGCGGATGAAGACGGTTTTTTTGCGGCGCTGATCCCGGGGGCGGAGATGCCCGCGTATCATTTCCTGGTGACGCGCCAGGACGGAAGCACGTTCACCCAGGGAGATCCTTACCGGTTCAGCCCCCTGATCACCCAAAAAGACACGGACAAGTTCAAACACGGCATCCATTATACGGTGTATGAGCTTTTGGGCGCCCACCCCATGGAACTTCTGGGGGAGCGGGGAACCTATTTTGCGGTGTGGGCTCCCAACGCGGCGCGTGTGAGCGTGGTGGGGGATTTTAACGGCTGGGACGGCCGGGTGCATCAGATGAGACGGCTTTGGGATTCCGGCATTTTTGAAATTTTTATCCCCGGGGCCGGAGAGGGGGAAAATTACAAGTTTGAGCTGAAACTGCGGGACGGGCTGACGTATCTGAAAGCCGACCCTTACGGGAACGCGGCGCAACTGCGGCCGGACACGGCGTCGGTGATCGCGGATCTTCGCGGATTTTACTGGGAAGACCGGGAATTTGTGAAAAACCGCGTGTCCTATCAGACCGGCAATGTCCCCATGAGCGTCTATGAACTGTATCCGGGTTCCTTCACCTCCCCCAAGGGGGACGGCCCTTTCGCCAATTACCGTGAGATTGCGGCGGCGCTGATCCCCTATGTGAAGGATATGGGCTATACCCATGTGGAACTGATGCCGGTGATGGAGCATCCCTATGACGCCTCCTGGGGGTATCAGGTGATCGGCTATTATGCCCCCACGGCCCGATACGGTTCACCGGAGGATTTCATGTACTTTGTGAATGAGCTGCACAAGGCCGGGATCGGCCTGATCCTGGACTGGGCTCCCGCCCATTTTCCCCGGGACGATTACGGACTTTCCAGTTTTGACGGCACCTGTCTCTATGAGCATAGGGATCCCAGGCAGGGATATCATCCCCACTGGGGGACGCTCCTCTATCAGTACGGAAGGCCGGAGGTGTCCAACTATCTGATCGCCAACGCCCTGTTCTGGGTGGAAAAGTACCATGCGGACGGCATCCGTATGGACGCGGTGGCCAGCATGCTCTATCTGGATTACGGAAAAGGCGACGGTCAGTGGATTCCCAACCTTTACGGCGGAAGGGAAAATCTGGAAGCCATAGAGATGCTTAAGCACCTGAATTCCATTATGAAACAGAGAAATCCCGGCGTTTTGACCATCGCGGAGGAAAGCACGGCCTTTCCGAAGGTGACGGGAAATCTGAACGAGGAAGGCCTGGGATTTGACTTGAAATGGAATATGGGATTTAAAAACGATTATTTCCGGTATATACGGTTTGATCCCTATTTCCGGGGCCAACATTACAACGATCTCACCTGCAGTATGCTGTACGCGTACAGCGAAAAATTCATCCTGGCATTCTCCCACGACGACGTGGTGCATGGAAAGGCGTCGCTTTTGGGGAAAATGCCCGGGGACAGGGAACAGAAATTTGCCAATCTTCGTCTCACCTACGGCTATCTGATGACCCATCCCGGGAAAAAGCTGCTGTTTATGGGACAGGAGCTGGGAGAGCCGGACGAGTGGAACGAGGGGCGTCTTGTGGAATGGGAACTGGCCACGCAGCCCGGGCATGAAGGGATCCGGAACCTGGTCAGGGATCTGAATCTGTTGTACCGCAGCGCCCCGGAGCTTTACGAAATGGATGATCAGGCGCAGGGGTTTGCGTGGATCAACAACATTTCCGGGAATGACTGCTATCTCATTTTCCTGCGGTACGCAAAGGATCGGAGCCGGTTTTTGGTGGTGGCGGCCAATTTTTCCGGCGTGGAAAGAAACGTTACGGTGGGAGTGCCCTGCGATGGCAAATACCGGGAAATCCTCAATACCGACGATGCAAAATACGGCGGAGCGGGGCTGGTCAACAACAGGGTGAAAAAGGCAAAGGCCGTGGAATGGGATGAAAGGCCCTGGTCCGTGACCATCCGCCTGGCCCCGCTGGCCCTCTGCATCCTGCGCTGCATTCCCTATACGCAGGAGGAGCTGGACCGAAGGGCGGTTCAGGAGGAAGAAAAAAGACAGAAAGCCGCTTATGCGAAGGAACAGGCGCGCAAACGCGCGGAGGAAAAAGCGGCGGTAAAGGCAGCCGCGAAGGCGGCGGCCAAAGAGGCGGCGAGAAGGGTATACGAGCAGGCGGAAAAAACAGCCCGCCCCCTATCGGCCGGCCGGAAGAAAAAGGAGAAATAAGCGGTGGGAAATGAGTTGGCTTGCATGATACAGGGGGAGACGGGGGGAAAGACGGCGCTTGCCAACCTGATCGATTCCGTGTCCTCCGGTGCTTTACACCTGGGTTTCCGGGTGCTTCTGGCGATTCTTCTCTTTGGGATCGGGGTACAGTTGATCAAGCTGATCCGGAAGATTATCGGCCGTTCCATGAAACGGGCTCACGCGGAGATTGGGGCGGTGCAGTTTGTGGATTCCTTTGTCAAGGCCGCCCTGTATGTGGTGCTGATTCTGCTGCTGGCGTCCTACTGCGGCGTGGACGCTGCAAGCATCGTGGCGCTGCTTGGCTCCGCGGGAGTGGCCATAGGGCTGGCGGTGCAGGGCAGCCTTTCCAATCTGGCGGGAGGCGTGTTGATCCTGGTGTTAAAGCCGTTCCGGGTGGGGGATTATATCATGGAGAGCTCCACAGGAAAGGAAGGGACGGTGACGGAAATCCAGATTTTTTATACCCGTTTGCTGACCTTTGACAATCAGACGGTGATCCTTCCCAACGGCAGTCTTGCCAACAACAGTCTGGTCAATGTGACGGCCCAGAGCTGCAGGCGCATGGACATTACCGTGTCCATATCCTACGGCGCCGATTTAAAAAAGGCGAAGGAGGTGCTGACGGCGGTTCTGGAGAAGGACGAGGCCGTGATGCAGGACAAGGAGCGCCTGGTGTTTGTGAGCAGCCTTGGCAGCTCGTCCGTGGATCTTGGGGTGCGGTGCTGGTTTTCTCAGGCGGACTTCTGGCCGGGAAAGTGGAGAGTGACGGAAAACTGCAAGCTTGCCCTGGACGAAGCGGGAATCGAGATCCCGTTTCCGCAGATGGATGTGCACCTCAGATCGTGACCCGGACAGGCCGGAGCGGTTTTTTTGAAAAAACAGTTGAAAAAATCAAAGAGAACCGATATAATAAATGCAGTTGCGCGTTAAGCGCGGCAAAGCTGCTGAAATAGCTCAGTTGGTAGAGCACTTCACTCGTAATGAAGGGGTCGTGGGTTCGAGTCCCATTTTCAGCTTATGTAAGGCCTGAAAAGCAGATGCTTTTGGGCCTTTTTTTTACATTTTGAATCGGATGCGGATCCGGTGCTCCAGAACCTGGATGGTCTTGTAAAACAGCAGGGCGATGACGCACAGCACGATGATGCCCGTAATGACCATATCCAGCCGAAATACCTGGGATCCGTAAATAATCAGGTACCCAAGGCCTCTCCTGGCGGCCAGGAACTCGCCGATGATCACGCCCACAAGGGCCAGGCCGATATTCACCTTTGCGGTGCTGAGAATCGTGGGGACGGAGCCCGGCAGCACAACCTTTGTGAAGGCGTCCCGCTTTTTTCCGCCCAGCGTATAAATCAAGGTGATCTTTTCTTCATCCGCCTGACGAAAGCCGGTGTAGAGGCTGATGACCGATCCGAAAACGGCCACGGACATGCCGGCGACGATAATGGTTTTGATGCCTGTGCCGAGCCATACGATAAAAAGCGGCGCCAGGGCGGATTTTGGGAGGCTGTTGAGCACCACCAGATAAGGCTCCAGGATCTCCGAAAGCCTGGGGGAGCGCCAAAGAAGCGTTGCAGCCGCCAGGCTGAAAAACAGCACCAGAAAAAAACTGGCCACCGTTTCCAACAGGGTTATGCCGATGTGGGAGAGCATGGAATTGGTTCTGATCTGCGTCACAAAACAGACTGCCACCCGGCTGGGGCTGGAAAAGAAAAAGCTGTCGATCCATCCCAGATCCGCGCTGATCTCCCAAAGGGCAAGAAACGAAACAAAGAGTAACGCCCGGAAGAAGGTGATCTGGTGATGATGTCTTTTGTGGCGGAGCATGAACTGCTCCTGTCTTGTCAGTGCTTTTTTGGTTTTACCGGTCATGTGTCAGATCCTCCCATAGTCTGTTGAAATAATCTTGAAATTCAGGCGCGTTTCTGGCGGCCAGAGGAGAATCGTCTTTGAGGGTGAGCCTGACCGGCATGATCCGTTTGACTCTGGCGGGGCGGCTGGACAGCACCACCACCTTGTCGGCCAGGCTCACCGCCTCCGCCAGATCGTGGGTGATGATAATCATGGTCTTGCCCGCCTCCCGGATCAGGCGGCAGATGTCCGCGGAAACCGTCAGCCTTGTCTGGTAATCCAGGGCGCTGAAGGGCTCATCCAGCAGAAGCAACTGGGGCTCCAGGGCGAGGGTGCGGATTAAGGCCGCCCGCTGTTTCATCCCTCCCGAGAGCTCGCTGGGGCGTTTGTCCCGGAACTTGTCGAGGCCGTATTCCTCCAGAAGACGGTTGACTGCCTGAAGCCGGGAAGGGGTCATCTGTTTCTGGATCTCCAGTCCCAGGATCACGTTCCGGTAAACGCTGCGCCACTCAAACAGGTGGTCCCTTTGCAGCATATAGCCGATTTTGGGGTAACGGAGGGAGCCGTCGGGATTGTTGACCAGTATGGTGCCCTGCTCGGGAGCCAGCAGTCCCGCTATGATGGAGAGAAGGGTGGATTTGCCGCAGCCGCTGGGCCCCACGATGGCCACGAATTCTCCTTCGCCCACACCGAAGGAAATGTCTTCCAAAGCCCTTGTTTCTCCGTGAAGGTTATGATAGGAGTAGCCGATGTTTTTTAGTTCCAGAATATCCGGCATGGTACTCATTTCCTTTTTTCTTATAGCATATGAGACAGAAAGGCAAGGAGTTACTTGCGCGATCCGTCCGTTTGTGGTAAGATTCATATTAACGCACTCTGTCAAAATACGGCAGAAATCTCACGGGAGAGAGCGCGAAAGCCGTGGGATTACGGGAGAAAAATCATGGCACAGTTATGGGGAGGACGTTTCACAAAAGAGACGGATCAAAGCGTATATGCCTTTAACGCCTCCATCGGTTTCGACAGACGCCTGATCCGGGAGGACATCGAGGGCAGCCTGGCCCACGCGGACATGCTGGGGAAACAGGGAATCCTGACCAGGGAGGAACGGGACGCCATTACGGACGGGCTGAAGGGGATCCTGCGGGACGTGGAGAATGGTAGCCTTACCGTCGATGACGGATACGAGGACGTCCACAGCTTTGTGGAGGCCGTTCTCACGGAGCGGATCCATGAAACCGGGAAAAAGCTGCACACAGGGCGGAGCCGGAACGACCAGGTGGCCCTGGACATGAAACTTTACACCCGCAGGCAGATCGTGCTTACCGCAAGGCTGCTGGAGGATCTGCTTTGGACGATCCTTCACACGATGGAAGAAAATCTGGAGACCTGGATGCCCGGGTTTACCCATCTTCAGAAAGCGCAGCCGGTGACGCTGGCTCATCATTACGGCGCTTATTTTGAGATGTTCCGCCGGGACAGGCAGCGGATGACGGACCTGTACCGCAGGATGAATTACTGTCCTCTGGGGGCCGGGGCTCTGGCGGGCACCACCTATCCGCTGGATCGGGAATACGTGGCGGAAAAACTGGGATTTGCCGGGCCGACGCAGAACAGCATGGATTCCGTTTCGGACAGGGATTATCTGATCGAGTTTGTCTCGGCGTTATCCATCCTGATGATGCACCTGAGCCGGTTCAGCGAGGAAATTATCCTGTGGAATTCCAATGAGTATCAGTTTGTGGAGATGGACGACGGGTATTCCACCGGAAGCAGCATTATGCCGCAGAAAAAAAATCCGGATATCGCGGAGCTGGTGCGCGGAAAGACGGGGCGGGTATACGGCGCGCTGACAAGCCTTCTGGTCACTATGAAGGGGCTGCCCCTTGCCTATAATAAGGATCTTCAGGAGGACAAGGAAGTCTCCTTTGACGCGTTTGACACGGCGCAGGACTGCCTCAGGCTGTTTACGGGCATGCTCCGGACGCTGCAGTTTCGGAAGGACCGCATGGCGCAAAGCGCCTTAAACGGGTTTTCCAACGCCACGGACGCGGCGGACTATCTGGTGGGAAAGGGCGTACCTTTCCGGGACGCCCATGAAATTGTGGGGAGGCTGGTGCTGTACTGCATCGATCAGAACACCACCATCGATCAGCTGCCTCTGGAGCAGATGCAGAGGATCAGCGACCGGTTTGAGCAGGATATTTACGACGCGTTGTCTCTGAAAACCTGTGTGGAAAAAAGACTGACCACAGGGGGCCCGGGGCCCGGGGCAATGAAACAGGCCCTTCAGGCGTATCGGGCATGGCTGGAGGACGCCGGGCGGGAAGTGTTTCCCGGCGTGGAAGAAGACGGACGTAAGTGATCCGGGGTGAAATTTAGGATAGAAGGCGTAAAAGTCGCCGGAAAGAGGGAAAGATGAGTGATAAGCTGAAGGTTGGAATTTTGGGCGGAACAGGAATGGTGGGACAGAGATTTATCTCCCTGCTGGAGAAGCATCCCTGGTTTGAGGTGACCGCCATTGCCGCGAGCCCCCGTTCTGCGGGAAAGACCTATGAGGAAGCCGTGGGAGACAGATGGAAACTGGAGGTTCCCATGCCCCAGGCGGTTCAGAAGATCAAAGTGATGAACGTCAACGAGGTGGAGCAGGTAGCCTCTCAGGTGGATTTTGTGTTCAGCGCCGTTGACATGACCAAGGAGGAGATCCGTAAAATCGAGGAGGACTACGCCAAGGCGGAAACGCCCGTAGTCTCCAACAACAGCGCTCACAGGTGGACGCCGGATGTACCTATGGTGGTGCCGGAGATCAATCCGGAGCATATGAAGGTGATCGATTTTCAGAGGAAACGCCTGGGGACAAAGAGAGGGTTTGTGGCGGTAAAGCCCAACTGCTCCATTCAAAGCTATGCGCCTGTGCTGACCGCCTGGAAGGAGTTTGAGCCCACGGAGGTGGCGGCCACCACTTATCAGGCCATTTCCGGCGCGGGCAAAACGTTTCAGGACTGGCCGGAGATGGAGGGCAATATCATTCCCTACATCGGCGGCGAGGAGGAAAAGAGCGAAAAGGAACCGCTGCGGATCTGGGGAAAGGTGGAGGACGGCGTGATCGTTCCCGCCCAGGGCCCCCTGATTACCTGCCAGTGTATCCGCGTCCCCGTGCTGAACGGCCATACCGCGGCGGTGTTTGTCAGATTTGGGAAGAAACCCACAAAAGAACAACTGATTGAAAAGCTGCGGGCATTCAGCGGGGAGCCTCAGAGGCTTGGCCTTCCCAGCGCGCCGAAACAGTTTATCCGCTACATGGAGGAAGATAACAGACCCCAGGTGACGCTGGACGTCAATTATGAGAACGGGATGGGCGTCAGCGTGGGCCGTCTGAGAGAGGATACGCTGTTTGACTACAAATTCGTGGCGCTTTCTCATAATACGCTGAGAGGAGCCGCCGGCGGCGCGATTCTCTGTGCGGAGCTGTTGAAAGCCCAGGGATACCTTACCGGAAAAGGCGGAGTGTAATTGGGGTTGACGAGGTAGTGATATGAGCGAGTTCAACTATCAGCTAGATCTGTTAAAGGCCATGAATCAAAAGCTTTCGGAAAAGGAAAGGATGTACCATGTCATCTGCGATTCTGCGGAGGGCGCGTTTCTCTATTTTTCTTTTCGGAAGAACCAGTTCAGTACCCTTGGACACTGGAGGGAATTTTTTGATTTTGAAATCCGGGACGTGGCGGATTTCCAGCGGCTTATGGAGGAAGTGGACGAGCCGTACCGACAGGAGCTTAGGCGCGTACTGTTTTTGGATAAGACAGGTGAGGAAAGCGCCGTGACGGAATGCCTGATCCGGGAACGGCGGATCTGGCTGCAGTTTGCGGTAAAAGTCTATTATGACGATTCCGGCGCTCCCTCCGACAAGGTGGTGCATGTCACAAACATAACCAGGCAGCGCTTTAAGGACGAAGAACTGCAATATATGGCCTATTACGATAACCTGACGGGGCTGTACAACCGGAATTACTTTGTGCGCCTGTTGTGCGAGTACCTGAAAAACGCCGCGGAGACGCGAAACATCGTCAGCGTAATGAACATAGACATCGACGAGTTCAACAAGGTCAACGACAGGCTTGGCATTGAAATGGGAGACGATCTTGTGCAGCAGTTCGGACTGTTCTTAAAGGATTTCTGCCAGGACAACGTGATTGCCTGTCATCTCCACAGCGATGTGTTCTGCATAGCGATCTACGATCCCGCAGGGACAAGAACGGCGGAAGAAATTTACCGGCAGATCCGCGAAAGAATCCGGGATCCCTTCCGGCTGAGCAACGGATCGGAAGTCAAGATTACGGTGAGCGTGGGAGTGGCGGAATATCCGGAGGCGTCTCATTCGGCGCTGGAGCTGATCAATTACGCGGAGCTTGTGGTATACCGGGTCAAGGCGCTCGGCCGAAACGGCATCCAGTATTTCAACGCGCCCATCCTGGATGACTTTATCAATTCGGTGGAGCTGGAAACCCGTCTGAAACAGGCCGTTACCAACAGGGATTTCATTATGTATTACCAGCCCCAGTATTATACGGGAAACCGCCGTTTAAGAGGGGTGGAGGCGCTGGTGAGATGGAAGGATCAGGACGGGGAACTGATCAGCCCCGGCACCTTTATTCCCGTGGCGGAAAAGAACGGAAGCATTGTTCCCATCGGGAAATGGGTGGTGGAGGAAAGCGTCAAGCAGTATGCCAGGTGGCGTACCCAGTTTGGATTTCCGTTTATCATGTCCATCAATATATCCGCCCTGCAATACAAAAAAGAAGATTTTGTGGATTTCCTGATGGGGGTGTTAAACCGTTACCAGGTGCATCCCTCGGAGATCGAACTGGAAATCACGGAGACGGTGCTGATCGATGATTTCGATGCTGTTTCCGAGAGGCTGCGGCTTTTAAGGAACTTTGGCATCCGGGTTTCCCTGGATGATTTCGGGACAGGCTTTTCTTCCCTGTCCTACCTGAAAAAGCTGCCTATTGACACGCTGAAAATCGATAAATCCTTTATCGATACGGTGATGACGGATCCCTCCACCAGAGTGATCACCGAATCCATACTGAACATGGTGAAAGCGCTGGGATTTGAATCCATAGCGGAGGGCGTGGAGGAAGAACGGCAGTACAAGTATTTGCAGGCCATAGGCTGCGACGTGATACAGGGGTATCTGTTCGGCAAGCCCCTGCCTCCTGCGGAACTGGAAAAAATCTTTGCGGGCAGCCTGAGTTAAGGGCTGCCCGATGTGCGGACGGAGGAAAGCAGATAGCAGTGGGAAAAAGTTTGTTCATTGCGGAAAAACCCAGTGTGGCGAGAGAATTCGCAAACGCGCTGAAAATCAATTCCACCTCCGGCAACGGTTACCTGGAATCCGGGGAGGTTATTGTGACCTGGTGTGTGGGGCATCTGGTGAAATTAAGCTATCCGGAAGCCTATGACGCCAGGCTGCGGCGCTGGAGCCTGGACACGATCCCCTTTATGCCGGAGGAATATAAATATGAGGTGATCGAAACTACAAAAAAACAATATACTGTGGTAAGCTCCCTGATGAAACGCCCCGACGTGACCACCATTTACGTCTGCACCGACTCCGGCCGGGAGGGCGAATACATCTACCGGCTGGTGGAACAGATGTCGGGGGTTACCGGGAAGGAACGGAAACGGGTCTGGATCGATTCCCAGACGGAGGAGGAAATCCTTCGGGGCATTCGGGAGGCAAAGGATCTTTCGGCGTATGACCACCTGAGCGACGCGGCTTATCTGCGCGCCAAGGAAGACTACCTGATGGGGATTAACTTTTCCCGGGCCCTGACATTGAAATACGGCGATACGGTAAAGAATTACTTAAAACGCGACAGGGCGGTTATCGCCGTGGGGCGGGTGATGACCTGTGTGCTGGGGATTGTGGTGAACAGGGAACGGGAAATCCGTTCCTTTGTCAAGACTCCTTTTTACCGTGTCCTGGGGAATTTTCTGCTGAAGGGGAAACCTCTGCAAGCCGAATGGAAGGCTGTGGAGGGGTCCGAATGGTATGCGTCCCCGGCTCTTTACAAGGAAAATGGGTTTCAGAAGGAAGACGGCGCGAAAGAGCTGGTCAGCAGGCTGGAACAGGAGCCGGTGGGAGACGTGACCGTGGAGAGCGTGGAAAAAAAGAAGGAGAACAAGAATCCCCCTCTTTTGTATAATCTGGCGGAGCTTCAAAACGCCTGCTCCCGCCTGTTCAGGATCAGCCCGGACGAGACGCTCAGGGTGGTGCAGGAACTGTATGAAAGAAAGCTGGTGACCTATCCCAGAACGGACGCCCGGGTGCTTTCCACCGCCGTGGCAAAACAGATCCAGAAAAATATCGCGGGACTTAAAAATTATGCCCCCGCGGGCGCTTTGGCGGCGGCGATCCTGGATCGCAAAAGCTATCAGGGAATGGAAAAGACCCGGTATGTGAATGACAAGCAGATCACGGATCATTATGCCATTATCCCAACGGGGCAGGGACTGAGCGGCTTAAACAGCCTGTCCCAGCTTTCCGTCAGGGTCTATGAAGTGATTGTCCGCAGGTTTTTAAGCATCTTCTGCCCGGCTGCGGTGTACCGCAAATTTGCCCTCTGCATCCGGGTGAAAAAGGAACTGTTTTTTGCGAATTTTAAGGTGCTGGAGGAAGAAGGCTATCTGAAGGCGGCCCGGTGTTCCTTCCAAAAAGAGGGCGGGGACAAAGAGCCGGAGCAAAGCAGGGAGGAAACCGCCGGGAAGGATCCGGAGGGGCGCAAAAAAGACGGCGAGAGCGAGGAGACGGAGGTAAAATGCGACGACGAGATGAAGGCGCTTTTACTCTCTTTAAAGAAAGGCGATCTTCTGCAAAGCAACGGTTATGAAATCCGGGAGGGGGAAACCTCGCCTCCCAGGCGTTATACCTCCGGCAGCATTATCCTGACCATGGAAAACGCGGGACAATTTATAGAGGATGAGGAACTGCGCGCCCAGATCAAGGGAAGCGGCATCGGCACCAGCGCCACTCGGGCGGATATTCTAAAAAAGCTGGTCAGCATCGAATATCTCTCCCTGAACAAAAAAACGCAGATCCTGACGCCGACGCTGATGGGGGAAATGATACACGATGTGGTGGAGGGCTCCATCAAGGCCCTTTTGAACCCCTCGCTGACGGCAAGCTGGGAAAAGGGGCTGACTCTGGTGGCGGACGGAAAGATTACCTCCGACGAATACATGGAAAAACTCACCGGCTTTGTGGGACGCCGCACGGAATATGTGAAAAAGGTCAATAACCAGCAGGCGTTGTACGACAGGTTTCAACAGGCGTCCATCCATTACAGGAAAGAAAACAAGGTTTGATGCTGCCGGGGAGAAGGAAAGGAGAGAAACATGACGGAACTTGCGGGAAAGGAAATTACGATTGCGGAACTGTTCGATCTGCGGGAGACAATCGCGGAAAAGCTGTTCCAGGGGCATACCTACCCCTGGGAGGTGCTTCCGGACATTCACGACTTTTTGCTGGAATTGGGGAAAGAGCTGCCGGAGGACAAGTTTGAACGCAGAGGGGAGGATATCTGGATCGCCAAAAGCGCACGAATCGCTCCAACAGCTTGTCTATGCGGCCCCCTGATCGTGGACGAGGAGGCGGAGGTGAGGCACTGCGCCTTTGTGCGCGGGAACGCCCTGGTGGGGAAAAACGCCGTGGTGGGCAATTCCACGGAGTTAAAGAATGTGGTGCTGTTCAACCGGGTACAGGTCCCTCATTACAATTATGTGGGAGACAGCATTCTGGGATATCGGGCTCATATGGGGGCCGGCTCCATCACCTCCAACGTAAAAAGCGACAAAACGCTGGTCACTGTTCAGGGGGAGGGAATCCGAATCGAAACCGGACTGAAAAAGATGGGGGCCATGCTGGGGGATTATGTGGAAGTGGGATGCAACAGCGTACTGAATCCGGGCACGGTGATCGGCAGGAACACCAATCTGTACCCCACCTCCTGCGTCAGAGGCGTAATCCCCGCCGGTCATATTTTTAAGGACAAGGAGCATATTGTGAAGAAGGAGGAGCACAGGGCGTAACTTATTTCTCCATTTTTGTAAAAACCACTGGATTTTTTGGTACAAATATGAGAAAATGTACAAGAATGATATTATTTTGTCAATGGCATAGATAAAATAATAGCGTATATCCATATCGAAAGGAGATTTCACATGATTTATTCAAAGGAAGTTGAAGAAATGTGCCCGGTTGCTCAGGGCGTACATCATGGCTGCGCACCCATTCCCGAAGAAGCAAAATGGGTACAGGCTAAGAAAGTGGAAGACATTTCCGGCTTTACGCACGGCGTAGGCTGGTGCGCTCCCCAGCAGGGCGCATGCAAGCTGTCCCTGAATGTCAAGGAAGGGATTATCCAGGAGGCGCTGGTGGAAACCATCGGCTGCTCCGGAATGACCCACTCCGCGGCTATGGCTGCCGAAATTCTCCCCGGCCTGACGGTAATGGAAGCTCTGAACACCGACCTGGTATGCGACGCCATCAATACCGCTATGAGGGAGCTGTTCCTGCAGATCGTTTACGGACGTTCCCAGAGCGCTTTCTCTGAGGACGGTCTGCCGGTAGGCGCCGGCCTGGAAGATCTGGGGAAGGGCCTGAGAAGCCAGGTGGGAACCATGTACGGCACCTTGGCAAAGGGACCCCGCTATCTGGAGATGGCGGAGGGCTATGTAACCGGTATCGCTCTGGATAAGGACAATCAGATCATCGGTTACCAGTATGTCAACCTTGGCAAGATGACCGACTTCATCAAGAAGGGCGATGATCCCAACACCGCATGGGAAAAGGCGAAGGGCCATTATGGCCGCGTGGACGTGGAAGAAGGAGCTGTTAAGATCATCGATCCCAGAAAAGAATAAAGATGAAGGAGGATAGAAAAAATGGCTTTATTTGAATCATATGAAAGACGTATTGATAAGATTAACGAAGTTCTGAAGGGCTATGGCATTTCCTCGATTGAGGAGGCGGAAAAGATCACTAAGGACGCCGGCCTGAACGTATACGATCAGGTGAAGAAGATCCAGCCCATCTGCTTTGAGAACGCCTGCTGGGCATACACCGTAGGCGCCGCTATCGCGATCAAAAAGGGCGCAAGAAAAGCGTCCGAAGCTGCCGCCGCAATCGGCGAGGGCTTACAGGCATTCTGCATTCCCGGTTCCGTTGCGGATACCCGTAAGGTAGGTTTGGGACACGGCAACCTCGGGAAAATGCTGCTGGAGGAGGATACCGACTGTTTCTGTTTCCTGGCCGGCCATGAATCCTTTGCAGCCGCGGAAGGCGCAATCGGAATCGCCGAGAAAGCGAACAAGGTACGCCAGAAACCTCTGCGTGTCATTCTGAACGGCTTGGGTAAGGACGCCGCCAAGATTATTTCCCGGATCAACGGGTTTACCTTTGTGGAGACGGAGTACGATCCCTACACCAATACCGTGAAGGAGATCGAGCGTATCCCTTATTCCACCGGACTTCGTTCCAAAGTAAACTGCTACGGCGCTAATTCCGTGCCGGAGGGCGTAGCGATCATGTGGAAGGAGAATGTGGATGTTTCCATCACCGGCAACTCCACCAATCCTACCAGATTCCAGCATCCTGTTGCCGGAACCTACAAGAAGGAGAGAACCGAGGCAGGAAAGAAGTACTTCTCCGTGGCGTCCGGCGGCGGCACCGGCCGTACTCTGCATCCTGACAACATGGCGGCGGGCCCTGCATCCTACGGTTTCACCGACACCCTTGGCCGTATGCATTCCGACGCGCAGTTTGCCGGATCTTCTTCCGTGCCTGCTCATGTGGAGATGATGGGCCTGATCGGTATGGGTAACAACCCGATGGTAGGCGCTACGGTTGCGGTTGCCGTTTCTGTCGAGGAGGCTGCTAAAGCAGGTAAATTCTAAAAATACAGTAAGCACAAGGGCTTTCATTGATGGGAAAGCATCGATGGAGGCCCTATCATTTGTTTGCCGGCATACTGGCGGAAATGGCAAACATGATTTCGGAGGCGTTAGTATG
>CANRIP010000021.1 GCA_947630715.1 uncultured Acetatifactor sp.
ATAAGGACTAAATTAGTGCTAACCCCTTGATTTTACTGGGTTTCTCTAACTTTGTCCTTATTATAACATCATCATCTATAAACATCTGTGTTCTTACAACATAACAGAAATACTTCAAAGCTCTTAACTCAATGTCTGCTATCTGGTCAATACTCTCTAGTGTATCTATTATGATGCCTGTATGTGGCATTTCTGGCTCCCACGCTGTACCACCTATCTGCACCGGAATTGTTCTGATTTCACCGGCATAATCAAATAATAATTCTCCAACAATCTTGTTATATTCTCTGAGAAGCATAAGGTTATTGGTATAATCGAGATTATCCAGTAAGAATTGCCATGCTCTCTTCATATTGATAATAAACAAAACTTCTTCCGTCTTTGTTGTAGTTGTCGCATTGGCTAATATTGCTTCTGTCTTTGGAAAAGTTGTGCCTAACCCTTCAAGATTTGCACTCTTCCAAATACTATCCACTAGTAGCCTTTTTGCCATTTCTATTGCTGAATCACGCATTATTCTTTTACCCCTTCATCTGATCCGACTATTGCAAACTTGCTCCCGTTTTCAAGTTTTACTGATTTATCTACAAAAGCCAATTCCATTTCAAGCATATTTCCAATGTTAACTAATTCATCCGGTGAGAACGTATTCCGTTGCACCTTATTGCTAAAGTTTTGTTTGCTCATCCCAAGCGTTTTTGCCATTTCAAATTATGTTACATTCTTTTCTTTAGAAATAGCTTTAAAAGTTTCTTATATAGCCAACATAATATCCTCGCTTTCTATATATATCGCTAACTTCATAAAGTTCACTATATATAGTATAACATAAAAATCTTTTTTTCATAAAAGAAAGCCATTTGCTGTGTCTATATAAATCGTCTGCTGCAATCAGTTTATCATCGTAAATAAAATCTTCATTTAGCGTATTGTATGGCGGATCTATATAAATAAGGTCAATTGTACCTTTATGCGTTTTCTCCAAAAGTTTTAAAGAAACAAGATTATCCCCTTCAATTAGAAAGTTCATTTGTCCGCCGTTATCAATAAAGAGGCCAGCATCTTCGGTCAAAACAGGCGTATGCCCTGCGGAACAGCGGCGATGAAACTACGAATTTATTTGATTTTCGCAAGCAGGTCTTCACGTTTTTGCTTTGATATATTGGTACTCATTGCTTGTCCTCCGTTTGCTGACTTTTGGGAATAATGCCAACCATACTGTTTAATAAACTGTTATAAGTCTGTTGTGATTGTGCCTGCTGTTGCCACTGATATACAAGTCCATTGGGAACATACGGATTTTGAATACTTTCCCATGTAATTTTATTTTTATAGCCAAGAGAATTGGATATTTCCTCAAGAAGTTGAGTGTTAGGTATTTTTCTAAGCAAGAAATCAACGTCAACGGTAACGCGGCTGTCAAAGTCCGTAAGAGAATAGATGAACAGTCCGCCTTTTAAAACGAGGTTTTCTGCATATTTGGATTTTTCCAAACGCCGCAAAAATTCTTCTTGGCAGAAAAGCTGCAAACACAGTTGATAGCTTCTACCGCTTTCCTTCGCTTTGTTTTTCAAACGTGCCAACACGGACGCAGCAGGATCAGCCACTCAGCAGCACCTCCATCACATTCATTATTTTTGTGTATAGTTTCATTTTTTTTGCATACAGGGACAAATTGGCGAGATTTTTTTGGCCATCTGCGACATAGGTATTCAACGCTTTGTTGAAGGTTTCATTGTCGAGTTTCGTTCGATATTTGAAACAGTCGCAAACAGTACGTTCCCGATCGTATACGGGTAGCATTACACCGTTGAAACTTTCAATGGTCTTCCCGATTAGAAAATGCTCCTTTTGAATATAATAGGCTCTGACCGGGAACTCCCCGATATTTCCGACTGCCCTGGATGCCGTTCTCGGCACGGCAACAGACCAAGCACGGGGCGCAAAATCGCTGTACCCGTAATGAAACAGTGCGGATTCCACGCATACGATTCCCTGTGGCAGCAGCTCGCGGAGCAACTGTTCCTCTGTTATTTGATCGTTGCCCGGCAGTTGGTACACCCCACGCCGAACACGTTCGAGAAAACCTTCCTTGCACAGCGCCGCTACATCATATTTTTTTATGCCTGCCGCAACAAAATCGGCGGTTTTAGCAATTCCGCCGTTGCCCTTGAGCACATTTTGAGCAATCTCCTTTTGATTCAAACGAGCACCAACTTTCCGCGCGCTTTTTTGCGTTCTTGTATGTATTTATTGTAGCATAGGAATATTCCCCTTGCAATAGCTAAATGCAAACAATTTCTGATTTTTGTGTGCCGTTAGTTGAATACTGCCTTTTCAAAAACGAATGGACATATAATAATTTATCAGTGTATTCTTTCGACCTGTTTTCAGTATAATTACAGAGGCATTGCTCCCGCACAAACCCGCCAAAATCAAGCGCCCGGCTCCGATACGGCTGACACATTCCGGCCGCCGGAAACGGGCGTTTGGTCTTGTATTTTGGATTTCTGATTACCGCCGCATCGCTGATGTCGTTGTCATGCTTTATTCGATGTTGTCATTGATCAAGTCCCAGAATGGGAGGAAATCATCATCAAATCCCGAACCTGGGTTTTCCGCATAGTCCTCAAATATTGCTTTCTGGTTGGATATGCTGTTGCTCTCGCCCTGCAGCTCGTCATCATGGCTCAATCTCTCATAAAGTGCCGTTAATTCGTGACTCACAATCAATTCCCTCCTTTCCGCCAATGCCGTATATATGCTATGGTTTTGCAAGAATTGCAATAAGGTTATGGGAATATTTGATGTTACAAATCATTTGGAAGAATAATTCGCCTTTTTTTCAGTCCCTCGGCACCCGGTACCTCCGTTGACAGATTCTCATCTTCTGATAAATATATCTGCTTTTCGATAGTCGCCGTGTAAACAATTTGTGAAGTGTTCTCATGTTCTGCCTCAAGCGCATTTCCCTGTTCCATGGAACTTAAATCATGTTCACTGCCGCAGCCGCTCACAAAAAACGCATCCTCCGTTTCGGCACATTCGCCTTGAACCCGGATTGTTTTTCCTGTATAATGGGAAAAGATGTTTGATCCGGGTGCCATGCACATGGACACCGTTTACCCTTATCTTGACGAAGGAGGAAACACGCCATGAGAAAGTCACGTCTTTTGTGCCTTGCGCTGGCTGCGATTCTATATCTGTCATCCTGCCCCGCCGTGTGCGCTTCTCATCAGCCGGCCGAAACCCCGGAGGTTCTCAAAGTCGGATTTTTCGCGTTTCCCGGCTACCATACCGTAGAGACGGACGGACGCCGAAGCGGCTACGGATATGAATTTCTGCAAAGACTGGCAATCCACGGCGGCTGGTCCTATGAATATGTCGGTTATGAGAAATCCTACGCCGAGGCTCTGGATCTGCTGCGAAACGGCGAAATCGACATCATTACCTCCGTTTCCAAAACGCCGGAACGGGAGGCGGAATTTCTGTTTTCCAACCAGTCCATCGGCGTCAACTCCACGATTCTCACCGTAAAATCCGGCAATGAGGAAATTGTGGAGGGGGATTATTCCACCTATGACGGCATCCGCATCGGCATGCTGGAGGGAAACTCCAAAAATCAAAACTTTGAAAAATTTGCCGCTGACCATGCCTTCACCTATCAGCCGGTGTATTACGCCGATCAGGACCAGCTCTCTGCGGCCCTTCAGGCAGGGGAGGTGGACGCCGCCGTGACCGGCAGCCTACGGCTGTTGAATGACGAATGGCTGCTGGAATCCTTTGACGCCAGCCCCTTTTACGTCTGCACCCGAAAGGATCAGCGGGAGCTGATGGACCGGATTAACGGAGCCATCAACGAAATGGATCTGCATGACCCCAACTGGCGGGAGACGCTCCACCAAATTTATTACTCCACCGATCAGAACGGCTCCCTCATTTTAAACGCCGGAGAACGGGTTTACCTGGAGGAACACCGGGCCTCCGGCACACCGCTCAGGCTGCTGATCAATCCGGAGCGGATCCCCTACTGCTATTTTCAGGACGGACAGCCGCAGGGGATCCTGCCCTCGCTTTTTGAAACTCTGGCCCAGCGTCTCGGCCTTTCCTATGAATATATTCCGGTGAAAGACCGGGAAGAATATTACTCCCTCCTTGCGGACGGAGCGGCGGATGTGGTTCTGGACTTCGCCGGCGACTACTACCTGGCGGAAGAAGAAGGTTATAAAATCACCGTCCCCTACTTCCAGACCAATTTCGCCCGCCTGACTTTGGACGGTTTCACCGGCAGCCCCAAGCGTCTGGCGGCGCTGGAACTTGCGGACTCGTTAAACACCCTGATCGCCAGCCGTTATCCGGAGGATTCCATCATCCGCTATCCCACTACCCGGGATTGCGTGGACGCGGTGCTGAACGGCGAAGCGGACGCCACCATCCTTTTTTCCTACACTGCGGAGAGATATGTGCGGGAGGATGCCCGCAGCCGGCTTTCCTCCATGGTCTTTGGGGAAACCTCCTTTTCTTACGCGGTGGGAAACAACGTGCCGGGGGGACGGTTCCTGCTCTCCCTTCTGGATAAGGGAGCGGATAGCTGCTTTACCGATTCCCGGCTGGACGCCGTCATATCCCGGGAAATCGACGCCAATCTGAACCAGAACGTCAGCCTGCTGGCTTTCCTGTATCGGAACCCCCTTTTCAGCGTCATGGGAGTAATCCTGATCCTTCTGGTTCTGTTCGCCTTCACTCTGCTGGCGGTAAGAACCCGGAACCAGAAACAGTTAAAGAAAAAAATCGCGCTGGCGACCGGGGAACTGGAGAAGAAGACGCAGGAGCTGACCCAGGCCCTCCAGGATGCGGACGCGGCCAACCGGGCCAAAACCACCTTCCTCAACAGCATGTCCCATGACATCCGCACGCCCATGAACGCCATTATCGGCTATACCGCCCTGACCACAGCGCACCTGGACAACAGGGAACGAGCTGAGGACTATCTGTCTAAAATTGCCCAGGCCTCCAACCATCTGCTGTCCCTGATCAACGATGTGCTGGACATGAGCCGGATCGAATCGGGCAAAGTGATTATAAACGAACGGCCGGAGAATCTGCCTGAAATTTTGCAGGGCCTCCGGAATATCATACAATCCGACGTTCACGGAAAACGCCTGGAACTGTTCATCGATACGGTGGACGTTACGGACGAAAACATCTGCTGTGACAAGCTGCGGTTGAACCAGATCCTGCTCAACCTTACTTCCAACGCCATTAAATTCACTCCCGCCGGGGGCACGATCGCCATCCGGGTCACCCAGAAACCGGCCGGCTCCAGCGGCCGGGGCCTTTATGAGTTTCAGGTCAGCGACAACGGCATCGGCATGAGCCCGGAATTTGCCAAAACCGTGTTTGAGCCCTTTACCCGGGAGCAAACCTCCACCGTCAGCGGCATTCTGGGAACCGGCCTTGGGATGGCGATCACCAAAAATATTGTGGATATGATGGGCGGAACGATCCAGGTAAACAGCGAACGGGGCAAGGGAACCGTCTTTACCGTCAACCTGGAGTTTCGTTTTTCCGCCGCCCATAAGGAAATGGGCCAGATTGCGGAGTTAAAGGGATTGCGCGGCCTGGTGGTGGACGACGATATGGTCTGCTGCCAAAGCGTCTCCAAGATGCTGCGTCAGATCGGGATGCGGGCGGAATGGGCGTTGTCCGGCCGGGAGGCCCTGGCGCGCACCACCGAATCCGTGGAGCTGGCGGACCCCTTCGAGGTCTACATCGTGGATTGGTCCATGCCGGAGTTAAGCGGCATTGAAACCGTCCGAAAAATCCGAAAAATTGTGGGAGAAGAATCTCCTATTATCCTGATGTCGGCCTACGACTGGGCGGATATGGAACAGGACGCCCGCCAGGCCGGGGTGACAGGCTTTATCAGCAAACCCCTGTTTGCCTCCGAGCTCCATCACACCCTGGAGCAGAATCTGGGAAAATCCCAGGCGGAAGTAACCGCCGCAAGCGCGCAGACTCCCCTGTCCGAAAAGGAGCTTTTCTCCGGCAGACGAATTCTTCTGGCCGAGGATAACGAGCTGAATCGGGAAATTGCGGTGGAGATTCTGAAGGAAATGGGATGTGAAGTGGAATGCGCCGAAAACGGCAAAGAGGCCTGCGATCTGCTGCGCAGCGCAAAGCACGGCTATTACAGCCTGATCCTGATGGATATCCAGATGCCGGTGATGGACGGTTACGCGGCCACCCGGGCTATCCGTGCCATGGAGGATCCGGCGCTGTCCCATACGCCCATTATCGCCATGACCGCCAACGCCTTTGAGGAAGACCGGGAACAGGCCATGAGCGCAGGCATGAACGGGCATCTGGCAAAGCCCATAGAGCCGGAAAAACTGATGGGATTCCTAAAAGATTTGTTCGGGGAAAACCAGGGAGAGGCGTAACGCCCCGCTCCCTGAAACGTCAGAAGGATTTCGCGTGTTTCAGTTCCTCATACAGCACACAATAATTATCATACCGGATCCGGGAGACAGCCCCTTGCTCCACCGCGTCCCGGACGCCGCAGACAGGCTCCGCGATATGGGCGCAGCCCCGGAACCGGCAGCGGTTCTCATAAGCGGCGAATTCCGGGTAAAACCGGGAAAGCTCCTCTTTTTTTAGGTTGAAAAGCTGAAGGCTGCTGAAACCCGGCGTGTCCAGGATGTAAGTATTCTCCCAGGCCGCAATCAGCTCCGTATGACGGGTGGTATGTTTCCCCCGCTGAAGCTTTTCGCTGATGAGGCCCGTCTCCATATGAACGCCGGACTGAAGGCAGTTGACCAGGGAAGATTTGCCTACGCCGCTGGGGCCGGCCACAGTGGTGGTCTTCTGATCCAAAAGGCTCTTTAACCTTGCGATCCCGGTCCCGTCCTTCGCGCTGACCAAAACTGTCTCATATCCGCAGTCCGCGTAAAGACGCCTGCAGCTTTCCCCTTCTCCCCCGGCGTCCAGATCCAGCTTGTTAAAACAGACGACGCAGGGAATTTCCTGCTGTTTCATCATAATCAGGAACCGGTCCAGCAGATTAAAGCCGGGTCTGGGGCTGACGATGGAAAAAATCACCAGCGCCTGATCCACATTGGCCGCGGCGGGACGTATCAGTTCGTTCCTGCGGGGCAGAAGCCGTCGGATGTTTCCGATCTGTTTCTCCCCGTCCAGCACATCCATCTCCACATCGTCGCCCACCAGGGGCTTTTGATGATCCCTGCGAAAAATTCCTCTGGCTCTGCATTCATATACTCCGGGGCCGGCGCCGTTCTCCCCCAGGGTGTGGACATAGTAAAAGCCCCCGATTCCTCTGATAATTTTTCCCCGCATCCTCTACTCTTCTACAAACGTAACGTTTCTGGTAATGGTTCTGGTTTCCGTGGTCTTCACCGGCGTTTCCCCACCGCCTTCTTCCTCCGGCGCAGGGGTCGTTTCCACCTCCACCGTGTAAGTCAGAGTAACGGTTCCCCCGGGAACGCTCAGATTATAATAATTTACCGTCTGAGGGAAGGTGGTTGCGGTGGTTTCCAGCAGCACCTTGCCGTCATTTGCCACCAGCTTGATCTGTACCGGCGTATTTGCCACATAAGCCTGATCCTCCTCCGCCGGGGAGAGGATGCTTAAATTGCACCGATAGGTGACCGGCTGGGGAGTGCTGGTGGGCTCCGGCCCTTTGCTGATCCTGATATCTACCATTGTGCCCGGATCCACATACGTTCCCGCGGAATAGCTTTGATAAAAGATATCGCCTTCCTCATAAACGGAATACTCATAGGCCACATTTCCCACGGTAAGCCCCTGCTCCGTCAGCGCCGTCCTTCCCTCCGTTTCGCTGAAACCGATCAGGTTGGGAACCTGAACCAGCGCGGCCTCTTTCCCCAGGCTGACGGTCAGCGTGATAACCGCCCCTTCCGCCGCCGTGCTGTTCGCCTCCGGCAGTTGGGACACCACATACCCCGCCTCCACCGTATCGGAATAATTTTCCATCCTGATCACGGAAAAGCCCAGATCCGTAAGCTTTTTCTCCGCCATTTCATAGGAAAGCTCCAACACGGACGGAACCGGGATCCCACTGGGGCCGGCGCTGGCCACAAGAGTGACGACGGATCCCGGCTGAAGTTCCTGCCCCTCCTCCGCGTCGGCGCCCATCACCACGCCCGCGTCCACGGTATCGGATTCCTCATAGTCCACCCGGGATTTCAAGCCCGCATCGGTCAGAGCGTTTCTGGCGTCCTCCACGGTTTTCCCGATCACATACGGCATGGTGACGGGAGCCTGGGATTCCGGCTCCTTGGTTTCGTCCGGCCCGTCCGTTGTGATGATATAATCCTCATGGGAGGGCAGATTGTTTTCGCCCATATTCCCAAACACCTTCACCGCCAGAAAAATCGCTATGCCGCAGATGGCGATACCGCCCAGCACCGCCAGGATGGTGGTCATTCGCTCCATCTTGGGGTTATAGTCGTATTCGTCCCCCTCCTCCGTCTGCGGATCCTCGTCATAGGGTTCCGTTTCGGAGCGCAGACGCATAGTGTCCTGTTCCACATATTCCGGATATGCGGTGTGGCGCTTGATCTGAGCCACATCCCCCTCGGAGATCATCCGGGTACCGCCCTCCATGTCAGGCTCATTCCGGATCACAAAGTCCTCGTCCGGATTCATCAGGGACTGTTTCAGATCCGCGATCAGCTCCTGCATATTTTGATATCTGCGGTCGGGGGATTTCTGACAGCATTTTAAGACGATGCTCTCCACGCTGCTTGGGATCTCCGGGACAAATTCCGCGGGAGAAGGCATTTCCTCCTGAATATGCTTGATGGCGATAGCCACCGTAGTTTCCCCGTTAAAGGGCACTCTGCCGGTGAGCATTTCAAACAGGGTAATCCCCAGGGAATAAATATCGCTTTTTTCATCGCTGTATCCTCCCCGGGCCTGTTCCGGAGAAGTATAGTGGACGGATCCCATCACGTTGGAGGTGATGGTGTTGCTGGTGGCCGCCTTCGCGATGCCGAAATCGGTCACCTTGACCTTGCCGTCCTTGGAAATAATAATATTCTGGGGTTTGATATCCCGGTGGATGATATGGTTGTTGTGAGCCGCTTCGATTCCCATGCTCACCTGAATCGCGATGCTGACCGCTTCCTTATAGGAAAGGCGGGCCTTCTTCTCAATGTATTTTTTGAGAGTAATGCCCTCAACCAGTTCCATGACAATATAATTGATCCCGTTTTCCTCGCCCACATCATAGACGTTCACAATGTTGGGGTGCATCAGCCCGGCCGCCGCCTGGGCCTCCACCACGAACTTGGAGACAAAATTGGCGTTTTCGCTGAACTCCTGTTTCAGAACCTTCATGGCCACAAAACGGTTCAGCTTGTGATCTTTTGCCTTATATACGTCAGACATGCCGCCGGTGCCGATCTTTTCCAGCACCTCGTACCTGTCGTTTATCTTCATCCCGATCTTAATCATATCTGCTCTCCCATCTATGCTATGCCAGCGGATCGATCAGTATCACACTGATATTGTCCCGGCCTCCCCTTTCATTGGCAGCCGTTACCAGCTCCTGCGCCTTTTCCACAATATCCCGGGCGCCCGCCAGTATCATTCTGATCTCCCCGTCCTCCAGCATATTGGTCAAACCGTCCGTACACATGAGGATCAGATCGCCTTCCTCCAGCCGTACCGTAAAGAAATCCGGCCGTACGCTGTCATCCGCTCCCACCGCCCGGGTGATAATGTTCTTGTCGGGGTGGTTTCTGGCTTCTTCCCTGCCAAGACCGCCCCGCCGCACCATTTCCGCCACCCAGGAATGATCCCTGGTGATCTGCCGGATTTCCCTGTGGTTCGCCACATACAGCCGGCTGTCTCCCACATTGGCCACACACAGGCTGTTTCCCTCACAGGTCGCCGCCACGACCGTGGTTCCCATCCCTTCCAGCTCCGCGCTCTCCCTGGCCTTTTTCCGGATCAGGCTGTTCGCCGTCCGGATGGCCTGTTCCAGAATGCGGGGATGATCCGTACCCGGGTTATTCCTGATGTCCTCCACCATGGTTTCCACCGATACCTTGGAGGCGTAATCCCCCGCGTTGTGTCCTCCCATGCCGTCCGCCACAATAAAAAGATTCGGCAGATTTCCCACGGGCTGTTCCGAGGTATATACAAAATCCTGATTCAGTTTTCGCTTTTTCCCTATATCAGTGATGGAAAACGTCTTTACCACGTCTTACCGCCTCCACGGTATGCAGGCTTACGTTTCAGGCTTTTGTCCGCCCTCCGCCTTATAAAGCCCGATGCCTTTCATCCTTCTTCAGACTTGAACATTTTAACACACCGTCCCGAAAAGGACAAGCAGAATCTCTCCCGCCGGCTTGACAGCAGAATCTCTCCCGCCGGCTTACCTCTCCCTTAAGAGCCGCTTTCTTTCGGCATTCCGCCTTCGCCTTCCCGCGCCACCCTTCTGCGCAGTTGGCCGCAGGCGCCGTCAATGTCCGTTCCCATTTCTCTCCTGACGGTGGCGTTGACCCCGTTTTGCTGCAGAATCGCCGCAAACCCGCGGATCCTGTCTCTCCGGGAGCGCACAAACTGCCGCTCCTTCACCGGGTTCACCGGAATCAGGTTCACATGACAGCCCAGGCGCGCCGCCAGGGCGGATAACAGCTCCGCGTCCCGGTCGCTGTCATTGACGCCGCCTATCAGGCTGTATTCAAAGGTCATACGCCTGCCGGTTGTTTCAAAATAGAATTCGCAGGCGTCCATCAGCTCCCGGATGGTATACTTCTGCGCAATCGGCATCAGGCTCCGCCTTTTCTCGTCCGTGGCGGCATGCAGGGAAAGCGCCAGCGTGATCTGGAGCTTTTCCCGCGCCAGCGCCCTCATCTGCGGCGCCAGCCCGCAGGTGGACACCGTCACGTTGCGCTGGCTGATATGCAGACCGTTTTCGTCCGTCAGCAGCCGGAGGAACCGCAACAGATTGTCGTAATTGTCCAGGGGCTCCCCCGTTCCCATCACGACCACGTTGGACACCCGCTGTCCCGTGTCCCTCTGAATGGCATAGACCTGATCCAGCATCTCGGAAGCCGTCAAATTCCTCTCCAGGCCGTCCAGGGTGGAGGCGCAGAACCGGCAGCCCATCCGGCAGCCCGCCTGGGAGGAAATGCAGACGCTGACGCCGTACCGATACTGCATCCGTACGCTTTCCACCAGATTGCCGTCCCCCAGCCGGAACAGGTATTTTCGGGTGCCGTCCAGAGCGGACTCCTGTATCCGGACCGGCTCCAGACAGACATACTCATACCTTTCCTTACATTTTTCCCGGAAGGAGGCGGAAAGATCCGTCATCTCGTCAAACCCGCGGGCAAGCTTTTCGTGCGCCCACCGGTACATCTGCCTGGCGCGAAAGCTTTTCTCCCCCATCCGGGCCATCTCGTCCTCCAGTTCTTCCAGGGTCATGGATTTCAAGTCTTTTCTCTGCTCTGCCATGGTTCGCTTTCCTTTTCTGATTCCCTTCTCCGGAAACGGGCGATGAAGAATCCGTCGCCCTCGGTAAAGCCGGGCAGGAACTGAATACAGGCCCTTCTCTGCCTTTCGTCCAGAGGGATCCGGGGCGCCTTTCCCCGGCTTTCCAAAAGAGCGGGGAACTGCTCCCTGTAAGCGGCCAGCTCCCGGGGAAGAAAGGGATCCAGATCCTCCGGCTCAAAGGGAAGGGTTTCGCACAGATACTTGACCATAGCCTCGTTCTCCCCGGGGTTGATGGTACAGGTGCTGTAAAGCAGAATTCCCCCCGGCTTGACATATCTCCAGGAGGCGTCCACAATCTGGCGCTGTAAGGCCTCCAGAGCGGGCAGCTTTTCCTTGTCCGCCCGGTATTTGATATCCCGTTTCCTGCCCATGACGCCCAGCCCGGAACAGGGCACGTCCAAAAACACCTTGTCCGCCCGGCCAAGAAGATCTTGATCCGTCTCCCGCCCGTCATACACCTGCACCTGTACGCCGTCAGCCCTCATGCGGCAGGCGGCCTGACGGATCAGCTCCGCCTTTTCCTCAGTGCGATCCCTGGAAAGAACCTTCGCCCCCTTTTCCGCGGCCAGCAGACTTTTCCCTCCGGGGGCGGCGCATACGTCCACCACAAAATCCCCCGGGCATATGCCGGCCGCCTCCACGGCCAGAGCGGAGGTAACGTCCTGTACGGTTACAAGCCCCTGCGCAAAGCCGGGGAGCTTCTCCACCCCGTAAACGCCCTCCAGACTGTACACATAAGGCAGAATGCCGCTTTGGCGGCAAACCGCGCCCTGGGCGGAAAATTCCTTCAGCAGCTTCTGTCTGGTTTCCTCAGGCAGATCCCAACGAAACCGCAGGGAAACCGGATGCACCTTCATCAGCCCCTCCAGAATGGTTTCCGTGATCTGCATTCCGTATTCCTCCAGCCATCCGGCGGCAATCCACTCCGGCATGGAATACTTGACGGACAGATACCGCAGGGGTTCCTTCCGCTCATCCGGCAGGGGCAGCGTCCCTTTTTGCCTGGCCAGATTGCGAAGGACGCCGTTCACAAACCCTTTCAGCCCGCCGAACCCTCTTTTCACTGCAATCCTGCATGCCTCGTTGCAGACGGCGCTGTCAGGTACGCCGTCCATATACAGCATCTGATACAGGCTCATGCGCAGCAGCTCCCGGATCAACGGTTTCATCTTGGTGACGGGCACCGAGGACACCCGGTTCAGCCAATAGTCCAGCTCGATCCTTCTCTCCAGGGTCCCTTCCATGAGACGTTTCAAAAACGCCTTCTCCCTCCCCGGCAGATAGTCATATTTATTCAGGACGTTCCCAATCAGGCGGTTGGAATAATCCGCCTGCTTCTCCAGCGTCAGCAGCGCATCCAGCGCGATTTCTCTGATGTTTTCCCACATGCTTTCCCCTCATCTTCGCCGGATTCCGGCGGGTCTTACACCCCTGTGGTCAGTCTCTCCTGCGGTTGCCCCCAAAGAGCAGGATCAGACGAAACAACTGCAACGCCGAGGACGCCACCGCCGCCACATAGGTCATGGCCGCCGCGGTCAGCACCTTCTTACCCCCGGCGGTTTCCTGGGTGTTCAGAAGGCCGTACTGGCCGATTTTTTCCAACGCCCGGGAGGATGCGTTAAACTCCACGGGCAGCGTCACCACCTGAAACAGAAGGGACAGGGCAAAAGCCCAGATGCCGATCTGGATCAGCACAGTGTTCCAGCTTAAAATCACCCCCAGCAGAATCAAGGGAATCCCCAGCCTGCTGCCG
Source organism: uncultured Acetatifactor sp. (assembly GCA_947630715.1). Lineage (GTDB taxonomy): Bacteria > Bacillota > Clostridia > Lachnospirales > Lachnospiraceae > Acetatifactor. The sequence continues at coordinate 13,301 of CANRIP010000021.1, forward strand.
ATGTTGACAATAGGCACCAAAGCGGTTCGGAAGGTTAAAAAGGCGTATCCCTTCGCATGCTGGATCGCATGCCCGCACTCATGGGCCGCCACGCTGACCGCCGTCACGGACGGATTGTGGTAATTGCTGTAAGAAAGCCGCACCGTCTGGGATTTGGGATCGTAATGATCCCCTCCGTCTTGCTGAAGGCACTCCACCTGCACGTCATAAAGCCCTTCGCTGTTCAAAATGCGCCTGGCCGCCTCCCCGCCGGTCATTCCCGTGCTGTTGCGCACCTTGCCGTACTTTTTCATGGCGCTGTTTACCGCCGCGCTGGCCGCGAGACACACGATCATGCCGATCAGTACCAGAAAGTAAGTGGGATCCCAATAATAGTAATAAGGCATATGATTCACTCCTTTTCTCTATCATCCGTTTTTTCCAGTGATTTCTTTTAGTTGTTTCTTTCAGCCGTCTTTTCCAGCGATTCTTTCAACTGTCTTTCAGTTGTTACTTTCAGCCGTCTTGTTCAGCGATTCTTTCAACTGTTTTTTCAGCCGTCTTTGCCAGTTGTCTCTTTCCCTCCCAGAAACTCTCCCGGATGCATTTTGACCCCCAGCAGGAAATCATGGGCGGACATCCGTTTTTTCCCCTCCAACTGCAGCTCCAGGACGCGGATTGCCCCTTCCCCGGCGGCCACCGTCACGGAATTTTTGTCCGTTTGCAGGATCATCCCCGGCAACCCATTCCTTTCGCCGTCCGGCCCTTCCACCGGCTGGGCCCGCCAGATCTTTAACTGCCTGCCCCGGTAGCTGGTGTAAGCGCCGGGCCAGGGCGTCACTCCCCTGATTTTTCTGTCGATCACCGGGGCCGGCGCGGCAAAATCAATCTCTCCCACGGCCTTATCCAAAAGGGGCGCATAACAGCTTTTCTGCGGATCCTGTTTCCGGGGCGCAAGCTCTCCCCGTTCCAGCAGGGGCAGCGCCTCGGCAATCGCCTGGCCGCCCAGCTCCTTCAGCTTATCGTGAAGGGTTTCATAGGTGTCCGTATCCTCTATGGCCAGCTCCTTCTGATAGAGGATATCTCCCGTATCCAGGCCGGCGTCCATCTGCATCACGGTAATCCCCGTTGTTTTCTCCCCATCGATAATGGCGTGTTGAATGGGAGATGCCCCCCGGTACCTGGGAAGCAGGGACGCGTGAACGTTCAGGCACCCCCGGGGAGGAAGATCCAGAATTTCTTGGGACAGGATCTGGCCGAAGGCGGCCACCACATACGCATCCGCCGGGTATTTTTTCAGTTCTTCCACAGCTTCTGGCGTTTTGATTTTACGGGGCTGGAACACGGGAATCCGGTATTGCGCCGCCAGCTCCTTCACCGGCGGCGGCACAGGCTGGCCGCTTCTGCCCTTTGGCTTATCCGGCTGGGTCACCGCCAGCAGGATCTCATGTCCGGCGCGGAGCAGGGCTTCCATAACCCCCGCCGCAAAATCCGGCGTTCCCATAAATACAAGTTTCATCGGTCTAATCGGCCTCCTCATTGTTCACGTCCTGCAAAGGGCCCTCCACTTTATCCACATAAAGCTGTCCCTCCAGATGGTCCAGTTCATGGCAGATCGCCCGGGCCAGCAGCTCCGTCCCCTCCAGCTCGCATTCCCGCATATCCGCATCCAGAGCCGCCACCTTCACATAGTTGGGCCGGGTCACCTGTCCGGATTTCCCGGGAACGCTCAGGCATCCCTCCTGCCCGGTCTGCTCCCCGCTTTGTTCCACAATCCGGGGGTTGATCAGAATGTGAGGATCCTCCCCCGTAACGTCGATGACCACAATCCGTTTCAGCACTCCCACCTGGGGAGCGGCCAGGCCCACGCCGTTTGCTTCATACATTGTTTCCAGCATGTCCTCGATCAATTCCCTGATCCGGGGCGTCATCTCCGTCACTTCCCTGCATTTTCTGGTAAGCACTTCTTCTCCGATCTGCCGTATGTATCTAAGCGCCATAATCCCTCTTTTCCGCTGTCAGACAGCTTTCTTTTTGTGTTTTGCCGGCATCCTCCATGCCCTTACAGAATGTTCATGGGGTCAAAATCAAACTGCACCGTCTCCGTCCGCTGCCAGCCGCGGACCCGTTCCTCGGTCATATCCTTGATATGAATCAGTGTATCATATTCTGCACATTTCAGGTAGAAAACAAATCTAAAAATATCATTAATCTTTTCCATGGACGCCGGCGCCGGGCCGATCAGCCGCAGACCGCAGGCGGGATTTTGAAATTCCGGGCTGTTTTTGACCTCCCGGGCCAGATATTCGGCCGCCTGCGCCCCGCCGTTTTCGGTTTCGGAAAACACCTGCACCGCCAGCATATGGGACACGGGAGGATACCCCATCAGCTCCCTGTAAAGGATTTCTTCCTCATAAAACCCTTCATAATCCTGAGCAGCCGCATGTACCACCGCGTAATGCTCCGGCTGATACGTCTGGATCACCGCCTCACCGGGCAGCTCCCCCCTGCCGGCCCTGCCAACCGCCTGGGTCAAAAGCTGGAAAGTCCGCTCTCCCGCCCGATAATCCCCCATGCTGAGGGACAGATCCGCCGCCAGCACCCCCACCAGCGTCACCGAGGGGAAATCGTGTCCCTTGACAATCATCTGGGTGCCGATCAGCACATCCGCCTCCCGGTTGGCAAAGGCAGAAAGGATCTTCTGATAGCTGTCCTTGGTTTTGGTGGTGTCCCCGTCCATGCGCAGACATCTCACCCCCGGGAACATTGCCTTCAGCTTTTCCTCAATCTGCTGGGTTCCCGCCCGGAAACCGCTGATATATCTGGATCCGCACACGGGACAAGCCGTCGGCTTGGGCTGGCTGTAACCGCAGTAATGACACAAAAGTCTGCCCCCCTGATGCTCCGTCAGGGAGACGGCGCAGTGGGGACACTTCATCACATGCCCGCAAGCCCTGCAAGAGATAAACCCCGCATAGCCCCTGCGGTTCAGGAACAGAATGCTCTGCTGGCCCTTTTGAATCCTGTCCGCCAACAGTTCCTGCAGTTTCCGGCTGAAGATGGACCGGTTGCCCTCCTTCAGCTCCTGTCTCAGATCCACCGTCCAGACTTTGGGAAGGGTGGCTCCGGTCAGGCGTTCCGTCAGGGTAAAAAGCTTGTATTCCCCTTTTTTTGCCCGGTAATACGCTTCCAGAGACGGCGTGGCGGATCCCAGCACCACGGAAGCCCCGTGGAGCCTGGCCACCTGAAGGGCCGTCTCCCTGGCGTGGTACCGGGGAGAGGATTCGCTTTTATAGCTGCCCTCATGCTCCTCGTCCATCACAATGATGCCGATTCGGGGAAAAGGGGTGAAAAGCGCCGATCTGGGGCCGATGATCACATCGATTTCCCCCTGTTTCGCCCGCTGGCACTGATCGTATTTTTCCCCCTGGGACAGCGTAGAATTCATCACGCTCACCCGATCCCCGAAACGGCGGTAAAACCTAAGCAGCGTCTGATAGGTCAAGGCGATTTCCGGAATCAGCACCACCGCCTGACGCCCCTTTTTGACCACGTTTTCAATCAGCTCCAGATACACCTGGGTCTTGCCGCTGCCCGTGACGCCGTGGATCAGGTAAACCCCCGGTATTTCCCTGTCCAGATCCTGAGTGATACTGTCCACAATCCTTTGCTGCCCGGGGCTCAGCCGCCTGGGCGGTTCGGCCTCCGCGCACAGTTTCACGGGATTGCGGAAACTTTCCCGGCTTACGACCCGCACAACCCCCGCCTGTTCCAGCCCTCTCACGGTTTGCGGGGAGACGCCCAATTTCCCGGTCACCCATTCATAGGGAATGCTTTCCTGCTCCGCAAGCTCCCCCAAAAGCCGCTCCTTCGCCACCTGTTTTTTTCTCCGGCACTGGCCTTGCAGAGAAATGATTTCCTCCCTGGTCATCAGCCGTTCCAGCATACGGTTCTCCAGCCGTTTCACGGACTGCCTGGCGGGAAGTACCGTTTTCAGAGCCTGAATCATGGTGGATCCGTAATTTTTCCGGATCCAGGCCGCCAGGGCGATCATTTTGTCCTCCGCCTCCACGCCCTTTTGGGCTATGTCCAGAATCGCCTTCATCCTGGCGGGATCAAACTTACATTCCTCCCCCATCCCAATCACATAACCCTGAAGGGGTTTGTTGCCGTTTCCGAAGGGCACCGTGACGCACATCCCCGTCTCCAGCTTTCCCCGCAGTCTCTCCGGCACACGGTACTGAAAGGGCCGATCCAGTTTTTCATGCGTGATATCCACGATCACGTCCGCGTACAGTTCCCCCACTGCGTTCCTCCTCCGGCCGGCTTTGCCTTTCCGGGGCAGAATGTCCCGCTCCAAGTTTCCCTGGTTTTGCCGGCCTGACGGTTTCAGGACTCCTTAAATATGCTGCGTCCCTTCCTCCAGCACTTCCCGGATCAGCGTCCTCTCGTCCATGGGGTACTTGACGCCTTTTATCTCCTGATAATCCTCATGTCCCTTCCCCGCCAGGACGATAATATCCCCTTCCTGGGCGTGGGAAATCACATAGCGGATCGCTTCCTTGCGGTCGCAGATCTCCACATATCTGCCCTCCGTCTTCTCCATTCCCGTCCGGATATCGTCCATGATCGCCTGAGGCTCCTCAAAACGCGGATTGTCGGAGGTAATGACGGTCAGATCCGCCAGCCTGCCGCTGACCTCCCCCATTTCAAATCTGCGCTGCCTGGATCGATTGCCCCCGCAGCCGAACAGACAGACCAGCCTGCCCGGCTCATATTCCCGCAGGGTGGTCAGCAGGCTCTCCAGCGCCATGGCGTTATGCGCGTAATCGATCAACAGCGTGAAATGCTCCGACACCTTGACCATTTCAATGCGGCCCCTGACCTTTGCCTTTTCCAGCGCCCGGCGGATTGCATCCTCCTTCGCCCCGAGATGCCGGCAGACCGCTATAGCCGCCAGCGCGTTATAGACGCTGAATCTGCCGGGAGTGCACACCTGCGCCTCCATTTCCATCAGGCCGGCGGTGTGAAAGCTGACTCCCAGTTCTCCCGGTTTTTTGATCAGTTCCAGATGCTCGCCCCGAAGCATGCAGTCCTTTCCCAGCCCGAACGTCTCCAGCTCACAGGTATGTCCGTTGGTCACCTCCCGCCAGTGTCCGTCGTCCCCGTTTATGATCCCCACCCGGCACTGCCGAAACAACAGCCCCTTACAGTCCCGATATTCCTCAAAGCTGGCATGCTCGTTGGCGCTGATATGATCCGGCTGCAGATTGGTGAAAATGCCGTAATCAAATACAAAGCCCTGAGTCCTGTGCAGCTTAAGCGCCTGGGAGGATACTTCCATCACCACCGTATCCAGACCGGCCTGTACCATTCTCGCAAAGTATTCCTGCAGCAGTATGGATTCCGGCGTGGTATTTTCCGCATGGATGTGAGTATCCCCGATCACCACCTCCACGGTCCCCACCAGCCCCACCTTGCGGCCGACGTTTTCCAGGATGGACTTGATCAGGTAGGCGGTGGTCGTCTTTCCCTTTGTGCCGGTGATGCCGATCACCTTTAGTTTCTCCGCGGGATGCCCGTACCATGCCGCCGAGAGAAAAGCCATTGCATAACGCGTGTTATTTACCTGGATCACCGTGACGTCCGATTCCGGGGGCAGCTCCACCGGCTTTGATACCACCAGCGCTGCCGCCCCTTTGGCCGCCACGTCCGCCGCATACCCATGCCCGTCAAAGCTTGCGCCCTCGATGCAGCAAAACACACAGCCGCTTTCCGCTTTCCGGGAATCGCATGCCACCGCGCTCACTTCCCTGTCAGGCGTCCCCTGTACGCAGGTATATTCCAATCCCTCCAACAGCTCTGTCAATTTCATATTACCCTGTCTCCCTTCCGGCCTGTTTGCATTTGATTTGCCCCTTTTCGGAAAAGCGTCCCTACTAGCTGCCGTTCTGAAAAGAGGCCTGTGTTGCTATTTCGTTGTGATGATAAATACTGTTCGTTCCACATACGGGAATTCAAATGGATCTTTTCAGTTTCAACTGAAAATTTGGTTTTGTAACATATTCCAAGTAAGTCGGTCTGCCCGCATATTCCAGATATGCTTTGAATCTTTCCGCCATAGCGGGAGCAGTGATGAACTCTTGAGCCTTGTCTATGGAAAAGAAAGCAGACTCAGAGTTTTCATTGGAAGGACGTGGTATGCCATCTTTCGCCCTGCAAATAAAATCGAGCATAATCTTGGTGGGCACTTCTTTGACCCCGTTATACCCGGGATATTTACAAGTGTTTGACGATATGCAAAACACTTCTCCAACCTCAATATCAATGCCTGTTTCTTCCATAACTTCCCTTTTCACAGCGTCGATCACGTTTTCCCCGACTTCGACCTGCCCTCCTGGAAATTCCCACCCTCCGCGATATGTTTTGACCAGCAGGATATCATCATTCTCATTCATCACGATACCCGCTGCCGCAATGATATGAGTTGGCATGACCCATTCCGTATTGCTCATCATGACCTCCATTCAATCAAATCCCGACTTGTTTCATTAACATAATACCACAATCATGCTCATTTACATATCTCATTTACATATCTCATTTACATATCTCATTTACATATCTCATTTACATATCTCATTTACATATCAGATTTCCCTTCCATTTGTTCCACCATCCCTTTTCGAAAAATGAATATAGTAACCGCTTTCTTTCTATTTTACTCTTTTTTCCGCCGTTCTACCACCCCAAATTATCTGCACGGCAAAAACAGAGGGCCCCGGCTTATGCCGGGGTCCTCTGTTTCTTATGAGGGGGGAGATAGTGATTTCATCAACTATCTGAAATACACTATAACGGCAAAATGTGTCCAAAGTGTGATCAATTTATAAAATCCGGATAAAAAATATAAATTTTCCCGTTCACAGGAAATGTAAGTAAGTTTCCATGGAGATGTCCCCATTCTCCCTTGTCATGGCGTTTGCGGCCGCCAGCGCCGCCGCCTTTTTCAAAGCGGTTTCCGTATCCTCCCCTGCAAGCCGGCTCATGCAAAGGGAAGCCACCACCGTGTCTCCGCAGCTAACAGTGTTCACAGCCTTCACCTTGACCGCCTCCCGGTAGGTGGTCCGATCCTTTTCCACGCAGAGCAGCCCTTCTCTCCCCAGGGATATCACCGCTTTCCCCACCCCGAGGGTAAGTAGTTCCCCGGCGGCTGCCTCCAGTTTCTCCCTTGTCTCAAGCGTTCTGCCCGCCAGAGTTTCCAATTCCCTGCGGTTTGGCTTGACCAGATCCGGCCCGGCCTTGATGCCCTCCCACAGCGCCTCCCCGGAGCTGTCCAGGATCACCTGATGTCCCGCCATATGGCACATTTTGATTAAAACCGCGTAAAGATCCGCAGGGACGCCTCTTGGCAGACTGCCGGACAAAACCGTCATAGTGCAGAATTCCAGGCAGCCGGCAAACTGTTTCAAAAAAGTTTCCAGTTCCTGATGGGATATCACAGGCCCCGGCTCCAAAAGCTCCGTCACCCGGCCGCTTTGCTCCAGCAGATTGGTATTGATCCGGGTCTCCTGGGCGATTCTGGTAAAATGACACTCCGCCCCCATCTTTTCCGTTTCTTTCTCGATCAGATCCCCTCCGAAACCGCCCAGAAATCCCACCGCCGCCACCGGGATATGAAACAATCTGAGAACCCTGGTCACGTTGATGGCCTTGCCGCCCGCGATGCTCTGCGCGCTGTCCATACGGTTCACCTCTCCGGCCGCCATTTCCCGGATCCGGCAGGTTCTGTCCACCGCCGGATTCAGACTTACCGTCATGATCATTCCCTTTCTTCCTCCGCCTCTCCTGATTGCTTTACCTGGTTTCTTTATTTGGTTTCTTTGCCTGGTTTCTTTATTTGGTTGCTTTAACTGGTTTCTTTACCTGATTGCTTTTCCCGGTTGCCTTTCCTGATTGCTTTTCCTGGTCACTTTGCCTGGTTTCTTCGCCCGGTTGCCTTTGATCCCTTATCCCCGGCTCAGCAGTAATACTGCATCACATACTGCACCTGGGTTCTCCCCCGGTAGGTGTTGCTGCCAAGCTGGTAAGCCACGCTGACGGGAAAGCCGCCTCTCCCCCCATACAGCGCCGCCGCGCTGCCGGAGCCAAACTTTTCGTCCAAAAAGGCGTCAAATTGTTCCGGTTCTCCGAAAAACACCACTTGTTTTTCGTTTCCCTCCGGGGTTCTCACCTGAAATCTGGCGTATCTGCCGCCCTCCCCCATCCGGGCCCCCGAAAGAAACAGCAGATCCTTCTGGGCGAAAAGCGGCTTGGGATTCCCGGTTCCAAAGGGCTCCAAAAGAGTCAACTGCCGGGCCAGTTCCTCTCCCGCGTAATCGAGAGGCATCGGCACATCGATGTGAACCCGGGGAATAAAATCTTCCTCGGTCATATGGCAGTTTTGGTTCAGCGCCCTGCGCAGGGGCTCAATGTCCTCCTCCTTCATGGAAAATCCGGCCGCCATGGCATGTCCCCCGAATTTCACAAAATACTGCTGCGTTTCGGTCATGGCCCGGTACATATGATACCCTTCCGTGGAGCGGCCGGATCCCTTGACCCCTTCCTCTCCTTTGGTCAGCAGGAATACGGGATGATGGTGCCTCTCCCGGATCCGCCCCGCGATAATCCCCGCCAGGCTTTCGTGAACCTGGGGCAGATAGATCACCATCACCTTGTCCCGCTCCAGATGATGCTCCTTTATATAGGCTTCGGCCAGCTCCACCCCCTGGACGGTCATGGTTTTGCGGCTGTCGTTCATCTCCTTCAGCTCCCCCGCCATTTTCATGGCCCGGGGGAGGCTGCCGCTCTGCAAAAGCTCCAAAGCCCTTGCGGCCGTGTCCAGCCTGCCGGTGGCGTTTAAGCAGGGGCCGATCACGAACCCCAGATGGTAAGCGGTCAACTGATCCATCCTCAGCCCGTTCACCTCTATCAGCGCCCTGAGGCCTGGATTTGCCGTATTCCGCAGCCGTTTCAGCCCCTCCCGGACCAGAATGCGGTTTTCATCCTTCAGCTCCATCACGTCGCAGACTGTGGCCAGCGCCGCAAACTCCAAAAATTCTTCCGCCGCCTGCGCAAGCTCCGGTTTTTTCCCCTTTTCCGCCAGAGCCAGAATCAGCTTATACGCCACTACCGCGCCGCAGATGCCGGGGAAGGGATAGGTACATTTTTCCTGCTTGGGGTCGATCACCGCCGCCGCATCCGGCAGTTTCTCCCGCCGGACGCCCCCTTCTTCCTCATAGGGAACCTCATGATGATCCGTGACAATCACAGGGATTCCAAGCTCTTTCGCCGTTTCAATCTGTGCCGCCGCGGCGATACCGTTATCGCAGGTGACGATCAGCTCCACGCCCTCCCCCGCCGCTTCCAGAATCAGATGTTCATTCAGCCCGTAGCCGTCATGGATCCTGTGGGGGATGGCCGCGTCCACCCTGGCTCCCAGAATCTCCAGACCCTTGGTGAGAATATAGGAGGAACAGATCCCGTCCACATCGTAATCTCCGATCACACGGATCCTCGTCCCCGCTTCCGCCGCCTGGAGAATCAGTTCCACCGCCTGATCCATTCCCCGCAGCAGCCAGGGGGAATAACAGTCCTTCAGCGTTCCGTTCAGAAACCGGTTCACCTGTTCTTCCTCCGTCAGATCCCGGTTTCTCAAGATGCGGGCAAGCACGGGACTAATGTGAAATTCCTTCGCCCACTTGTTAAAATCCGCCCGTTTGGCGCTCACATACCACTTTTCCATGTTTCACCAGAATTTCCGCCCTTTACAGGGAATTCCGCCCGGAAACCGTATCGGCGGAAAGATAAACGCCGAACCAGGCTCCCTCCCAGGTGTCGGACTCAAATTCTTCTTCAAACAGCAGCAGGAAGTCATTGTATTCCTCAGGCACCTCATACATCAGAAGGCCCTCTGTCTCTCCTTCCACCGGCAGCCTGTACTGTTCCGGCAGAAAGCCCTCCGCAGCCTGGGGCATCACCGGAAAGGCATAGCCTTCCTCGTTGTCCCACTCCACCCAGAAATCCGTGTCAAACATGGGAACCTCGTCCCCAAAGGTATTTTCCAAAGTCAGATCCAGCACGATCAACTGATATCCCTCTTTTGCGGTAAATCCCTGAAAGCTGTCGCAGAACAACACGTTATTCACGGTGAAGTCGAACCAGTAGGTGTGCATGCAGTCCCCCACATAGCCGATGCCGTAGCCGTCCTCGGCATAAATATCCTCCTTCGGCCGGTCATATCCGTCCTCCCAGGAGGAATCCCCGTCGTCATACTCGTCCAGGGAATCATAGGAATCCCAGTCATCGTCGTAATCCTCCCAGTAAATGGCGTCCATGGTATCGGAAAAATCAGTCATGGAACTCTGAACATACCGATAAACCATCTGATACAGCAGGGTACAAGCAGGGATCGCCACAAATGCCACGCAGATGACCAGCGGAATGACCCAGCCGTATCTGCGCTTTTTCTCCGGTTTCCCTACGGGCACGGCCTGGCTGCGAACCGGCTGCGCGGCCGGCGCCGTCCGGCTCTCCTGGGGTGCCGGCGGATTCTGTGCATGGGAAACCTCCAGCATGGCCTGCTCCTGCTTTGCAACCTCCTCCCTGGTTTTCATATTCACTGAGGTGCCGCAATAGCTGCACATCAACGCACCATCCGCTATTTTCTTCCCGCATACCGCACAAAACATTTCTTTCCCCTCCCGTCATGGGGCGGCAGATTCCTCCGCCCCCCGTTTCATCCCAACGCTTCCCGGATCCTTTTTTCCACCTTTTTCAAGGATGTGGTGGGTTCAAACCGTTCGATGAGCGTTCCGTCCCTGCCGACCAGGAATTTGGTGAAATTCCACTTGACGCTGTTGCCCTGCCAGGCTTCCCCGCCCTGTTTCTTCAGCATCCTGGCCAGCATCGCCCCCGAGGGATTTTTGTCAAATCCCCGGAAGACGCTGTTCTTCTCCAGCCACTGATACAGCGGATCCGCGTTTTCTCCGATCACGTCGATTTTGGAAAACTGCGGAAAGGTAATGCCAAACCGCCCTGTGCAGAAGGAGTGAATCTCCTCGTCCCCGCCGGGCGCCTGACCGCCAAACTGATTACAGGGAAAATCCAGAATCTCCAGCCCGTCCTTCTGCAGCTTTTCATAAATTGCCTGCAAATCCTCATACTGAGGCGTAAATCCGCATCCCGTAGCGGTGTTGACAATCAACAGAACCTTCCCTCTGTACTTTGCCAAAGGGACAGTTTCGCCGTTCTGGGCCTTTACGGAATAATCGTATACCTTGTCCATTCTGTTTTCTCCTTCCCACCTTTGCAAGCTCTGCCTTTCTTCTCCGATGGAATCCAACAAAGCCGCCACAGCCGGAGCCCCGCCCCGGATATGACGGCTCAATACCTTTTCGCCTGTTATTTTTCCTTTTTGACAGTTTTTTTACGCAGGATATACCAGAAACTGCCGGCCAGGCAGACGGAGGAATAGGTTCCGCACACAATTCCCACCATCAGAGGCAGCGCGAAATCCCTGATGCTGGTAACGCCCAGCACATAGAGAGCCGCCACCATGATAAACGTGGTCAGGGAGGTGAAAATACTTCTGCTCATGGTCTGGGTGATGCTCCTGTTGATCACCTGGCCCAGATCCTCCCCCCGGGAGACGGACATATTCTCACGGATCCGGTCAAAAATAACGATGGTCGCGTTGATGGAGTAACCCACAATGGTCAGCATACATGCCACAAAGGTATTGCTCACGGACACGCGGGCGGCCGCATAGAATGCCAGCACCACCAGCACATCGTGGAGCAGCGCCGCAATACTGCTGAGGCCGAACCGCAGATCCTTAAACCGGATCCGGATATAAATCAGCATACACACAATGGCCACCAGCACGGCGATAACGGTATCGGATTTCATTTCATCGCTGATGGTGGAGCTGATCGTCTCGGAATTGATCCTCTTTTCTTCCATGCCGAAGGTGTCCATCAGCATCCGGTTCAGCGCCTCGCTCTGGTCCACGTCCAGGGTGTCCATCTTAAAGATCACCTCGTTGGTGTCCTGCACGGTCTGCACCTGCACCGCGCTGCCGGTAATCTCCTCAATCAAAGGCACCACATCCCGGTTTGCCTCCTCCAGCGTCATCGGATGATCAAAAGCCACGGTCACGGCCGTGCCGCCCTTAAAGTCCAGGCTGTAATTCAGCGCGTCCCCTGTCTTTTGTCCGTATACGCCCATCACCACAAAGCCCGCCAGGATCAGCGCCGCGGAAATCCCCATGAAAATTCCTTTTTTCTCCACAATGGGGAGAGGTTTGCGTTCCTTCGACAGACCGTAAAGCTTTTCATTCTTCGCCCCCAGCTCGTAAAAAGCGTTCAGCACATAGCGGGTCACCACCAGGGAGGTAAACATGGACAGGACAATGCCGAGAGCCAGCGTCTGGGCAAAGCCTTTTACGGAACCCGGCCCCAGGAACAAAAGGACAAACGCCGCGATCAGGGTGGTGATGTTGCCGTCGATAATGGCGGAAAAAGCCTTGCTGAAACCGGCCTGAATGGCGTTTTTCACCGTTTTCCCCGCCGCCAGCTCCTCCCGGATACGGGCAAAGATAATCACGTTGGCGTCTACGGCCATACCGATGGACAGGATAATTCCCGCGATGCCGGACAGGGTCAGCGTCATGGCAAACCCGTTTAACAACAGAATCACCAGGGCCACATAGGAGAGCAGCCCTACCACCGAAGCCACTCCCGGGATCCGGTACACGGCGATCATAAACAGGGCCACCAGAACCAGGCCGATGGCTCCCGCCAGGAGGCTGGTGCGGATGGCGTCCACGCCCAACTGTGCGCCCACCACCTTGGAATGCAACTGCTCCAGCTCCAGCTTCAGGCCGCCGATCCGGATGGTGGAGGCAAGCCGCTGCGCCTCCTCAAACGTGCTCTGGCCGGTGATAACGGCGTTCCCGTCCGTGATTGCCGCCGAAACCCTGGGAACGCTCACAAAATTTCCATCATAATAAATGGCGATGGATTCGCCCGACGCCAGCGCTTTCGTGGTGGCGTCCGCAAAAGCCTGGGTGCCCTCCTCCGTCAGAGTCAGGCTCACCACATACTGGGAATTGCCGGTGACGTCGTCCCGCTGGCTGCCCGCCTGCGCGTCCGCCACATCCGTCCCCGTGATCACCACGGATCCGTCCTCGATCAGCTCCTCTATGGGCCTGTTCAACGTATAGTTATAAACGGGCTTGCCGTTGGCGTCGGTGCCGCTGTAACCGCCGGTGTAATTGCTTTCGCCGTCGGCGTTGGTCTGGGCGATAAAATACAGTGCGCCGGGCCGTCCCAGCTCCTTCAGGATGGTGTTGGCGTCGGAAACGCCCGGGATCTCAATGTTAATGCGATCCGTTCCCTCCTGATACACAATGGCCTCGGTGCTGTACCCCACCACTCTCTGCTGCAGCTTGTAGATTGTGTCCTGCATATCGGTGCTGTCCGGGGTTTCGTCTCCCACCACCTGATAGGTGATGCTCACGCCGCCGGCCAGATCCAATCCCAGATTAATATCCGCCGCGCTGCCGTCCCCCGATGCGTTGACCCCGAAAAGATCCACATACCCCACGCCCACCAGGATCACAAGGATACAAAGCAAAATAATGACCGCTCTGTTCTTTTTCATGCTCTCTCATCCTTTCTGTCAGAAAATTCTTCCGCCACCTTCAGCATAATGGCGCATTCCACGCGCTTGCGTTCCAATTCGCATCCGATATCGTACGCGTCATTGATATCGCCGTGGAAATTGTAAGCGTTGGCGGCACAGCCGCCGCTGCAGTAAAAACGGGCAAAGCATTTCCTGCATTTGTCCTTTGCGTACACATGGCATCCCCGGAACTTGTCCCGGATGTCCTCCCGCAGAATTCCTTCCTCCACGTTTCCCATCCGGAATTCTTCCTTCCCCACGAACTGGTGGCAGGGATACAGATCCCCCCAGGGGGTCACGGCCAGGTACTCCGTCCCGGAGCCGCAGCCCGACAGGCGCTTGAACACGCAGGGGCCGCCGCTTAAATCAATCATGAAATGGAAGAACCGGAACCCTCGTCCTTCTTTCCTGCGCTGCAGCATCTCCGCAGCCAGCCGGTCATATTCCTCCTTCAGACGGGGAAGATCCGCTTCCTTGATCGCGTAATCGTCCTCCGGCCCCGCCACCACGGGCTCCACAGAGATCTGCCGGAACCCCAGATCCGCAAGATGCAGCACATCCCGGGAAAAATCCAGATTATAGTGGGTAAAGGTACCCCTCACATAATAGCGCTCCTGTCCCCTGCTCTCCGCCACCTTTTGAAACTTCGGCAGGATCAGGTCATAGCTGCCCTGGCCGCCCCGGAAGGGCCTCATCCGGTCATGGACTTCCTTACGCCCATCGATGCTTAACACAATGTTGGCCATCTCTTTGTTGGCGAACTCCAGGATCTGATCGTTTAAAAGCACCCCGTTGGTGGTCAGGGTAAACCGGAACTTTTTACGGTGCTTCTGTTCCAGGCTCCTGCCATACTCCACCAGCCCCTTGACGGTTTCCCAGTTCATCAGGGGCTCCCCGCCGAAGAAATCCACCTCCAGGTTGACCCTGTCCCCGGAATTTTTCACCAGGAAATCCAGAGCCTTTTTCCCTGTCTCCAAAGACATCAGCGCCCTGTCCCCGTGGTATTCCCCCTCCCCGGCAAAGCAGTACCTGCATGCCAGATTACAGTCATGGGCGATATGCAGACAGAGGGCCTTTACCACCGTCTGCCGGTTTTGAAATGCCCGGATCTCGTTTTCATACTGGTCAGGCGTAAACAGTTGTCCGGCGGCAGCCAGATCCAGCACCTCGTCCACAGCCTCGCAGATTTCCTCCTGGGAGGCGGAAAGTTTGGCCAGATGTAAGACCGCGGCCTTGACGGTAGCGGGGTCTTTAATGCCTTCGTTCACCAACGGCTCCATCAGCGGTATGATTTGATAGACGATGTCGTCCACCACATGCACGGACCCGCTGTTCACATCCAGGACAATATGATAGCCGCCGCTTGTATATTGATGTATCACGGTATCGTTTCCTTTCACACAAAAGTAGCAGCGACCGGAATCGCTGCTTACTCTAGTCTTTCGGGGTCATTTTATCTGATCTTCTCACAGCTCTGATTGCCAACGGTGCAGGAAGTCTTACATGCGGACTGGCAGGAAGTCTGACATTCGCCGCAGCCGCCCTTCTTAGCGGATTCCTTCAGATTTCTGGTTGTCAAAGTCTTAATGTGTTTCATCATGAAACATCCTCCTTCTTACGCATGAAAAAGTCAAATTATGCTGGACAAGTTCAAGTATACCATAAAATGAGCATTTGTAAAAGCTTTTTTTCAGTTTTTCTCAATCGGGCCGGAAAACAGAACAATCCCTCTCCCCCCAAAGCCCTGTTTTTCAGCTCAGCATTCCACCCAGCATCCCGCCCCCCGCGCAGAGCACAAGGGTGGTAAGGAAGGAATTTCCCGCTTGCAGGGCTTCCTGGCCGGCGGACAGGGACAGCGCCGTCAGTATGAGGAAATAGGCCAGCCCCAGAATCAGGCCCCAAAGAAATTTCCTGGCCTTCAGCTTTTTCCCGGCCACAAAGCCGGCAAAAAAAGTAGACGCCACATAAATCACGATAATCCCCACAGTGACGGCCTTTTCCCCTATGCCTGTCTTATAAAGAAGAAACGCCAGCACAGCCAGCAAAGCGCCGGTCAATATGTATGCGAGCAGAAGCGTCTTCAACAAAAAGAGAACCGGCAGTTCCCCCTCCTTCGGTTTTTGTTCCATAGCGCCTTTCCTCCATCCATAAACTTTTTATAAAATTATATGCCAACCCCCCGGAAAACTTGACAAGGCCGCCTTTTCTATTGTATATTACCCTTGTTTAACCCTGAACAGCACAGGGAACAGGGAGAATGACGTTCCTATTTTCAGAACGATTCCCCAGAGAAGGAGTGAAATTTTTGGATATCCCCGGCGTCATACAACTGATCATTGTCCTGTTACTGGTATTGCTCTCCGCCTTTTTTTCATCCGCCGAGACGGCCTTCAGCACGGTAAACCGCGTCCGGATGCGGGCGCTGGAGGAGGACGGCAGCAAACGGGCGGCCCGCGTCAACAAGATTCTGGAGCATTACAGCAAAATGCTCAGCACCATCCTGATCGGCAACAATATTGTCAATCTTTCCGCTTCCTCCCTCGCCACCACTCTGGCGTTGCGAATCAGCGTCCCCGCCGGCATAGCCACCGGCATCCTGACGATCCTGGTTCTTCTGTTCGGCGAGATTACCCCCAAAACCTGGGCGATGGTATATTCGGAAAAAATATCCCTGATTTACAGCGGCGTCATTTACCGCCTGATGCAGATCCTGACCCCCGTCATTTTTGTGGTGGATAAGCTGGCCGGCGGCGTACTGCGGCTGCTGCGCATCGACCCCAACAAGCGCATGAGCCAAATGACGGAGACGGAGCTGCGCACCTATGTGGACGTGGGCCATGAGGACGGCGTCATCGAATCCGAAGAAAGGGAAATGATTTACAACGTGTTTGATTTCTCCGACGCGCTGGCCAAGGATATTATGATTCCCCGGATCAATATGGTGACCGTAAGCGTGGATGCGGATTATGACAAGGTGATGAGCGTTTTTCGGGAATCCATGTACACCCGTCTCCCCGTTTATCAGGAGGAAAAGGATCATATCATCGGTCTGATCAACATCAAGGATTTCATTTTGACGGAAAACAGGGAAAGCTTTCAGGTACGGAATATTTTAAGAGACGCCCACTATACATATGAGTACAAGAAGGTGGCGGATCTGCTTTATGAAATGCGCGGGGAGGCCAAAAGCGTTTCCTTCGTGCTGAACGAATACGGCGGCACGGTGGGTATGATCACCCTGGAGGATCTGCTGGAGGAAATCGTGGGCGAAATCCGGGACGAATACGACGGGGACGAGGAAGAACGGATTCAGGAAATCGGGGAACGAACCTATCTGGTAGAGAGCAGCATGAAACTGGACGACATCAACGACGAGCTGGGTACGGCGCTTGACAGCGAAGATTATGACTCCATCGGCGGCGTGATTATCGAGTGCCTGGACCGTCTTCCCGAGGACGGGGAGGAAGTCACCCTGGAGAACGGGATCCGGCTGAAGGTTCAGGGAGTGGAGCAGAACCGGATCCGGAAGGTTGTGATGACCCTGCCGGAGCCGGGAGCGGATTCGGAACATACGTTGGATTCCACCGGCGCCGAAACCGGAAACGACTCCCGGAAAGCGGAGGAAAACGCCCCGGAACCCCTCTCCGAAGGCTCCCCGGATCAGGGCAGTTGATAACGCTCCCGGTACGCCATCACCTTGCCGCGGAAATCCACGTTATCCCCGGTCTTTAACCCATCCACATAAGCGTGGGTGTCAAATTCGTCTTCGTTGACTTGCAACAGACATACCGCAATGTTGGAGCAGTGGTCGGAAACCCTTTCAAAATTGGTTGTGATATCCGTCAGCACAAAGCCCAGCTCAATGGTACACTTCCCTTTTCGGAGGCGTTTCACATGGCGCTGTTTCACATCCAGATTCAATCCGTCGATCACTTCCTCCAGAGGTTCCACCTGTCTGGCCATCTCCAGATTGTCCTCCCGGAAACTAAGCATGGTAATATTCAGAATATCGTGAACGGCTCTTTTGAACACCGCCAGCTCCTTCTTCGCCTTGTCGGAAAATTCCAGCTCCTTTTCGTGCATTTCCCTGGCGCATTCCATAATGTTCAGGGCATGGTCGGAAATCCTCTCGAAATCCCCGATACAGTGCAGGATGGTGGAAAGCGTATGGCTGTCCTTCTCCAGAAGGACGCGGGGGCTGAGTTTGACCAGGTAGCTGCCAAGCTGATCCTCGAACACATCCACCTTTTCCTCCAGCTCCTGCACCCGTTTTGCCGCTTCCTCCGAATAACTGTCCAGCAGGGACATGGCCACGTTCATGGATTCCTCCGCCAGCCCGGCCATAACCACTGCCACCGCCCGGCTCTGCTCCACCGCGTAAGAGGGCGTCTCCAGGAAACGGGCGTCCAGACGGCCCAGGGCCCTGTCCTCCGGCGCCGTCTCGGAAACAGCGTCCTCCCTCACGGTCATGCCGGCCAGTTTCACCAGCCCCTTGGAGAACGGGAACAGAATCAGCGTTGTCACCACCTTAAACATGGTATGGATCACGGCTATGCCGAGAGGAGACGCGGTCACGCTCATAATCTCCAGAGGCCGTACGGCATTCAGGGCATAGACCGCGATCAGGATCATGGCCGTCCCCAGAATATTAAAATACAGGTGAATCAGGGCGGCTCTCTTGGCGTTTTTCCTGGCGCCGATGCTGGACAGCAGCGTGGGGACGCAGGCGCCGATATTCATTCCCAGGATCACCGGGATCACCGCGTCAAAGCTGAGCACCCCCGTCAGGCTTAAAGACTGCAGAATTCCCACGGACACGGAGGAGGACTGCAGCACGGCGCACATGGCAAGCCCCACCAGCATCCCCAGGATGGGGTTGGAAAGGCTGGGAAGGATATGCGCAAATTCCGGATGCTCCGCCAGCGGTTTGACCGCTCCGCTCATGGTGTCCATCCCCATCATGAGAATGGAAAATCCCAGCATAATGGTGGCGATATTCCGTCTTCTGTCCTTATGGGAAAACAGCAGGATCATAGCCCCCACAATGGCGAGAATCGGGGAAAAGGAGGTAGGATTCAGCATCTGCACCAGAAACGATTCGCTGTTGATGCCCGCCATGGCCAGAATCCAGGCCGTGATGGTGGTGCCGATGTTGGCCCCCATGATCACTCCCACAGCCTGCTCCAGCCGCATGATGCCGGAATTGACGAAACCTACCACCATCACGGTGGTGGCGGAGGAAGACTGCACCATGGCCGTGACGCCGGCTCCCACCAGAACCGCTTTCACCCTGTTATCGGTGAGTTTCCCCAGAATCGTTTCCAGCCGTCCGCCGGAGGCCTTGGTCAGACCGTCTCCCATCATGCTCATTCCATACAAAAAAAGTGCAAGACCGCCTATCATCGTCAGTAAATCAAAAAAACTCATAGGATATCCTCTCTCCCGGCTGTACTTTTCCTTCCGATCCCCGCGTAAAGGTCGTTTCTCATCTCATCATAACACAGAATCTACATTTTGTGTGAATTATTTTTTCCGCCCGTCATCCGGCCGTCACCCGAAACGCCCCCGAATGTAATCCCGGGTCCTTGGGTCCCGGGGCGCGGAAAAA
This sequence comes from uncultured Acetatifactor sp., assembly GCA_947630715.1. Taxonomy (GTDB): domain Bacteria; phylum Bacillota; class Clostridia; order Lachnospirales; family Lachnospiraceae; genus Acetatifactor. Next base: position 32,613 of record CANRIP010000021.1, read on the forward strand.
ATCTGTGCGGACGGGCCTGTCTCCACCAGCTCCCCCGACAGAAAAAAGGCGGTTTCATCCGACACTCTGGCCGCCTGCTGCATGTTGTGGGTGACGATCACCACCGTATACTCCCGTTTCAGTTCCTTTACCAGTTCCTCCACCCTGGCCGTGGACACGGGATCCAGCGCCGAGGTGGGCTCATCCATCAGCAGCACCTCCGGGTCCACCGCCAGCGCCCGGGCGATGCAAAGTCTTTGTTTCTGTCCCCCGGAGAGTCCCTGGGCCGGCCTGTACAGCCGATCCTTCACCTCCCCGTAGAGAGCGGCTTTGACAAGCGCCTTCTCCACAATCCCGTCCAGTTTCTGCCGGTTTCGGATGCCATGCAGCCGGGGCCCGTACGCCACATTGTCGTAAACGCTCATGGAAAAGGGATTCGGCGTCTGGAACACCATTCCCACCCGCTTTCTCAGCTCCACGGGATCCGTCCTGGCGTCATAAATGTCTTCTCCGTCCAACAGCACCTTCCCCCGGACATGGACGCCCTCCACAAAATCATTCATCCGGTTCAGGCACCTTAAAAAAGTGGATTTCCCGCAGCCGCTGGGCCCGATCAGGGCCGTTACCGCCCTTTCCCGGATCCGGATGTTGATGTTTTTTAACGCCCGGTACGTCCCATAGAAAAGCTCCAGGTTCCATGCCAAAATTTTCCCTTCTTCCATGATCCTCCTGCCGGTTATGCGGGCCTCGCCCGGCGTCACGGCCCCTCCTGCCGAAACCCGCGCCGCCCTCCCACCGCCAGCTTCATCAGAAGATTCAAGCCAAACACCGCCAGAAGCAACACGCATCCAATGCCGCAGGCCGTATCGTACCGCCCGTCCTGCAGTTGCAGATACAGTTCCACGCTCAAGGTGCCGCCGCTTTCCCGGATCTTACCGGCCAGTTGTCTCAGAAAGCCGAAAACGCCTCCTCCGGAGGCGGGAAGACGCCGGCCGCTGCCCGCCGTAAACAAAAGCGCCGCCGATTCCCCCAGGATTCTTCCCGCCGCCAGAATCACTCCCGACCGGATGCCCGGCCTGGAGGCAGGCAGAAGAACGGTCCGTATCATATACCACCTGGAAGCCCCCAGCCCCAGAGCAGCATCCCGCATACTTTCGGGCACCGCCCGCAGCGCCTCCTGTGTGCTGCGCACAATAAGCGGCAGCACCATCAGCGCAAGAGTGAGCGCCCCGGTCAGCAGCGAGTATCCAAGCCCCAGCGTTTCGCCGAAAAACGTCATGCCGAACAGCCCGAAAATCACGGAGGGAATGCCCGCCATCGTCTCCGTTGCCAGCTCCGCCAGCGCCGCCGTCCTTCCCGTCCCCGCGTATTCGTTCAGATAAACCGCCGCCCCCACGCCCACCGGCACCGCCGCGGCCAGCGTCAGCGCCGCCACGCAGACGGTATTCACAAGATTCCCGCCAATGCCCGCCGTCCTGGCAAGAGCGCTGGACGCGGTTGTGAGAAACTGCCGGGAAAGGACGCCCAGTCCCCCCTGTAACACATAACCGGCCACGCTGGCCAGCACCATCAGGGAGACGGAAACAGCCCCGTAGACCGCCGCCTGCACAAATGTCTCCCACAGGCGGATTCTTTTCTGATACAACGTTTGTCCTGCCACAGTCCGTTCCCTCCCGTTCCCGTTTTCCGGGGACATCGGTCAGGGCCCTTCCCCACAGCGCTTTCGCAGTCTGCCGATCACCGCCCCGTGGAGGAAAAAGAGAAACAAAAACAGCGCCAGGCCGATGAAAAACAGCGCCTGTCTGTGGACGCCGGAAGCGTATCCCATCTCGCCGGCGACCGCGGTGGTCAGAAAGCGCACCGACCGAAACGGAAACGGCGCGTTCACGCTGCCGCCGGAAACCAGCGTGATCGCCATGGTTTCCCCCAGAGCCCGCCCCAGCCCCAGAACGCAGGCCGTCAAAATACCGGAGCCCGCCTCCGGCAGCACGGCGCGGAATACGGTCTGGATGCGGGAGCCCCCCAGCGCCAGGGAGGCCTCCCTGATTCCGGGATCCACCCCCCGGATGGAAACCTCACTGAACTCGATCACCGTGGGAAGGATCATCACCGCCAGAACCAATGAGGCGGAGAGCAGATTGGCGCCCCCCGTAAACCGGTGGCCGGGGGAATGCCGGAACAAAAACAGCTCCAGCCGGTACACCGCAGGATTCAGCAGTCTGATTCCCACCAGTCCGTAGAGGACGGACGGAATGCCCGCCATCAGCTCCACACCCTGTCTCACCGCGCCGGCGGCCCTTTTCCCCGCCGTCTCCGCCAAAAAAACCGCCGTCAGGATCCCCACCGGAATGCCGAGAAGGGCCGCAAGCCCCGTTCCCGCCAGGGTGGTCAGAGCCATCGAGAGGATGCCGTACCGTGGGGTTTCGCCGCAGGGATCCCACCGAGCCGTAAACAAAAGCTCCGCAAGGCCCGCCCGGAAGACGGCGGGCGCTCCTTCTTTGACCAGATAAAAAGCCATCAGCGCCACTGCCAACAGCAGGAGCAACGCGCACAGGCCCGATGCCTCCCGCGCCGCTCTTTCCGCCTTTTTTGCTCGTTCCGCTCTATCCTCTTTTCTCCCTCCTACCCCGCTTTGGGGGCCAGATCCCCTTCCGCCGGATCTGCCGCCGTCCTCAGGCCTCATAAGCTCCCTTCCTCCGCCGGGATGAGCCCCAGGGAGACGGCGATCCCGCGTCCTTCCTCTCCCAGCACATACCGAAACCAGTCCTGCACCAGTTCGCTCTGCCCCGGGACGTCTCCCCACGTGACCATGCAGAAAGGGCTGTACAGCGGATACGCCTCGTTTCGGATCCCGGCCTCTGTGGGCGTTTCCCCGTCCACCTGAAGCACCGTCACCGTCTCATCCGCCGTTTCCAGGCCGATATAGCCAATCGCCCCCGGCGTGAAGGCCACCCTTGCCCTGACCGCCCCGGAGCTGTTTAACTCATTTCCATAGGCGCACCGCCCCCGGATCCCAAGAGCCTGCTCGAACACGCTCCTGATGCCCGAGCCCGCCTCCCTTCCCACGGTTACCACGGGAAGATCCGGGCCGCCCAGCTCCGACCAGTTCCGAATCTCCCCCGTATAAATGCCGGCGAGCTGTTCTCTGGTCAGATTTTTCACCGGGTTGGAGGGATCCACACACACCGCCACCGCCTCCCAGGCCACCACCGTTTCCACCGCCCCCCGGGCCTGTTCCTCCGCGGTCAGCGGGCGGGACGAATTTCCGATATCCGCCGTATGGGCCAGCGCCGCCTCGATGCCCGCCGACGACCCCAGGGATTCCGCCCACACATGAACCTGAGGGTTGTGTTCCATGTACCCTTCCGCCAGGGCCAGCGCATAGGTTTCCATGGAGCTGCTCCCCACCATCAAAATTCTGCCGGACGTCTGCCCGATGGGGTCTTTTTCCCCTTCCGGCGCCTGTAACGCCCCCAGGACAAAAAACGCCGCTCCGGCCAACGCCAGCACCCTGCCCATGTTTCGATTCATACCGTTTCTCCGCCCAGGCGTTTCAGACCGTTTCCAGGATCCCGTCCGCTATCGCCTGCGCCGTCTCTGAAAACCGCTGGTCAAACAGCCTGTTATCTTCTTCCGAGTCCAGAAACCCCACCTCCAAAAGCACCGCCGGCATCTGGGTGCGGCGCAGTACGGCCAGATCCCTGCGCTCCTCCACCCCCAGATTGTCGAATCCCACCGCCGCCAGACGTTCGTTGAGATTGTCCGCCAGCCGCCTGGCCTCGCCGAAACGGTCATAGACCAGCGCCTCCACACCCGCATACTGGTTCGGATAGGTACCGGCATTTCTGTGAATGGAAATGAAATAATCCCCTCCGGCCGCGTTTCCTTCCAGCGCCTTCTGCACAGGGGATTCGTACACATCCTCCGTCCGGGTGTAATAAACGTCCCTGCCCCTTTCCTCCAGGATCCGCCCCACGGCGAGAACCAGAGCCAGCGCATCGTCCTTTTCCAGCCTGCCCTGGTAAGAGGCGCCCGGGTTTCCTCCGCCGTGTCCCGCGTCAAGTACAATCAAAGCCATAACTGCCGCCTCACTGTCTGTTCTCTTTATCATATGCGGCAGGAAAATCCTTAAAACAGGAAATTGCATCTTTCCGGGATTTCTGTTAAACTGAAACCAAAAAGAAACAGCCCGTCTCTCCAAAACAGGCTGTTACTCAGGAGGGCCAAACGCCGATGAAAAAAAGAATCCTCAATTACCGCAGTCAGATCGACCGTCTTTTAGAAAACCCGGACGCCGGGACGGACTGGGAAAAGGTACGGAACGAACATCTGACCCAGATCGCCTTCTTTCAGCATGAACGGCTGATCCATCTGATCGTTACGGCTTTAACCGCCGTCCTGCTTCTGATGTGCGTGGGCATCGCTCTCATCGCCGGGGAGCCCTCGCTGTTCCTGCCGGCCGTTCCCCTCTTTCTGCTGCTTGTCCCCTATCTGTTTCATTATTATCTGCTGGAAAACGAGGTGCAGAAAATGTACGGGCAGTATGATCGGATGACCGCAAAAATCTAAAGGGCGCTGTCCCGTCCCCCATCCCATCGGCCCGCCGGAAACGCTCCCATCCCTTAGAGTCCGTTTTTTTACCCTGCAAACTGGCTGTTGTACAGTTCCGCGTAAAAGCCTCCCCGCTGAAGCAGCGTCTCATGACTGCCCTGTTCCACCACGTTTCCGTCCTTCATGACCAAAATCACGTCCGCCTCCCTGATGGTGGACAGCCGGTGCGCCACAATAAAGCTGGTTCTGCCCTCCATCATACCGGCAAAGGCGTTTTGAATTTTTAACTCCGTCCTGGTATCGATGGAAGACGTGGCCTCATCCAGAATTAACATGGGCGGCAGGCACAGCATCACCCTGGCGATACACAAAAGCTGTTTCTGTCCCTGGGAAAGACTGCCCCCGTCCTCCGAAATCACCGTGTCATATCCCTGGGGCAGCCGCTTGATAAAGCTGTGGGCATGGGCCGCTTTGGCCGCCTGTTCCACCTCCTCCTGCGTCGCGTCCGGCTTTCCCATGGAGATATTGTCCCGAATGGTTCCGGCCCGGAGCCAGGTTTCCTGAAGAACCATGCCATAGCTGGTGCGCAGGCTCCCCCGGGTAATGTCCCGCACATTCCGTCCGTCCACCCGGATACTGCCGCTGTCCGTATCGTAAAACCGCATTAATAGGTTGATTACCGTCGTTTTGCCGCAGCCGGTGGGCCCTACAATGGCGATCCTCTGCCCGGGTTTCACCTTCAGATTGAAATCCTGGATCAGCTTTTTGTCCGGGGTATAGCTGAAATACACGTTCTCCAGCTCCACATTCCCCCGGGCGTCCTTCAGCACATAGGCCTCCGGACGGTCAGGCTCCTGAGGGCGTTCCTCGATCAGTTCAAAAATTCTGGCGGCGCAGGCCAGGGCGTTCTGCAGCTCCGTCACCACCCCCGAGATCTCGTTAAAGGGCCTGGTATACTGGTTCGCGTAGCTTAAAAAGCAGGAGAGGCGTCCCACGCTGATCACCCCCCGGATGGCCGCGAAAGCGCCGAAAACGCCCACTCCCGCATACACCAGGCTGTTGACAAACCGGGTGACAGGATTGGTGATAGAGGAAAAAAACACGGCTTTTTGTGAACACTCCTCCAATCTTTGATTGGTTCCGGCAAACCGCCGGCTCACCGCCTTTTCCTGGGAAAAGGCTTTTACGATTTTCTGGCCGCTGATCATCTCCTCGATCAGAGCTGTCTGTTCCCCTCTGGTACGGGACTGGGCCTGAAACATGGAATAAGTCCTGACCGCGATGAATCTGGCCGCCAGAATGGACAACGGCGTAACGCAGATCACCAGAAGAGCGATAGGGATATTGACGGCCAGCATAAAGACCAGCGTTCCCAGGATCGTCAAAACGCCGGTAAACAGTTGGGTAAAGCCCATGAGAAGACCGTCCGCAAAGGTGTCCACATCCGCGATGACACGGCTGACGATATCCCCGCCGGCGTGTGTGTCCAGATATTTTAAGGGCAGCTCCGAGAGCCTGTGAAAAGCGTCCTCCCGGATATCCTTCACCACATGATAGGTGATATGGTTATTGCAGACCGACAGGATCCACCCGGCCAGGGCGGACAGAACCATAGCCGTCCCGATCTTTCCCAGGGTCACAAACAGCGCCTGAAAATCCACCTGTCCCGGCCCCACCAAAAGATCCACCGCATCTCCGGTCAAAATAGGCACATACAGCGTCAGAAACACCGACGCCGCCGCCAAAAGCAGGGACATTCCCACCATCCCCCAATATTTCCTCAGATACGAAAGCACCTTGGACAATACCGCCCTCTGGCTGTACGTCCTCGCGGAAACGTCCTGTTTCCCGGTAGTCTTCCCTGGTTTGTCCCGCTTATCTGCCGCCATTGCCCACTCCCCCTTTCCCCGCCCGGGGGCTTTGTGCCCTTTCCTCCGGATACTGGGAGTAATAGATTTCCCGGTATACGCCGCAGTTCTCCATCAGTTCCTCATGGGTGCCGATGCCCGCCATCTCCCCGTCATCCAGCACAATGATCCTGTCCGCGTGGCGGATGGAGGAAGCGCGCTGGGAAACAAGAAAGGTGGTAGTCTCCCCCTTCAGGGTTTTCAAGGCTTCCCTGAGCCTTGCCTCTGTGGCGTAATCCAGGGCGGAGGCGCTGTCGTCCAGAATCAAAATCTCCGGCCTTCCCACCAGGGCTCTGGCGACGGTAAGACGCTGTCTCTGCCCGCCGGAAAAGTTTTTTCCACCCTGAGAAACCGGGGCGTCCAGTCCCCCTTCCTTCCCTTCCGCCACCTCCTTGGCCTGCGCCAGAGAAAGCGCCCGCCACATTTCCTCCTCCGTGGCGTCGGGCTTTCCCCATTGCAGGTTGCTTCGGATCGTTCCCTGAAACAGCGCCGCCTTCTGAGGCGCCACGCCGATCCTCTTTCTCAGCTCCCCCTCCGGCATCCGGCGCACATCCCGCCCCTCCAGCCGAACCGCTCCCTCCGTGGCGTCATAAAATCCGGGGATCAGATTGACCAGAGAGGTTTTGCCGGAACCCGTGCCGCCGATGATCCCCACGGTATCCCCTCTGTTCACGCGGAAATGAATGTCATGGAGCGCCTCCGCCCCCGCGTCCGCGTAAGTGAGGGAAACGTGATCGAATTCCAGAAACGGCGCGCCGGGCACGGCCTCGTTTGCCTCCCGGAGTCCCTCGTCCCTGATTTCCGTGGGATTCTGGATGTCAAACACCGCCGCCACTCTGTCCGCACAGGCCAGGGACTTTGTAACCGTAATAATCAGGTTGGCCAGTTTCACCAGTTCCACCAGGATCTGGGACATATAATTGACGATTGCCACAACCTGGCCCTGGGTCAGATTGCCGCAGTTTACCTGAACCGCCCCCGTGTAGATGAGAGCGATCACCGCCCCGTTGACAATCACATAGGTAGCCGGATTCATAATGGCGCTGATCTTGCCCGCAAAGGTCTGGCTGTGGGTCAGCGCTTTCGTGCGGGCGCGGAACCGTCCTTCCTCCTCCTGTTCCTGATGGAAAGCCCGGATCACACGGACGCCGGTCAGGTTCTCCCTGGTAAGCCCCAGCACCCTGTCCAGCTCCGTCTGCACTTTCCGGTACAGCGGCATCGTCCAGGCCATAATGCCGAACACCGCCAGCGCCATCAACGGAATGGCCACCACAAAAATCAACGCGCTCTTTGCGTCGATGGTAAACGCCATGATCACAGAGCCAAACACAATCACGGGAGAGCGCAGAAACAGCCTGAGGACCATGTTGACGCCGGACTGCACCTGATTGATATCGCTGGTCATACGGGTGATCAGCGTGGATGTCCCGATCCGGTCGATATTGGTAAAATTCAGGCTTTGAATATGATCGAACAGCGCCTGCCGAAGCTTTGCGGAAAAGCCCACCGCAGCCTTTGCCGCAAAATACTGGGCCGTGACGGAAGCCGCAAGCCCGACCAGGGCCAGTGCCGCCAGACAGGCCCCCATCCCGGCGATATAGCCCCAGTCGTTTTGAGAAATGCCCCGGTCGATGATGCCCGCCATCACCAGCGGCACCAGCAGCTCAAACGCCGCCTCCAGCAGCTTAAACAGAGGCGCCAGAATCGATTCCTTCCGATATTCGGACAGATAGCGAAACAGTTTTTTCATCCGATCCTTGTTCCCTTTCTCCTTTTCATGCGGGGAATGCCTTTTCCGGCGTCTTTCGTCCCGCTGTTTCCTCCCGCCGGCAGAGGGCGATCCGATACCCTTGGGGCCTGTCCCATTCCTGCCACAGAAGCGTCTCCCCCGTCCCAGGCAGGCTTTCCCGCCGCAGCGCGCCCCCAGGTTTTCCTTCCTCCGCCCCGGGCAGCAGATTCTGTCCGATCACCCCGGGCAGCCCTTCTCCCAGCAGTTTCCCGTAGGCTTCCTTGCGGGCCCAGAGCCGGAAAAACAATTCCCGTCTCCGCCCTTCTTCCAAATCCCGCAGAGCCCGGACTTCCTCTGGGGCAAAAAAACGTTCCCCCAGCCGGATCGGATCCGCCGCCGTACATTTCTGGATATCCGCGCCGATCTCCTGATCCCCAAAGGCGCATAGCACATATCCGCCGGAATGGGACAGATTAAAAAAAAGGGGATACTCCGCCAGATAAGGTTTCCCCTTTTTCCCGTAATTCAAAACCAGTTCCACCGGCGTTTTCAATCTTTGGAGAAGCTCCTGCACACCCATCTCCTGAACCCCCCGCTCCCTGGTTTTGCCTCCCTCCTGTACCGCAAGCTGCAGCAGCAGACCGGCTCCCACGCAGGAGGCGCGGGCACTGGGCTGGCAGATTTTTTCCGCCTTGCCCCGTCTTGCCGAATCCAGTTTTTCCATGGCATCCGCCAACTTTTTTTCAGCGCCTTCCCTCTCCAGAAATTCTTCCAGCGAAAGCAGATAGCAGCCGTTTCCCATGTCCCCTCCGCAAAGGCGTTTTCCGGCGTCCGGCGCCGCCGCAGGGTGTCTTACGCCGGATCCGCCCTCATCCACCGTCAGTTTTTCAGCGCCTCTTTGTAAAATTCCACAAACTCCTGATAGCCCTCCGCCGTCAACTGTTCCTTCTGGAATTTTTTGTTCTTGTTCATCCTAACCACCAGAACCTGCTCCCCCTTTTTCCGGGCTTCCTGGGCCTTGGAGATCACTTCCCACAATTTCTGTCCGTCCACGCCCTTCTCCACCAGATACGCCGTCTTCCCCGGCCGATCCGGAATCTGGAACCCGCTCTCCAGCAAGAGCATCACAATCCGTTCAAACCCGATGGAAAAGCCGCAGGCAGGCGCATCGCTGCCGGTGAATTTCCCCACCATCTTGTCGTAGCGTCCCCCGCCTCCGCAACTGCCCCCGAACCCGGGGATGGCAATCTCAAAAATGGGCCCTGTATAATAGGACATGCCCCTTACCAGCGTGGGGTCGAACACCATCCGAAAATCAGCGGTTTTCGTGTTTTCCACACTGTCGATGATCTCCTGCAGGCCGGTGGCAACGGCCGGATCCAGGACGCCCTCCAGACGATCCGCCAGGAAGGAGACCCCGTTTGGGGCCGTCTCCAGGCTCCGGTACAGCTCCAGGTATTTTTCCACCGCCTCTTTGGCAAAGCCGTTTCCCAGCAGTTCCTCCTGTACGCCATCCAGCCCAATCTTATCCTTCTTATCCAACGTGATGAACACGCTGTCGCAGCCCTCCTCCGGAAAGCCGCTGTAAGCCGCCATGGCCTTTAAAATCCGCCTGTCGTTGATCCGGATCTCAAAGCCCTTGAACCCCAGGCGCTCCAGGGTTGTGGTGGCGGCCAGGATCAGCTCGATTTCCGCCAGATTGGAGGGTTCTCCGAAAATATCGATATCGCACTGCATAAACTGGCGGTACCGCCCTCTCTGGGGCCGTTCCGCCCGAAACACGTTTCCCATCTGCAAAGCCTTAAAGGGGGACGGCAGATGCGCGGAATTGTTGGAATAATACCGCACCAGGGGAACGGTCAGGTCATAGCGCAGCCCCCCGTCCACCACTTCTTCCTCGGTGGCGGCCTCCGCCACATTCAGCTTTTCGCCCCTTTTTAAAATTTTGAAAATCAGCTTTTCGTTATCCCCGCCCTGCTTGTTGGTCAGATTGGCAATGCTCTCCACGCAGGGCGTCTCGATGGGGGTAAATCCAAACTGTCCGTAGGTTTCCTGAATCACACGGATACAGTAATTCCTGATCTGCATTTCCTCGGGCAGAATATCTCTCATGCCGGTGACCGGCTTTTTATTTAACGTCATCTTTCACTCCGTTTCCGCGCTGTTTGCCGTGGCCGTTCCCTTTGTGCCGTGCAGCGCCCAGGCACAAATTCCGGAGGGAAGGTTTTCCCCTTCCGTCCCGCCATCCTCCATGCTTTCCGGTCTTTTCCACGCCGCGGGATACAGGATGCGGCTTACCGCCAGATCCCCTCTCCCAGAGAAGTAATAAAACCGGATAATTCCTCCGCCATCCCTTCCGCCTCCGGGATCCGGATGTGCCCCGGCGTACCCCTGCCGTTGTTACGGTACAGGAAATGATGGAGCCTGTCATCTCCGGACTCCCGGCACACCTGTTCTATGGCCCTGTCCCAGCTTGGGTCATGGTTTAAGATGGTGGTGGCGGCAATGATGGTGGCATCCGGGTAAATCGTCCGGAGTTTTTTCAGGAAATTCCCGTAGCGCATTCTCCAATGTTTCGCCTTTTCCCCTTGGTAATCCGCCGCCATGTAATCCTCCGGATTCCCGTCATTTTGTCCCAAAGCGACGATCACCACCTGGGGCCGGTAAAGGGAAAAGTCCCATTCCTTGATTTCTCCCAGCCTGGGATTATACTGCAGCTTGTCATAGATTTGTTCCATTCCGATATAATCCGGCGCATGAAACCATCCCGTGCCGTTTAAAAGGGCCGCGCCGCCCTGCGCAATGTCATGGATCCTGGCGTTCAGCTTTCTGGCCGTAATCCAGGAATACGAATAATAGCTGTTGGAATACTGCCCGTCATGGGGAGGATCCGGCTGCCCCACACAATCCACCGCTTCCGAAACCTCTCCCGCGGAAACGCTGTCCCCGTAAACCTCAATCCTGCGCTCCGGCTCCTCCGGGGGCCGGCACAAAACCGCGCCCTGAGACAGCTCCACGCCCAGAAACGTCATGATATGACAGGCGTCCATGCGTTTATAAAGCATGACCTCATGCTCCGTGTCAGGCAGATGTTCCGCCAGCGTAACCGTGACGGTTCCTTCCTCCGCCAGCTTTACCTTGCTCATCTGTCCGTCGATCAGGCATCCCAGATAGCTGGTGGCGTATTCCCTGCGATTGGCAACGGTCGCTTTCACTCCCGTACCGCGGAACCGAAACCTGACGTAACTGCAGGGAAACAGCATCACAGGGGCTTTCGGGTCGGAAAAATCAATCCTTCCGCAATAAATCAGATTTTCATGATCCGGTGAGACAAACATGGCCTTCTCCTCTCTCGGCGGTTATCGCTGTTGTTTCAGATACTCCAGATTCCTTCGGATCAAATCGCATCTTTGCGCCACGCACTCCACGCTCCGCAGAGGATCCTGGGGGGTATGGAACACATAGTCCACCAGCTTGTCCACAGTGGTGGTAGCCACATGGAGCCTGGTGTCGCTGGACGCATAATAAATATAAACCGTCCCGTCCTCGGCGGCGATTGCGCCGTTGGTAAACACCACGTTGGAAACATCCCCGGTTCGCTCGCCGCCCCTGGGCCCGATCAAAAGCCCGGAGGGCTCCGCGATCACCCGGGAGGGGTCCTTCAGATCCGTGGCAAACGCATAAATCACATACCGGAGGCCGGCCGCCGTGTTTCTCACCCCGTGGGCGATATGGATCCAGCCTTTTTCCGTTTTGATCGGCACCGCACCGGCGCCGTTCTTTGCCTCCGTGATGGTATGGTATTTGCGCAGAGACGTCATCTTTTCCTGGTCTATCACCGCTTTGGTAATGTCCTCGCAAAGACCGAAACCGATGCCGCCGCCCGACCCGGTATCGATGAAATCATCCATGGGCCTGGTGTAAAAGGCATATTTTCCATCCACAAACTCCGGATGCAGCACCACGTTCCTCTGCTGGGGAGAATGGAGCGTCACCAGATTCGGCAGTCTCTCCCAGGTCTTCAGATCCTTAGTCCGCACAATGCCGGCGGCGGCCACCGCGGCGGAAAGGTCATTCACGGAAGTATCCTTGCTCTCGGAACAGAACACCCCGTAAATATAACCGTCCTCATGTTTGGTCAGGCGCATGTCATATACATTGGTTTCCTCCGGGCAGACATCGTCCAGCAACACCGGATAATCCCAAAACCGAAACCCGTCGATGCCGCTCTCACTCTCCGCCACGCCGAAAAAGGATTTCCTGTCGTTGCCCTCAATCCTCGCCACCAGATAAAACTTCCCGTTCAGCTCAATGGCGCCGGAATTCATCACCGCGTTCACTCCCAGCCGCTCCATGAAATAGGGATTTGTCTCCGGATTCAGGTCATACCGCCAGGTCAAAGGAATATGATCCCTGGTCAGCACCGGGTTCTCATAGCGGTCGAAAATACCGTTGTAAAAGTCTGTTTTCCGATTTTGCAGAGCGATCAGCTTTTCATATTTCGCCTGTTCCTCATAATATTTCTCATGCAGCATCGATATTCCTCCTTATCACTTCAATGCACATCCTGCCGTTATGATAGGGACATTTCCAGGGCTCCACAATGGGTTTGCCCGCCACAGGTTCCCCGGATTTTGTCACCATCCAGTACCACTCGGAGCCTTCTCTCCCATCGATCACATGAGCCTTGATAAACTCCCACTCCGCCTTGGCTGCCTCCAGGTACTCCCTGTGATCGGGCTGCATCTGATAGCCGTTTAAAAATCCAACCACCGTCTCCGCCTGTACCCACCAGATCCTGTCCTCATTCACCACGCCTTTTTCGCATTCGTTTGCCAGGGAATTGCCGTCAAAGGCAACCCGGTAAATCTGCTCCGTCAGATCCAGAATCATCGGCCGCAGCTTATCTGTATAGGCCGGATCCCCCAGGATCTCCAATCCTCTTTGCAGCAGCCAGGCCGTCTCAATATCGTGCCCGTAGGAATGCAGATCCAGAATGGAATGCATCTCCCGGTCGAAAAAAACCTCCTGCCTGTGAAGTTCCGGATGATAAACCTTGGACGCCACGGTATCCAGAATCCAGTACAGCCTTTTTTTCACCGACGGCTCCCGGCTGACCCGGTACAGTTCCGTGTAGGCCTCAAACACATGCAAAAGGGTGTTCATGGTTTTCTGGGCGATGACGCCGTTCTCGGACAGCTTATCGTTGGTGATTTCCCGAAACTCGCGGTCGAACGCCTCCCGATATCCGATCTCGTCCGTGCACCGTTTCTCGATCATGTGATACAGCTCCATGGCGGTATCCAGCGCCTCCCTGTCCCCGGAGGCGTCGTAATAAGAGGAGAGCGCGTAGATGGCAAAGGCCTGATTATAGGTGTGCTTGGTAGTATCCAGCGGTCTGCCGTCATAAGCCACGGACCAGTACACGCCTCCCCACTCCCTGTCCAGGCAGAACCGTTTCATAAACTCATAGCCGTGCCTGGCCTGTTCCAGCAGGCTTTCCTCCTGTAAAAGAAGATACGCGTTGGCAAAAAACCAGGTGATTCTGCTGTTTAAAATACACCCCTTTTCCGCCTTTTGATCCACCTTCAGCTCCTGATCCATATAGCCGTAGTATCCGCCGTAGGTATCGTCCCTCAGCCCTTCCCAGAAGGGGATAATATCCTTTGTCAGATGCTCCCTTACCTCTTGCGCCATCTTCATATCGATTTCCTTTCTCCGGGGATTTCCCTCTGCCCCCCGGGGCCGTCTTCCCCTGCCCCTCAGGCCCTTCTCCCGGTTTCCCTGTCAATCCTCCGTACACTGTCCTGTCTTGTCAGCCGCAGACGGAAGACGCAATCAGCCCCATATTCCCTTCCAGACGCACCGTGCCCAATCCGTTCGGCAGGATGAAGTGATCTCCCTTGCGGATCCCGTGTCCGCAGATCCGACCCTCCCCCTCTATCACGCTCATAATCATAAAGGGAGTGTCCTGCTCAAAGGCCGTCTCTCCCCGAACCTCCAGTTTCCACACGCGGTAGCAGCCGCAGGCAATCAGCAGACAGAGCCGGTTGGGCTCGCAGTCGGCCTCGATCTGCTCCGCCCGTTTGATCCCGCCCTTCCCGGCTTCCGGCCCTACGGCGATCACGTCCAGGCTTTTCTCAATATGAAGTTCCCTTTTCCTGCCGTTCTGCATCCGGTCATAATCATACACCCGATAAGTGATGTCGGAGCTTTGCTGGGTTTCCAAAATCACAAGGCCGGCGGTGATGGCATGGACGGTTCCCGGATTGATCTGAAGGAAATCTCCTTTTTTGACGGGGACATACCGCAGAAATTCCTTCCATCTGCCCCCGCGGACCATCTCTGCCAGTTGTTCTCTGGTCTCCGCGTTGTGCCCCATGACCAGAGACGCGTTTTCCGGCGCGTCCAATATGTACCAGCACTCCGTCTTCCCCAGAGAGCCGTTCTCCCATTTGGCCGCGTAGGCATCGTCCGGGTGAACCTGAATGCTTAAGTCGCTCTGGGCATCGATGATCTTCACCAGCAGGGGAAAGCTGCTTTCCCTGCGAAAACCGAACAGCTCCGGCGCCTCCCGCCAAAGCTCGCTCAGGTGCTTCCCCGCATACCGCCCCTCCCTCACGGTGCAGTCGCCGTGAGGGTGGGCGCTCACCGCCCAGCACTCCCCCGTCTGCGGGGAGGGGATCCGGTATCCCCAGTCCTTTTGCAGTCTGTCCCCTCCCCAGATCATTTCCTTAAAGACAGGATTCAGAAACAGTATTTCCCTGGTCTCCGTTTCCGTTCCCATTTTTCTATCCATTCCTTTCGCTTCGCTCAGGCACAAAACGTTATGAAAATGGTTTCGATACTGAACATTTTGTGTTATAGTTAATTTAATAATTAGGCATCCCGGTATCAATGGCTGATGCACCCACCCGTTAAGTGTTGATATGCAGGTGGCCTCTTTCCAAAGGTGGGAATACCATAATTCAGGCTCACTATGTGAGTCTTTTTCTTGTGTCTTGCTACCAATTTTGGCTCAATTTACTATTTTCAATCTTACACCTCATTTCCGCGCTGATCTTTGCGCATAACGAGTTTGTGTCAAGCAGTGCGCGGACACAAATCTCGCGATTGAAAATTTTAATTTTCAATCTTCTTTCCTCCTTCGACGGCCCAACCGTTACCGGGTCCGTCTTCACACAGCAAATCATACCACACTTTCAGGAACCGGACAAGATCATATCCGGAAATAAACGCTCCCCCCATCCGCCCAAATTCCTCCCGCCTTTGTTGACAGAAGGAACCGCGGAAAATATAATAAAAACAAAACCGCTCCCAGCAGGGCGGAACCAAAGCGGAGGATGATGGGATGGGAATGACGGAAAGGCCTGCCGTTACCGTATTGCCGGACGGCGGAAAATACTGGGAACATGAGTATAAGACATTTTATCTGAAGGCGTACATACCCGCAAACGATCTGGACGGGCAGACAAACAATTACGGATTCCGGGCGCCGCTTCTCCTGGTCTTTGAGGAAAACCGGCAGAGCCGGGACGAGGCCGTCAGCTTTGCCAGAAACAGCGGGCTTGGCGCCATTGCCGCCGCGTCGGATACCGGCGTCTTCTTTCTGTATCCCACGAACGGCGGATGGGAAAACGCCACGGAGGCATTCTACGGGGACGTGATTGCCGAAGTCAAAATGGACCCCGTCTACTCGGACGGAATCGCCGCGATCACAGATTTTTTTACCCGGCAGTTCAAGGGATATTTTATACGCGGAGCCGTTTTCCGGGCGGATATTTACAGTTTTGGCAAATCCGCGGATTATGTGGCCACGCATCTGCTGAAAACCCTTCAGGGGGAATACCTCTGGGGGCCTGGAGAGATTACCCCCGCCATGTGTTCCATGCAGGGGCTGAGCGTGAAACCCGCCGTGGAGCGCCGTGATATCGGCATTTTAAGCATAGGGAATTCCGAGGAAATCAACGCCGCGCTGCAAGGCTGCCAAAATATCCTGATCAAACAGGAGCCGGATTACCAAGCCGATTTTTACGGCTTTGTGAAACAATTCAAAATGTGGTGCGGACACATGGAATTCGAGCCGGACTTACAAGCCATGCATATGACGGAGGAAGCCGGCTGTACGCTGGTCAAAACTTCCTCGGACAACCGGGGTGCGTTCAAGGGCTGCCCGGAACACAAGGTAGGGTATTTCGCCTATTATAACAACGATCTGTTTACAAAGGGCCCCGCCCCTTTGGTGATGGGCTTTCACGGCGGCGGTGATTCTGCCCTGTATCTGACCTTTGTATCCGGCTGGTATGAGGTGGCGCATCAGTACGGTTTCCTGTTCGTTTCTCTGGAAAACCACCAGAACGTTACCGCCACAGAAATCGTAGAAGTGATAGAAGACCTGAAAAAGCGTTACCCCATCGACGAGCATCGCATTTACGGAACCGGGTTTTCCATGGGGAGCGGCAAAACCTGGGATCTGTTTCAGGAGTATCCCCTGGTCTTTGCGGGTCTTGCCCCGGCCAGCGCCCTGTTTCCGGTGAAAGACAATCCCTTCAGCCCGCCCCTCGGCGACAGGCTGAATCTGACCGTCCCGGTGCCCATCTTTTATTCCGGCGGCGAGGAATCTCCCCTCCCCGAATTACCCTGTCAGGCGGACTCCGCTTTGGAAAGAATACAGTACGCGGCCGAAGTGAACCGTCTGAACAGGAAATTCCGCATCCGCTATGAAGACAAAGAAAGCTGGGCCGATCCCATATGGGGAGAGCCGGGCGACCGGGTAGAGAAAAAATATGACCCGACCCGGGACAGCTATCTGACCATCCGCTACTACGACAGCGACGACGGCGTCTGCCGAACTGCGTTTGCCAGTGTCAGCGGGCAGGGCCATGAATGCCGGCGCCATACCTGTGCAAACGCCTGGGAGTTTATCTCGCAGTTTACCAGATAACCCGCCTCCCACACCCGAATCCCGCAGAAAACGCCCCGTGGCCTTCCGGCCCGGGGCGTTGCGGTTCCCCTCCACCCGGGAGGGATAACGCTGCATTTTATGATGGCAGCCTGGGTGCCTGGAGCCCCCGCAAGCCGTATGAAACGGTTCTTTTCATGGAAGCGCCTTATTCATGCTCCCCATCTGGTAACCGTCTACATCCAGGGCGACATACAAAAATCCGATTTCGTGAAAGCGCCGTTTCCATCATGGGGACTCTTTTCCAGAGCGGGGCTGCTCCACGATACGTCTTCCAGACACTTCTTCACTTCTTCCATGCTGAGAGCCCGTTTCCGCGCAATCTGAGCCAGATCCTCATATTCATACTTTGCGCGTGACACGCCATAACCGGAGGAAAGCTTGCGGCGAACCTCCCCGTACGGAGTGTGCACCGTTTCCATCCGGCGGTCCAGCAGATACCGATGGACTGCTGTTTCGCGCACACCGATGGTGGAGGTATACTGAAAAATCAAATGCAGCATTTTTTCGCGGTCCTGCTCTCTGCACATGACCCGGAACAATATGCCGGGACGGGATTTTTTCATGCCGATCGGAACGGTGAACACATCGTTGGCGCCGCCTTCCAAAAGGCGTTCCATGGCAAACCCGATCTCCTCAGCCGTCATATCGTCCACATTGCAGGAAAGCTCCAAAACCACGTCCGTTTTATCCTCTCCTTCGCCGAGCATGGCGCGGACGCAGTTTGCCGTTTCAAAATCCTTTTTCCCCATGCCGTAGCCAATGGCCTGGGTTTTCATCACAGGCATATCTCCGAAACGCCGGACAAAATGTTTGAGCAGAGCCGCTCCCGTAGGGGTACACAGCTCCCCCTGGATGCCGCCCCCATAAGCGGGTACGCCCTGAAGGATAAACGCCGTGGCGGGCGCCGGGACAGGCAGGATCCCGTGAGCGCATTTGACATGGCCGCTCCCGACGTGAACGGGGGAGCATACCACCTCGTCCGGCGCAAGCTCATTCATCAAAAGGCAGACCGCCGTAATGTCCGCGACCGCATCCATTGTGCCAACTTCGTGAAAGTGAATATGGGAAACGGGAACCCCGTGCGCCCGGCTTTCCGCCTCGGCGATCAGTCCGTAAACCGAAAGGACATCCTTTTCCACTTTTTCCGGCAGCTTTAAATCCGCCACGATATGCTCTATTTCGTGCATGCTGCTGTGATGATGGTGTTCGTGATCGTGGGAATGGGCCGGATCCTGAGTCTGGTCATGATGATCATGGTGGTGCTGATCATGGTCATGATCGTCATGATGGGGCTGATCCTGATCCTGATCGTCATGGTGGGGCTGA
>CANRIP010000022.1 GCA_947630715.1 uncultured Acetatifactor sp.
TTTCCAGAGGTAAGTTTACCACACTTGAGACATTTTCTCTTGTGGTTTATTAAGACATTATCATAAATGACTTATATGAAGTACCTGGTTTTTCAAATAAAAACTTGACAAACCAGGCAGAAACGGATACACTGAAAACGCCGTACATTTCTGAGTGCAGCGCGATGATGAAATTCGGTCCTGCGCAATGAGAATCTGTGAACCGTGTCAGGTTGGGAACAAAGCAGCACTAAACAGAACCTTTCATGTGCCGCAGGGTCACCGGGTGGAGTCGCGTTCCTCAGGAGTGTGCGGTATTTGTATGCACTCTGCCGGGTCGATTCGCCGTCCCCTGCAAAACTGTTTCCCGGATATCCCAGAAAGGACTCCCGGCCCATGACGCCTGAACAGATTGAAACCATGATGAGAAACTGCACACTGTGTCCCCGTCAGTGCCACGCAGACCGTCAAAACGGCCAGACCGGGTTTTGCGGACAGACCGCTGTTTTGCGGGCGGCCAGAGCCGCGCTGCATTTCTGGGAGGAACCCTGTCTTACCGGGGATACAGGCTCCGGCGCGGTGTTTTTCTCCGGCTGCAGCTTACAATGTGTTTTCTGCCAGAATCGGGACATTTCTCTCGGCCAGACCGGCAGGGAAATCACCCCCTTAAGACTTGCGGAAATTTTTCTCCATCTGCAGCAACAGGGGGCCGTCAACATCAACCTGGTAACGGCGGGGCACTTTCTGCCTCAGACTGTCCATGCCCTTGAACTTGCCAAGGCAAAGGGCCTGGTTCTGCCTATCGTCTACAATACCGGAAGCTATGAAGAAGTATCCTCTCTCAAGCTGTTGGACGGGCTGGTGGACATCTATCTGCCGGATCTGAAATTCCGCTCTCAGGAACTTTCCGCCCGGTACAGCGCAGCGCCGGATTATTTTGAAAAAGCCTGCGCCGCCATAGAGGAAATGTACCGCCAGACAGGTCCCGCCGTTATAGATCCGGAAACCGGCCTTTTGAAACGGGGACTGATCGTGCGGCATCTGCTCCTTCCGGGGCAGCCAAAGGATTCCAAACAAATTCTCCGCTATCTTCACGATACGTATCATAATACAATTTACATCAGCATCCTGAATCAGTATACGCCGTTGAAGGGAAATTCCCTTCCGCCGGAATTAAACCGTACCGTTACCAAAGAAGAATATGACAAGATCCTCTCCTTCGCGGAGAGGATCGGTATTGAGCAAGGATTTTATCAGCAGGGAGAGACTGCCCTGGAAAGCTTTATTCCTTCTTTTAACTGCGAAGGCGTCTGAATCACAGCTCCACCTTCATCATATAATAGCCAAAATCCCCGGTTTTTGCCGGCTCCATGGCACACTCAAAGCTTTCAAAGCCAAACATGACCGCCACCTGTTTTTCCCGGTCATAAAAGTTGCCGGGTACGCCCAGATAATACCGCGCCTCCCCCCGCTGCTCCAGTCTGGCCAGAACCAGATGCCTGTAATTATAATATCCATGCAGCAGAAAACTGTTGTTAGCCGCACGGTAATATTTGGAAGGAAACAGCACAAAATCAGAAGGGCTCAGGGAAAGATATTCCCTTTCATCGTTAAACGGCCTGACATGCGGATAAATTGCCGCAAGCTGCCCCCACTTATCCTCATGTATTCTGATCGGTTTTTTCGGCCGTTCCTTTATATCTGCGGACATGACTTCCCCGTTTTTTGGCGCCTGTTCCCGGGATTCCACCCCGTGACCGGCTATCCGCCCCTGGACATCCGTCTCCCATTCCGAACCGGAAACCGTTTCCCGAATCGATCCGTTTTTCTCCGGTTCCACTTTATCGGCGGACTGCCTGTCCTCCGCTGTTTCCGTCTCCCCCGGAATATTTGAGCTTTGTTCCCGGGATTCCGTTGCCCGGGACTTTTCTTCCTGAGACTCTAATGCCCGTGGTTCCGTTGTCCGGGGTTCCGTTGCCGGAATTTTTTCTTCTTTGGACTCTGATGTTCGAGACTCCGTTGTCCGAGGTTCCGTTGCCGAAACTTTTTCTTCCCTGGACTCTGATGTCCGGGACTCCGTTGTCCGGGATTCCGTTGCCCGGGGCTTTTCTTCCTGAGACTCTAATGCCCGTGGTTCCGTTGTCCGGGGTTCTGTTGCCTGGATTTTTTCTTCCCTGGACTCTGATGTTCGAGACTTCATTGTCCGGGGTTCCGTTGCCGGAATTTTTTCTTCTTTGGACTCTGATGTTCGAGACTCCGTTGTCCGAGGTTCCGTTGCCGAAACTTTTTCTTCCCTGGACTCTGATGTCCGGGACTCCGTTGTCCGGGGTTCCGTTGCCTGGATTTTTTCTTCTCCGGGCTCTGTTGTCCGAGACTCCGTTGTCCGAGACTCCATTGTCTGGGGCGTCCGGGCCGCAGGCGTTTCCGCCGGAATCCCTGTAACAGTAACCGGCTTGACGCCGAAAGCGCAGCGTATTTCCCGGTTTCCCCCCAGAAGAACCCGCACCGCCCGGATGGGTGTGTCACCAGCATCCGGCCTGTCTGAGAATCCGCTTACGGCAAAAGATGTCCGAAAGCAGCCGTTCCCTTCTTCCAGCAGAATCTGTCCCAGATTTTTTTCCGTATCTTCGCTTACCACAACCACATCTCTGGCGAAGGAATCCGTAGGATGCAGGCCCCTGACGTTCATTTCCAGCCGGAAGGCATTCCCCCGTTTCTCCAGTTTTAAAAACCCGCACCCCTTAATTTTTTCTCCCCGTTCAAAATAGTCCAGATACCCAATCTTTCTTTCCAAAATCATAAAAACACCCCCGAAATCCTTACGGCCCAGAACCGCCGGGCAGGGAACGGGCCGCTTTCGCAGATCCCTTCCCCGCCGCCGTCCGGCTAACACCGTATAGTCCAATATATTCCGGGGGTTGTCTTAAGATTCCTTGTCAATCCAGATTGTCCAGATATTTCATGTAATTGACCACCATGAGCGCGATTTTAAACGTCAGAGCATCGTCAAAGCAGCGCAGATCCAGGCCGGTGCTTTTCTGTATCTTTTCAATTCGATACACCAGCGTATTCCTGTGTACAAACAACTGCCTCGACGTCTCGGACACATTCAGGTTATTGGCAAAAAATCTGTTAATGGTATTCAGGGTTTCTTCGTCCAGATCGCTGGGAACGTTATCGCCAAAGATCTCCTCTATGAAAATCCTGCACAGATTGGCCGGAAGCTGATAAATCAGCCGGCCTATCCCCAGAGCGCTGTATGCGGCCACATTCTTTTCAGCGTAAAAAATCTTTCCCACATCCAGCGCCAGTTTCGCCTCCTTATAGGACTTTGAGACGTCTTTTAATTCCTGCACCACCGTCCCGAAGGACACTCTGACGTTGAGCATCGCCTCGCTGTTCATCAGGGATACGATAGTCTCCGCAATCTCCATCATATCCTCCAACTGCGCGCCCGCATCCAGAGTCTTGATCAGAATCACGCTGCTTTCATCCACAGCCGTGATGTAATCGCCCGCCTGAGCGGAAAACATGCCCTTTAACAGCTCCGTCACGATTCCGTCTTTCTCCAGCTTGGTTTCCACCAGAAAAACCGCCCTCGGCGCGTTGACTTCAATATGCAGTTTTTTGGCCCTGTTATAAATATCCACTAAAAGCAGATTATCCAGCAGCAGATTCTGAAAGAAATTATTCCGGTCGAATCTCTCCTTATAGGCGATGGCAAGATTCTGAAGCTGACAGACAGCGATCTTACCCACCATATACGCGTCCTCGCCCTTTCCCTTTGCCACCAGCACATACATCAGCTCGCCGTCATCCAGAATCTTCAGCAGATGGTATGCCCCGATCACCTGGCTGTCGGCGGGAGAAACCGCAAAACCGCTGATCAGGCCCGCGTCAATATCCGTCTGATCCGTTGTGGCTGCGATCAGCCCGCCCGACAGATCGTACACACACAGATCCACTTTGGTGATGGCTTTCAGCTCGTCAATACTGGTTTGAATGGTCTGACTCGTTATCATTTTATTCTCCATTCCGGAGCGTTTACGCGACAGGGCGACGCGAATCTCAAATTCGGGTCTGCCATCAGGGGAATTTGTGACGCTCCCGCACAAATTCTCAAACGAATAAGATTCGTTTTGCCACCCGGCCTTTCGTTTTGATCTCTGTCCGGTCTGAACCCGGATCCGTCCCTTTCCCGCACAGAAAAACCGAAGGGAAATTTCTTCCCGAAAAGAAAACCCCATTTCAGATAAAAAGGGGGTGCTGTCACCAGCACCCCTTCTCATCACTATCACTACGGTAACTAATTCGTGATAATCTGCTCCGTCTCTTTGTCAAACACATGGATCTTCTCAACGTCGAACGCAAATTTGATTACGTCGCCGGGTCTTGCAGTGGTACGGGAATCCACTCTCGCGGTGATCGGGAACTCCTCCAGATCAAAGTACAGATAAACTTCCGCGCCAAGCAGCTCATACACCTTGACGGTAGAATCAAATACGCTCTGAGGAGAGCTTTCAATAAAGGTCTGAGAATCATACACATCCTCAGGACGAATTCCGAAGGTTACGACTTTTCCGTCATAGCCGCCGTCGATCAGTTTCTTGGATTTCGCCTCAGGCAGAGGAATGCTGTGGCCGGCAATTTCCAGATTTGCCACATTGCCCGTCACTTTAACGGTTGCATCCAGGAAGTTCATCTGAGGAGATCCCATAAATCCTGCCACGAACAGGTTGCAGGGCTTCTCATACAGATTCTGAGGGGTATCCACCTGCTGGATCACGCCGTCCTTCATAACGACGATTCTGGTACCCAGCGTCATAGCCTCGGTCTGGTCATGGGTTACATAGATGATGGTGGTGCCCAGTCTCTGATGCAGCTTAGCGATCTCAATTCTCATCTGCACACGCAGCTTTGCATCCAGGTTGGACAGAGGCTCATCCATCAGGAATACCTTGGGGTTACGCACAATAGCACGGCCCATGGCAACACGCTGTCTCTGACCACCGGACAAAGCCTTGGGCTTACGATCCAGGAGAGGAGTCAGGTCAAGGATTTTGGCTGCCTCCTTAACCATCTTGTCGATCTGATCCTTGGGAACCTTCCTCAGTTTCAGACCAAACGCCATATTATCATACACGGACATGTGAGGATACAGAGCGTAGTTCTGGAATACCATGGCGATATCTCTGTCCTTGGGCTCCACATCGTTCACAACCCTGTCACCGATCTTCAACTCACCGGAGGTAATGTCCTCCAGACCCGCGATCATACGAAGGGTGGTAGATTTTCCGCATCCGGAAGGTCCAACGAAGATGATGAACTCCTGATCCTTGATGTCAAGGTTAAAGTTCTTAACCGCCTCAAATCCGTTGGGATACACCTTGGTGACGTTTGTCAAAGTTAAGCTTGCCATAAACAATTAACTCCTTTCTGTATATGCTTTCTGGTCTTTATGAAACAGGCTCATCCATCAAATATCATATTCAGTATAGCGAAAACCCGTTTTGAATACCATACCACTATTTCACAAATATTTTAAAGCAGATTGTATGAATTGCTTATATTCTTAATGAAATTTAACCAATCCTGTCATTTTGCATAAAACTGCGGCCTTTCGTTCAGCAAAAATACACAACGATCAATGGTCGGAAGGCGTATTATCCCGCAGCGTTTCATCCAGTTCATCCCGAAAAATCCTCTCGTCCTCCCCCTCCGTCCGGGCGTTTTCCTCTTTGGGCTGCTCCTCCAGAATCCGATCCTCCAGGCTCTTAAAAAGCTTGTTGTTCATTTTCGCCGCCACCCAGGCGGGAACGGAAAAGCCGAACAGCAGCACAATCGGAATCACCTGATAGACAAACAGAAACAAAAGCACAGGGATTAAGTACACCACAATCATCAGAAGGGTCTTGGGGAACTGCATAATGCTGATCAGCAGCGCGTTTTTCAACGTGCCCCGGATGGTGTTGCGGAACCGTGCCAAAACGGGAAACACATACAAAAAGTCGAAAAGCAGCAGAATCCCCACGATGGTCACCGCCGCGTTCAGCACCACGCCGTATTTCCCTTCCGCGGAGCTTAAGATGAACAAATCCCCGCCCAGCACAAGACCCAGCGCCAGAAACAGCAGCCAGATCAGCGTCCCCTGCTTGAAATTTTCCCGGAAAGACTGAAAGAAACTGCGGGCGATGTAGCATTCCTCGTTCCTGACAATCTTAAGCGCCACATAGTGCATGGCGGTCAGCGCCGGCCCCACCGTGATAATGGGAACGCATAAAAGCAGCGTCAGAAGATTCAGCCACATCAGGTCCGCCAGCTTGCTCAATGCCTGCATCAGCGGGCTGTCGATATCCAAAAATTTCATGTTCCCTCACATTCTGCCGCCCGGGCGGCCCAAAGCGTTCTGCTACAACATTTTCATCATGGCGGTCACCCGTATGCCGGAGCGTTCTTCCTCGGGTTTCACCACGCGGAATCCAAGCTTTCGATAAAAATCCACGGCGTAAGGAGCCGCCTTCAGAGACATGTAACACTCCCCCATCTCCTCCCTCAAATAATCGCAGAGACGGGCAAGGATAGCGCTGCCTACGCCCATGCGGTGGTAGGCGCCGTCCACAAATAACAAAGACAGGTGGTTTTTATTCCGCAGCGACCCCGCGCCGACGATACTCCCCTGCGCCAGAGCCACCATCATCTGGTATTCCCCCCGCAGGAAAGCCAGATACAGGTCTTTATCCGTGATAAAATCGTAAAAGTTCTGAATTCCTTCCCGGGTGTAATCCTTTCCGTCAAATTCCAGAAAGGTGCGCCAGATCATCCCCATAGCCGGGGCCCATTCGTTCTCTCTGGCCCACCTGACTTCATAAGGCATAACGCCAGTCCTCTCCATCGTTACTCCTGCGTTGTTTTTTGCAGCACCGTCTCCTCAAGCCAGTGATAAATGTCCTGAGCAACCTCTTCCCGGTTGAGTTCATTGAGGATTTCGTGTCTGCCGTCCTCATACAGTTTCATCTGAAGATTCTCCAGCCCGGCCGCCCTCAGGGAATCATAGGTTCTGCGCACTCCCCTGCCGTAATCGCCCACCGGATCCGACGCTCCGGAAACCAGCAGCACAGGAATTTTTTTCGGAATCCTCTCCAGATTTTCCGGCTGGTAAAGCCGGGAGATCAGTTCAAACAGCGTGGCGAAACCGTTCACGGTAAACGTAAAGCCGCAGAGAGGGTCCGCCACATATCGATCCACCCGCTCCGCATCCCGGGACAGCCAGTCAAATTTCGTCCTCGGCTGGGAGATCGCGGAATTGTACTTTCCGAAAGCCAGGCGGTCGATCAGCTCGCTGACGTGCCTGGGCCCCAGGAAAATCCCCTGAAGACCGGCCACAGCCTTGGAAATGGAAACCAGCCTTTTCCCGGGCATACCCGTCCCCATCAGAATCGCGCCGGTAATGCCCGTTCCATAGCGGAACAGATAATTGCGGGTGATAAACGAGCCCATACTGTGCCCCAGAATGACATAGGGCACGTTGGGAAACATCTCCTGGGTGGCCTTTTTCAGCCTGTGGACGTCGCGCACCAGAACCGTGGCCGGATCCTGTTCGCAGAAATACCCCAGCTTTCCGTCCTTATCCACGGACTTGCCGTGTCCCATATGATCTTCGCCTGTGACCACAATTCCCCGGGATGTGAGATACTCCGCAAATTCCTCATAACGCCCTATGTGTTCCGCCATCCCATGTACAATCTGCACCACGCCGCGGATCTCGTCTTCCCCGTCCGGCGTGTAGCGCACCGCATGCAGCTTGCTGACTCCATCCCTGGAGTCATAGTAAAATTCTTCCTTTACCATGTTTCACCTCATTTTGCCCATATGGCGCTGCCCCTCATGTCTGTCTGTAAACCCTGCATAAAACGGGGCGATTCATGTTATATAGCAGTATAACTCATCCCGGGAATTTTTTTAAGCCCTTTTTACAAATTTTATAAAGTCTTTATAGGACCCAGAGCGGATCAGCAGATTTCCGCCCCGGACGGCATCGGTTTTTCCGGCGTCACCAGAGCCAGATTCCCGTCCGCGTCCTCCGCGCACAGCAGCATTCCCTCGGAAAGCACCCCCGCGAGCGTCGCCGTTTTCAGGTTGACCAGCGCCATCACCTTTTTCCCGACCATTTCCTCCGGCGTATAATACGCCCGGATGCCGGAGACGATCTGACGCACCTGGCTGCCGATCTTCACCTGGCTGCAAAGCAGCTTTTTGGACTTCGGAACCGCCTCGCAGGCGATGATCTCGCCTACCTGAAACTGCATTTTGGCAAAATCGTCATAGGTAATCTCAGGCTTTGGCTCCAGATCGATAACGGTTTCCTGTTTTGCAGGCTGCTCCGGGGAGCCGGATTCTTTCGCGGCCTCCGCCTTCTGGGCCGCGGCGATCTCCTCCTCCCGCTTCTGCACGTCCTTCTTATCCAGCCTTGCAAACAAAATCTGGGGCTGATCCGTCACCCTTCCCCCGTTGGGATAGGCTCCGAAACGATCCAGCCGGTCAAATTCTCTCAAATCCGTCCCCATCTGCGCCGCAATTTTTTCCGCCGTCTCCGGCAGGAAGGGCTGCAGCAGGGAGGCGCCGATGACAATGCTCTCCGTCAGATGATACAGCACCGTGGCCAGCCTGTCCGCTTTTTGAGGGTCGCTGTCCTTTTCCTTTCCCAGCGTCCAGGGCTCCGTCTCATCAATGTATTTGTTGCAGCGTTTAAACACGGCGAAAATCTCCGTCAAAGCGTCCGCCACCCGCAGCTCCTTCATTTTGGCCCTGCACTGTCCCAGGGCGCCCACCGCCGTTTTCTTCAGATCCTCATCGATGGCCGCGTCATTTTCGCTCAAGGTGGTATGACGGTTTTCCACCACGCCGCCGAAGTATTTGTTGCTCATGGAAACGGTACGGTTCACCAGATTTCCCAGCGTGTTGGCCAGATCGGAGTTGGTTCTCTCGGCGAGCAGCTCCCATGTAATGTTTCCGTCATTGTCATAGGGCGTCTCATGAAGCACATAATAGCGCACCGCGTCCACGCCGAAAAAGTCCACCAGATCGTCCGCATAGATCACATTACCCTTGGACTTGCTCATCTTATCGTTGTTCATCAAAAGCCAGGGATGCCCGAACACCTGCTTCGGCAGGGGCTCTCCCAGGGCCATCAGGAAAATGGGCCAGTAAATCGTATGGAACCGGATGATATCCTTTCCGATCAGGTGCAGGTCCGCCGGCCAGAGCTTTTTATACTGTTCCGTGCTGTTCCCCTCGGCATCATAACCGATTCCGGTGATATAGTTGGTCAGAGCGTCAAACCATACATACACCACATGACCCGGGTCAAAATCCACGGGAATCCCCCACTGGAATGTCGTTCTGGATAAACACAGATCCTGTAATCCCGGAAGCAGAAAATTGTTCATCATCTCATTTCGGCGGGACACGGGCTGGATAAATTCCGGATGGGTGTTGATATGCTCGATGAGCCTGTCCGCATATTTACTCATGCGGAAGAAATACGCTTCCTCCTTTGCGGGTTTCACCTCTCTGCCGCAGTCCGGGCACTTTCCGTCCACCAGTTGGGATTCCGTCCAGAAGGATTCGCAAGGCGTACAGTACATCCCCTCATAGGCTCCCTTATAGATGTCTCCCTGATCGTAAAATCGCTTGAACATCTTCTGCACCTGGCGCTCATGATCCTGATCCGTGGTACGGATAAATTTGTCATAGGAAATATTCAAAAGATCACACAGGCCGCGGATCTGCCCCGCCACCCGGTCCACATATTCCTTGGGCGTCACGCCGGCCTCCTGCGCCTTCAGTTCAATCTTCTGACCGTGCTCGTCCGTACCAGTCTGGAAGAAAACCTCATATCCTTCCTTCCTCTGAAACCGTGCAATGCTGTCCGCAAGCACCACCTCATAATTATTCCCAATGTGCGGCTTGCCTGAAGTATAGGCAATGGCCGTAGTAATGTAATAAGATCCCTTGTTTTCCATGCTTTCCTCTCCTTTCTACGTCTGATTCTTACTTTCGCCCCGTTTATCGTCAGACCTGAAACGCTTCGCCGCCCCACACAAACAAACCCGCCTTCGCGCACTTTTTCCGTGCGAGAAGACGGGCCTACTACCCCGTGGTACCACTTCTCTTTGTCCGCGCCTCGCGGAACGGACCTCATCGGGTCGATAACCCTATCCGCTGTAACAGGCGGATCCTGTCGCAGCCTTGCCGTCTCTTTCCCGGCGGCTCGGTGCGCTGCTCGGGGGCCATGTTCCACGTCTTTTTCTTCCTTCCTCTCAGCCCTGAAAGCTCCCGGGCACTGTTTTCATGTCCGCCGGAAACTCCCCGGAAGGTTCTCTGTAAAGCGTCAGGACCGTGTACTCTTCCCCGTCTCTGCGTTTCGGAATTCTGATTTCCAATGGATACGATAACACAGGCCGGCATCTTCTGTCAATCCTTAGTTTTTTCCGTCCTCTCTGTCACTGTTTACAGATACTGTTTATCCTTCTCGTACTGTTTCGCTTTCTCGTAATACTGCGCCTGAGCCTCCCAGAGATCCCGGTATTTCCCCGGGGCAGCCAAAAGCTCCTCATGGCTCCCCCGCTGGATGATCCCGCCGTCCTCAAACACCAGTATCTCCTTACAGAACCGGCAGCTTGACAGGCGGTGGCTGATGTAGATCGCGGTGCGGTCACCGGAAATCGCGTCAAATTTCTGGTAAATCTCCGCCTCCGCCACGGGATCCAGGCTGGCGGTGGGTTCGTCCAGGATGATAAAGGGCGCGTCCTTATAGAGAGCCCGGGCGATAGCGATCTTCTGCCGCTCGCCGCCGGAGATCTGGATTCCGTCCTCGTCAAAGTCCTTAAAGAGCCAGGTCTCCAGCCCTTCCGGAAGTTCCTTCAGCCGCTCTCCGAAACCCGCGTCCTCCAGGCACTTTACGGCCCGGGCCTCGTCCACGTCGCAGGAGCCCGCCACGTTCTGCCCGATCCTGTGGGCCATCAGCCAGAAATCCTGGAACACCACCGAAAAGATGGCCATATATTCCTCATAGCGGTACTTTTTGATATTGACGCCGTTTAAGAGGATCTCCCCTTCCTGGGGATCGTACAGACGGCAGAGGAGCTTGATAAAGGTGGACTTGCCCGAGCCGTTCTCGCCCACAACGGCAAGCTTGTTCCCCACCTCAAAGCAAACCGACACATTTTTCAGCGCCCAGCGCTCGGTATTGGGATATCGGAAGCTGACGTTGCGAAACTCCACGTTGTATTTTCTGTCCCGCCGTTTTTCGGTGGTCAGCGTCCCCTGATACATCCGGTTCGGAAGATCCAGAAATTCAAAGATCTTTTTCACAAACCCGGCGTTGACCCGCAGCTCACTCGCTATGGAAAAAATGGCCGTCAGGCCGAGAACCAACTGGCTGATCGCGCCCACATACTGGGTGACCTCCCCGATGCCGAAGGCTCCTCCCCAGGCCTTCAGGCACACAAACAGGTAGATGATGCACAGAAGGAGTTTTTCCCCCAGAACCTTTACCGCAGAACGGACTCCCCCGACGCCTTTGCTATACTTGTCAAAGACTCCGCCTACAAACCCGGTTTTTTCTTTCCAATTGTAATATTCGGCGATCTCCGCCTGGGGATACATCCGGTACTCCGCCATGGCGTCCACGTTATGACGCAGAAACCCAAAATGGGAAAACAGACGGTTTCCCAGCCTTGCGGAATCGGCAAGGGAGGCACGTTTTTCGGTGTTCTTCGCCTCCTGCCAGGGAGCGATCAGGGCGACCAGGAACATGGCCGCAAGGAAACCCAGGGCCGTCAGAGGATGGTTTAAAAAAGCCAGGCCGCTTTCCTCCGGAACCCTGCCGGTAAACAGCCCTACGGACATTCCCACAGCGCCGATCACAGAAAAGGAATTTCGGACAAAGCTCTGGAAATTCCACTGGATCTTTAAAAATCCCCAGCCGCTCCAGTTGGCGTTCTGACAGATCTGGTCGTAGAGATCCCGGACCTTCTGGTCTTCCACATCGCAGTAATCCATGGAAAGAAACTTTTCGTCCTCGATCCGTTTCACGTTGTTCCAGAAAAGGGCGCTGCGGACTTCATAGGCGTGATACAGAAACCCTCCTGCAATCCCGGAGACAGCCTTAGAGAGAACCAAGACAAGGGCCCAGAAGATCAGAACGTCTCCCCGTCTCTCCCCCGCCAGCTCCCCGATCAGCCTTGCCATAAGAAAAATGGCCAGGTAGGTGAAAACCGTATCCATCAGCGCTTTCAGGACGGCGTAGGGAAACAGCAGCTTATTTTTGGAGGCCAGGAGCCGGATCGCCCGGATATTGACCCTCACAGCCTCCGGCCAGCTTAATTTATCAGTTTTGTCCTGCATAAAACTCTCCTCCCTCCTGATAATATCTGGACTGGATCTCAAATAAATGAGCGTACTTTCCGCCCTTTGCCACAAGAAGCTCGTGAGTGCCTTCCTCGGCGATCTTTCCCTCCTCCAGGTAAAGGACCCTGTCGCAGAACCGGGTGGAGGCCAGCCGGTGGGAGATGAAAACAGAGGTCTTTCCCGCCGTCATCTCATGGTACTTGTGATACAGATCGCTCTCCGCCAGGGGATCCAGGGCCGACGTAGGTTCGTCCAGCACCAGCACCGCCCCGTCCTTATAGAGGGCCCGGGCCAGTAAAAGTTTCTGGTACTGGCCTCCGGAGAGCTGTACGCCATCCAGGTACACACTGCGCCCCAGATGGGTGTCCAGTCCCGCGGGAAGCTCCTCCACCGTCTTCGTAAGCCCGGCCTTTTCGATGCAGTCCCTCACCCTTTCCCGGTCCACATGTTCGGCGGACTGGGCCACCGTCTCCGCCACGGTGATATCAAAGAGGTTATAGGCCTGAAACACCGCCGAGAACAGCCGGTAATATTCCTTCCGGTCAAACTCCCGGATATCGATCCCGTTACACAGGACTCGTCCCTCGTCCGGATCCAGAAGTCCGGTCATCAGCTTTACCAGCGTGGTCTTCCCCGCGCCGTTTAAGCCCACCACCGCCACCTTTTCCCCTTTTCCAACGGTAAGGCTTAAGCCGTCGATGGTCTTTTTCTCCGCTCCCGGGTAGGTATAGCTTACCTGTTCCAGCCGGATCTCGTAGGTATCGTCTTCCGGCACCGGGATCCCGCCCGCAAAACGGAAAGGTTCCCGGTAATACAGAAATTCCAAAAGACTGGAAAGGTCCAGACAATAGTTCCTCAGTTCCAGCATACGGTTCAGCACGCCGCTCAACTGTCCGTTAAAGGAGCTGACCGCGGAAAAATAAAGCATAAACTCCGCTGCGCTTAAACTTCTGTCCAGGCACATGCGAAGCAGGATCAGACAGGCGGCTCCCGTCCTTAAAAATTCCAGGATTGTGCTGGAAAAGGTCCCGATCAGGTAAAAGGTATGCTCCCGTTTGGCGTAAGCCTGACGGGCCAGAAAGGCCTTGTCGGTCAGCCGCCTGATCCAGCTCTCAAGGCCGAAGAGCCGGATATCCTTCGCCACGGACAGATCCCGGGGAAGTCCTGTAAGGTACCAGGTCTGCCTGTCCAGATGGGACAGTTCCTCCCGGTGCCGGTAATTGTACCGATAGACATAGGAGGATACGATAAAGTCCAGCAGGCAGAACGCCGCCGTCACCCCGAAGATCAGAGGGTCAATATGGGTCAGCATGGCGGTGAAAAAACAAAACAGGAAAATCCCAACCCCCAGGTTCTGAAGGGTATGCCAGATCCCTTCACAGGCGGAGCTGTTGCCGTTGCAGCAGTTTCTGGCCCGTTCCGCCAGTCTCTGCCACTTGGCGTCCAGGCAGTTGCAGTAGGAGGTATCGGCACTCTTATTGGATATCTCCTGAAGGATATGGCTTCTCAGTTCCACCTGATATGCCGACTTTATGCCCCAGTTTCCCATTCCGTTTCCCAGAACCGCCACTGCCGCATCGGAGAGAAAACATCCCCCGATCAGAAAACCCGCGGTCAGCAAAAGTTCGTTTAAGGGACTTCTCGCCTCCAGCCGGGCAAGGATCATGGGAGATAGGTAAAACCCGAATATCCCGCTGGAGATGTTGAAAGCGATCTGAAAAAACAAAAGGATCGGCACTTCCTTCTGATAGCGCATGGCCCGGGAAAACATAAAGCCCACGCAGCGAGCCATACCGTATTGGGGTTTCTCTTTCTGAGGTTTCTCTTTCTGAGGGTTCTCTTTCTGGCGTTCCTCTCTTGGAACATTGTTTCTTTTTGATTTTTTGGACATTGTTTGTCACCTCGTCTTACAGGTTTCCGGTAAATTTTGCAACAGTCCTTCCCCGCCGTTTCGCAATGCCGCGGCGGCGCTCCTGTCTGCCGTTTCGCAGACGGCCGGTTTTCGAGAGCAAAGGGCCGGACTGTTCCGTACAGCCTGATTATAGAACAGAAAACCTGAAAAAAACTGTTTGGGGGACGAAATGTATTTCCTGGGGGACGAATCGCAGGAAAACGAAAACCGGATTGCAGAAAAAAGAGCCGGAGCCTATTCCTCCCGGCCCGGGCAGGCCGGGAGACCGGCGCCGAGAAACGCTTTGAAAGAATACAGTAAACAAGGGGACGGTGCTTGTCACTCTTGGGCTTGTTACTCTGGGGCTTGTCACTCCGCCCCTTCCTGTATGGCCTCGGGAAGCAGGATCTCCGTGGTAAAGGCCCCTTCCTCCGAGTTCCGGGACAGATATCCGCCCAGCTTTTTTACCACCGCATCGATCCTTTCCAGGCCAAGCCCGTGGTCGCCGCCCTTGGTGCTTGGAAAAAACGCGCCGGTCTTTTTCAGCTTGCCCCGATCCGTGAAATTTAAAAAGGAAATATAGAGCTGAGCCCCTTTGATGTCCATATAAACCCGGATCACCCGTTGCTGGGGCGGCAGAGAGACGCTGGCCTCGATGGCATTGTCAAAGAGATTTCCCAAAATGGTGCAAAGATCCACCGCGGAAAAGCGTAAGAGCGCGGGAATATGGGCGTCCGCCTCCACGCGGATCCCCCGGTCGGCCGCCAGAGCAATCTTGGAATTTAAGATGGCGTCCGTCATGGGATTGCCGGTCTTGATCACCGTGTCCACCGTGTACAGATCCGTCTCCAGATCATCCAGATAGGCGATAATCGCCGTTAAATCGCCTTTTTCGGCGTAAGTCTTTAACACCTGGATGTGATTGCGGTAATCATGCCGCCAGCCCCGCATCTTCCGGTACATGTTGTCTACCTCGGCAAAGTGGGTGTGCAAAAGCTCCTGCTGGTACGCCTCCACTTTGCGGTTTGTTCTTCTGGATAGTTTCACATCATCACCTCTGAAAGTATCTGTTTCCTGGAAGGTTTCGCCGGAAAACCGCCGCCGGGGCCGCTGGGGGTTCCCGGTTACTTCAACCGGAGAATCGCCTGGTTGACCGTCTCATACGCGCCCCGGGGAAGGGGAACAGCCTCTCCCCCTCGGAGGAAAAGTTCCGTCCGGGTCACACGGGAGATCAGGCGCAGATTGACGATATAGGATCGCCCCACCCGCAGGAATCGCTCGTCCAGTTCCCCCTCGATCTCCTTCAGGGTTTTTTTGACGGTATAATCCCTGCCGGCATGGATCGTAATGTAATTTTTGATCACTTCAATATAGCGAATCTCATAGATCGGCAGCAGCGCCGTCTCCGAGGACGTCTCGATCACCAGTTTCCTGCCGTCTATCCTGAGCCTTTCCATGGCGCGGTCCAGCGTGGAGAAAAACTTTTCCCGCGAGACAGGTTTCAGCAGATAGTGCAGCGCCGCCACTTCGTAACCCTCGGCGATATATTCCGAATATCCTGTGATAAAGACAATCTGAACCAGCTTGTTTCCCGCCCGCAGACGTTTCGCCAGCTCCACGCCGTTCATCCCCGGCATCTCGATGTCCAAAAGCACGATATCCGGCGCAATATCCTCATATTCAAACCAAAAAGCCTCTGCGTCAGGAAATTCATGGAGATCCACATCCCTCTCCGAACGCCGCGCCCAGTCCTTCACCAGAGCGCTGATAGCGGCCCGTTCCTCCGAAACGTCGTCGCAGATACAGATTTTAACAAACATAACAGGCTCCTTGCGCCCTATGGCCCTTTTGCGGTCATTTGCGGCCATTTGCGGCAAATCCAGTATAACAGACCCGCCGGGGTTTTCCAAGGGATATTTCTACCCGTCAGGCAAAAAGAGGTTGTTACACCCCCATATCCTTGTGACCGCCGCCGCTTGGAGAGTAACTACTGGCGAAGACACCGCGAACACGGAAAAGATCATGCAGACCGGCACGAAAAAAGCACAAAAAATGCCACCCTTTCCAGTGACGATTTTCTGTCATTTCCCTATATGGTGTCCGGTTCTGGCACTGTTTCCTCAAATAGCTGCATTAAATCATGGTTCGCTCCCACATTGGTTACTTCAAAATGATTGAGACATGGGGCAAGCCACGGAAGTTCCCTGCTCATCTCACGGATCAAGTCAAAAATTTCCAGATCCGTAGTCTTATATTGGGAATGGTATCCGGAATACTGCTCATGGGAGAAATCCCGTTTCAGCAGATAATCCCGTATTTCCCCATATGCCCCATTGGGGTTCGTCGCAGAATAATGCTTTTTTAAGTCTTTGACACGCAGATCAAAATACAACGCCTTTAAATGTTTTGTTTCTCTTTTTGCCATTATGCCACGCTCAGTTTCTTCGTATAGTGGTACAGCACATCTTCCACAGCAAAATCATCTTCCGTTTCTCCATCATCGCTGTTGTACCATATCCATTTGGTCACATAATCCATAAACCACGCTTTCTCTTTCAAAGAAGTGATGATACAACCGAAAGCGCCGTAATCTTTTGGATCTCCATTTCCGACAAAGCATAGCGTACCGTCAGGCTCCTTTGTCTGGCTCAGCCTGTACCGGGCAAACGCCTGCTCTAATGCCTGATAAATGCTCTCCACTCTGTATTTCTGGTCGGCAAGTATCTTTTCCTCATCCATTTTTATCTCTAATTTCAGCATGGCAGCCTCCTATGGTTCAAACAAAAAACCGGTTGTTTCCTGTGTATTTATTATATCTGACTGCCCCGGAAAAATCTACTGCATTTTTGCAATTCCATCATCTCACAATTTTTGCAGTTCCATCATCTCA
Organism: uncultured Acetatifactor sp.; assembly: GCA_947630715.1. Classification (GTDB taxonomy): domain Bacteria; phylum Bacillota; class Clostridia; order Lachnospirales; family Lachnospiraceae; genus Acetatifactor. The sequence goes on from CANRIP010000022.1 coordinate 17,172, forward strand.
CGATTTCTGCCCGTCCTTCATTTCTTTGTGGTAAGCTGGGTATACTCCCCGTTCCTGTCATAAGAATCCAAAAGGTAGCTTTCATCCGTAAGAACACATTCGATTTCCAACTGATCCTCCCGGTATCTGCTGCGTTTTCGCAGATCCCTGCCGGCTCCTTCCTTCCCGGCCTGAAAGGATCCCTTCTTTTGAAATTGGAAAAAACGGCCCGGCAAATGCCTGGCAAGCTGGCCGGCCGCTTTCCCGCATTTGAGTTTCAGTTTCTGAACAAAGGACTGACGCACATTTTTCGGGGGTTCGGCGATTGCGGCGAAATAGGGATTGGCGGCGGGGAGAGCGTTTTTGACAGAATCGTTTTCTGTTCTGACATTCATGTCAGTTATCTGCGTCATAACCTGTTTGTCACCGGATTTTTCCGTCTTATCCCCGTTTTCTGCGGTTTCAGATCCATTCCAGAAATGCAGCAGGCGACGCCCGCTTTCCCGCAGGAGTTTCTGTAAAAGATCCGCCAGGGACATCTGCGCCTGCTGCCCATCCGTATCCAGCAGGGTTTGTTTCATGGTTTCGCCGGCGCTCAGCGACAATTTCATACCGCTTTCCTGTGTTTCCCTATGGTCATGCAGACATTTTGTCACCTGATGCATCTGGGCGTTATGATCCTCGATTCCGTCTAACCGCATACAGTCGCCTCCTTTTATGTGGATGCCCCGTCTTTTATTGGTTATCGGCAAAAAAGGACGGCCGCATTATAGCGTTCCGTCCATTCCTGTCTTTGTTCCCGATTCTCTTTTATTTCATTTGATCCAAAAGACCCCTGACGTTTTCCGTCACATTGCCGTGGAACACCGCGGAGCCGGCCACAATCACATTGGCCCCCGCTTCCAGGGCCAGACGGATGTTTTCCCGGTGAATACCGCCGTCCACTTCAATGTCCGTATCAAGCCCCTGTTCCTCCGCCATCCTGCGGATGGCTCTGACCTTATCCAGACAGTAGGGAATCAGTTTCTGTCCCCCAAACCCCGGTTCCACCGTCATCACCAACACCATATCCACCAATTTCAGATAGGGGGCGACTGCCTCCGGGGCGGTGACGGGCTTGATGGTAATCCCCACCTTTTTCCCCTGTTCCCGGATCCTGTGAATCACGGCCGTTGCATCCTGCGCCGCCTCCAGATGAAAATTGATCAGATCCGCTCCGCAGCAGGCGAAATCCTCTATGTAACGCTCCGGTTCCTGAATCATCAGATGCACGTCCAGAAACATCTTTGTGCTTTTTCGCAGAGAAGACAACACCGGCATACCGAAGGAAATGGAGGGCACGAACAGTCCGTCCATCACGTCGAAGTGAAGATAACCCGCTCCTGCCTCCTCCGCCTCCCGGATCTGCTGTCCCAACCTGTAAAAATCCGCGGCCAATATGGACGGTGACAAAATGTTCATTCCAGCACCATGCCTTTCCGAAACCGCGTCCGCCTTTTTTCGGTGGATCGCCCGTCTTTTCATGCCTATTTTATCAAAGTTGCCGCGGCAATGCAAGCCGTAATCGCGATCCGGCGCAGAGCGCCAGCCCTATTTTCCCTCAAAGCCCTTCCCTATACTGCGCCACATCCTCTTTCAAAGCCTCCCAGGCATCCGGGTGATCCGTGTAATACAGGGGGCATTTTTTCCCGCCGCAGTCGTAATGCCGCAGAATATCCTCCGTGTCCAGATCGTAGGCATCCGTAAGCCACGCCAGAAGGCTGATCAGGGAATCGTAGGTTTCCTGGGTAAAGGATCCGTCATCCTCCAGATAGCAGCATTCTATGGAAACGGAATCCTGATTTCTGGTCATGACCGCGTACGCAATCTCATCTAACGGTACGCACTGAAGGATCTCTCCCTCATAGCCAATGATAAAATGGGCGCTTACGCTGCGTTCATGGGTATCCTTCTGCTGCTCAAAATAGCTGCGGTTCTGAGCCGCGCTGGTACCCGGGTTCGCCGTGTAATGCACAAAGATGCTGGTCACCTGTTCCAGCGCGTCCCCGGGACGGGAATACTCATTGGGCGTCAAAAAATCTTCCGTCCATTGGGGATGCCGGTTGTATATCTGGGGCGGAAGTCCCTGCACCAGAGAAGACCGGTCCCAGCTAGCCGGGTCATCCAAGGGGAACGCAGACCCGGATCCCGCCTCCCGGGCGGCGGACGCCTTCACGGAATCGCGGATCACAAAGAAACAGGCCAGGGAAACCATGCACAGGCCCAGCAGCAACGCAGCCGCCCTCCGCCGCCTTCGCAGGATTTTCCGGCGGCGCGCCCTGCGCCGCGCCGCTTCTCTGCGCTGTCTCAACTGCTCCTCATAATCCCTCAGATAAGGATTCCGTTTCTGTTCCATTGCTCCACCCCCGTACTCTGCCCGGTTTGCCGGTTCCTCCGCACTGACGGTACATTCCGTCTCTCTGTTTCATTATTTCATTTCTCTCTGTTTCATTTCTTTGTTCCGTCTCTCTGTTACTGTATGTCCAATTTGTATCCGAATTGTTAACTGTTTCATGGGAAATGATTAAGATTTGATGAAGACGGAAAAGCGCTCCGGAAACGGCAAAACAAGGGCGGCCTTTGCCGTTGGCAAAAGCCGCCGATTTTTCCTTCAGCCGAAATTTATACGAATTCCTTCACGGATTTGTACACGCCCTCGGCGTCCAGTCCATACTTATGAACCAGATCGGCCGCAGATCCGGACTCTCCGAACACGTCCTGCATACCGACTTTTTTGACCGGCACGGGATGCTTCGCGCACAGGCAGTCGCAAACCGCGCTCCCCAATCCGCCGATCACCGAATGTTCCTCAACGGTGACCACCTTTCCGGTTTTCTTTGCGCTGGCCACAATGAGATCCTCGTCCAGCGGCTTAATGGTGCAAATGCTTACAACCTCCGCGCTGACTCCGTCCTTTGCCAGCATTTCCGCTGCTTGCAGCGCCGAATCCACGCAGATGCCCGTAGCCACAATGGTCACGTCGCTGCCCTCCCGAAGTACGGAGCCTTTTCCGATCTCAAACCGATAATCGGGTCTGTCGTTAATCACCGGCACCGCTGCGCGGCCGAAACGGATATACACCGGCCCTTCATACTCCAGAGCCGCGCGCACCGCCGCTTTTGCCTCGATATCGTCTGCGGGACACATAACCACCATGCCGGGAATGGTGCGCATCAGGGCAATGTCCTCATTACACTGATGGGAGGCGCCGTCCTCTCCCACGGTAATGCCCGCATGGGTTGCGCCGATTTTAACATTCAGATGCGGATATCCCACGGAATTGCGCACCTGTTCAAAAGCGCGCCCTGCCGCAAACATAGCGAAGGAACTGACAAAGGGGATCTTTCCCACCAGGGACAACCCGGCGGCGATGCCTATCATATTGCATTCCGCGATTCCGCAGTCGATATGACGGTCCGGATATGCCTTTTTAAATACGCCGGTCTTGGTAGCCGCTGCAAGGTCTGCGTCCAGAACCACCAGTTCAGGGAATTCCGCGCCCAGCTCCTTCAGTGCGTTGCCGTAGCTCTCTCGGGTAGCAATCTTTTTGATATCTGCCATTACGGTTCACCTGCTTTCTTTAATTCTGCGTCGATCTTTTCCAGATCAGCCATAGCCACGGCGTACTCCTCGTCATTGGGAGCCTTGCCGTGCCAGTCCACACTGTTCTCCATAAAGGAAACGCCCTTCCCCTTCAGGCTGTGCGCCACCAGACAGGTCGGTTGCCCCTTGGTCTGTCTCGCCTCTTGAAAAGCGGCCCGGAGCGCGTCAAAATCGTGAGCGTCCACATTGATCACATGGAAATTAAATGCCTCAAACTTCTTGTCAATGGGATAAGGAGAGCATACCTGGTCGATCGGCCCGTCGATCTGAAGATTATTGTTATCCACAATCACGCAGAGATTATCCAGCTTGCGGTGGCCTGCGAACATGGCCGCCTCCCATACCTGGCCTTCCTCGATCTCGCCGTCGCCCAGAAGCGTATAAACCCGGAAATCCTTATGATCCATTTTTGCGCCCAGCGCCATTCCCACCGCCGCGGAAACGCCCTGTCCCAGAGAGCCGGAGGACATATCCACACCGGGAATATGGATGCTGGGATGACCCTGAAGGTAGGAGCCCAGCTTGCGGAGGGTCTTCAGATCTTCCACAGGGAAGAACCCCCGGTACGCCAGAGCGGAATATAAACCGGGAGCGGTATGGCCCTTGGACAGTACAAAACGGTCCCTGTCTTCCATATGAGGATTTTTCGGGTCGATATTCATCTCCTCAAAATACAGAAAGGTGTACACATCCGCCGCGGAAAGGGATCCGCCGGGATGGCCTGCCTTTGCGCTGTGAACTGCGGTCACAATACCCTTACGCACGTCATTAGCATGCTTTTGCAGTTCTAAATTGTTCATGGTCTCCTCCATTCTGCCGGAAACGGCAAATTTATTTAATAGAATACTAGCATAATTCTCAGAACCCGTCCAGACCTTTGTTGCCCCATTTGTTCCCGGGCATTATCTCAGTCCCGCCACAGCCGCCTTTTCCGCCGGCAGGGACGCCTTGTATTTGGCAATGAACGCGTCAAAGCCCTCCACATCCTCCGGTTTCGGTTCCATGGTGGTTCCGGTCTGTCCCGCAAAAATCCGGTTTTTCAGATAATCCGCAAGGCTTTCTCCCTCTTTTCTTTCCTGCATATAGCAAGCCAGGACGGCGATGCCCCAGGGTCCGCCCTCGCCGGCGGTGTCCATCACGGTCACAGGCGCGTTCATGGCCGCCGCCATCAACTGCTGCCCCACCACGGGGGTCTTGAACAATCCGCCGTGCCCCATCAGGGAATCCACCTTGACATGCTCCTCCTTTAAGAGAATATCGTTGCCGATCTTCAGGGCCGCCATGGCGCTGTAAAGATGGCTCCGCATGAAGTTCGCCAGGGAAAACGAAGCGTCCGGCATGCGGAAGAACATGGGCCTCCCTTCCTCCATTCCCATAATGGGCTCGCCGGAGAAGTAATTAAAGGCCATCAGCCCGCCGCAGTCGGGATCCGCTTTGAGCGCCTCCCGGTACAGCCTGCCGTACAGCTCGTTTTTGTCAACCGTCATGCCGAAGGTTTCCGCAAACTGCTCAAAGAGCCCCACCCAAGCGTTCAGATCCGAAGTGCAGTTGTTACAGTGTACCATAGCCACGGGGCTGCCGTCGGGAGTGGTCACCATGTCGATCTCCTCATGTACCTTCTGCAAGGGAGCCTCCGTCACCACCATGGAAAAGATAGAGGTGCCCGCGGAAATATTGCCGGTTCTGACGGCTACGCTGTTCGTGGCCACCATTCCCGTGCCCGCGTCCCCCTCGGGAGGGCACATGGCTGCGCCTGGCTGCAGCGCCCCGCTGGGATCCAAAAGCTTTGCTCCCTCCCGGGTCAGCGTTCCTCCCTGCTCCCCGGCGCAGAGCGCTTTCGGCAGAATATCCCGCAGTTTCCAGGAAAAGCCCTTGTCCGCCACCAGCCGGTCAAACTGCTCCAGCATCCGGGCGTCGTAATCCTTCTTTTCGGAATCGATGGGGAACATTCCGGACGCTTCCCCGATCCCAAGCACCTTCTCCCCGGATAACTGCCAGTGTATGTATCCCGCCAGCGTGGTCAGGAAAGAAATCTGTTTCACATGCTCCTCGCCGTTTAAAATCGCCTGATACAGATGGGCGATGCTCCATCTTTGGGGAATGTTGAACCGGAATACCTTCACCAGCTCTTTACACGCTTCCTCCGTCATGGTATTTCTCCAAGTCCGGAAGGGCACCAGCAGACGCCCCGTCCCGTCGAAGGGCATATAGCCGTGCATCATCCCGGAAAATCCCAGGGCCCCCAGTTTGGTGAGCTGTACGCCGTACTTTTCCTTCACATTCCCGGCCAGATCGGCATAGCACCCCTGAAGGCCGCCCCAGATATCCTCCAGGCTGTAAGTCCAGATGTTGTTTTCCAGCCTGTTTTCCCAATCGTAGGTTCCCATGGCGATGGGCTGATGGCTGCCATCCACCAGCACCGCCTTGATGCGCGTGGAGCCAAATTCAATTCCCAGCGCCGTCTCCCCGCTCTGAATTGCCTGTTTGATCGTTTCGCTCATTTTCCCTCTTTTCTGCTGCTTGCGCAGCGATTCTTGTTCGGACGGTCCATCGTCCGGCTGTTTCGGTATCGCGGGCATGGAGTAAGCTTTCCGTTTCCGCCCTTTAGGGTTATTTTACCATAAAAAACCCGGGAATGTACACCCCGGGAACAGATTTTCATATCAAATCCCGGAAAAACATATATTATAGCAACGCACTGTTTCCGCAGGTAAACAACTCTTGAAAAAACACATTCCTCTCACCCCCCGGCAGATCCTGGCCATGACGGCCGTGTTCCTCGCTTTCAGCGCCATGACCCTGTTCCTGTTCGCCTTTCGGCAGGACGAAAAACGCTTTGTCAATATTACCTCCCGGCTCTTTGAGGAAGAAATGACGGCAAACACGCTGAATATGCACTATTCCCTGGCTTACCCTGCCAATTACGGCATCTACGATTACACCCCGGTACTCCCGGGGTACAGCGCGGCTGGCGCCCAAAACGCCCGGATGACGGCGGAAAATGCGCTGGCGTCATTAAAATCCGTCAATCCCCGCAGCCTGTCCGATCAAGACGCTTATCTGTATACGCTGCTGTGCCGGAATCTGGAAAACACCATCGCCCTGGACAGCTTTCCCTACTACCAGGAACCTTTGTCGCCCGCTTCCGGCATGCAGACACAGTTGCCTGTTCTGTTCGCGGAATATACCTTCCGAAACAAGCGGGATGTGGAAGATTACCTGAAACTGCTGGATCAGACCGACGAATATTTTGCATCTCTCCTGGAATATGAGAGGGAAAAAGCCCGGGCCGGTCTTTGTATGCCAGCCTCCGCTCTCAGGCAGGTCCGGATGCAATGTGACACAGTTGTCACAAAGGAGGAACTGGAGGCGGGAACACACTTCCTTCAGGTCACCTTTCTGGAACGGCTGAAACCTCTTTGTCAGGAGGGAACCATCACCCAGCGGGAGGCGGAAAAATATGCGGCCCAGAATGACCGGCTGTTAAAAACCGTGCTGCTGCCCGCTTACATAGATCTGGGGGACGGACTGATCCTGCTGGAAGACGATACCATCCCTTTGCGCGGCCTGGCAGCGCTGCCCCAGGGAAAGGAATATTATCAGGCTCTGCTGGCCGCCCAGACCGGCTCCTGCCGATCCGTGGATGAAATCCAGCGGATGCTGGCCGCCCAGTTTACCTCGGTCTGCGAAGAACTTCAGAAACTGGCCCGGGAACACCCTCAGCTTGCGGAAAACTGCGCGGACATAGGGGAGATTTCCCTTCCCTTCACGGACGCCTCACAGATCTTAAGCGACCTTCAGGAACGGATGAGCCGCGACTTTCCCTCCATCCCGGGAGAGAACGTCAACGTGACCGTAAAGGCCGTCTCGGAATGTCTCCAGGACTACTGCGCGCCTGCGTTTTACCTGACTACGCCGCTGGATGACAGCAGCCAGAACGTGATCTATATCAACCGGCAAAAGACCCTGAACGGTCTGGAACTGTACGTCACTCTGGCGCATGAGGGATATCCCGGCCATCTTTACCAGACGGCTTATCGCAACCGGGATTCCTCCCGGGACCGGGAAAGGCCTGTCAGGGAGCTTCTCTGGTACGGCGGTTATCTGGAGGGCTGGGCCTTGTATGTGGAATTCCGGTCCTTCGACTACGCGGCGGATCTTCTCATGGAACAGGGCAGGGAACAGGACGCCCTTTGCGCCCAGGCGGAAAAATACAACCGCAGTCTCCAGCTCTGCCTGTATTCCATGCTGGACATTATGATCCACTACCAGGGCGCCTCCTATGAGCAGATTGCAGAAATCCTGAAACAGTTCGGCATTTCGGATCCCCTGTCCGTCCAGGGAATTTACTCCTATATTGCCCTGGAGCCCTGTAATTACCCGAAATATTACCTGGGATATCTGGAGCTGTTATCCCTTCAGGACGCCGCCAGGGAACTGTGGGGGGCAGAATACAGCGATTACCGGTTCCACCTGTTCCTGCTGGAGATGGGCCCGGCGGATTTTCAGTCTTTGCGCGATATGCTGGATCAATGGGCGCCAGCGGAGGATTCACTCCTCCAGCATACTCTCCAAATACCCTCTGTCCCAGAGCAGGATCTTCAGTTTCCGGGCGGCCTCCACCGCGGGCTGGGTGAAATACTGGTTTGTCATGACGACTCCCACCATCCGGTCATAATAATCCCGTCCGGCATACGCCTCCTGAACGGCGTGGACGCCCACCGGGCCGGAATGACACTTGCATTGGACGGCGTAAGCGACGCCGTCCTTCTGGGCCAGAATATCGACCCCGTAATCCCCGCTCCCCTTGGTGACCTCCACCTCCTGAAAGCCGCTCCTTCTTAACAGGTCGGCGCAGTAATATTCAAATTCGTGTCCCTCCATCAGATCCATGTCCGAAGGGATCCGTCTCCGTCTGCCCCGGCGGCTGAACCAGAAGACAGCCCCCAGAACCGCCAATGCGGCGGGGATCAGGATGGCAATGATTTCGTTCCTCATACGCGCTCGCTTTCCTTCCTGTGACCCTGGGGACTTTTATCTTTCCAGATCGTACCCCTGTTTATAGACGGAAAAATCGTAGTTTTCATACAGGGATCTCACTTCCTGATAATAAGCGGCCGTTTCCTCCCTGTCCAGCTCGCATTCCCCGGCGCTCATACACCTTAACAGTTCCGAGCTTACGCTCTCGCCGTAGTGAAGCGGATCCGTATAATAGTCCAGGTTTCCCGTGATATCCGTCCTTTTGCTGAAATCAAACACATGCACATTTTCCGCAGTCAGCAGAATTTGAGCGGCCAGCTCCTGCGCCTTAAGCTGCGCTCCGATCTGGCGGGATCGAACCAGCGAGTCCCAATAGCAGACGCTGTACGGCGGGAAAAAGAAATAAAATTCCGTGTCCGGATGCTCCTGCGCCAGTTGAAGAAAATTTTGCGTGACGTTGTCGGAGATGGTTTCCAGATCCTCCGGGGTCAGATACAGCTCCTCCTCGCTGACCGGCAGCAGCGTCACGTCCTTCAGTACAGTCGCCGCGCCAAAGCTTTTATACTGGGCCCAGTTGCCGTACAGATCTCTGTCCGGGGTTTTTTCCCCGGCTCTTGTGTAATTGATCACAGCCAGCGTTTTCGGCACCACTTCCTTATTCAGCAGGTAATACACGTCGTTCCATGGGTTATTGTCATACAGATACACAGGATATCCCGTATACGCGTCCCCGTCCGCCGGCGCGTTCAGCCTGCTGCCGTCCAGGCTGCACACCACATATCGCAGCTTTGGCCGGTAGGAATAGCACCGCCGCAGATTTTCTCCCAGCTCATGAAAGGTGGCCCCGGAATAGGCAATTTTCAAAGACTGGGCATCCCACAAAGCGTCAAATTCGCTGCACTTGAAATTCATGCTCATACTGGTTCCTGTAATCACACTGTCATAGGAATAATGCCGGGCCATGCCGTCATTTTCATACCGGTCATCCCTCAGGGGATATTCCAGAAAAGGGAGGGGATTATGGTAGTGCAGGAAAGGATCTATGACTGCGGTTGCGGCGGCAAGCAGGGCCAAAATCAGAACCGTTGCGCCGATTACAAGGAAATTCCATGGTTTTGCTTTCATACAGGCACCTCGCAGATCCCGATACAGGCCCGGGATTAAAAGTTAAAATACAAAAACGTTGACAGGCCGGACAGCGAAACAATCGACCAAACCAACAGCAGACAACTGGAAAAGGCGTTGCGGAGAGTAGGCGTAAACTTTTTTTCATGGCAGTTTTTTTGAAAAAACACGATCCAAAGGGAAACGGCCAGCAGGATCACAAGGTGCAGGGCCCCCCCACTCGTTTTTCCCGCCAGGTTTGCCAGCAGGGGAATATGGTCTTCCAGATAGGTAAATTCCAGCAGATCGAAACAGCCCAGCAGCTCCCCGCTGATGCGAAACTCCCAGGGGGAAAACAGCGTCCTGAAAATCATGCCGGCCTGTTGGAGCGATTCCGCCCGAAACAAAATCCAGGCCAGATCCACAAACAGAAAGGTAGCGATCACGCCGATCCATCTCGGCAGCTTGTCCCAGATCCGCTTAAACAGTCTGCAGGCAGCGCTGGCGATTCCGTGGAGCAGTCCCCACAAGACAAAAGTCCAGGCCGCCCCATGCCAGATACCGCTGACCAGAAAAACCAGGATCACATTGACCATGGTGCGGAAGGTTCCCCTGCGGTTTCCTCCCAGCGGAATGTAGATGTATTTCCGCAGAAACCGGGTGAGCGTAATATGCCACCTTTGCCAGAATTCCAGAATCGAAGACGCCTGGTAGGGCGAGAGAAAATTAACCGGCAGCTCCAGGTGGAACATATTGGCGATACCGCATGCCATATCGCAGTAACCGCTGAAATCAAAGTATATCTGCAAAGTATACAGCAGGGACACCACCGCGATATCGGGCCCCGTCATAGCCGATGAATCCGCGTATCCCCAGGTTACGCCCTTTCCCAGCACGTCCGCAATCATAACCTTCTTAAACAATCCGATGGCAAAAAGCCGGATGCCCCGCGCCAGCAGATACTGATCGGGACGCTTTCTGGCAGGGTCGGCAAATTGAGGAATCATTTCCTGATGCAGCACTATGGGGCCGGCGATCAATTGAGGGAAGAAACTGACAAAAAGAGCGTAATCCAGAAAGCGATAGCCCGCCGTCTCTCCCCGGTAGGAATCCACAAGATAGGAAATCTGCTGGAAGGTAAAAAAACTGATCCCCAGCGGCATTAAAATATCCCTCACCGGCAGAGAAAGATGAAACAGCCCGTTTATGTTGCCGACAAAGAAACCAAGGTACTTAAAGTAAAAAATCAGGCCAAGATCAAACAGCAGTCCCAGGGCCAGCAAAAGCTTTTTTGTTCCCTTCCGTTTGCATTTCAGGAACCCTCTGGAACATCCGAAATGAAACAGAATGCTGCCCGCAAGAATCAGAAGATAGGACAGATGAAAATATGCGTAAAACCAAAAAGACATTCCCACAAGGGCGATCTTTGCCTCAGTATATCTGCCAAGACGATTCAGTCCATAATACAAAAGCAGCGAAACGGGCAGGAAAAACAGAATAAAAATATAGGAGTTAAAAAGCACCGCCGCGTACCTCCCCGGTAGGACGGGACATGCCGGATGTTCCGCCCTGAATATGGTTCCTCATCCGTAATTATATGTCTGTCCGGGGGGCTCCGTCAAGCGGCTCTCCGCCTCTGGGGTTTCCTGCGCTCCCTGCCCTTAGTGTTCTCTGCACTCCCTGTTTCTGTATCCTGTTTTTCCTCGGTAGGATTTACACCATCCTTGCCGCTAAGATCACGCTTGCCACTGTTCCCGCCAGGGTGGCAAGCAGCGCTCCCGGCAGGGTATAGCGGGTCTTTGTCACCTTTGCCGCCAGGAAGTACACAGACATGGTATAAAACACGGTTTCCGTGCAGCTCATCAGAATGGATGTCAAAAGTCCGGCATAGGAATCCGGCCCCGCGGTGCGAAAAATATCCAGCACCAGCCCCGTGGCCGCCGAAGCAGAAAACAGTTTCACCACCAGTAACGGCATCAACTGCGCAGGCAGGCCCACAGCCTCCGTAACCGGCGCCAGAACATTTCCCAAAAGATCAAAAAATCCGGATGCCCGCAGCATTCCCACCGCCACCAGCAGACCGATCAACGTAGGCATAATGTCCGCAACGATTTTGAGCCCGTCCGCCGCCCCTTTTAAAAAGGACTCATACACCTTAACCCGGGATACAAAGCCGTACCCCACCACAAAGAAAATCAAAACAGGAATTACAATGTCGGAAAGATTTGCCAGCGCTTTCATACCGCCTCCTTTTTCCGCCCTGCCCGGCGCCGTCTGCCGGAAACGTCCTTACATTTACAGTATATCACCGCCACCAGCGTACTGAACAGGGTTGCGGCGATGGCCGGCGCAATGATCGACGTGGGACTGCTGCTGCCGTACTGATTCCTGTACGCGATCATATTCACCGGAATTAGCTGAAGGGATGAGATATTCAGTATGAGAAACGTACACATCTCATTGCTGGCGCTGCGGGTTTTTCCCGACCCGGACGGCGGGCGGAAATTGACCTGTGCCTTTTTTTGCGCCGGGCCCGTCCCGGTTTCCTCCTCCCCAGCGTATTCCGGATTGCCCCTCTCCGTTTCCAGCCGGGCAAGGGCCTCCATAGCCTTTAACCCCGCCGGCGTACACGCCCAGCCAAGCCCCAGAATATTGGCAATGATATTGGCAGCGATATATTGGTTTGCCGGATGATCCCTGGGGATCCCGGGAAACATGAATCTTAAAAACGGCTCTATTCCCCGGGTGAGCTTTTTGACCAGTCCTGCCTTTGTGGCAATCTCCATAATCCCCATCCACAGTCCCACCACTCCTGCCATGGTAATGCACAAAGAAATGGCTTCCCCGGCGCTGTCCAGCGCCGCGTTGGTCACGTCGCTCATCCGCCCTGTGAAAGCGCCGTAAAAAACCGCGATCATAATCATAACCGCCCATATGGCATTGAGCATCCGTTCCAGGCCCCCTCGAATGGCTCTGTTTTACTTCATTTTATGCTTTCACGGACGCAAAAAGCACCGCCGGCAAAATCCGGCGGCGCCTTTGGAAATCTTTTCTTATATGGTTCCCTGGGTAAAAAGCTGTTTTACATGGGCGATTTCTTCTTCCGTTGCCTTGGCGGCGGGCACATAGTAAGATTTCTCCCTTGCGATCTGATACAACTCCTCCTGAGACTGCTCACAGGCGTTGCGGAACTGTTTCAGGGTCTGTTTCAGCTCCTTATTTTCAGACTGGGCGATCATGCCGGCATACCGGGTCAATTCGCCGTTGATCCCCGCCAGAGTATCGGCTACCATCGTTTTTTCCTGCATATTTTCCTCTTTTCTGCACAGCTTTGCCTCCACGGCCAAATCTGCGGTTGCTGCGCGGACGCAGATCCGGCGATGGATCAGTTCAGAAACTTCATCAACTGCTGCTTGTTGTCCATGGCTGACTTGGCGCCTTTTTCAAAAAACTGCTTGATTTGGGGATCCGTGGCTTCCTGCGCGTACTCCTGCATTTTACAGTGGGTGGTGTCAAAACCGCCGATCAAATGACGCAGATTTTGAAGATCCAGTTCAGAAATGTTGCTCATGTCCGTAACCTCCTTGATTTCTCTGCACACCCGCAATGCGCTTGTGCTTTCAAGGATAGTTTGGCGTCCGGCGGGAAAAATATACGCGGGATTTTGATTTCTTTGTGATTTTTACTAATTCATGTTCTTACTGATTTGTAATTTTTCTGATTTGCGATTTTTGAGTTGTGATTTTTTCGATTTGTGATTTTTTCTGATAGGGAAACCTACACCGTTTCCGAGGACGGCGTCTCACATCTGATGTCTGACAACGCCGTATTCATCGTCCAGACGGAAATAGGGACATTCCTTCTGACGGCCGCTCAGAAACCGATACATTTCGTCCTCGTCCAAAGGAACCAGACAGGTGTAGCACTCATCTTCCTCCTCATACACATAGTTGACACACATGTCACAATTACTTGCCGTCATTCCCATCCTCCTTTTGCTTTTCCTGATGCAGATACCGGTAGATGTCCCGTTTTCCCACGCCCCGATCCCTGGCGACCTGTTTCATGGCGGACATGTCGTCCATGCCCTGCGCCAGATACCGGCCCATATGTTCCTCAATTGTCAGCTCCTGCCAGCCTGCAATTTCCTCTTTTCGTTTTTCCTCCCGGCTCCTGCCGCGGATCACCAGTACATATTCCCCCCTGGGCTCCTGTTCCTGATAATATTCCAAAGCCTTCTTCAGAGTGGTCGGCATCACGGACTCAAACTTTTTGGTCAGCTCCCGGCACAATGTGACATCTCTGTCACCCAATGCCGCATACAGCTCCTCCAGCGTATGCACCATGTGATGAGGCGCTTCATAAAGGATGATGGTTCGGGGTTCTTCAGAAAGCTCTCTGAGAATCTCCCTTCTCTCCTTTTTGTCCGCCGGCAGAAAACCTTCAAAGCAGAAACGCCTGGTGGGAAGACCGGAAAGAGTCAGCGCCGTAATACATGCCGCAGGCCCCGGCAGCGAAGTGACCGGCACACCGTTTTCCAGGCACATTTTGACCAGCACTTCTCCCGGATCGGAGACAGCGGGCGTACCGGCATCCGTGATCAGCGCCACATTTTGACCTTCCAAAAGCCGTTCCACCAGGACTCCGGCCTTTTCCACCTTGTTATATTCATGATAGCTGGTCATGGGCGTATGAATATCGAAATGGTTCAACAGTTTGATACTGTTTCGGGTATCCTCCGCGGCAATCAGATCCGCCGAGCGCAGCGTTTCCACAACCCTCGGCGTCATATCGCCCAGATTCCCGATGGGAGTCGCGCACAAATACAATGTTCCCGGCACCTTTCTTCCTCCTTCCGGATCCGCAACAGCCTTTCAATATCCGTAAATTTCCCGGATCTCCGGCATATACTCCCCGGGTTTTTGAAACACCACCAGCGGTTTTTCCACGATCATCCCGCTTTTTCCCCCTCGTACCGATTCGATCAGCACCATATTGGGCTCTTTATCCACATAGGGATATACGAACTGCATCCGTTTCGGCTCCAGGCCGCAACCGGTCAAAGTAACCATGATCTCCGCCAGCCGAAAGGGCCGGTGTACCATAAAAAAATGCCCTCCCGGTTTCAGCAGCTTTGCGCTCTGCCGGGCTACATCCGCCAGCGTACAGAGAATTTCATGTCTCGCAATGGCCCTGGGCGCATCCGGATTCACAATCCCATGGTTTTCTATCATGTAGGGAGGATTACAGGTAATACAGTCAAAAGAAGCAGACGGAAAAAGAGAGTCTGCTTCTTTGATATCTCCTGTTACAATACGGATTTTATCCGAAAGGCCGTTTAAATCCACGCTTCTTCTTGCCATGTCGGCGCTCTGGGGCTGAATCTCCAACCCAACCAGACGGGCGCAGCCGTATCTGGCTTCCATCAAAAGGAGAATGATCCCCGTTCCCGTCCCCAGATCCAGCAGACTGTCATCCCTGCCGGCGCGGGCAAATCCCGCGAGCAGCACCGCGTCCATCCCAAAGCAGAACCTCCCGGGATCCTGAATGATCCGATAACCGTTGCGCTGAAGATCATCTATGCGCTCCTGTTCGTTAATCCTGAGAGTCATTGTGCTGCGCTTGTCCTTCCTGTCTGGGCCTGGTGCCTCTCCGATGTCTGTTATAATTATTTTTGCCGCCCTGACGGTTTTCGTTTCCTCCATGCCGCCCGCTCTGGGCACGTTCCGCATCCTGACGCTGCTGGGCGCCATCCTGCCTTTGCGGGCCCTGACGTCTCCTGCCATCCTGGCGGTTCCGCTCCGGCCCCCGGTTTTCCTCAGATCCCCTGCCCTCGTCCCTGCTCCGTCCATAGGGACGCCTGTCTCCGCGGCGTTTCCCTTCCTGACGGTTTCCGCCGTTTTGACGCTGACTGCCTTCCGTCACATCGGGGCCCAGATCGCTCTGGCCTTCTTCCTCCTGCTGTTCTTCTTCCTCAAGGCGCTCCAGCTCCTGCATCTCCTCCCGGGACAGATCCATCTTTTCCTTCTTGCCATGTCTGCGGCGGAACTGCAACTGCTCCACAGGATATTCCTTAATCTCTTTTTCATCCCCAACGCTGACGATAACCTTCACCAACTGCCGAAGCACGTTCACACTGTGAACCTCTCCCTTCAGGCCGTCCTCGGTGGTGACGCTGTCCCCGATGTTCGGCAGACGGCGGTTCAGTTCCTCGTAGGTTTCTTCCTCGTTCTTCAGACAGCACATCAGCCTGCCGCACACCCCCGAAATCTTGGTGGGATTCAGGGAAAGATTCTGTTCCTTTGCCATTTTGATGGAAACAGGCACAAAATCCGACAGATAACTGTGACAGCAGAGCGGCCGCCCGCAGATGCCGATTCCGCCTACGATTTTAGTCTCGTCCCTCACGCCGATCTGACGTAGCTCGATCCGGGTGCGGAACACCCCCGCCAGATCCTTGACCAGTTCCCTGAAATCGATGCGCCCGTCCGCGGTAAAGTAAAAAAGCACCTTGTTATTGTCAAACGTGTATTCCGCATCGATCAGCTTCATTTCCAAACCGTGCTTTTGGATTTTTTCCTGACAAATTTTGAAGGCTTCCTTTTCTTTGCGCTTATTGTCCTCCTCCTGATCTATATCCCGCTGATTTGCGATGCGAATCACCGGTTTCAAAGGCTGCACCACACGGTTGTCGTCCACTTCGCTCACACCGGCGACCACGGTTCCATACTCTATGCCCCTTGCGGTTTCCACAATCACATGATCGCCTCGCCTGATTTCATAATCCAAAGGGTCAAAGAAATAAATCTTACCCGCCGTACGAAATCTCACGCCGATTACTTTTATCATCTATCCACCTCACTCTGCCGTCCTGACGGCTCACAGGACATCCCCGGCTTTCGCGGGTTTGTCCGATTTTCATCTGCCTATGTATTTTAGCATATATCCCGTAAAAAGGCCACATTTTTTCGGCAATCCCCGTTTCCAAATCCTGTCACGATTCGGGGCTTGCCTCCTTCTGGGCTTTTGTCTCCTTCCCTCCGGTTGCTCTGCGCGTCCTTGGCTTTACCGTGCGGGTCAGCCTGGGCCCCAGACCGGTGAGAATATCGTTTGTGATGGTACCCGCCGCCTCCGCCATATCCAGGGCGGTCAGGGTTTCGTTCCCGGAACGCCCAATCAGCACGGCCACGTCCCCCTGCCGAACCTCCGGAATCTCCGTCACGTCCACAATCGTCTGATCCATACAAACCCGGCCCGCAATGGGCGCTCTCCGCCCGCGAATCAAAACCTGGCCTTTTCCGCCGGACAGCAGCCTGGACAGCCCATCCGCGTAACCAATGGTGATGGTCGCCAGCCTGGTGGGGCGTTTCGCCACAAAGGCCAGCCCATAGCCGGCCCCCTCTCCCGGAGCGATCTCCCGCACGGAAGCCACCCTGGCTTTCAGGGACAGCACCGGTTTCAGCGCAATGCCCGCGCAGTCCAGATCCCCGCTGGCGCTGCGCACACCGTAGAGGATAATTCCCACTCTCGCATAATCCGCCGCAAACTCCGGGTAGTTTAAGATGCCGCCGCTGGCCACCAGATGCTTTTTCCCACAGTCAAGCCCCCGCTCCTCCAGGCGTTTTACCAACTGGAAAAACGCGGCCCCCTGAGCCTTTGTAAACTCTCTCTGGCGGCTCTGGGCGCCGTCGGATACGCAAAGATGGGTAAACATTCCTTCTATTTTTACATTTTTCCATTGAAACAGCCGGGCGATTTCATCCGTCCGATCACAGGGAATCCCGATCCGGTGCATGCCGGTATCCACCGCGATATGCGCCCGCACAGGCCTGCCATATCTGTGCAGCTCCTCCGCGTACGATTCGTCTACCACCGTCTGAATCAGCCGGTAACGGCGAAGAAGGCCGAATTGTCTGGGATGGGTATACCCCAGAATCAAAATTTCTCCCTTGATGCCGGCCTTTCTTAACTGCACTCCCTCCGATACGCTGGCCACGCAGAAGGCTTTCACGCCCAGACGGTTCAACTCCTTTGAGATCAGTACGGCTCCATGCCCGTATCCCTCCGCCTTCACTGCCGGCATCAGTCTGCAGCCCTCCGGCAAAAGTCCCTGTATGGCCCTGACATTCTGTTCCAGCGCTCCCATATCCAGCTCGATCCAGGCCCTGTCTCTCTCAAAGGAAACCCTCCGCAGCCCGGACAATACCGCCGCAACCGCCAGCGCCGCAGCCGTGGAGATCACGCAGACTTCCAGATAACGCACCAGGCTGTTATCTGTCAGAGCCACATGCAGACGGGAAAAGACCAGCTTGTGGAACAAATGCACCGCCGCAATCACAGCCGGGTGCAGAAGATAAATCCAGGTGGAAACGGCCCGGCAGACCCCCACTGCTTTTTTGTCCCAGGAAAGCAGCAGCCTGTAAAGGAAAAACAGGCAGACGGGCAGCAACACATACATGCTGTCATGCCTTTGCAGATCAAAATAATGCAGCGTCAATCCCTCCACGGTCATCAGGGCAAAGGACACCAAAAATCCCACCCCGTCCGCGATAGGCTTTTCTCTGCCGCCCTCCCTCAGCCACGCCCCCATCACCAGAAACAGCGGCGCAAGGAACAATCCGTTGCGGGTATAGGAAAAAAGCCGGAACCCAAGTTCGTACGCATCGGATATCCCGGGTACATCCGCAATCAGGCCCCAGTAACTGTCTCCCAACAGCCCGATCACATACAACAGCGCGGAAACCGCCAGACTTGCGTAAATGCCGCAGAAACGGCCCAGCAGGCAAACAATCAGGATCCCCAGGATCAGCGCCGGGAAATACCACAGATGATAAAAGGTTCCGTCAAAACAGATCAGCCGGGCCAGCGCCCCCGGGGTCAGATTTTCATAATGGCCCGCATACACGCCGAGGGGAAGATACAACACCACGGCAGCCAGGTATAAAAGGATGATTTTTTTCAAATACCGGCGCACAGGAGCCAGATCCCTGTCTTTTCCCCAGACCCGGCCGGAGAGTACAAATTGTCCGGTAACCATGAAGAAAAACGGCACAGCCAGACGGGCAAGCACCCTTGTCAGGAAAAAGTCCGCGTCTGCGTGAAAGGATTCCAGCGGAGAGGTATGAATCGCCACCACCAGATACGCCGCGATCATCTTAAAAACATCCAGCCCGCCATAATTTCTTTTTGTTTCCATTCAAAATCCTCCGGTCTTATCAAAGCCGCCATTCGCCTTCCAAAGACGTTTTCTACCGGGAAAGCGCCAGACCGATCACCCGGTCCAGAATCTCCGGAAAGGAAATTCCGGCGGCCTTCATCATACCGGGATAACGGCTGTGTTCCGTAAAGCCCGGTATGGTATTAATTTCGTTAAACACAATTTCCCCATCGGGAGTCAGGAACATATCCACTCTCGCGAAACCGGTACACCCCAGGATCCGATACAGCTTTTTCCCCGTCTCCTTCAGCCGGAGGGAAGTTTCCTCATCCACCCGCGCCGGCACATGGATGGCGGAAGTCTTCAGCGTGTATTTTTCCGTAAAATCGAAAAATTCCCCCGCCAGTTCGATTTCGTCCACCTCCCCGGTGATCAGCTCGTCATTTCCCAAAACGGCGCAGCCAACCTCAAACCCCGGGATGGTTTCCTCCACAATGACTTCATTATCGTACTGAAATGCCAGGCGGATCGCCTCCATCAAGTTCTCCTTGTTGTTCACCTTGGTGATTCCATAGGAGGAACCCGCCTTCACCGGCTTGACAAACAGGGGATATCCCGTCTGTTCCGCAAAATCCAGCACACGATGCAGGTCGTAAACCTTGCCGAAGGCCATTGCCTTTGGAACCCGGATCCCCGCCAGCTCCGCCAGCTTATGAGCCCGATCCTTATCCATACACAGCGAGGAAGCCAGCACGTCACAGCCAATCAGCGGAATTCCCGCAAGCTGGATCAATCCCTGGATGGTGCCGTCCTCACCGTTCCTGCCGTGCATCACCGGAAAAGCCGCGTCTATTTTCAGAGAATCCACCCGATTTTCCCTGAACAGCAGAAGACTGTTTGCCCCTCTGTCCGGGGAAAGCGCCGCTGAAACGCAGGAGGCGTCCTGCTGCCAGAGATCCTCTTTGATTTTATTCCATTCACCGCCGTAATAATACCATTTTCCCTCTTGCGTGATCCCCACCGGCACAGGCTCATATTTCGCAGGATCCAGATGACAGAGAACCGAATACGCCGATTCCAGCGACACACCGTACTCCGAGGAATACCCGCCAAAAAATACCGCTATGTTCAATTTGTCCATATGTTATCCTTTCCAGGCTCCAAAGCCCGGCCGTTCTCTGCGCCATCCTCCGCAGATTCCCGGCCCGTTTTCTTTCCTCCGCAAAACGCGAAAATAGCAGCCGCCGCTCACGGGAGGGAACTGCTATTTTGCATTGTATCACAGATGAGAGGAAAAAACCACTGGGAAAGTTAGAATTCCCTCAAGGCTCGGTATTTTTTCCGTTGATTTGCGTCTTAGCTGTTCTCCTGGATGGTCAGCATCAAAAGCTCCATGGTCAGCTCAAAATTCACATTGGCGTCCAGCCTCCGCTTTGCGTTTTCCAGCGCCTTTAAGATCGTCTCGATTCCTTCATAACTGCTACGCTGCGCAATCCGGCGCAGCGTCTGGATTTCTTCCCGAAATACCAGGTGGTTGGCATCGTGGGTGGCTTTAAACAGCAGCACGTCCCTGTACCAGATCGCGCAGATATCCAGATAATCGTTGATCTCCAGCTTATACTCCGTGATCTTTTTCACGGCGGCAATGACCTCCGATAAATCCATATCCCCGATATATTTCAACAAAGACAGCGCTTCCGCCTTCACATTGTCAAAGTCCTCGCTGGATGCAAGCGCCTTGGCTCTCCCGATGTTGCCTCTGGCAAATGCGGCGCAGATCTCCGCTCTGTAATCCGTTACCTTCAGTTGTTCCATCAGGTACTTCTTGACCAGATCGTCCGCTACCGGTTTCATGTTCAGCGCCACACAGCGGCTGACGATGGTGGGCAGCAGCGCGCTCACATTGGAAGTAAGCAGAAGAATCACCGCGTAGGAGGGCGGCTCCTCCAGCGTCTTTAATAGGGCGTTCTGCGCCTGAGGCGTCATTTTTTCCGCTTCGTTAATGATGTAAACTTTATGGGAACCGCTGTATGGTTTCAGCGCCACGTCGTGATTGACCTGAACCCGGATATCATCCACACTGATGGTATTGGGTTTCTCATGGGTCACTCTCACAATATCCGGATGATTGTCCGAAAGCGCCTGTTTGCAGGAATGGCATTCCTGGCAGGGTTCGGCCCCGCCCCTCTCGCATTGCAGCGCCATGGCAAACACTTTGGCGATAAACTCCTTGCCCGAAGATTTTTCACCGCTTATGAGGTACGCGTGAGAAACCTTGTCAGCTAAAAGCGCGTTCCTCAGATGTTCTTTGATTTGCTCCTGTCCAATAATATCTTTGAACTGTGCCATACCGTCCCGTACCTTTCCCTTGCTCCGCGTATTTTTCCCTTGCTTTGCGTGTCTTTCCCCTGCTTTGCGGTCTTCCCCCTGCTTTGCGTGTCTTTTCCTTGCTTTGCGTGTCTTTTCCTTGCTTTGCGTGTCTTTCCGTCCTGCCGCTTTTCTTCGAAGCCCGTCCGTTCCCTCTCTGGCTCCCCCCGATCCGCTGCCAAACGCCTTATTTCATGTTTCGTCAGGTGAAAATGTCCAAAAGCAACCCTTCGATTTCGCCCAGCTTGTTCAGGATAGCCAACTGATCCTTTTCATCCTTCATCAGCTCCTGGGCCAACTGATCCAGATTTTCATCGATCAGACGGATAATCCCGTATACCCGGTGTCGTCCCTTCCGATCCAGGAAATTTTCCCTGGAAAAAGCGTGGGACCGGGTCACTACCTCGTTGAGAAAATCCTTTACCAGACCTCGATAACGTCTCATGTCTTTGATGTCCCGGCGCTTGGAAAGCTTTTCTCCCTGCATAACGATTTCTTCCATCAGCCCCTGAAGCCTTGTCTGCAATTCGGATTCCTCAATATTGCTGGCAAGCATGAACTTAAAGGTACCGTCCTCAGGACGGTTGATCTGCGTCTGTTCCACCGGCGCCGTCCGGCTTGTCTGATCCACCTTGATTTCCATGACTTTTCCCCCTTTCGGGCTGCTCTCAACCTGTCTCCGTATTCTCCGCAATGTACTGACGGATTTGCTGTAAACACCTGTCCAGATCGTCGTTGCAGAATCTCGTTTCTATGCCGGCTTCGCGGATCTTATCCTCCGCGAAATCCTCGCTGTCCGCCAGAAACCGCCGGCACATTTCCTCATATCTGGGGGACTCTTGGGCCATCTCACGATGCAGCGCCCGCTTGAGCCGTATACCGTCATCTAATTCTATCATAACCGGCAGCATCCTGTCCGCTCCAAAATAATCCTTTAGTTTGACATAGGACTCCAACGTGCCGATGGCAAGGTAATTCTGCTCCCGGCTGCACACCTGGCCGTCATCCACCGTAAAATACCGCCAGAGGCCGTGGAAAGTACGGTACGCCCTTTCCTCGATAATCCTGCCCTGTTCTTTCAGTTTCCCGTACCCTTCCTCATCCGTAAAAAAATACTCCTGGCCGTCTTTTTCCCCTCCCCGTATGGGTCTGGTGGTGTAAGGGACGATATTTTTCAGGGCAAGGGACTTATCCTCCAGCAATTTCTTAAATATGGTATCCTTTCCCGTGGAGCTTTTTCCCATCAGGTATACGATCTTCCCCATGTTTCCTGCGTTTTGCCGTTTGACCGGCCTTCCTTTCTGTCCGGGACCGTCAGTGGCTCTCCGGGGTTTTCCCGGTTTCCTCCCGGCGGACTGTCCCTTTCGTTTCCCGTATGACCGTTATAAAAATGCCGCCTTCCTTTTCTTCCACTCCCTGCACGGTAAAACCGTCCTGAACCCACTGCCGGATTTCACCGCACAGCCGCTTTGTCATCTGTTCCCCCGGCGCCAGAATCGGGATGCCCGGCGGATACAGGCACACAAACTCTCCCGCGGTCCTTCCTTCACACCGGGCAAGCTCCCTCTCCTCCGTATCCATATCCCAGGCCTGGGCCAGCGGAATCCGGCAGACCGGCAGATCCCAGGGGGAACCTTCCTTCCCGGCATCCGCCAAAGGATAGGGCTCCCCGCTGCTTGCCAGTTGGCCGTCTATTTCCAGCAGGGCGGCCGTCATCCGCTCATAGGCTTCCGGACCGTCATTGATCGTAAACATGGCAAGAACATAGCTTTTGGCGGCCATTTCCACCTGAAGTCCATATTGGGTCAAAAGCCGATTATAAAGCTCTCTGCCTGTCATATCGGCATGTTTGACGGAAATAACAAGCTTTCCAATATCCTGCACTTCTGTTTCCCAGGGCAGGATCCGCAGCCTTTTACACGCTGACAGGGTTTCCATCATCCTTCCGTATTGGCATAAAAAGGCGGCAAACCTCTCGCCGCCCTCCTGTTCCACATAGGTGAGAGCGTTATCTATACTGGCCATCAAAAGATAGGACGGACTGCTGGACTGATAAATTTGCAGAAACCTTTTCAGTCTGTCTCTGGGTACCCGTGGGCCGTTTACATGGAGCAGCGCCGTCTGGGTGAGGGACGGCAGCGTTTTATGAACGCTGTGAATCACCAGATCCGCTCCCGCCTGACAGCTATTCGGCACAGTGCCTCCCATGATTCCCAGATGGGCCCCGTGGGCTTCGTCCACAATCAGCGGAAGGTTTCTTTCATGAACCGCTTCTGCAATCCGGCGAATATCCGCGATCCGGCCTTCATATGTGGGAGATACCACCAGTACGGCGCCGATGTCCGGCTCTCCATCCAGGGCCTCCCGTATCTGCCGGGGCGTAACGGCGTCGCAGATATCATATTCTGCAAGCGCCGGCGGCATCAGATAGGAAACCGTAAGGTTTCTGAGATAGGCCCCGTGATAAGCGGATCTATGGCAATTCCGGGCCATCAAAATATGCCCGCCCGCGGGAAGGGCGGCGCTGACCGCGCTGAGTATGCCCGCCGTACTGCCGTTTATCAGATAAAAGCTTTCATCCGCTTCGTACAGGCGGGCCGCCTGCCGCTGCAGTTGTTGTAAAATCCCCTGGGGTTGATGAAGATTGTCAAATCCCTCGATCTCCGTAATATCAATGCCGCACAGTTCCTCCCCCAGCATACCGAAGGGCCGGCGCTTATGCCCGGGCATATGATAGGGATAAACATGGCTTTTTCCATACGCTTGCAGCTTTGTCATCAGATGTTCCAACTCAATCCTCCATCAGCTTATCCAAAACCACCCCATGCCCTTTGTACAATCTCAGCGTTTCCATGAGAGAGCACCATTTATCCGCAGCTATCACGATCCACCCTTCCTTATATTTGGGAAACGCCGGGGTCAGTGGCCACATATGTTTCCTGATAATATCCTTTTCCCTGTCCGTCAGGCGGTACTCAGCGGAAGCATTTTCAAGCGCCCTGCCGGGATGATAAAACCCGTGTAAGCGATGAGGTTTTTTTGCGTCCGGAATGTGCCAGTCATACAAAAAATAATCGTGCAGCAGGGCGCCCCGGATCATCTCCCTGCGGTTGCAGCGAATATGCAATTTGTCGCTGAAGGCCAGGCTGTACCGCGCCACGTTTTTGACATGTTCATTTACCGTCACATTCCCATGCTGGATATGCCGTTTGGTACTGTGGAAATTTTTGGAGCTTAAAATATCCGGCGCCGCGCTGCGGATCATCCTGTCATTGGCCCGGTAAACCTCCAGTTTCTCCCGCCAGCGTAAGGACTGCCTGGGGGTACGCCCATTCCTTCTTTTTTTTCTGCCGTCTTTCCTTGTTCTGTGGGATAACATAGCGGTAACCTTATTCTCCATTCACAGGCTGCTGCACGGGGGCCGTCTCCGGCAATCCCGTCTCCGGGTCGGGAAACTCCTCGCCCTCCGGCGCCAAAGGCGCATCATAATAATAACAGATCACGGGAAAGCCCGAATACACATATCCGTAAATCTGTTCCGCGCTGGACAGAGGAAGATTGATGCAGCCATGAGAGCCGTTGTTTAAAAAGATATCGCCGCCAAAACTGGCCCGCCAGGTAGCGTCATGCATTCCGTAATTGCCATAAAACGGCATCCAGTAATTCACCGGCGTCTCATAGTTGGCTCCTCTTAAAACAGCGTTGGTGGTCTTGTATGTAATACCGAAAATTCCCGCGGGAGTGCTGTTTCCGTTGCTCACCTTGCCCGACACAAAATCCGTCTCCAGGACAATCACGCCATCCAGATACAAATACAAATGTTGGTTGGTTAAATCCGCTTCCACATAGGACGTCCCAATGTCATTGACGCTGTCCTTGATCTTAATCATTCCCTTATAGATATACACCGGTTCCCTGGATTCGGTGCTGCCGTCCCGGATCAGCCGACACAATTCCTCTGTCTCGGTTTCTCTGTCCGTTTTCCACCCGTAAGAGGCGCTGGGCAGGGACAACTCCACTCCTGATGTGGTCACAAAGGTTTTTGTCTTCCCGTAAGTGTCATATTTCCGTGCCTGGGCTCGCACAAAGGAGGCCACGGCGTCTTCATCCAGCGACACCTTGCCGTTTTCTATGGTGACCCACTCCGAAATGGTTTCCGCGTCCAGCACTACCTGATTTCCGTTCCAGTCATAGGTAATATCCGTACTGAGCCAGAGATTTGCCGTATTCACCAGTTCAACCAGTTTTTTGTCATCTGCGGACACCCGGGGCTGCACATAGAGATCTTCTTCCTCCAGATCCAGTGTGTCCCCATTCAGATCCAGCAGCGTATCCCTGATCCGCCGGATCACCTGATCCACATCTAATTCCGTTCCCTGTACCTCCGGGACAATTTCATATTTTTCCTTCTCCGGATCATACTCTCCGATATACGCGTCCCTGGCCGGAATCATCCGGGAAGGCTGACAGGCGTCCCAGCCGCTCACAAGCTCCTTGAGACGTTCTTCGTCCAGGCTGGTGCTGCCCCGTTCCACAGGCTTGCTCTGGGGTTCCTTCGTCATCCAGGCGTTTATCCACAGCAGCCAGTTCTGATTTCGCAGCAGATCGCTCAGCGCTTTTTCTGAGCTGGTATAGACCAGTCCCACATCCTCCGGCGTAATTTTTCCCAGTATGGCATGGCTTACGGCTGTGGCAGGATCGCGTCCCGTTACCTCCAGCGCGTAACTCTGTACCCACGCGTCCAGCAGTTGCGCTGCCTCCGGAACCTTCATGCCGCTGACGGCGATGTCGTTCACCACCGTATTCGGCAGAAAATGGGTTCGATAATAAAAACCGATTCCCACATAGGCAATGCCCGTGATCAATAGAACCGCCAGACAAAGGAACGCAATCACCTTGCCGAAACCATGCCGTTTGGCCCTGATCTCCGTAATGCCCTCCGCATCCTTAGATGCCGTCTCCCTGTCCGGATTCGTCGTTTTCGGTTTATTTTGATCCGGGTGATTTGTTTCCGGCTTTTTTTCTTTTTGTTTTTTCCCCTTCGATTTTTCCTGGTTCGAATTTTTTTCTTGCGGTCTTGTTTTTTCCGGGCTGTCTGCTCCTGATCCTTTTTGTTGCGATCTTTCTTCTCCCGGGCTTCCTTCTTCCGTTCCTGTTTCTTGCTGCCTTCCTTTTCCCGGGCTGTCTTCTTCCGTTCTTTCTTCTTGCTGCCTTTCTCTTTCCGGGCTTTCTTCTCTCAATTTCTTTTCTTCCGGTTCCACCGCTGTCAAATTATTTTTTTTCATCAACAGTTCTCCTTACAAATCCACTCCTCAAACAATAGCGGATAGAATATTATAGCATAGTTGACAAGAAAAAAATAGCATTATCCTGTTCCGCCGGCTTTTCCTTTTTCATACGCCTGCCCCGGCTGTTTTGCGGATAATGATTCCGATTTCATATGAGATTTGTTTTCATCCAGAATCACAGATCTCAATCTCTTTATAAAACACTCTGTATGATAGCATAAAACCCCGGAAAATACAAGGTTCATCCGTATTCTTGCGCATACACATGACGGCATACAAAAAAATTGGGGGCCGGAAAGTTTCAGGGCCGGATCACCCTGTTTCAGACAGCACAAAAACCCGCAGGATTCCGATTGATCGGTCCTGCGGGTTTTTCAGGTTGTTTACTGGACTTTTTTCAGTGAAAAATTCGTTAAGGTAATTGTATGGGGCAATGTCAGATCATCGCCGGTTTTTCCCATCTGGATCTGCATAATGATTTCACTGCTTGTATCCTTTTCCACAGTGAATTCCAACCGTTTTGATTCCATCGTATCGGTCAACACCACGTCAGTTCCGCCATACCATGTATTGTCCGGCAGTTGGAATGCTACCTTGATAGTCCTGTCTACCGTGCTGCTTGCCTCGAAGGTCAACACATAAGTGCATCCCTGCTCCAAAGTCAGGCCGTCCTGTTTCAACTGTACATCCCAGATCTCGTTTCCGGGATCGGTCACCTTTACCACCGCCTGGTTTCCTGTATATTGAATGGATGCTCCTTCACTAACTTCAGAGCCAATTGACCAGGAACTGCCGTCTGCAAAGGTTCCGTTTTTCAATAGATTTTCATCCGGCTCGGCAGACCCTTCCTCCTGCCCGGCGGCTTCTTCCACGTTCAGATTTCTGATCCAGATGGTATGTGGTTCCTTGATTCTCGCTGTTTCAGACGTTCCCATGGAGATGTTGAACACCGCGTTTTGATCCGTCTCTGCCGTCATCTCAAACGTCTGCGTAAATGTCTGCCATTCATCGGTCAGGTTTATAGTGCCGTCTCCTGAATAAGAAGTGTAATCTTCCCCGTTCTCCTGCACCAGATATACAATGCTTCTGGGAAGGGTAGATTTCGCCTCCAGGGTTACGGTATATTGTTTCCCCTGTTCCATTTTCAAACCGGTTTTTTGTAGCTGTATATGCCATTCCTCTGTACCGGTATCCCGAATTTCGATCTTATAACCGTTTTCTCCATCCACGGAGCTTTTTACAGTATGCGTCCCTTCATTATCGTTTAAAACCCATCCATCCGTCAAAGTAGTGACAGGAGGCGCCGTGGAAGGCTCACCCGTTTCCGATGCCTCCGCCGTCTTTTTCATGGAAATCTCTCCCAGCGTAATCTTACAGGGAGGCGTATCTTCCGTTTTTATCTTTCCCATGGAAATGGCCAAAGTCGCGTTGTAATCCGTTTCCTGCGACATGGTAAATTCTATGGTATAGTTGTTTCCCGTCTCGCTTACAAGAAACAATCCATTCCCGGACGTCCTGGTTCCGGCGCTGACCACGGGGCCATTCAGTTTAATATCCTCCCCGCCGTACCACACATAACCCAAATCGGGGCCCAGAATTCCAATTTTAATGGTTCTTGCCTGGGTTGCTTCCGCCTGAAGGCTGATTTGGTAAGTACAGCCCTTCTCCAACGTAAGTCCGGGATATGTCAACTGCACATCATAATCATTTACCCCCGGATCCTGGATATCAAATACAATACGATCTCCCTCGTAGGAATAACTGTTGGAATCGGCACCTTTATTGACCTGCCATGAGGATCCGCTGTCCTTGAATCCCGCAACCATTTCTTCCCCGATCTTCACAGGCTCTTTTTCAGGCTTTTCAGGCTCTACGGTCTCCACCAACTGGATATTTCTCACCCATACCGAATGCTGCTGTGTAATCCGGGTTCCGTTGATACTTCCCATGGAGATGTTGAACACCGCGTTTTGATCCGTCTCTGCCGTCATCTCAAACGTCTGCGTAAATGTCTGCCATTCATCGGTCAGGTTTATAGTGCCGTCTCCTGAATAAGAAGTGTAAGCTCCCCCGTTCTCCTGCACCAGATATACGATGCTTCTGGGAAGGGTAGATTTCGCCTCCAGGGTTACGGTATATTGTTTCCCCTGTTCCATTTTCCATCCGGTTTTTTGTAGCTGTATATGCCATTCCTGCGTACCGGTATCCCGAATTTCGATCTTATAACCGTTTTCTCCATCCACGGAGCTTTTTACGGTATGCGTCCCTTCATTATCGTTTAAAACCCATCCATCCGTCAAAGTAGTGACAGGAGGCGCTGTGGAAGGCTCACCCGTTTCCGATGCCTCCGCCGTCTTTTTCATGGAAATCTCTCCCAGCGTAATCTTACAAGGAGGCGTATCCTCCGTTTCTATCTTTCCCATGGAAATGGCCAGAGTCGCGTTGTAATCCGTTTCCTGCGACATGGTAAATTCTATGGTATAGTTGTTTCCCGTCTCGCTTACAAGAAACAATCCATTCTCGGATGTCCTGGTTCCGGCGCTGACCACGGGGCCATTCAGTTTAATATCCTCTCCGCCGTACCACAGATAATTCAAATCGGGGCCAAGAATTCCAATTTTAATGGTTCTTGCCTGGGTTGCTTCCGCCTGAAGGCTGATTTGGTAAGTACAGCCCTTCTCCAGCGTCAGTCCGGGATATGTCAACTGCACATCATAATCATTTACCCCCGGGTCCTGGATATCAAATACAATACGATCTCCCTCATAGGAATAACTGTTGGCGGCGGCGCCCGCATTGGCTTGCCATGAAGATCCGCTGTCCTTGAATCCCGCAACCATTTCTTCCCCGACCTTCACAGGCTCTTTTTGAGGCTCTACGGTCTCCACCAGCCGGATATTTCTCACCCATACCGAATGCTGCTGTGCAATCCTGGTTCCGTTGATACTTCCCATAGATATGTTAAAAATCGCCGCGTTATCCGAATCGGAAAGCATATGGAACGTCTGCGTAAACGTCTGCCATTCTCCGTTCAGAGTGATCTTTCCCTGTTCCGCGTTGGAATACGTCGTCCAGACCTCGTCCGCAGCTCCATCCCTCTGTAACATGTAAAGCAGAGCCCTGTCCAGAGAAGACTTTGCCTCGAAGGAAATCTGATACCACTTGCCCTTTTCCAGCGCAACATTTTTCTTTTGTAACTGTACATGCCAATCTTCTGTTCCAGTATCGTTAATGTCAATTTTAAACCCGTTTTCTCCGTCCACGGTGCAACTGCTGACGTGAGTATCTTCATGATCGTATACAAACCAGCCGTCCGTCAGATTTGTGATGGGATTGAACGCAACCCCATAGCCCCCTGACGATGCCGGGGATACTGCAGCATTCACCAGCTTAAACTGGCTGAGCGTAATCACAGATGCAGGCGTATCCTGATTCTCCATTTTACCCATGGACACCATCATAACGGCATCCGGATTTGTCGCCTTATCCATGTAAAACTCTACCATGACGGTTTGCTCAGCGCCACCGCTCAGCGTTACATCCGCCCCCCCATACCAGTTTACAAAATCCTTGTCCATAAAACCAATTTTGATGGTACGAGCTACTGTGGAAGAAGCCTGAAACGTAAGTCTGTATCCCTTTCCCTGCTCCAGCCTGATTCCGCTCTGCTTAAGCTGTACATTCCAGTCCAACTGACCGGGGTTCTTGATATCGAATACCGCCTTGCCTTCTTCAAAAGTCGCCTTTGCTTCTCCCGGTGATACTATGGTAGTTTCCCAGAGAATATCCTGATAGGCAAAATTGTTGTTTCCAATCAGGTTTTCTCCCTGCCGCAGTGCGCTTAACCAAGTATCGTCCAATTTCTTGAGACTGATGTTCCTGACGCTGACGGTGTGCTGTTTCGCAATCACCTTTCCGTCCACAGCGCCCATGGACAGATTGAACACAGAGTCCGAATCGGTTTTTTCCGTCATCTGGAAATAAATGTTAAAAGTTTTCCAGCTTTTGGTAAGGGAAAGATGCTGGCTGGGCGAATACGCCGTCCAGACATCATCCTCAATGCCGTTTCGCTGCATGGTGCAGATAATGTCTCTGGCCAGATCCGACTTCGCGTCAAGGGTGAGCTGATACCAACTGCCGTTCTGCAGCTTGATGCCGCCCTGCTTTAACTGAACGTGCCAGTCTTCCTCCCCTGTGTGGGCGATGCTGATGCTCAATCCTGTTTTGGGGTCAACCGTATAAGAAATATCGTCAGGATAATAAGCGTATACCTCAAATCCTTTCAGCCCTTCTTTGAAATTACCATTGATCAGTTTTCCCGTGGTGTTGACAAAGGGTTCTTCCTCCTCCGCCTCCTCCTGGACTTCATCCCCTTCCGGAGCATCGGTTTCCTCATCCTGATCCTTTTCTTCAGAAGGCTGTTCCGGCGTAGGAGTCGGTTTTGTATCCTCCTGAGAAATGACAGGATCGTCCACAGAAACCATGTACATGTCTTCATCCGCGTCTGCGCCGGACCGGACGCCAAAGTATACAGCCGTTCCGATTCCCGCCACTACCGCCAGACAAACAACACACAGCAGCGTTTTTATCGCCGCGCTTTGTGCCAAAAACCATGTTTTCGCACCTGAAAGCCACTTCATATGCCTTCTCCTTTTCTATTTCTGCAGGGTCCTGGATTAACTCCCCCGTTAATCCTGTTACTACTTGTTACCATAACATCTGGAACATACAATTTATATTAAAATGATTGCGTTTTTGTCAAAATCATGTCATGATAAAAACAAAAAACAAATTTTCAATTCACTATTCCCATTTGAAACGGCGTCAAAGTCCAAGGAGAAAAGAGGAATCACATGAATCTGCAGAAAGAATGGTTTCTGGAGGAGCTATTGCAAAGTGAACAGGATATGAAACACACGCCCATGGAAACGGAATACCGGTTTTATCGCGCCGTCTGTATGGGAGATTTGGAGTATGTGCAGGAAAATTGCCGTCAAAATTCTTTTGCGGATCCTAAAGGCATGGGAATTCTCTCCAAAAACCTCCTGCGCAATATCAAATATCACTTTGTGGTGACGGCCGCTTTGATTACCAGAAATTGTATTATGGCGGGAATGGCTCAGGAAAAGGCCTATCGCATGAGTGATTTTTATATCGCAAAGATGGATGAATGTCTCCGTGTGGAAGATGTGGTGACCCTTCACCACCATATGGTCATGGAATTTACAGAATACATGCACCATCAGCAATTACAGAATCGATCATCGGAGATCACCGTCAGATGTATCGATTTTATATACAGCCATCTTCAGGAAAGAATCACCATTGAAATGCTCGCGGAACAGACGGGAACATCACCCAGCCATTTGTCCAGATTGTTTAAGGCGGATACGGGCGTCTCCGTCAGCGATTACATTCGCAAAAAGAAGATTGAACAGGCCCAGAACCTTTTACGGTATTCCGATTACAGCTATGTGGAAATCGCCAACTATCTTGCCTTTTCCTCTCAAAGTCATTTTATTCAGGTGTTTGAACATTTTGTAGGGTTGACGCCCAAAAAATACCGGGACAGATATTATAAGAAAGAATGGTAGCCGAAATCGGAACTGAAAAAAGAGCGGCAAAAATGCCCAGAACCGGAATCGAACCAGTGACACGAGGATTTTCAGTCCTCTGCTCTACCAACTGAGCTATCTGGG
>CANRIP010000023.1 GCA_947630715.1 uncultured Acetatifactor sp.
AGTTGGCTGAAACCTGCATTTTCTCTGGCATTCTGGAATTTCAGTTGTCACTGGAGTTTACTTTGGCATTCAACCGTTGTGACGCGGCCGCAGAGAAATTTTAACGCTGCCGCAGAGAAATTTTAACGCGGCCACAGAGAAATTTTGACGCGGCCACAGAAAAACTTTGACACAGCCGCAGAAAAAAATTTTAACGCGGCCCCAAAGAAAATGGTTGACAGCGGAGCGGATCTGCGGTATTATGCTGCTAAATAGTTTGAATGTCAAAATAATAGATACTCAAAATACTTGAATATCAAAGGAAATGGCCGGAAGGAACCGGCAGCGGGCGGATCAAAGCCGTCAGTTTGGCATTTGACTATGGAAAACAAATCAATGGATGCATGGGAAAAGGAGAAAGGTTATGTTTGAAAAAGTAAGGGATGTCATTGTGGAAAAGCTCAACGTGGAAGGAACGGATATTACGGAGAATACCAGCTTTAAAGACGATTTGAACGCGGATTCTCTGGATCTGTTTGAGCTTGTGATGGCTTTGGAGGAGGAGTTTGACATCGAGATCCCCTCCGAAGATCTGGAGCAGCTTTCCACCGTGAAGGACGTGCTGGAGTATTTAAAGAAAAAGGGTGTGGAGTAGGCTTTCGCGGCTGATTCTCCCGGAAAGGCTTGGCAACAGATATGAAAACGAGACTGACGGAGCTTTTGGGAATAGAGTACCCCATTATTCAGGGGGGCATGGCCTGGGTGGCGGAGTACCATCTGGCGGCGGCTGTCTCCAACGCCGGCGGAATCGGCCTGATCGGCGCTGCTTCCGCGCCTCCCGACATCGTGAGGGAACAGGTGAGAAAATGCAGAGAACTGACGGATAAACCCTTCGGCGTCAACATTATGCTGTTAAATCCCAACGCGGAGGAAGTGGCGAAGATGGTGGTGGAGGAGGGCGTTCAGGTGGTGACCACCGGCGCGGGGAATCCGGGAAAGTTTATGGCTCTGTGGAAGGACGCGGGCGTCAAGGTGATCCCGGTGGTGGCCAGCGTTGCCATGGCAAAGATGATGGAGCGGGCCGGCGCTGACGCCGTGGTGGCGGAAGGGATGGAGAGCGGCGGCCACATTGGCAGCCTGACCACAATGGCTTTGGTCCCTCAGGTGGCGGACGCTGTGTCCGTTCCCGTGGTGGCGGCCGGAGGGATTGGGGACGGACGCGGGTTTGCGGCGGCCATGATGCTGGGCGCCGAGGGCGTACAGATGGGAACCCGTTTCGTGGCGGCAAAGGAGTCCATCGCCCATCCGAATTATAAGGAAAAGCTGATCCGGGCCTCCGACATTGATTCCGAGGTGACGGGTATGAGCACCGGGCATCCGGTGCGTTCCCTGCGAAACAAAATGACCAGGGAATATCTGCGTCTGGAGAAGGAGGGAGCGGACTTTATGGAGCTGGAGAAACTGACTCTGGGCTCCCTTCGAAACGCTGTGATCGATGGGGACGTGGTAAACGGCACCGTGATGGCGGGGCAGATTGCGGGCCTGGTCAGGCAGGAGCAAAGCTGCGACGAAATCATCCGTGAGATCATGGATCAGGCGAAACGGCTGCTGGGCGGCGCCATGTAAGCTCAGACCCGGCGGGAGAGGGACGGCTATCAGGACATAGGAGGTTTTATATGAGCAGGACGGCATTTGTGTTTCCCGGACAGGGCGCTCAATACTGCGGTATGGGAAAGGATTTTTACGATACGTTCCAGACGGCAAGACAGGTGTATGAGCTGGCCGGAAAGGTCACGGGCCTGGATGTGGCCGGACTTTGCTTTACGGAAAACAGCAAGCTGGACGTGACCGAATACACGCAGATCGCCATGCTGGCCACGGAGACGGCGATTTTAAAGGTACTGGAGGAAAAAGGGGTTCGTGCGGACTGCTGTGCCGGGTTGAGCCTGGGAGAGTACGGAGCCCTGGCGGCGGCCGGGGTGATGGAGCTGGCGGATCTGTTCCGGCTGATCAGGATCCGGGGCGTTTTGATGCAGGAGGCCTACCCTGTGGGCGGCGCTATGACCGCGGTTCTGGGTCTGGAGGCGGATGCGGTGGAGAAAATCTGCCGGGAGACGGCGGGGATTGTGTCCATTGCCAATGACAACTGCCCCGGCCAGATCGTCATCACCGGGGAGGAAACCGCGGTGAAACAGGCGGCGGAACGGCTGCAGCAGGCGGGAGCCCGCAAATGCGTACCCCTCAATGTCAGCGGCCCCTTCCATTCCAAACTCCTGTCCGGAGCCGGCGAAAAGCTGGCCGCAGAGCTGGAAAAGGTGTCCGTGAAGGATCCGGTGATTCCTTATCTGTGTAACGTGGAGGCGGTTTATGTGACGGACGGATCCCGGGTGAAGGGGCTTTTGGCCCAACAGGTTTCCGCCAC
Source organism: uncultured Acetatifactor sp. (assembly GCA_947630715.1). Lineage (GTDB taxonomy): Bacteria > Bacillota > Clostridia > Lachnospirales > Lachnospiraceae > Acetatifactor. The sequence goes on from CANRIP010000023.1 coordinate 2,402, forward strand.
CGTCAGATGGCGCGAATCGGTGGAGAGAATGATCGCCGACGGCGTGGATACGTTTCTTGAGATTGGGCCGGGCAGGACCCTGACCGGTTTCTTACGCCGGATCGACCGAAATGTGACCGCAAAAAATGTGGAAACGGTGGAGGATCTGAACAAACTTCTGGAGGAAAGGGCGTTACAGTAAATGATGGAGGGAACAGAGCGAAACAATGAGGCCGTCAGGCCTCTTTTGGGGAAGACGGCGCTGGTGACCGGAGCGGGCCGCGGCATCGGCAGGGCCGTGGCGCTGACGCTGGCGTCTCAGGGCGCGGCGGTGGCGGTGAATTACAACGGCTCCGAAGCGCAGGCCCGGGAAGTGGTGGCGCAAATTGAGAGCATGGGCGGCCAGGCCCAGGCCGTGTGCTGTGACGTGTCCGACTTTGCGGCCTGCGGGAAAATGGCGGAGGAGATAGCGGCCCGTTACGGCCATGTGGATATTTTGGTGAACAATGCGGGCGTGACCAGGGATAATCTGATTCTGCGCATGACGGAGGAAGAATACGACAGGGTTCTGGAGATCAATCTGAAGGGAGCCTTCAACACCATTCGGCATTTGTCCCGATACTTTCTGAAGCAGCGAAGCGGCAAGGTGATTAATATCACGTCCGTATCCGGCATTATGGGAAACGGGGGACAGGCGAATTACGCCGCTTCCAAGGCCGGCCTGATCGGGCTGACCAAGAGCGTGGCAAGAGAATTGGCGGGCAAGGGAATCAGCGTCAACGCGGTTGCGCCGGGATTTATTGACACGGATATGACGGGAAAACTCTCCGACAGCGCAAGGGGAAAGCTGCTGGAAAGGATCCCCATGGGACATGCGGGGGCGGCGGAGGATGTGGCCCGGCTGGTGGCGTTTCTGGCAGGAGCCGGTTCCGATTACATCACGGGACAGGTGATCTGCGTGGACGGCGGCATGTGCATGTGACGCCGGGCTTGGGCCACAGGGACTTTTCTTGTGGAACGGATTTTCGGAAGGAGAAAGAGATGAAAAGAGTAGTTGTGACGGGGCTGGGAGCCATCACGCCCATCGGCAACGGCATGGAGGAATTCTGGAACGGGATCAGGCAGGGAAAGACGGGGTTTGGCCCCATTACCAGATTTGACACCACAGACTATAAAGTGAAACTGGCGGCGGAAGTCAAACATTTTGAGCCGGAGCGTTACATGGATCCCAAAAGCGCAAGACGGATGGAGCAGTTCTGCCAGTTCGCCGTAGCCGCGGCGGACGAGGCCATCCGGGACGCGGGGCTGGATCTGGAAAAAGAGGATCCTTACCGGGTGGGATGTTCCGTAGGCAGCGGCGTGGGAAGCCTTCAGGCGATTGAGAGGGAATACGGAAAGCTGCTTCAGAAGGGGCCCTCGCGGGTGGGGCCTTTGTTTGTGCCGTTAATGATCTCCAACATGGCCGCCGGCAATGTGAGCATCCGGTTCGGCCTGAAGGGCAAGAGCCTGAACGTGGTCACGGCCTGCGCCACCGGGACGAATTCCATCGGCGAGGCGTTCCGCACCATCCAGTACGGGGACGCGGACGTTATGGCGGCGGGGGGAACGGAAAGCGCCGTGACTCCCGTGAGCATCGCGGGTTTTACGTCTCTCACCGCGTTATCGGAAAGCCAGGATCCCGCAAAATGCTCCCTTCCTTTTGACAGCCGGAGAAGCGGCTTTGTGATGGGAGAGGGCGCTGGCATTGTGATTTTGGAGGAATTGGAGCATGCCAGAAAGCGGGGCGCCCGGATTTACGCGGAGGTGCTGGGATACGGCTGTTCTTCCGACGCCTATCACATCACTTCTCCCGCCGAGGACGGGGCCGGCGCGGCAATGGCCATGCAGTGCGCCCTGCGGGACGGGGGCGTCGCGCCCCAGGAGCTGACTTATTTAAACGCTCACGGCACCGGCACCCATCACAATGATCTGTTTGAAACCCGGGCCGTCAAGCTGCTGTTTGGGGAACACGCCTATCGTCTGAGGATCAATTCCACCAAGTCCATGATCGGCCATCTGCTGGGAGCGGCGGGGGCCGTGGAATTCATTACCTGCGTCAAGGAGATCCAGGAAGGCTTTATCCATCAAACCGTGGGCTATCAGGAGTCGGAGGAGGAGATGGATCTGGACTACTGCCGGGAAAGCCGGACGGAGGAGGTTCCCTACGCGCTCAGCAATTCCCTGGGTTTCGGCGGGCATAACGCCAGCATCCTGATCGGGAAATACAGGGAACAGCCCTGACCGCGGCATCCATATGGGGGGAATTTTGCCTGGCAGCAGGCGGAATCAGAAAGGAGAGATCGAAACATGTCTCTGTATACAGCGAAAGAAATTATGGAAATCATCCCGCATCGTTATCCCTTCCTGCTCATCGATACCATAGAGGAGCTGGAGCCGGGCGTCCGGGCGCTGGGGAAAAAGTGCGTCAGCGTCAACGAACCGTTTTTCCAGGGGCATTTTCCCGGGAACCCGGTGATGCCCGGAGTGCTTTTGATGGAGGCTCTGGCTCAGACCGGAGCGGTGGCGATTTTGTCCAAGCCGGAGTTTCAGGGCCGCACCGCTTTTCTGGCGGGCATCGACAAGGCGCGGTTTCGGCGGAAGGTGGAGCCGGGGGATGTCCTGACGCTGGAAACCGTCATCATAAAGGAAAAGGGCCCCATGGGTATGGGAAAAGGCGTGGCAAAGGTCAACGGGGAAATGGCGGCGGAGGCGGTTCTCACCTTCGCCATTGGATAGGCTTTGGGAAAGGCAGGGTGCGGTATGAGTCTCTTACAACAAAAACGGGCTGAATTTTTTTCCAAAAAATTCGGAAAGTCAGGCGGCTATACGAATCTGAAAAAGGCGGGAAATACCTCCGTTTCCGACCAGGATGAAAGGACGGAAGTCCAATCCGACCCGGCGCCGGACAAGGAGGCGGTGATGATCCGCTGTCCCAAGTGCGGTAAAATGGTGGACAGAAAGCGGGTCGTGCTGAAGAAATACGTCTGCTATGAATGCGGCGGATATTTCAGGGTCAAGGCGAAAAACCGCATTCGAATGGTGGCGGACGCCCGCAGCTTTGAGCCCTGGTTTCAGGATCTGCCCGTGCGCAACCCTCTGGGATATGAGGGATATGAAGAAAAACTGGAGGAGGCGCGGGAAAAGACCGGGCTGGACGAGGCGGTGACGGTGGGACGGTGCCGGATATTCGGCCAGGAGGTGGTTCTGGGCGTATGCGACGCCCGTTTCCTGATGGCAAGCATGGGCCATACGGTGGGGGAAAAGATCACCGCCGCCATGGAGAAGGCTGTGGAATTGAAACTGCCCGTGATTTTGTTCTGCTGCTCCGGCGGCGCAAGGATGCAGGAGGGGATCATTTCCTTGATGCAGATGGCAAAGACCGCCGCGGCGATCCAAAAGCTGGGGGAGGCGGGACTTTTTTACGGCACGATTTTGACGGATCCCACCATGGGAGGCGTCACCGCCAGCTTTGCCATGCTGGGGGATGTGGTGCTGGCGGAGCCGGGGGCGCTGATCGGCTTTGCGGGCCCGAGAGTAATTAAACAGACCATCGGCCAGGAGCTGCCGGAGGGCTTTCAGACCGCGGAGTTTCTGGTGGAGCACGGGATGATCGACGGGATTGTAAAAAGGGAAGATCTTCGGAAAACCCTGTATTTTCTGCTGAAAGCGCACCAGGGGAAGGAAAAGGAATACTCCTGTTTCGCCCCGGGGACGGATTTTCACTTTGTGTTAAGCGAGATCCTGAAGGAACAGGCGTGGAAGGTGCGTCCGAAAAACGCCTGGGATAAGGTGAAAGCGGTACGGCAGATCGAAAGGCCTTCCGCCGTGGATTATATGGATTACATTTTCGACCGTTTTATGGAAATGCACGGGGATCGGGCATACCGTGACGATCCCGCCATTGTGGGGGGCATCGCCTTTCTGGACGGTCAGCCTGTGACCGTGATCGCGGATCAGAAGGGAAAAAATATCAAGGAATGCCAGGAGAGAAACTTTGGCATGCCCCAGCCGGAAGGGTACCGCAAGGCCCTTCGTCTGATGAAACAGGCGGAAAAATTTCACAGGCCCATCATCAGCTTTGTGAATACCGCAGGCGCTTTCTGCGGCATCGAGGCGGAGGAACGCGGGCAGGCGGCGGCCATTGCCTGCAATCTGCGGGAAATGGCCGCCTTGAAGGTTCCCGTTTTGTGTATCCTGATCGGGGAGGGAGGCAGCGGCGGCGCTTTGGCCACGGCTGTGGGAAATGAAGTCTGGATGCTGGAAAACGCCACATATTCCATCCTTTCTCCGGAAGGTTTCGCTTCTATTCTATGGAAGGATTCCTCCCGCGCCAAGGAGGCCAGTGAGGTCATGCGCATTACGGCCCAGGATTTGAAAAGGCTGCATGTGATAGAAAAGATCGTCCCTGAATTCGGCGGGGCGCAGGAATCCACCGTGGAGGCCATCGGAGGATACTTAAAGGAGAAGATGAAGGATTTTCTGTCAGGGTACCGGGGGATGACGGGAGAGGAAATTGCCGGGCAGAGATACGGCCGTTTCCGGGCATTCTGACAAAAAGATACGGCGGCGTCATAGGAAGGGCCGCGTCAAAGAAACGGCCGCGGCCCTGAGGGGCGCGGCGGGAAGGTTGAGATCGAAATGGCGGTAAGGATCATCGGAACGGGCAGTTCTCTGCCGGGTAACATTGTGGACAACCGGGCGCTGTCAAGGTTTGTGGACACCTCGGACGAGTGGATCCGGGAGAGGACCGGCATTGGGGAACGGCATATTTCCACCGGGGAGACGGTGGTGTCCCTGTCGGCGGAGGCCTGTGAGCGGGCGCTGGAAAACGCGGGCCGGGATGCGGGAGAGGTGGAACTTTTGCTGGTGGCCACCTGCAGCCCGGAGCGTAACATACCCTGCGCCGCCTGTCAGGTGCAGAGCAGGATCGGCGCCGGGAAGGCCGTTGCGTTTGATTTGAACGCGGCCTGTTCCGGGTTTTTGTTTGCCCTGCATACGGCCTGCGCCTATGTGGAGGCCGGGATGTATGCCAACGCGCTGGTGGCGGGAGGCGAAGTGCTGTCCAAGCTGGTGGACTGGACGGACCGTGGCACCTGTATCCTGTTCGGCGACGGGGCGGGTGCGGTTTATGTGGAAAAGGCGGATCGGGGAGGGATCCTGGGATATGTGCAGCACTCGGACGGCGCACGGGGGAACGTGTTAACCTGTGACACAAGGGGCCTGAAAAATCCCTATGCCGACTTCTCCCTGGAGACAGCATACATCCAAATGGACGGGAGGGAAGTCTTTTCCTTTGCCATGCGCACAGTGCCGGCGGGCATTTTGGAGGTTTTGGAGAAAACCCGCATCCCCAAGGAGGACATTGATCTGTTTCTTCTGCATCAGGCCAATCAGCGCATCATTGACGGAATCGCCAGGCGGCTGAACGTGGATCCCGGACGGTTCCCTTCCAACGTGAGCCGGGTGGGAAATATGTCCTCCGCGTCGATCCCGGTGCTTTTGGACGAGTTAAACAGGAAGGGCGCGCTGAAAGAGGGAATGAAACTGGCCCTTTCCGGGTTCGGCGCCGGGCTCACCTACGGCGCTTGTGTCATGGAGTGGTAATTTTCATTGACTTTTTTTCAAATATTGGTAAATTAGATATATGAAGGAAGGCATTGGAGATGGGAAAGGACACGAAACGATCCTTGAATGTGCTTCTGGTCAATCTGTTTAACCATGTGATGGATATGGAAACCAGGGCGGTCATCACGGAGGAATACAAGGATCTTACCAACAACGATCTGCATATCATCGAGGCGGTGGGGGTGGAGGAACCCCGGAATATGTCCGCCATAGCCGCAAGGCTGACCGTGACGGTCAGCACTCTGACGACCAATATGAACGGGCTGGAAAAAAAGGGCTATATCCGCCGGGAGCGGGGGCAGGAAGATAAACGGGTGGTTTATGTGACCCTGACGGACAAAGGACGGAAAGCCTTTTTTCATCACAGAGATTTCCATAAAAGGATGATCCGGGCCATTGTGAAGGATTTGAACGAGGACGAAATGGAAATACTGTACAGGTGCCTGACCAATCTCAATCGTTTTCTGGAACCGGAAAATGACACAGTTTGATGAGGCGGCAGAGGAACTTATGAGCGAAAAGAAACGGGAAAAGGAAAAGCGGGTCAATATCAGGACGTTGGCCTACGGGCGTACGATTATGGTCCTGCTGGGATTTCTGGCCCAGTTGTTGCTGCTGGTGGTGGGATATTATCTGCTGCGCAGTTACAGCTTTTGGTTTTATGCCCTTTTTTTGGTGATCAGCGCCAGCGCGCTTTTGAATATTTACAATACCCGGGGAAATCCGGATATGAAACTGGCCTGGATGTTCCCCATTGCTATTTTTCCGGTGTTTGGGGCCATTTTGTATGTCACCATCGTCTCCCAGCCGGGCACCAAGGTGATCTATGGCAAGCTGCAGAAACTGGGGAAATTTACCCGTCTGCATGTGCATTTTGACCGGCAGGTCTGGGAGAAACTGCGGGAAGAAAATCCCCACATGGGGCAGCTTGGATATTATCTCTGGAATTGCGACAACAGTCCGGTTTATGAGAATACCCAGGTGAAGTATTACTCTCTGGGCGATCAGCAGTTCCCGGATATTGTGGAGGCGCTTCAAAAGGCCGAAAAATATATTTTTATGGAGTTTTTCATTGTCAGTGAGGGAAGAATGTGGGATACGATCCGGAACATCCTGAAGGAAAAGGCGGCTCAGGGAGTGGAGGTACGGTTCCTGTATGACGGCACCTGCGCCCTGTGGTACCTGCCCCGCAATTACCCCCAGCAGTTGGAAAAGGACGGGATCCATTGCAGGATGTTTTCTCCTGTGAAGATCCTGTTTTCGCCTCATTTCAATAATCGCGACCATCGCAAGATTGTGGTGGTGGACGGCAAAGTCGCTTTTACCGGGGGCATCAACCTGGCGGACGAGTATATCAATGAAAAGCCCCGGTTCGGCCACTGGAAGGACGCCGGCGTCATGCTGACGGGAGACGCGGTGGAGCGTTTTACCTATATGTTCCTGGAAATGTGGAACGTGCCGGAAAAGAAGGAAGAAGCTTACAGCCGTTATGAGCGGCCGGAGAGCCGGTTCCGGGAAAACGACGGCTATGTGATCCCGTACAGCGTCTGCCCCCTGGGATCGCAGCGGGTGGGCGAACGGATCTATCTGGACATTATCAACACGGCCCATACCTATGTGCATATTATGACCCCTTACCTGATTCCGGACCACCAGATGCTGACCGCGCTGACCTACGCCGCCAGGCGGGGCGTGGAGGTGGTCATTGTCATGCCCCATATCCCCGACAAAAAATATGCCTTTGTGCTGGCCAAAACCTATTATAATGAACTGCTGGAGGCGGGAGTCAAAATCTGTGAATATGAACCGGGATTCGTCCACGCAAAGACGTTTGTGTCCGACGGAGTGAAGGCGGTGGTGGGAACCGTGAATCTGGATTACCGCAGCCTTTACCATCATTTTGAATGCGGCGTGGTTCTGTACCGGAATTCCCAGATTGCGCAGATCGAACAGGACATGCAGGAAACCATCGCCAAAAGTCTGATGCAGGACATCGGGGATTATAAGAAAATGCGGTTCCGGGACAGAATGCTGGGGAAACTGATGCGGATCATAGCGCCCTTGATGTAGGGGGATTTTACGCCGGAAAGGATCTGTCCCTGCCTTGACGGTCAGAGGATGGCCGGGGAAATGCGGGAATTTTTCTGCTCCAGGGCGAAACGGTTCCGGAAATTCAGGCCGTACTCGTTTTCCCTCATGCGGTAACCGATGCCGCTCTCTGTAAACACATACTGAGGCGAGGCGGGAGTCGGTTCGATCTTATGGCGGATGTTGGCCATATTGACCCGCAGGATTTGATTGTTGTTGGCGGCGTACGGCCCCCAGATGGAGGTAAGGATGTCCTCGTAGGTCAGCACATGGCCGGCCTTTTCGGCCAGGAGAGCCAGCAGCCGGTATTCGGTCTGGGTCAGGTGGACGAACCTGCCGTCCAGCCGCACGGACCGCTTGTCAAACTCTATGACCAACTGCTTTGCCTTGTAGATGGGCGCGGGAATCCGCAGAGCGCTGCGGTACAGGGAAGTGTGGATTCGGGTGATCAGTTCTCTGGCCTGAAAGGGCATGGTAATATAATCGTCGGCCCCCAGAGCCAGCGCCAGTACGGTTTCCGATTCTCCGGCCGGCCTGGAAATCACGATAACCGGCGAGACAGTGGTGTTTCGCAGTTGCCTTAACACCGCATGGCCGTTGATATCCTTCAGATCTAAGGACAAAAGAATCAGATCCGGGCTGCTGGAAACGGCGAGAGATAATCCCTCTTTGCCGGACAGGGCGGAGATGACCTGACAGTTACTGTGTGACAGAAAGCCCGTGATGCGGGAGACCAGTTTCTTATCCTTCGTAATTAGTAATATTTTAGCGATTGTACTCATAAACTCATCCTCGCCCGGACAGGGAAAAGATCAGCCTTATCTGCTTGTAAATAATGGCTTGTATATTAATAATCACATGCTATTATCATATTACTTTTGATACATTGTATTCCCCTCCTCTGTGCAGTGCAAGACAAAAACAGTAAACAAACTGTGAATTTCTTAAAAGAGTTTTGACAGGGGGGTTCTATGTTTGCGCCTCCGGCGGCCGGAGGGTGCCCCACCGGGAAATCCGGCGTTTTCAGACAGGAAGATCCGACCGGGTCCAGCGTCCGGCGGCGCCGCAGGGCAGGATCAGGCCATTCCCCGTGACAGGCAGACCGATCTCCGCGGATTCCACCTTCCCTCCCCGGGACGTTCCCAGAGCGGAACGGAGCAGATAGGAGAGCACCGCCGGCTGCAGCCCCGTGGTATAGGAATTGATCAGAAAGAAAAGGGGCGTTTCGGAGAGGAGCTGTACGGCCAGTTGCAAAAAAGGCCAGAGGCTTTCTTCCAGTTTCCAGGTTTCCCCCTTCGGCCCTCTGCCGTATGAAGGGGGATCCATAATAATGCCGTCGTACCGGTTCCCCCTTCGAAGCTCCCTCTGCACAAATTTGACGCAGTCGTCCACCAGCCACCGGATGGGGGCATTCCCCAGCCCGCTGGCCTGGGCGTTTTCCCTGGCCCAGCCCACCATTCCCTTGGAGGCGTCCACATGGGTTACGCTGGCGCCCGCCGCCGCGGCCGCCAGTGTGGCCCCGCCCGTATAAGCAAACAGGTTCAGGACCTTTACCGGTTTTTCGGAACCGGAAGGGGTTTCGGAAAGGAGCCTGAAAAACCATTCCCAGTTTACCGCCTGTTCCGGAAACAGCCCGGTGTGCTTAAAGCTGAAGGGCTTCAGGCGGAAACGAAGCTCCCGGGAGCCCGGGTTTCGACTCCGGCCCCCATGGGTGTCCCGGCAGGAATCCGCCGGAGATGCTCCCAGCCGATAGGAGATGGTCCATTCGTCCGGCAGATGGAAAAATTCCCATTCTCCCCCGCCCTTGGCGCTTCTGTGATAGTGGCCGTTTCTCTGTTTCCAGCCCGGGTGGACCCTGGGGGTGTCCCAGATCACCTGGGGATCCGGCCTCACCAGAAGATAGTCCCCCCACCGTTCCAGCTTTTCGCCGCCGGAGGTATCCAGCACCTCGTAATCCTTCCAGTTGTTCGCAATCCACATATGGTTTTCCTCTCTGATTCGTCTGTCTGATATCCTTATTTTATCATACCCGTGGAAAGTTGACCAGAGGGCGAAAATCAGTTGACAAACACTGTGGGAAAGTCTATTGTAAAAATAGAAGATACAGGTTTTTTCAAAAGGCCGGGAAACGGTTTGCGGATCCGGTATCGGACAGGGGACGGGGAGAATCCGGAAACGGAGAAAGTGAGGAAATCTTCGGATGAATTACGCTTATGAAATACCGGAGGCGATGTATGGCAGAACCGACAAGTGCGGAGAACTGCGCCGATTTGTCTACGATACGGAAACCTACGATTCGGGGGACAGCCACCCGCTGAAAAAGGGGGCCTGGGTTTACCTTCCCTTCGGATATGACGGCTCAAAGCCGTATCCTGTCTTGTACCTGATGCACGGCGGCGGTGTGAGCGAAGACTGGTGGTTTCGGATGTTTCCCGACACTTCGGTCATTGTGGACAACGTGATGGCCGCCGGGCTCTGCGAGCCCTGTATCATTGTGACCCCCACCTATTACCGGGGGGAGGAGGCGGACAAAAACGCCGATTACATCACGGAACATTTTTATCTGGAGCTGCGAAGGGATTTGATCCCTGCCGTGGAGAAGGAATTTTCTTCCTACGCGGGCGGAGACGTCTCGGAGGACAATCTGATACGCACCAGAGAGCATCGGGCCTTCGCCGGCCTGTCTCTGGGTTCCATGGCCACCTACCGGGCGGCGCTGTACCACAATTTTGATCTGTTCTCCTGGTATGGGCCGTTTTCCGGCTGCTGCGGGCCTTACGGCGACAGGGACGCGGAGGTGAAACGGATCTGCCAGGCGCTGGAGGAAGGGGAGAAAAAGGGGCTCCGGCTGGATTACATGTTCTGCTGCAACGGGGACAAAGACATTGCCTTTGCGGAACATCAGTACATCATGGACCGTGCGGTGCAGGAATGCTCCCTGCTGGTTCCGGGCCGGAATTACGATTTCTTTGTGATCCCGGGCGGTGTCCATGACATGAAGGCATGGCAGTTGGATCTTTATCACGCGCTTCAGATCTTTTTCCGAAAAGAAAGGGCTTAAACGCCGGGGAAACGGCGGCGGGGCGGCTTTTGCGCCGGACAAAGGGGAGCGTCTGCCGCTGGAAAAGAGGGGGAGGAAAGTCATGCAGAGAAACGGAATCGAAATTGTAAAGGAATGTCCCATTGAATCGTTTGAGGCCCGTTCCGACGCCCGGTACGGGGTCATCCAGCATCAGACGTACCACTCCTGGACCACGGGGCTGGACCGGGGCGTCAACATTCTGCTTCCGGCAGAGTATGACGACGCCAGACAATATCCGGTGCTGTACCTTCTGCACGGGATCTTCGGGGACGAGTATTCCCTGAGCGGGGATATCAACAACAGGCTGGTGGAGATTGTGGGAAATCTGTCGTCGGACGGTTCCGCCCGGGAGATGATCGTGGTGCTCCCCAATATGTACGCGTCCTCGGACCCGGATCAGAAACCCGCCTTTAACAGCGAGGCCGTGGCGCCCTATGACCGTTTTATCCACGATCTGGTAAACGATCTGATCCCTTTCATTGAGAAACGCTACTCTGTGGCCCCCGGCCGTAACAACCGCGCCATCGCCGGTTTTTCCATGGGCGGACGGGAGACGCTGTTCATCGCTTTGAGCCGTCCGGATTTGTTCGCCTATGTGGGAGCCATCGCCCCGGCCCCCGGTCTGACGCCCGCCAGGGATTGGGCCATGACCCATCCCGGGCAGCTAAAGGAGGAGGAGCTTACCTTCCGGGGCAGAGCCTGCGAACCGGAGCTTTTGATGATCTGCTGCGGTACCCAGGACGGAACGGTGGGGAAATTCCCGGAAAGCTATCACAAGTTGTTTGAAAAAAACCGGACGCCTCATATCTGGTATGAAATCCCGGGAGCCGACCACGACTATCTGGCGATCCGCAGCGGATTGTACAATTTTCTGCGGCTGATCTTTTAAATTCGGTTGAAAATGTAAAAAATTAGAATTTTTTCAAAAAAGTCCTTGCCAAAAGGACTTTTTGCATGTATACTAGTCATTGCTGTGGCATGATAGCTGTGAAACGTGAGGTTGCTGGATGTCAGCAATGGCATTCAGGTTTTCCGTGGAGCGAATGTCAAGTTAGAAAACTGACGACAAGTCACTGTACCAGATGAATGTCTGCTTAGGGCAGAAACGACGTGTAGATGGAGCGGTCCGGAATTGTTGCGTAAAGGATCAGGACACACACGGGAGAGTGTACAGTCACCGCTTGTCGTGCTTAGCTGTTGAAAGTGCGAAAAGGAGGCGACTTTTTTTATGGCGAATCAAGTAATGAGAATCACACTGAAGGCGTATGAGCATCAGTTGGTGGATGCGTCTGCCAAAAAGATCATCGAGACCGTAAAGAAAACCGGATCTGAGGTGAGCGGCCCCGTGCCCCTTCCCACCAAAAAGGAAGTGGTGACAATCCTGAGAGCCGTTCATAAGTATAAGGATTCCAGAGAGCAGTTTGAGCAGAGAACTCATAAGAGGCTGATCGACATCATCACGCCCACTCAGAAAACGGTAGATGCGCTTCAGAGGCTTGAGATGCCTGCGGGCGTTTACATCGATATCAAGATGAAAACCAGGTAAGATCGGGTAATACCAAAATCATCCATACCTCTACTTAGACGTAAGAACACGCCTCCGTCGAAACGGGGGCAGGGAGCGACGCTCCCCCGGACAGATACGCAACGATGGCCGGGTGGTCCGCTATGTAGAAAGCCGAAAGGCAGAAAGAGAGGAAATATGAAAAAAGCAATCTTGGCAACGAAAGTCGGAATGACTCAGATTTTCAACGAAGACGGCACGTTGATCCCCGTCACCGTCCTTCAGGCGGGCCCCTGCGTGGTCACTCAGGTGAAAACGCCGGAGAACGACGGTTACAGCGCGGTACAGGTCGGCTTTGTGGAAAAGAAGGACAGAATCGTCAACAAGGACGCCAACGGCAAAAAGGAAGTCATTCACAGACACGGCGTAAACAAGGCGGAGCAGGGGCATTTTAAAAAGGCCGGCGTAAGCTCCAGAAGATATATCAGAGAGTTCCGGTTTGAGAATGCCGGGGATTACAGCCTGGGTTCCGAGATCAAGGCCGACATTTTCGCCGAGGGAGACAAGGTGGATGTGTCCGCGATCTCCAAAGGTAAGGGATTCCAGGGCGCTATCAAGAGACTGGGCCAGCACAGAGGGCCTATGAAACATGGTTCCAAATTCCATCGTCATCAGGGTTCCAACGGCGCATGTTCTTCCCCCAGCCGCGTGTTTAAAGGCAAGGGAATGCCCGGCCATATGGGCTGCGTCAAAGTAACCGTTCAGAACCTTCAGGTTGTGAGAGTTGACGCGGAGAAGAATCTGCTTTTGGTGAAGGGGGCAGTTCCCGGAGCCAAAAAGGCACTAGTGACCATCAAAGAAACCGTAAAGGTTGAAGCATAACGGTGTGCGAAGGCGCACATGGAAGGAGGACCAACCAGATGGCAAACGTAGCTGTTTATAATATGGAAGGCAAGGAAGTTGGCACAATCGAGCTGAATGATGCCGTGTTCGGCGTGAAGGTAAACGAGCATTTGGTACACATGGCCGTTGTCCAGCAGCTTGCAAACAAGCGTCAGGGCACTCAGAAGGCCAAGACCCGTTCCGAGGTTTCCGGAGGCGGCAGAAAGCCCTGGAGACAGAAGGGAACCGGCCACGCAAGGCAGGGTTCCATCAGGGCGCCCCAGTGGACCGGCGGCGGAATGGTATTTGCCCCCGTTCCCAGAGACTATTCCTTCAAAATGAACAAGAAGGAAAAAAGAGCGGCCTTGAAGTCCGTGCTCACGGATAAGGTTCAGACCCAGAATCTGATCGTTGTGGACGAGTTGAAATTTGACGAGATCAAAACCCGGAATTTCGTAAAGGTGATGGAGAACCTGAACATTCAGAAGGGGCTGGTCGTGATGGAAGACAGGGATCCCAACGTGATCATGTCCGCAAGAAACGTGAAGGGCGTGGATACCGCGGTTGTGAACACGATGAACGTTTACGATATCATGAAGGCCGGCAAGCTTGTGCTGACGAAGGCGGCTGTGGCAAAGATCGAGGAGGTGTACGCATAATGGCAGACATTAAATACTACGATGTGATCCTTAAGCCTGTTATCACGGAGAAAAGCATGTCCGGCATGGGAGAGAAGAAGTATACTTTCCTGGTACACCCGGATGCCAATAAGGTGCAGATTCGGGAAGCGATTGAAAAGATGTTCGACGGCGTCAAGGTGAAGAAGGTCAACACCATCAACTATGACGGCAAAACCAAGAGACGCAACACCGCCGGCGGACAGGTGACGGGCAAAACCGCCAAAACCAAGAAGGCGATCGTACAGCTAACCAGCGACAGCAAGGATATTGAAATCTTTGCGGGACTGTAAAGTAAAATCAGGCTTTTCGGGATCCGGCCGGATTCAGATGTGCGGTTTCGGGCCCGGCAAAGCCGGGATTTAAGTATGCGGCGTGAAAACGCTGCGCAAAGAATCTATGAAAAGGAGATAAGACAATGGGAATCAAGACATATAATCCCTATACACCTTCCAGAAGAAACATGACCGGCTCCGACTTCTCCGAAATTACAAAAACCGTTCCGGAGAAAAGCCTTTGCACTTCCTTAAAAAAGAATGCCGGCCGCAACAATCAGGGAAAGATCACCGTCAGACATCATGGCGGCGGAAACAGAAGAAAATACAGAATCGTTGATTTTCAGAGGAAAAAAGACGGCATACCCGCAACGGTTATCGGAATCGAGTATGATCCCAACAGAACGGCCAATATTGCGCTGATCTGCTATGAAGACGGAGAAAAGGCATATATCCTGGCTCCCGAAGGGCTGACCGACGGCATGAAGGTGATGAACGGCCCCGCCGCGGAGGTACGGGTTGGCAACTGCCTTCCTTTATCGGAGATCCCTGTTGGTACTCAGGTACACAACATTGAATTATATCCCGGCAAGGGCGGCCAGATGGTCCGCGCAGCCGGAAACAGCGCTCAGTTGATGGCAAAGGAAGGAAAATACGCGACCTTGCGTCTCCCTTCCGGCGAAATGAGAATGGTTCCCCTGGTATGCCGCGCAACCATAGGCGTGGTGGGGAATGTGGAACACAGCCTTGTAAAGATCGGTAAGGCGGGACGTAAGCGTCATATGGGTATCCGGCCCACGGTACGCGGTTCCGTGATGAACCCCAACGATCATCCTCACGGCGGCGGCGAAGGCAAGACCGGTATCGGACGTCCCGGCCCCTGCACCCCTTGGGGTAAGCCGGCTCTGGGCCTTAAGACCCGTAAGTCAAAGAAGGCTTCCAACAAGCTGATCGTAAGAAGACGCGACGGCAGAGCAATCAAGTAATCGAGGAGGAGAGACAATGGCTAGATCACTGAAAAAAGGACCTTTCGCGGACGCAAGTCTGTTAAAGAAAGTAGACGCTTTAAACGCATCAGGACAGAAACAGGTTATTAAGACCTGGTCCCGCCGCTCTACAATTTTCCCTTCTTTTGTGGGACACACCATCGCGGTTCATGACGGCAGAAAGCATGTTCCCGTGTATGTGACCGAGGACATGGTCGGCCACAAGCTGGGAGAGTTCGTAGCTACCAGAACGTATCGCGGCCATGGCAAGGATGAAAAGAAGTCTAAGGTAAGGTAACGCGGCCTGTCAGGGGCCGCCCGGAAATCAATTTGTTTCCGGCGTTTTGAAAGGAGGACATTTATCTATGGCTAAGGGACATAGATCTAAGATTAAGAGAGAAAGAAATAAACTCCAGAGAGAGACCAGACCTTCAGCTAAGCTTTCTTATGCTAGGGTATCCGTTCAGAAGGCCTGCTTTGTTCTGGATGCAATCAGAGGCAAGGATGTGGAGACTGCGCTGGGCATCCTGGAGTACAATCCCAGATACGCTTCCGGTCTTATCAAGAAACTGCTGGAATCTGCGATTGCCAACGCAGAGAATAACAACGGCATGAACAGGGAGAACCTGTATGTGGCGGAATGCTATGCGAACAAGGGGCCTATTATGAGGCGCATCCATTACAGGGCCCAGGGCAGAGCGTACAGGATCGAAAAGAGAATGAGCCACATTACCGTTGTGCTTGATGAGAAGAAGTAAGGAAAGGAGCAAACAATTCAATGGGACAGAAAGTTAATCCTCATGGCTTAAGAGTTGGAATTATTAAAGACTGGGATTCCAAATGGTACGCCGAGAGCGAATTCTCGGATTACCTGGTGGAAGATCATAAGATCAGAACCTACCTGAAAAAGAAGTTAAACAGCGCGGGTATTTCCAGAATTGAGATTGAGAGAGCCTCCGACAGAGTGAGAGTGATCGTTCACACCGCAAAGCCCGGCGTGATTATCGGCAAGGGCGGCACGGAGATCGAAGTCACCAAAAACGAGCTTTCCAAGCTGACCGATAAAAAAGTGTCCATCGATATCAAAGAGATCAAAAGGCCCGACAGGGACGCGCAGCTAGTGGCTGAGAGCATCGCCCAGCAGCTTGAGAATCGTGTTTCCTTCAGACGCGCCATGAAATCCTGCATGGGAAGAACCATGAAGGCCGGCGCTCTGGGAATCAAGGCTGCATGCGCGGGACGTCTGGGCGGAGCGGACATTGCCCGTACCGAGTTTTACAGCGAGGGGACCATTCCTCTGCAAACTTTGAGAGCGGATATCGACTATGGTTTTGCCGAGGCTGATACCACCTATGGCAAAATCGGCGTCAAGGTTTGGATCTACAAGGGAGAGATCCTTCCTGCAAAGGGAAATCAGACGGAAGGGAGCGAGAAATAATTATGTTAATGCCGAAAAGAGTAAAGCGTCGTAAGCAGTTCCGCGGCTCCATGGCCGGTAAGGCGTCGAGAGGAAACACTCTCACTTACGGTGAGTACGGCCTGGTAGCGCTGGAGCCCTGCTGGATTAAATCCAATCAGATCGAGGCGGCCCGTATTGCCCTTACCCGTTATACCAAACGTGCCGGCCAGGTCTGGATTAAAATTTTCCCTGACAAGCCTGTTACGGCAAAACCCGCGGAAACCCGTATGGGTTCCGGTAAAGGAACGCTGGAGTACTGGGTTGCGGTGGTAAAACCCGGACGCGTGATGTTTGAGATCGCCGGAGTGGGTGATGATCAGGCGAAGGAGGCACTGCGTCTTGCAATGCATAAGCTGCCCTGCAAGTGCAAAATTGTTTCTAAGGCAGATCTGGAAGGCGGTGTAGAAGAATGAAATCCAATAAATTTGTTGAAGAATTGAAGGGCAAGTCCGTTGAGGAACTGAATCAGGAGCTTGTTTCCGCAAAAAAGGAACTTTTCAATTTGAGATTCCAGAATGCAACCAATCAACTGGACAATACCGCGAGAATTAAGGACGTAAGAAGAAATATCGCGCGTATTCAGACAGTTATCACAGAAAAGGCCAGGGCGTAAACCCGGGTACAGAAAGGAGAGCAATCGTGGAAAGAAATCTTAGAAAAGTTCGTACCGGCAAGGTAATCAGCAATAAAATGGAAAAGACGATTGTCGTCGCCATTGAGGAGCATGTAAAGCATCCTCTGTACGGCAAGGTTGTGAAAAGAACCTACAAGCTGAAGGCTCACGATGAGAATAACGAGTGCAGCATCGGCGATACCGTCAGAGTGATGGAAACCAGGCCTCTTTCCAAGGAAAAGAGATGGAGGCTGGTTGAAATTGTGGAAAAGGTGAAGTAGCAGGGCCTGACTTCGATAATCGAGATCCATATTTAGCCGCATAAGCGGCGAAGGAGGAAAAACATGGTTCAGCAGGAAACAAGACTGAAGGTTGCCGACAACACCGGTGCGAAAGAGCTTCTCTGCATTCGGGTGATGGGCGGTTCTACCAGAAGATATGCACAGATCGGCGATATAATCGTTGCTTCCGTTAAAGATGCAACACCAGGCGGCGTTGTCAAAAAGGGCGATGTGGTCAAGGCGGTTGTGGTGCGCTCCGTCAAGGGTATGCGCCGCAAGGACGGTTCCTATATCAAGTTTGATGAAAACGCAGCCGTTATCATCAAGGAAGACAAGACACCCAGGGGAACCCGTATTTTTGGGCCGGTAGCGAGAGAGCTTCGTGACAGACAGTTTATGAAGATAGCCTCTCTGGCTCCCGAAGTACTGTAAGGAGGCGCCGTATGTCAACATTAAAGATCAAGAAGGGCGATACCGTGAAGGTGATCGCGGGTAAAGATTGTAACGCAGAAGGAAAGGTTCTTTCCGTGGACGCCAAGAAGAGAAAGGTTCTGGTGGAGGGCGTGAATATGGTGACGAAACACGCCAAACCCTCCCAGGCAAATCCCGACGGCGGCATTGTTCATAAGGAAGCTCCTATTGATATCTCAAACGTAATGCTTGTCTATAAGGGCAAGGCAACCAGAGTAGGCTTTAAGACGGAGGGCGAAAAGAAAGTCCGCTATGCCAAGGCTACCGGTGAAGTGATTGACTGATCAATAGGAAGGAGGAACGAAAAGTGTCAAGATTAAAAGAATTATACTACGATGAAATCGTAGATGCCATGACCAAAAAGTTTGGATATAAGAACGTTATGGAAGTACCCAAGCTTGAGAAGATCGTGGTCAATATGGGAGTCGGCGAGGCCAGAGACAACGCGAAGGTGCTGGAGAACGCCGTAGCCGATATGGAAGCCATCACCGGCCAGAAAGCGGTGCTTACCAAGGCGAAGAATTCCATTGCAAACTTCAAGATCCGTGAGGGAATGAATATCGGATGCAAGACCACGCTCCGCGGCGAGAAGATGTATGAGTTCCTTGACCGTTTGGTGAACCTGGCATTGCCCCGTGTGCGCGACTTCAGAGGCGTCAATCCCAACGCGTTCGACGGCAGAGGAAATTATGCTCTCGGCATCAGGGAGCAGTACATTTTCCCGGAGATCGATTACGATAAGATTGACAAGACCAGAGGCATGGATATTATCTTTGTCACCACGGCAAAGACCGATGAAGAAGCCCGGGAGCTGTTGACGCTGTTCAACATGCCGTTCGCAAAACAGTAAGGAGGTAAATTTTCATGGCAAAGACATCTATGAAGATCAAGCAGCAGCGCAAGCCCAGATTTTCCACCCAGGCGTACAGCCGCTGCAAAATATGTGGCCGTCCCCACGCTTATTTGAGAAAATACGGAGTCTGCAGAGTTTGTTTCCGGGAGCTGGCCTATAAGGGCGAGATCCCCGGAATTAAGAAAGCAAGCTGGTAGAAAGGAGGAAGAAAACCATGACAATGAGCGATCCTATTGCGGATATGCTTACAAGAATCCGTAATGCAAATACTGCAAAACATGATACTGTTGATGTGCCTGCCTCCAGGATGAAACTGGCGATTGCGCAGATCCTTCTGGACGAGGGATATATTGCAAAATATGACGTGATTCAGGACGGCAGATTCCAGACGATCCATATCACCTTAAAGTATGGCGCGGACAAGAATGAAAAGATCATTTCCGGCCTGAAAAGGATTTCCAAGCCCGGACGGCGCGCTTATGTGGGAAAGGATGAGCTTCCGAAGGTTCTGGGCGGACTGGGGATTGCCATTATTTCCACCAATCAGGGAGTGATCACCGACAAAAAGGCGAGAGAGCTGCATGTGGGTGGCGAAGTGCTGGCGTTCGTGTGGTAAGCAGGCGTAAAGAAGGAGGATCGCCCGCGGCCTTTTGCGGCGGGACGGTACTCGATACGGTAATTTTGGCACAATATATTATTTTTATCAGGAACAGGAGGTACGGGCATGTCACGGATAGGTAGAATGCCAATCGCGATTCCCGCCGGCGTTACGGTGGAAGTTGCAGAAAATAACAAAGTGACTGTAAAAGGTCCCAAGGGTAAGCTCGAGAGAGTTCTGCCCGCCGAAATGGCAATCAAGGTAGAAGGCGCGCAGGTTCTGGTGAGCAGGCCGAACGATTTAAAGAAGATGAAATCCCTTCACGGTCTGACCAGGACGCTTATTAACAATATGGTGCTGGGCGTTACCGACGGCTTTGAGAAGAAGCTTGAGGTCAACGGAGTAGGATACAGAGCCGCTAAATCCGGCAAGAAACTGACTCTGAATCTTGGTTTTTCACACCCTGTCGAGATGGAGGATCCGGAAGGGATCGAGACGGCTGTGGACGGGAACCTGATCATTGTCAAGGGAATTGACAAGGAGAAGGTAGGACAGTTCGCCGCCGAGATCAGAGACAAGAGAAGACCTGAACCGTATAAGGGCAAGGGAATCAAGTATGTCGATGAGACTATCCGGCGCAAAGTCGGTAAGACAGGTAAGAAATAACAGATAAGGAGAGTATGAAGATGGTTAAAAAGAAATCCAGAAAAGACGTTCGTGCAAAAAAGCACTTAAGAATTCGTAACCGTTTCAGCGGCACAGCTCAAAGACCCCGTCTTTCCGTGTTCAGAAGCAATAATCATATGTATGCTCAAATTATCGATGATACCGTTGGGAATACATTAGTATCCGCTTCCACTCTTGAGAAAGAGATTAAGGCAGAACTGGAAAAGACCAACAACGTTGATGCCGCGGCGTATCTTGGCACCGTCATTGCCAAGAGAGCGGTGGAAAAGGGCATCAAGGAAGTTGTCTTTGACAGAGGCGGCTTTATATATCAGGGTAAGATCGCAGCGTTAGCTGACGCGGCCAGAGAAGCTGGCTTGGAATTCTAGGAAAGGAAGAGGAATACACCATGAAACACACAATCATAGATGCAAGCCAGTTTGAGCTGAACGACAGGGTTGTTACCATCAAGCGCGTGACCAAGACCGTAAAGGGCGGCCGCAATATGCGTTTCACGGCGCTGGTGGTGGTCGGCGACGGCAATGGCCATGTGGGCGCCGGACTGGGTAAGGCGGTAGAAATTCCTGAGGCAATCCGCAAGGGGAAGGAAGATGCCATGAAACATCTGGTGGAGATCCCTCTGGATGAGAACCATTCCATCACCCATGATTTTATTGGCAAGTTTGGTTCCGCCAACGTACTGTTGAAAAAGGCTCCCGAAGGTACCGGCGTGATTGCGGGCGGCCCCGTCCGTATTGTCTGCGAGCTGGCGGGCATTAAAAACATCCGTACCAAGTCTCTTGGCTCCAACAACAAGCAGAATGTCGTACTGGCGGCAATCAGCGGATTGAGCCAGTTGAAGGCTCCTGAGGAAGTCGCAAAGAGCCGCGGCAAATCCGTGGAAGAAGTTATGGCTTAAGGCACTTTGGAAAGGAGAGCGAGAGCAATGGCAGATAAGAAGTTAAAGATTACTCTGGTAAAGTCCACCATAGGCGCGGTGCCGAAGAATCGGGCCATCGTCAGATCCATGGGACTGCGTAAGATCGGCAGATCCGTTGTGCTGCCCGATAACGAGGCCACAAGGGGACAGATCCGTCAGGTGGGTTATTTACTGAAGGTTGAAGAAGTATAACGGAACGGAGGTGGAAAGAATGGAATTATCCAATTTAAGACCGGCAGAGGGCTCTAAGCACAGCAATAATTTCAGGAGAGGCCGCGGCCACGGTTCCGGAAACGGTAAGACCGCCGGCAAGGGCCATAAGGGACAGAAGGCTCGTTCCGGAGCGCCCAGACCCGGGTTTGAGGGCGGCCAGATGCCTCTGTACAGACGTCTTCCCAAGAGAGGTTTCACCAACAGGAACACAAAGAGGATCGTATCCGTCAATCTCAGCGTACTGGAGCGTTTTGAAGACGGCGCGGACGTAGATGTGAATACGCTGATAGAATCCGGGATTATCAAAAATCCCAGAGACGGAGTCAAGATACTCGGAAACGGAGAACTTACCAAAAAGCTTAATGTAAAAGTAGACGCGTACAGCGCGTCTGCAAAGGAGAAGATTGAAGCTCTTGGTGGAACTGCAGAGGTGATGTAATGCTTACAACACTGAAAAACGCATTCAAGATCAAGGAGATCAGGAACAAGATCCTGTTTACCTTCGCCATGCTGGTGGTGATTCGAATCGGGTCACAGCTTCCGACTCCCGGCGTAAGCGGAGAATATTTCAGAGACTGGTTTTCCTCTCAGGCCGAGGGTGCGTTCGGTTTCTTTGATGCAATCACGGGCGGATCGTTTATCAATATGTCCATTCTGGCGTTGAACATCAGCCCTTATATCACGTCCTCTATCATTATGCAGCTACTGACCATTGCAATCCCCAAATTGGAGGAAATGCAGCGGGACGGCGAGGACGGGAGAAAGAAGATTGCGTCCATTACAAGGTATGTGACGATCGTTCTGGCATTAATCCAGTCTACGGCCATGGCCGTGGGATTTGGAAGGCAGGGGTATCTGACCCATTACAATGCCCTGAGCGTGATAACCGCCGTTGCAACCATGACCGCCGGCAGCGCGTTCCTGATGTGGGTGGGAGAACAGATCACCGAGAAGGGAATCGGAAACGGTATTTCCATTGTGCTGGTGATCAACATTATCTCCCGTCTTCCGGAGGATCTGGGAAATCTGTTTGAACAGTTTGTGTTCGGCAAGCCGCCGGCAACGGCTGTTCTGGCAGCCGCCGTTATTTTCGCCGTCATTATCGGCATGGTGGTGCTGGTGATTATTTTGAACGACGGCATCCGCAGGATTCCCGTTCAGTATGCCAACAAGGTACAGGGAAGGAAGATGGTGGGGGGACAGACTTCCAGTATTCCCCTCAAGGTCAATACCGCCGGTGTGATCCCTGTGATTTTTGCACAGTCCATCTATCAGACGCCCATTATCATATCGTCCTTTGTGGGATATAACGGCACCGGCGTCTGGAGCGAGGTATTGAAATATCTGAATTCCGGTTACTGGTGCAATCCCAGTCAGTTGAAATATTCGCTGGGGCTGCTGGGTTATGTGGTGATGATTATACTGTTTGCGTATTTCTATACCTCCATCACCTTCAACCCGTTAATGGTTGCCGACAACATGAAGAAACAGGGAGGCTTTATCCCGGGGATCCGGCCGGGCAAGCCCACCAGCGATTATCTGAACAAGGTTCTGAATTATATTGTATTCGTAGGCGCGGTGGGACTGTGTATCGTGGCGGTGATTCCTTATATTTTCAGCGGGGTGTTCAAGGCCAGCGTTTCTTTTGGAGGAACCAGCCTGATCATTATCGTCAGCGTGGTGCTGGAAACCATGAAACAGGTGGAATCCCAGATGCTTGTCCGCAATTACAAGGGATTTCTGGAGAAATAACAAAGGATTGCGAGATCGGGCAGGACGCTGCCCGGTCTTGTTTCTCTGTCCGGAGACGGCAGGGGGACGGAAAATCAATACAGGGGCATCATCGCCCCAGGAGGTGTGTGATCAGTTGAAAATTATCATGTTGGGAGCGCCGGGCGCCGGAAAGGGGACACAGGCAAAGTTAATCGCGGAAAAATACCGGATCCCCCATATTTCCACCGGCGATATTTTCAGGGCGAACATCAAAAACGGGACGGAGCTTGGGAGGGAAGCGAAGAAATACATGGACCAGGGCCTTCTGGTGCCGGATGAACTCACCGTAAAGATTCTGTTGGACAGAGTGTCCCAGGAGGACTGCGGAAACGGATATGTGCTGGACGGGTTTCCCCGTACCATTCCTCAGGCTCAGGTGCTGGAGGAAGCGCTGAACAAGCTGGGAGAAAAAATTGACTATGCCATTGACGTGGATGTGCCGGACGAGAATATTGTAAGGCGGATGTCGGGCAGACGCGCCTGTCTCAAATGCGGGGCCACCTATCATCTGGAGCATATTCCGCCCAAAAAGGAAGGGGTGTGCGACGTCTGCGGCAGCAATTTGGTGCTGAGGGACGACGATCAGCCGGAAACGGTGAAAAACCGTTTGAAGGTTTATCATGAGCAGACCCAGCCGCTGATTGATTTTTATACGAAAAAGGGCGTACTGAGAACCGTGGACGGCACACAGGATATGCAGGACGTATTCCGGATGATCACGGAAATTCTGGATTGAGTGATACGGGAAAGGAAACGTTACGGCGATGGCGATTACGGTTAAGACAAAACGGGAAATTGAACTGATGCGGGAATCCTGCAGACTGCTGGCGGATGTGTTCCAGAATCTGGAACAGGCGGTAAAGCCGGGAATCTCCACGATGGAAATCAATATTCTGGGAGACAGGCTGATCAGGCAGCACGGGTGTATTCCCAATTTTTACCATTACAACGGATATCCGGCGTCCATCTGTGTTTCGGTGAACGACGAGGTGGTGCATGGCATTCCCAGAAAGAACCATATCCTGCAGGAAGGCGATATTGTAAGCTTGGATGCGGGGCTGATTTATGAGGGATACCATTCCGACATGGCAAGGACATTCGGCGTGGGACAGATCAATGAGGAAGCGGCAAAGCTGATCCAGGTGACCAGACAAAGCTTTTTTGAGGGAATCAAAATGGCCCGGGCCGGCAATCATCTCTATGAGATCTCCAATGCCATAGACGCTTACGTCAGGCCGTTTGGATACGGCATTGTCCGGGATCTGGTGGGACACGGGATTGGGACGCATCTCCATGAGGATCCCCAGATTCCCAATTTTGCGCAGAGCAGGAGAGGACCAAGGCTGAAACCGGGAATGACTCTCGCGGTGGAGCCCATGATCAATATGGGACGGCCGGAGGTGGAATGGCTGGACGATGACTGGACGGTTGTGACGGAGGACGGCTCCTGGTCGGCTCATTATGAAAATACCATTCTGATCACGGAAGGGGATCCGGAGATTCTTACGCTTTACGAATCGTAGGGCCCATGGAAATCCCCTGACAGGGATGGAAGAAGAAAGCGGAGAGATGATGATAGGACAGTTGGTGACGTCCAAGGCTGGTCATGACAGGGGAACCCTTTATGTGGTGACCGCTCAGGAAGGGGATTTCGTGTATCTGTGCGACGGCCGTCTAAAGCCCGTGGAGTCGCCCAAGAAAAAAAGGCGTATCCACGTTCAGCCCATCAACAAAACGGTGGACAAAGAGCTGGTTCGACGGCTGGAAAGCGGAGAGGACGTACGGAGCGAAGAAATCGGATATGCAATCAGACAGTATCTGAAAACGAAAACAGAATCGGCGCGTCCGGCGGGGGCTCCCGGCGCATTGTAAAGCGGGGAAACAGATCTGTTAGGACGCAAACGGAGGATTGATATGTCAAAAAGCGATGTAATCGAAATTGAAGGAACGGTTGTGGAGAAACTGCCGAACACCATGTTTCAGGTGGAGCTTGAGAACGGACACAGAGTGCTGGCTCATATCAGCGGCAAGCTGCGTCAGAACTTCATCCGCATTCTTCCCGGCGACAAGGTGACCCTGGAGCTTTCCCCCTATGATCTGACCAAGGGAAGGATCATCTGGAGAGATAAGTAAGGGATCGGCCGCCGGACGGCGCCGTCCGGGGATGATTCTTGCCCGTAAAAATTTGTAAAAAAGGGGGTTGCCAACGTGCAACCCCCATGTTATAATATAAAACGGTCTTTTTTGAAAGGAGGGTTTAACGTGAAGGTTAGATCATCAGTAAAACCGATCTGCGAAAAGTGCAAGATCATCAAGAGAAAAGGACGCATCAGAGTAATCTGCGAGAATCCGAAACACAAGCAGAGACAGGGATAATCACCGCCCGGGATGCCTTTTTAAAGGCAGGCAGGGTTTCGTGAGTTCTTGTCCGGTTTGTATGTGCGGCTGAACCGGTGGATCCCAAAGTCCATCGGATTATCATAGAACTGGGATAGAGAGCTTGCTGGAGATTACTTGTTGATACCACGGACAAACCCGTGGAAAGATCGGAGCGGCAGATTGCGTCCGGTTGGGTGCAAACCCCAATCAACCTGGTAACAAAATGCACACGAAAACAGACCAGAGGTGTGCGGCGGCATTCCGCAATCCGCGGAAACGCAAAGAAAATGGAGGAAATGTAAATGGCTCGTATCGCAGGTGTTGACTTACCCAGAGAAAAAAGGATTGAAATCGGTCTGACTTACGTCTATGGAATCGGCAGGCCCACCGCCAATAAGATTCTGGCGCAGGCAGGCGTGAATCCCGATACCAGAGTGCGGGATCTGACCGATGACGAGGTAAAGAAAATCACCGAGGCAATGGAAAAAATGAACGTCATGGTGGAAGGCGATCTTCGCCGTGAGGTGGCCCTGAATATCAAGAGGCTTCAGGAAATCGGCTGCTATCGCGGAATTCGCCACCGCAAAGGTCTTCCCGTCCGCGGCCAGAACACCAAGAACAATGCAAGAACCCGCAAGGGGCCCAAGAGAACTGTGGCAAACAAGAAAAAGTAAGGCAAAGTAACTGTTGATGGAATCAGACGGATTCCGGAAAAATGAGAAAGTAGGTTAGTTTTAAAATGGCAAAACAGGTTGCAAAGAAAGTAACGAAAAAGCGTGTCAGAAAAAACGTTGAACACGGACAGGCACATATCCAGTCATCCTTTAACAACACCATCGTTACCCTGACGGATCCCGAGGGGAACGCGTTGAGCTGGGCCAGTGCCGGTGGTCTGGGATTTAAGGGTTCAAGGAAATCTACTCCATATGCCGCGCAGATGGCGGCGGAGACGGCCACAAAGGCCGCTCTGGTACATGGACTGAAATCCGTAGATGTCTTTGTGAAAGGGCCCGGTTCCGGACGGGAGGCGGCGATCAGAGCGCTCTCCGCGTGTGGTCTTGAGGTTGTCAGCATTCGCGACGTGACGGCTGTTCCTCACAACGGCTGCCGTCCGCCTAAGAGACGCCGCGTCTAGCGTAAGGATTCTCGTCCGGGTGGAAACATCCGAAGGAGGAACGGGCGGCCCGGCAGGGCGGCCGGCGTCGGCATAAGCCGTTTTCAGACGGTTTTGTTGGAAGAAAGCGCCTCTGAACGGGGCACTGTAAACAATAAAGAAGGGAAAAGAAAAACATGGCAGTAAATCGCGTACCCGTATTGAAAAGATGCAGATCCCTGGGATTGGAGCCTTCCTATCTGGGGTATGACAAAAAATCAAAGAGACAGAATCTCAGAGCCGGCAAGAAGGTCAGCGAGTATGGCCTTCAGCTCAGAGAGAAACAAAAGGCAAAATTTATTTACGGCGTTTTGGAGAAGCCTTTCCGCAATTATTATGAGAAGGCTGACCGGATGAAGGGCCCCACCGGTGAAAATCTGCTGGTGATGCTGGAGAGCAGGCTGGACAACGTAGTGTTCCGCATGGGCTTTGCCAGAACCCGCAGGGAGGCCAGACAGGTGGTGGATCATAAGCACGTTCTGGTGAATGGGAAAAAGGTGAATATTCCTTCCTACCGCGTAAGCGCCGGAGATGTGATCGAGATTACCGAGAAAGCAAAATCCCTGCAAAGATACAAGGATATTGCGGAAGTAACCGGCGGCAGACTGGTGCCCGAGTGGATGGATGTTGATATTGAGAACTTCAAGGGAACCATCAAGAATCTTCCTACCAGAGAAATGATCGATGTTCCCGTGGATGAGATGCTTATTGTCGAGTTGTACTCCAAGTAAGCTCCGCAGGCCTCCGAGGTCTTTGTATCCGCCGTTATATCTTCGCGGAAAGGACTCCGGAGTCCCTGTGTCTTTTCAAACATTCAAGAAGGAGGGTATTCGCAGTGTTTGATTTTGAAAGACCTAATATAGAGGTGACTGAGATTTCAGAAGACAAGAAGTACGGCCGGTTCGTCGTAGAACCTCTGGAAAGAGGATACGGGATCACTCTGGGAAATTCCCTGAGAAGGATCATGCTCTCCTCCCTGCCCGGCGCGGCGGTGAGCCAGATCAAGATTGAGGGTGTGCTTCACGAATTCAGCTCCATTCCCGGAGTGAAGGAAGATGTCACTGAAATCGTAATGAACATCAAGAGCCTTGCCATCAAAAACAACAGCGAGACCAGCGAAGCAAAGACGGCGTATATCGAATATGAAGGCGAGGGCATCGTGCATGCGTCGGATATTCAGGTGGATCAGGACATTGAAATTCTGAATCCGGATCTTGTGATCGCCACCTTAAGCGGTAAGGATACAAAGCTGTACATGGAACTGACCATCACCAAGGGACGGGGATATGTAAGCGCGGATAAAAATAAGCATGATGAACTTCCCATTGGCGTCATTGCGGTGGATTCCATTTACACGCCGGTGGAGAGAGTGAATGTGACCGTGGAAAATACCCGTGTGGGGCAGATCACGGACTACGACAAGCTGACCCTGGATGTGTTTACCAACGGCACCCTGGCTCCCGATGAGGCTGTCAGCCTGGCGGCCAAGGTGTTAAGCGAGCATCTGAGCCTTTTCATCGATCTTTCGGAAAATGCCAGAACCGCCGAGGTGATGGTGGAAAAGGAAGATGACGAGAAGGAAAAAGTGCTGGAAATGAGCATCGACGAGCTGGAGCTTTCCGTTCGTTCCTATAACTGCTTAAAGAGGGCCGGCATTAATACCGTCGAGGAGCTTTGCAACAAAACGTCCGAGGATATGATGAAGGTCCGCAACCTGGGACGCAAGTCTTTGGAGGAAGTGCTGGCAAAACTGAAGGAGCTGGGACTTTCCCTGAATCCAAGCGACGAGTGAGGCTCGTCCGGAGGAAAACGCCGGCAGGAATCGGTTTTAGAGGATCAGACACAGGATTTTCCGCAGAGGGTAAGGCCAAAGCGTACGTCTGCGGTTTATCTCTCAATGGCAAATTTGAAGGCATTCGGTAAGTAAGTCCAAAGCGCGTGGCCGGATGTACCATGAATGGAGAAAGGAAAATTATTATGGCTAAGTACAGAAAGCTCGGAAGAACGTCCGCACAGAGGAAAGCCCTGCTGAGAAATCAGGTGACGGCCCTTTTGTATCACGGAAGAATTGTCACCACGGAGGCGAAGGCCAAGGAAGTGCAGAAGATTGCCGACGGCCTGATTGCCCTTGCGGCAAAGGAAAAGGATAACTTCGAGATGGTGAAGGTGACCGCAAAGGTTGCGCGTAAGGACAAGGACGGCAGGAGAGTGAAACAGATCGTGGATAAGGACACGGGCAAGGTTCTCTCCGAGACCCATCGCGACAAGGACGGCAAGATCCTGCGCATGGAAAACGGCGTAACGGTTACCGTATACGATGAAGTGGAAAAGGAAATCAAAAAGGATCTGCCTTCCAGATCCCACGCGAGACGTCAGATGATGAAGGTGCTGTTCCCGGTTGTGGAAACACCCGCAAAGGCTGCCGGCAGAAAAAAGAATACCAAAAAAGTGGACTTGGCGGCAAAGCTTTTTGACGAATACGGACCGAAATACGCCGACCGCAAGGGCGGCTACACCCGGATTGTCAAGATCGGGGCCCGCAAGGGAGACGCTGCCGAGACAGTGGTTCTGGAGCTGGTATAAGAATCAGATCCATGGTGAAAAAAGGGAAAAAGAGAGAACCGACGTAACATGGCGTCGGTTCTTTTTTTGCCATCCGGTTCCTGATGGCTGACGGATGCCGAAACGGGCGGTCAATCCAGGGATTTCTGGAAATGCTGGTAATCCTTGCAACTGTTCCAGTTGCCTCCCCAGGTGAAACCATGGCGCAGAAAGAGCTTGCAGCACAGGTCATCTTCATCGATCTTGTAGGGAAAGAGGGCGGAACGGTCGGCGTAATCTTCCGCGCCGGCAGGGGAAATGTTTACGCTGCCGTCCTGGTTGTAGGTGAGGTAGGGATTATAAAAGGGATTGATGTCCACAGCCAGTCCCAGCGCATGCCGGGAGAGACTGTCCGACCCGGCGGTGGTTCGATAGTTGAAACAGGAGGTGTTGTTATCCTCCATGGAGGCCTCGTCATCCCCGTTGTACGCATCGATCAGGCAGACCCTCTCCAACTGATATTCATTCTGATAAAGCTGGTAAAAGATTTCCAGCAGATCCCCGGCAATTTCCCGGTGGCAGATCAGTTCGCCCTCCTGGGGCTGACCGTTGAAATCATAGTGCAGAATGTGGACATATTGCAGCTCGTCCAGGCTGATCAGGGGTTTTTCCCCCTCCGGGGGATCGGCGGGATAGGAAATCCCGGTGATATAGCGGCGAAGTTCCTGGGAGAGAGGCTCCGCGTAAAAACCTTCCTCCAGGGTCTTCCGCTCCGCCAGTTGGGAGTCGCCGTTTAACAAAGCGCCCACAGGCCGGCGGCGGTCATCGGATGGTGCGGCGGTTTCCGTCTCAGGGGATTCCGTCCGGCCCCCATCCCTGTCCGGGACGGCGTCTGAGGATACGTCTCCGGCATCGTCCGAAGCCTCCCTGTCTGTGCCGGGAGTTTGGGTGGGATCCGGTTCGGGGGAGGGAGAAGGCTGGTTTTTCGCATACTCCGCAAGGCTCATGGAGTTTTGAGACACGGCCTTGCTGCATAAAACGGCGAACAGAATAACCGCCCCCACGAGAGCCAGCATTTTGAACAATTTAAATTTATCCATAAAACATTCCTTTCTGTGAAACGGCCGCGGTTTTTCAAGAAACCGTAACAACAGCATACCATAAAAAAGCGGTTTTGCAAATGGTAGTAAAGCAGTTGTAATTCCCGGACGAATCTGTTATATTGAAACAGGGTTCCGGTCAAATCCGGGAAAGGCGGCTGCAATGGGAATTGTAAAAACGGAGAATCTTGTGTACGAATATATCAGGCGCGACGACGAGGGGAATGTGGAAGGGATCACCACCGCTGTGGACCGGGTGAATCTGGACGTTGCCCCAGGGGAATTCATCGCCATCCTGGGACATAACGGCTCCGGCAAATCCACCCTTGCCCGGCACATCAACGCTATCTTATCGCCCACCGAGGGAACGGTCTGGGTGGACGGCATGGACACCTCCCAGGAAGAAAAAATCTGGGAAATCCGCCAGAGGGCCGGGATGGTGTTCCAGAACCCGGACAATCAGATCATCGGCCAGGTGGTGGAAGAAGACGTGGGGTTTGGCCCTGAGAATATGGGGGTTCCCACCAGGGAAATCTGGGAGCGGGTGGAGGAAAGCCTGCGGGCGGTGGGAATGTACCAATACCGCAAATATTCCCCCAATAAGCTGTCCGGCGGTCAGAAACAGAGAGTCTCCATCGCCGGAGTGCTGGCCATGCACCCCAAATGCATCGTGCTGGACGAGCCCACCGCCATGCTGGATCCCACCGGCCGCAGGGATGTGATACGGGCGGTGAGGGGACTGAACGAGGTGGAGGGTGTGACGGTGATTCTGATCACCCATTACATGGAGGAAACCATTCACTGTAACCGGGTGTTTGTGATGGATCAGGGCAGGATCGCCATGGAAGGGACGCCGAAGGAAATTTTTTCCCAGGTGGAAAGGCTGAAGGAACTCAGGCTGGACGTGCCCCAGATCACGCTGCTTGCATATGAGCTGAAGAAAAAGGGCGTTCCTCTTTCGGACGGCATTCTGACAGCCCGGGAGCTGACGGAGGAGCTGACGGCCCTTCGCGGCAGACAAAGCCGTCTGCATTGATCGGACAGGAGCGTATCGCAATGTCTATGATATTGGATCATGTAAGTTACAGATACGGAGGGGATACCCCCTTGGCGGTGACGGCTCTGAAGGATGTCTGCCTTCAGATACCGGACGGCCAGTTTGTGGGGCTCATCGGGCATACCGGTTCCGGCAAATCTACGCTGGTTCAGCATATGAACGGTCTGCTCAGGGCGTCCTCCGGACATATTTATTGGAACGGCGAAGATATTTATGACAAAGAGTATGACATGAAAAAGCTGCGCAGTCAGGTAGGGCTGGTCTTTCAATATCCGGAGCATCAGCTTTTTGAGACGGATGTGTTCTCCGACGTCTGTTTCGGCCCCAGAAACCTTGGGCTGGACAAACGGGAGACGGAGCTGAGGGCATATGACGCCCTGAAAAAAGTGGGGCTGCCGGACGAGCTGTTTTATCAGTCCCCGTTTGATCTGTCCGGGGGTCAGAAACGGAGGGCCGCCATCGCCGGGGTGCTGGCGATGAAACCCCAGATGCTGATTTTGGACGAGCCCACCGCGGGACTGGATCCCAAAGGGAGGGACGAGATTCTCGGACAGATCAAGCAGCTTCAGACCCAGACCGGTATGACGATTCTGCTGGTTTCCCACAGCATGGAGGACGTGGCGGAATATGTGGACCGGATTGTGGTGATGAATCAGGGCAGCATCCTGTTTGACGGATCCCCCAGGGAAGTGTTCGCCCATAACAGGGAGCTGGAGGAAGTGGGACTGGCGGTTCCCCAGGTGACGGATCTGTTACACCGGTTAAAGGACGCGGGGTTTGAGGTGGACACCGGCGCCACCACCGTGAAGGAAGCGTCCGCCACGATCCTGCAGGCATTGGGATACTGAAAGATTCTTCCTCCAAAGGAGAAAAACAAAGGGCATGCTCAGAGACATAACCTTAGGACAATATTATCAGACGGAATCTGTGATACACAGGCTGGATCCCAGAATCAAGCTGGGAGGGACCCTGGTGTACATTATTTCGCTGTTCTTTTTTAACCATATATGGGGATACCTGGCGGCGGCGCTGTTTCTGGCCGTTGTAATCCGGCTGTCAAAGGTGCCCTTCCGCTTTATGGTACGGGGAATGAAGGCGGTTCTTTTCCTTTTTATGCTCACGGTGGTTTTTAATCTGTTTCTGACTCCCGGCACCCCCCTGATCTCCTTTTACCGGCTGACCATTACCCGGGAGGGGCTGCGCACCGCCTTCACCATGGCGGTACGGCTGATTCTCCTGGTGATCGGTTCTTCCGTGATGACGCTGACTACCACCCCCAACAATCTGACGGACGGCATGGAAAACATGCTGCGTCCCCTGCGCGTGTTCAAGGTGCCGGTGCATGAAGTGGCCATGATGATGTCCATCGCCCTCCGGTTTATCCCCATTCTCCTGGAGGAAACGGATAAGATCATGAAGGCGCAGATGGCCAGGGGAGCGAATTTTGAGAGCGGGAACCTGTTGAAACGGGCGAAAGCGCTGGTTCCCCTTCTGGTGCCTTTGTTTGTATCCGCTTTTCGCAGGGCCAACGATCTGGCGATGGCCATGGAGGCCAGATGCTATCGAGGCGGCGAGGGGAGGACCAGAATGAAACCCCTGATTTTTCAACGGCGGGACTTCATTGCCTGTGCCTGTATTGCGCTGTATCTGGCTGTGAGTCTGACGGCAGGAAGGCTGGTGTGGCTTTGGATATAGAAGGGAATTTTTCCGCTCCGGTCAGACGGATCCGTCTGACGGTGGCTTATGACGGAACGAATTATCATGGTTTTCAGTTTCAGACAAATGGGGTGACCATACAAAGCTGCCTGGAGGACGCGCTTTTTCAACTGCTGGGACAAAGGGTCCGTGTGATCGGCGCAAGCCGGACGGATACGGGGGTGCATGCCTTAGGCAACGTGGCGGTGTTTGATACCGTCAGCCGGATGGACGCCGAAAAATTTTCCTACGCCCTGAACCGGTGGCTGCCGGAGGACATCCGCATCCAAAAGGCGGAGGAAGTGGATCCGGAGTGGCATCCCAGGAAACGCGTCAGCCGAAAGACTTATGAATATCGGATTTACCGGGGAGAATTCCCCATGCCGTTAAGAAGGTTTTACTCCTATTTTACCTACCGGCCTCTGGATGTGGAGCGGATGCGCCGAGGGGCGGCATACCTGGTGGGCGAACATGATTTTTACAGTTTCTGTCAGGAACCCTCCCGGGCGCAGAGCACGGTCAGAACGCTGTACCTGGTGGAGCTGGAGGAGCAGGGGCCGGAGCTGGTGATCAGAGTGCAGGGGAACGGTTTCCTGTACCATATGGTGCGGATCCTCGCGGGAACCCTGATGGAAGTGGGGCAGGGAAAAAGAGAGCCGGAGAGCATCCGGGAGATGTTAAGTGCCAGAGATCGGAACGCGGCCGGACCTACCGCCCCCGCCTGCGGTCTGACGCTGGTGGGATACGAATTCCCGGAAGATCCGTGTGGAAACAGAAACGGAAATTGATATATGCTATTGACATTTAGGCCGGAGCGTGTTATTTTATAATTGTTTAAACGGTTAAGCAAATCAAATGTGCGCATGAAAGGATTTGCTTATATTTTTACCCTGCTGTTTAAACGGTTAAACGCCGGAAAACAGCTTTCACATTTACCTCTGAAGGAAAGGAAGGAGAAGAAATGAAAAGAAAGAAAATGGTCACATTGCTGGCGGTGTCGGTTATGGCGCTGGGGTTGTGCGGATTGACCGGATGCGGAAACGGTGGAGATACGGAGAGTACCCCGGAACAGGTGGAGCAGACCGGCAAAGAGACGGA
Organism: uncultured Acetatifactor sp.; assembly: GCA_947630715.1. GTDB lineage: Bacteria > Bacillota > Clostridia > Lachnospirales > Lachnospiraceae > Acetatifactor. The sequence goes on from CANRIP010000023.1 coordinate 36,429, forward strand.
GGGTACCACGGAACAGGACGGGCAGGCCGGCGTACATACGGTTACGTTTTATGATTCGGACGGAACGACCGTACTCCATACGGAGGAAGTGGAGGACGGCTCTCAGGCGGAAGAATACCTTCCGACCAAGGACGGCTATACGTTTACCGGATGGTTCGCAACGCCGCAGATGAGCCACAAATATGATTTTACCGCAGCGGTTACCGAAGACGTTTCTATTTTTGCGGGATTCTGCTCCTATGTGGAAGATACCAGGACATGGGCGATTGTAGGAAGCGGAAAAAGCCCGGTGCTGATGGAATCCAATTGGGGAAATGTGATCGGGGAGGCGCAGACCTTAGAGAAAGAGGACGCGGCGGACGCGAATATCTACCGTATTACCCTGGATCTGGAAGCGGGAGATGAGTTCCAGTTTGCCATTGACAGCTCATGGGCGAATCAGAGAGGATTCGGCTATATGGCGACCATTGAACAGGACGGCAAGGAATACTTTGCAAATTCCGGCGGGATTGGCGATACCGGAGTCAAGAAGTCCAATATCAAAGTGGCCGTTTCCGGAAATTATACGTTGACATTGACCACTTATCCGGGCGAAGACACCTATGATACGGAGGATGCCTATTATTCCGAGGAAAGCCGTGAAAACTACAATTACAGCGCTTATGATACCATTACCTTTACCTACAACGGCGAAGCGGCGGGAGGCGGTACGGCTTATCAGACGGATTATTATATAAAAGGCGCCAAAATTACCGGTTGGGAAGATGTTTACAGCGATGACTTGAAGTTTACCGAAGAAAACGGAATCTATACGCTGAAAATTGCCCTGGAGGAAGGCGATGAATTTCTGTTTACGACGCTTCTGACCTCGGAAGGGACGCAGAGCACCGGGAATGAATATGTCCGGTACACGAATATCGCGGCGGATGACAGCAGCAGCCTTGCCTGTGTGACCGGAACGGACAGCGCCAACATGGTTGCGGCGGCATCCGGTACCTATACCTTTACCTACGATCCTGCAACGCAGGTGCTGACAGTCGCTTTTGAATAAAGCTATACGAAGATATTGTGCTTGTCGTTGGCAATCGGCTTTCGTTCCAGAGCATATTCCATGTACTGAAACAGTGCGTCGGCCTTTTTGGTATGGATAAACGGGAGGTAGCAGATGGAATCGCCGGATTTCATCTGCTGCTTCATAAGCGTATACAGGGTATGGTCGGCAAGCAGCAGGTTTTTTCCGGTAAAGGCGGAAAGTTCGGATATATCGGACACGAAAGCCGCCGAAGGAAAAACCGACTGCAGCCATTCCTTTTTTTCCCGGTTGGGCGTATCCAGCGTCAGGAAGGTGTACGGAGCGTTTTCAAACTGTTTTTCGGCGGCGCGTTTCATGGCGTCGCAATCGGAATTGATCTGGAAAAACAGCCAGTTATCGTGGATGAGACAGTCGAAAGCAAGCAGCGGAACAAAATTATTGTCGCCAATCCGGCGGAAATACTCCGAAGAAATATCATAGCCGACAATGGCGTCGGCATGGTCATATTTTTCGGCGTATGCCTCGCTCAGATAGATCAGGCCGTAATTCTTTTCGTGAAGATACGAGGAAAGAAAATTGATGAAGTAAAATTGTTCCGCATTTTTCAGAACCGGAGCATCCGCGGTGACATACAGCGCGATCATGCGGCTGCGGCTGGTAGCCAGAGCCTGTGCGGACTGGTTTGGGATATAACCTAAAAGATTGACGATCTGGAGTACCTTTTTGCGGGTAGCGTCGCTGATTCGCTTATCCATACGGTTATTGATCACATAGGATACGGTAGCGACGGAAACACCTGCCTCCTGAGCGACGTCCTTGATGGTTACATGGTTTTTCATGCCGGATCCTCCTTTGAATGTTCTATTCAAAAGTTATAAAGAATTTTCTGCCATTTGTCAATAAGTGTAACAGGCGTTTGTGAAATTCCGCAATCGCTTAAGTCCCTTGTAGTAGAAAGGAATGGTTATGAATGAATATGCAATGCTGCACATTCCGGATTCCAGGTATTGCTTTGCAGTAGGGGAAAAGGAGCTGGTCATTCGGCTGCGGGTATCGAAAGAAGACCGGGGAGCAAATATTTTCCTGCTGCATGAGTGCAAATATGATTTTTATCAAAAAAGAAACCGTCTGAAAATGGAGCCCAAATATACGGATCGCCTGTTTGATTATTACGAAGTTCGCCTGGCGCTTTCCGACGTTCGGTTCGCTTATATTTTTCAAATCGAGGAAGACGGGAAAACCTATTATTACAGCGAAGACGGGCTGACGGAACACTATGATTTTTCGGAAGGGTTTTACAACTTTTTTCAGATGCCGTATATCAACCAAAACGACTGGATGCCAACGGTGGACTGGATGAAAAATGCGGTTTTTTACCAGATTTTTGTAGAGCGTTTTGCCATGGGAGATACCCAAAAAGACCGCTCCTATGTCAATATGGAGTGGGGGGATCTTCCGAATCCGAAAAGCTTTGCCGGCGGCGATTTAAAGGGAATTGTAAAAAGGCTGGACTATCTGGAACGGCTTGGCGTTACGGCCCTTTATTTAACGCCGATTTTCCGTTCTGTCTCCAATCACAAATATGATACCATTGATTATATGGAAATCGATCCCCGCTTTGGCACGAAGGATGATTTCCGGGAACTGGTCGGGCGGGCGCATCAAAAGGGAATCCGCATCGTGCTGGATGCGGTCTTTAACCATTGCAGTATGGATCTGTTCCAGTTTCAGGACGTACGCAAAAAAGGCAGGGCATCCAAATACTATGACTGGTTTTTGATCAACGGGGATTATCCGGATCCGGACCGCATCAATTACGAATGTTTTGCTTCCGTCAATTATATGCCGAAACTGAATACGGCAAATCCGCAGGTGCAGGATTTTCTGCTTCAGGCGGCCGTGTACTGGATGGACAATTTTGAAATCGACGGATGGCGCCTGGATGTGTCGGACGAGGTTTCCCACGATTTCTGGAGACGGTTCCGTAAGGAAGTCAAGGCCCACAACAAAGACGCGGTCATTATCGGCGAAAACTGGCATGACGCTTATCCGTACCTGATGGGCGACCAGTACGACAGCATCATGAATTATGCGTTCACCAAGGCGTGTCTGGATTATTTTGCAAAAGATGCGTTTGACGCAAAACAGATGGCGGAAAAATTAAACGGAAATCTGATGCGCAATCTGACCCAGGTCAACTGCATGATGCTGAATCTTCTGGATTCCCATGATACCCATCGCTTTTTTACCGAGGTAAACTGCGACAAGGATAAACTGCTTGCGGCGATCGCGCTGGAAATGGTCTTTCAGGGAGCCGCCTGTCTGTACTATGGGACGGAAATTTGCCTGGAGGGCGGGTACGACCCGGACTCGCGCAGATGTTTCGACTGGGACGAAACCCATTGGGATCCGTATGTCTGGCAAACCATACAAAAGCTGGCAATGCTGCGCAGGCGGGAGGAAATCCAAAACGGGGAAATCCGGATTCGGGAAGAACAGGAGATGCTGGTAACCGAACGGATCCTGGGAAGGAAAAAACTGGTCTTATATATCAATATGACCGACCAGAGCCGGCTGCTTGAAATTTTGGATTCTTCCGTGTTATGCGCCAATCATTCCGAAAAGCGGGGATCGAAAACGCAGTTGGAGGCCAAAGGGTTTTTACTGGCAGAAATAAAGGAGGAAAAAGGATGAGAAAGAGGATTGCGTTACTGATGGCGGCGGTCTGTTCTTTAGCCATGCTCACCGGATGCGGAGGCGAAGGCGGCAATGACACACAGGAGCCGCAGCAGGGTACCACCGGCAGCCCGGTGTTTAACGGGGAATTGGAAAGGAATGTAACCATTCAAGTATTGGAAAATGATACGGCAATCGCACAGGGATATTTTGACGAACTGATAGCCGCGTTTAATGAAGCCTATGCGGACTACGGGATTACCGCCGTGGATGCCAATATGGACCAGTACCTGGATCTGGCAAACGACGGCCCTTACGGCTACGGCCCGGATGTACTGTATCAGGCGAACGATGTCATTATGAAATACGTGGAGGGCAAACACGTTTATCCGCTGCCGGTGGAGCAGTTGGAATGCTACGAGCAGATTCCGGATGCCGCATGGCAGGCGTATACAGCGGAAATCGACGGAAAATCCTATGTCTGCGGCGTACCGGTCAACGTACAGGCCGGCATGCTCTATTACCGCAAGGATCTGCTCCCGGAAAATTGGGAAACCCGGTGGGACGATAACGGAAACAACATTCCGGATATGTTGGAGACCTGGAACGATATGTATGAGTTCTCTCTGGAGCGCCATGCGGAAAATCCGTCCCAATACGGGTATATGAAATCCTTAGATGACATGTACTTTTCCAGCGGGTTTCTGTTTTCTTACGGCGGATATATCTTCGGGGACAATAATACGGATCCGTCCGACATCGGCCTTGCCGCCGGAGATGCGGAAAAAGGCGCATGGGTGCTAAGCCAGCTTGCCGGTGCCATGAATGAGGAGTGCATCGATGATACGGTTACCACCAGCCAGTATTCCAAACTGGCGGACGGCAGCTACTTTGCAACGATAACGACGCCGGACGTGTATACCACGTTTCTGGATGAAATGGTGCTCGCCTATGAAAAGGAGGGATTGACCGAAGAAGAAGCCGAAGAAAAAGCAAAGGAAAATCTGGTTATGACAACGCTTCCCAAGCTCCCGGAAAGCGGCGATCTGACGGAAACCAATCCGAAACTGATCGATACCAAATCCATGGGCGGAATCAACGGCTATGCCATCAGCGCTTACACGAAATATCCCAACGCATGCCTGGCGTTTGTGGATTTTGCCACAAGCTATGAAAGGATGGTGGAGCGGAATCAGTTCCTGGGGGTGGCGCCGGCAAGAGAGGACGCGGCAAAGGAAGCGGGGGGCATTTCTGAGCTTCTTTATCAGAATTTGGAATCCGGAAATATTGTGCTGATGCCTTCGATTTCCCAGGTGGGACAGATCTGGACGCCGGGACGGACGTTTTTTATCGATCTGGCCATGGATGCCTTCCGGCCGGAAAATGAGAAGAAATATACAGATCTGGAATCTTTGGATGCGGCGCTGGAAAAAGTAAGCAAGGAAATTTACGACGCCATCTTTACGCTGCAGTAAAAAGGAGAGGGAAATGAAGGAAAAAGGGAAACGGTTTGCGGACTGTGTCCGTCGGAGCAGTTGGAAAGTCAGGCTGTCGGCTGTGGTCATGGGAGGAGGTCAGTTCCTTTATGGAAGGTATTTCAAAGGACTGCTTTATTTCCTGACGGAAATCATGATCCTGACATATTTTATCCTGCGCGGCGGAGCGGACATTGCCGGATTTTTTACACTGGGAACAGTCAAAGGGGACGCGTGGCTGGGGACGAAAGGCGATAATTCCGTCATCATGATGCTGATGGGAATTTTTGCATGGATTGTCATTGGGGTATGGATCATTTTGTATATCGCGAATCTGAAGGATGTATGGCGCAGCCAGCGGCTTGAGGAGGCAGGAAGGCCGCAGCCGAAGTTTCGGGAGGAACTGTCGCAGCTTTTGGACCGGAAATTCTATGTGACGGTTCTGGCGCTGCCGGTCATCGGCGTCTGCGTTTTTAATATTCTGCCGATTGTTTTCATGATTCTGATTGCGTTTACCAATTACGGGGGTACGGTTGTGCCTCCGGAATTGGTGGACTGGGTAGGGTTTTCCAATTTTTCCAAACTGGTCACGCTTTCCCAGTTTGCGCCCACGTTCTTTCGGATATTGGGGTGGAACCTGTTATGGGCAGCCGCATCGACGGCTTTGAATTATTTTGCGGGGCTGGGCCTGGCGCTCCTGTTAAACAAAGACTGCGTGAAGGGCAAGGCGTTCTGGCGGGCATTTCCGATTCTGGCATACGCCATTCCCGGATTTATTACGCTGGTTGCGTTTAAATTTATGTTTTCCTACGGCGGCCCGATCAATCAGATCATTACGTCCTCCGGCGGTACCGCCATCGGGTTTCTGGGACTGGATGCCAAATGGACGGCGCGTCTGATCGGACTGTTGGTCAATTGCTGGATCAGCGTTCCTTCCATCATGCTGCTTGCCACCGGATATCTTTCCAACAGGGATATGTCTTTGTATGAAGCGGCGCGGATAGACGGAGCGAGTCCGTTCCAGCAGTTCCGGAAACTGACGCTGCCGTTTATGCTGTTTTCCACCATGCCGGTGCTGCTGGGGCAGTTTATCGGAAACTTTAACAATTTCGGCATCTTTTATTTCCTGCGCGGCGGCTTGTATGTAGACGGGTATTTCCTTGCCAGCGATACGGATCTTCTGATTAACTGGCTGTACAATCTGTCCATTGACAACAATTATTATTGCATCGGCGCGGCAATCAGCCTTGTGATTTTTCTGATTACTTCCGTTTTATCTCTCAGTGTTTATGTGAAGTCGCCGTCTTACAGAGAGGAGGATACCTATCAATGAAAAAATTTCGGTTCGGAAAGATTTTGGATACCGGTTTGACCTACTGCATCCTGATTGCGGTGGCATTCATTTTCTTTTTCCCCTGCCTCTGGCTGATTTTGGCATCCTTTTCCGCATCGGGGAGCATTTATTCGTTTGATGGATTTTTCCCGTCCTCATTCAGCTTTGCCACATTTGAGAAACTGTTTACGGACACGGCGCTCTACAATTACCCGAAATGGTTTTTCAATACCCTGTATATCGCGGCGGGGAGCTGTGTCTTAAGCACGTTTCTGACGATCCTCACGGCGTATACCATGTCGCGTTTTACCTTTCGGATGCGGAAACCGATGATGAAGATTACCATGGTGCTGGGAATGTTTCCGTCCTTTATGAGCATGACGGCGGTTTATCTGCTGATGACGCAGTTTGGACTGATCAACCAGCGCTGGGGATTAATTTTAATCTATGCGGCGGGCGCGCCGATGGGATATTTGACGCAGAAGGGGTTTTTTGATACGATTCCCGGAGCGATTGATGAGGCGGCAAAAATTGACGGCGCAACGAATCTGCAGATTTTTACCAAAATTAACTTGCCGCTGTCCAAACCGATCATTGTCTATACGGCGCTGACTTCCTTTACATGGCCGTGGAGCGACTTCATTCTTCCGAAACTGCTGCTCAAGGAGCGGGATTTTTATACGGTGGCAGTCGGGCTGATGAGCCTTGGCGAGACGGAATTTGCGCGTTTTGCGGCAGGAAGCGTGTTTATTGCGGTGCCGATCGTGCTGTTGTATTTCTTTTTGGTAAAGGATATGGTAAACGGAATGGCGGCAGGGGCCGTAAAGGGATAGAGGAAACTGCGGCAGCATATTGAGAAGAATGAGAATCGAGATGAAAAGAGGTTTCTGCATGAGCAGGGCCTCTTTTTTTCGGATGAGCGCCCACTGCTTTGCCGGCAGAAGCTGGATGGTGCGGAGGGGTGACAGACAAATACAACTCCCAAAAGGGACTTCCTCTGGCGGAATCCGTTTTATGGAGAGAGCGCAACCTGTAATTGCGGGAACAACGAAAAAAGCACATGCCGGGTGGTAGACCTTTCGGCTGAATGGAGGTATATTATGAGTAATGCATGGCCGTGCAAAATGATAAGGAGGAAGGTTTATGAGTTTTGGCAAAAATTTGCAGCATCTGAGGCGTATGTGCGGGGAAATGACGCAGGAGGCTTTGGCGGAAAAGCTGAAAGTCAGCCGACAGACCGTTTCAAAATGGGAACTTGACGAATCCACGCCCGAAATGGATAAAGCCATTGAGCTTTGTGGGCTGTTCAACTGTTCTCTGGACAATCTGTTTCGCGAGGAGATGGGCGTCTGTGACGACGCATACACCAACCTTCGCGTGGAGACTGTTCCGGGGTTTCGGTATGTAAAGCATGCGGTGATCAGCAACGATCCCGAGGGGGACGCTATCAACTGGGTGTTCAACATCGCCCGCGACAACGGCGTGGAACACCCCCGGGTGATCGGATGGAACCTTCCCTGTGTTACTGAGGATCAGATCCATGTTTACCATATGCACGGCTATGAGGCTGCATGGATTCTGCCTGAAGGCGTAACGCCGGAAGGAGCGGAAATCAAGGAGCAGAAGGCTCACAAATATGTTGCGATCCACATCCCCGAACCTTTCAAAAATCCTTTTGTGATCATTCCTAACGCATATAAGACGTTAATGGAATATATGCGTATCAACGGTTTGGAGCAAACGGACAAAGATGTGATCCCATGCTTTGAGACGGACGGCGATACCATGGATGTGTACATTGCCTGCGTATAACTGTGATACAGTGTTTTTGCCTGACAAAAAAACGAGTCTGATAAGGGCTTTACGAAATCGGCGATTGACCTCGACAAAGCCAACCTTGAGCGTGTGGAGCGGAACGAGGGCAGGCAGCAGACTGTCAGCAGGACTAAGCGGAGGGAGGAAAAAAATTTAGGAAAAAAATTTAATGAAAATGTGATAGGAAAGTAGGCGTGATGGTGGTATTATGGTAGTGAAACAAATCGAGGCTTGGAGGTCAATTAAGTGATGGCAGCTACTATTATTTATTTGGTGATTTCTGCACTTGTTTCGCTTATTTTTATAGTGCTTGGTATAAAGCAGTTTCGGTCTAAAGTTCCGGTTTCATTGAATACAGGCGAAGCTCCTCCAAGAGAAGATGAACTTACTGATATGTCGGAATGGAATCATAAACATGGAAGAAATTTGATCATATATGGATGTGTTTTGTTTGTGACAATGTCTGTCTTTCTATATTTTCTACTAAAATTTGATCACACTGAGTTTCAGGTGGTTGTATTTTTTATCGTAATATTCGCTGAATTAGCTTGGCTTGTAATTCAACATGCCCTGTTAAAAAAGAAGCTTATCAAAAAGCATAGTATTTAAGGTTTGATGATTTTACTAAAGAAATGAACTCTACAACTTCCAGTTTGTGGAGCTAACAGTATTGACCATCACAACTAAATAGAAACACAGCGCAAGGGCGGTTATGAACATGAAGTTTGTAGCCGCCTTTTTTGGTCAAGGAGAGATTTATGAGCAAAAACAGCAAGACAGGGCAGAGAATCCGCCGACAGCAGACATCATCTAAAATCATAGTGGAAAAGCACTAAGAATCTGATCAAGGAAAGGGAAGGATAGGCAGGCGGCATGCGCTATCACCCGGCATCAGGCCGGGGATGCCGTCAAACGGCCGGGGCAATAACGGCCCGATGTAATGGCAATTTGCCAGTCCTCTGAATATGATATCAATAAAACATCGGAGGGACTGTCATGGAAAAGAACAAGTTTCAACTGATCAATACCTGTAATTTTGCCGGTGCCAGGCCCATCATGGCCGATCTGCCCTACCCGCCCATTCAGGTCAGAGAGAAAAATCAGGCGTATGCTGATTTGCTGAGCGTGGATTATTGCGGCTCCGTGTCCGAACTGTCCGCAATCGCGCAGTATATCAACAACGAAAACCGTATGTCCGGCGAAAAATGCTCTCTTGCAAAGACCATTCTGGGAATCGCAATGGCGGAAATGATGCACCTGCAAAAACTGGGAGAACTGATCCTTTTACTGGGCGGAAACGTGGATTTTACCGCAAAGCTGCAGAACGGGCGCTGTCAAATGTGGACGCCGGGATATCTTCGCATCCCGCAGTATCCGTCGGAGATGCTGAAAGCGGATATTGAGGCGGAACAAGATGCGATCCGACAGTATGAGGCTCATATCAGGATGATTCACGATGACTGTGTGAATGCCGTGTTGGAGAGAATCATTCAGGATGAAACGTACCATATTATGCTGCTGAAGACGCTGTTAGGAGAAGAAAGGGACTGCTCCTGCCGCGCAAGATAAGAAGGCGCGGCTGCCCGCAGCCGGAACGGCCGTTTCAGCATCGATCTGACCAACGCGGCCGTTCCCGCAACGGCTGCGTTGGGTTTTGTAGGTTATAATCGGAACCGGATAACCCTTCAGAATGCCTTATCGCCACTTTTTCAAACGCTCACAGCTTAAGACGGAGCTGGGTAAAAGCCGGACGTTTTGTCCGAAACGCAAGAAAGTTTGACTTGACAGCGATTTTTTCCCATGCTATCATGAACCTATTGTTGGATACAGTTGACAATTTCATGATGCAATGCTCGGGTTACTACATTTCAGAAGGAGGTGGTTAAGATGACAACATTATACGCATGCCGATCAGATGTCAAATTAACTGCCGTGATTCAGGAGTAAAGATTTTTGTATTCCCACTTTGCCGTAGTTTTTGCAGCACATCTGATGAGGATGTGCTTTTATTATGCCCTGAAGCATGATGCATAAACCGTTATTTTAAGCGGACTGAATCCACATTGCCCTGTTACGTCAGTCAGAGCGTGTCTGTGGACAAGGCACATTAGATTCAGATGGACGGTTACATACGTTTCTATTACAAGATACCATACTGACTGCTCAACGGTTTGGCGGTCATCAAATGACTGGTATTACAGGGAAAGGGTGTCGGGCATGGTTCCCGACTTAGGCCGATGAAGCTTATGACGAGGAGATCATAGAGAAGGGTAAGACTGAAAAGCTATCTTTCAGCCATGGACGAGAAAACCAAGGGCTGGAAGGAAATGTATGAAGGGCGCGTCATGGTACCGCCCAATACGCCGGGAAATGCAACGGAATTTCCTGTTTTTTACAATGATACTACATACTGGTACAATGATATTTCATTTAGCATTGAGCTGACCAACAAGCTGTTGCTGGATCGGCCGACCGTTTTGTGCATGATTCCGGTGAATCATCTGGGAATCGAAACATACGGCATTGCCGTCGCTGATGATTGTTATCGTCAGTGGAAAAGGTGCCTTGGGGTTTTTAACGACGAACTGTACAACCGAAACAAGCCGCCGGAAGAAACGGGATGGTATTATACCGTTTCGCTTGGCGGGGAAATACTGGTGAGAAATACCGCCTATTTTGAGATGCGGGCGCCAAAGGATTACTCAAATGCAGGAGGAAATTCCGTTATACATTTTACCCCTGAAAAGACGGGCGAGGCATCCATGTGTCTATGCCTGAGATTTCAGGTACAGCTTCCGAGCAGGAATCAGAAAAAGGCCATTAAGCTGTTGGCCGATCATCTTCCGCATGCCGTGGAATCGTTTCTCAAAGATTTTGATCGGGTGCGGAGCCAAAAAGTGGAGGAACTTGCACAAAAGCAGAAATCGTTAAGGGAATGGCTGGCAAAAAGCGAATACTGCGTATTTATTGCAAACGGGAGTATCCTTCCGAGAGACTCGGGAACCGGAGCGTGTAAAGAAAACGCTGTCCCCTTTCAGGCGCCGCATGATCAGGAAATAGAAGTGTGCGGCATAAGAGGAATGGGAATAAAAAGAGGGGTTACGGTCATTACCGGCGGGGGATATTCGGGAAAGTCAACCATTCTTAACGCAATATCTTCAGGCATATATGATCATATACTTGGCGACGGAAGGGAGTTGTGCATCGCTGATCCTTTGGCGGTACAGATTTCCGCCGAGGACGGGAGATGTATCAACAGTCTTGATATTTCACCGTTTATATCGGAAATTCCGGGTGAAAGCACAAGGAATTTTTCCACTCAGTGCGCTTCGGGTTCCACCTCACAGGCCGCCAATATTCTGGAAGCAGTTTCTTCGGGCGCCAGATTAATGCTGATCGATGAAGACAGAAGCGCTGCTAATTTTATGATGAAGGATGCCATGATGAAAAAACTGATAGGAAAAGATCCTATCATTCCTTATACAGAGAGAGTGAATGAAATATTCCGCTCTCTGGGAATATCCACTATATTGATCATAGGCGGAAACGGCGAATACATACCGGCAGCGGACGCGGTCTATCTGATCGATCGGTTCCGGATTTTCGATGTCACGAAACAGGCAAAGGAACTATATGCGCAGTACGGTAAAAATGCGGAAGACTCATGTGGCGCGGCTTTGACGGACGATTGGGGACAGAGCAGGGTATTGACAAGCGAGGCCTTTTCTCCGTATCCGGAATTTGCCAAAACCGAAAAACTGGCGGTTTCCGATATCGGATACATTTTTATCGGACGGGAAAAAATAGACACGAGCCATATATACGAGATAATATGTCATGAGCAGAGAACCGCCGTCGGGTTTTTCATCAGGCTCCTGGAAAATAGGAACGGTGAAAGCCCGTTTAGCCAATCAGCCCCTAAAGCAATCGATTTGCACAACGAAATTGATTTGCTGTACCGTGAAATAGAAGAAAAGGGCATCGACATGATTTACTCGGGATTTTTTCCGGAATGCGGGAGGTTTCTGGCGCTTCCGAGAAAAATAGATTTGCTGGCGGCCATTTACCGGATGCGCTGTACGAAATACGAAAATGATCCCGTCCGTGGAAACAAGTGAGCAATTACAGACGGTCGCATGTGCCATGAGAAAACTTTTGTCCAATAGGGAAAAGGAATCGAAAGATTTGGCCGATTTTGCACTTCCCGGAACATTCCCGGAAACTCAAGAAATTAATTGTGTCAAGCATTTTTGAAAATGTCTTAAATTATCAAAAACATTAGCGCCGTGTAATGTGGCGCTTTTGTCGTTCT
>CANRIP010000024.1 GCA_947630715.1 uncultured Acetatifactor sp.
ACCACCTTGCATCTGCCCTTTTCATCCCGCCTGGGTTCCTCAAACTCCACGCCAAGAACCGTACTCATGTAATACATGGCCCTTTCCACATAGTTGGTGCGGACCCCGATGTGACCACGGGTTCCCTTGAAGGGCTCCTTCATAACCTCCACCTCCGTACCGGAAAAGAAGGAGCTGTCGCCCGGCTGAACCGCCCAGCCAAACAGGGCCTGGAACCGCTCCGCCGTCCTCCTTGCCTCCTCCTCATTGGCGCCGTTGATGCCTACATGAGCCAGTTCAAAGCCCAGCATCGTCTGGACAGCCTCCCTGGTCAGGCGCTGGATCTGATCCCAAGCGCCCTGGTTTATCAGATCGCCCGGCACCATCCAGGAGCCGCCGCAGGCGATCACCCGGTCAAAATCCAGATAAGACGTCAGATTCTTTGCGTTGATGCCGCCGGTTGGCATAAATTTCATGTTCCCATAAGGCGCCGCCATCGCCTTGATCCTGGCAAGACCGCCGGACTGCTCCGCCGGGAAAAACTTGACCACATCCAGTCCCAGCTCGATGGCCTGCTCGATATCCGAAGGGCTGGAGACGCCGGGCGTAACCGGCACCTTCTTTTCCATGCAGTATTTCACGGTGCCGGGGTTTAACCCCGGGCTTACGATAAACTGCGCCCCCGCGTCCACGGCGGCGTCCACCTGACCCGGGTTCAAAACCGTTCCTGCCCCCACGCACATCTGCGGGAATTCAGTGGTCATAATCCGTATGGCCTCCGGGGCGGCGTCGGTGCGGAACGTCACCTCCGCGCAGGGCAGCCCTCCCGCGCACAAAGCCTTTGCCAAGGGGCGCGCGTCCTCCGCCCTGTCCAGCTTTACCACAGGCACAATCCCAATTTTGCTGATTTTCTCCAACACTGCGTTCATATCTTCCTCACTTCTGCCGCCTCTTTTGCGGCTTATCCCGTCCGTGCCTGCATTATAACACAACTGAAAGCGCTTTTCCATGGCTTTTTCCAAATTCCCAGAGGATCCAAACTCGCAGGGGATCAGAGTTCAAAGGTGAGCCGGCTGATGTCGCTTTTGATATGGTCCGTTTCCTCGTCAAACCGGCAGATCAGTTTTCCGTTGTAAACCCATTCCAGCCGCATATTCAGGGAATGCTGCTCTCCGCCCCCGTCGGGCTCCGCCGTCAGTTCCGGCTGTTTCTTAATCTCCACGGTTTCCGGCAGCCCCACCAGATACAGCGCCTGAAGCATCAGCCGGCACTGTGCTTCGTTTCGGACCGCCATACAGCAGGAATTTCCTTTTTCCTCATCCCGCCAAGCGACCCGCACTTCCTTGGCATGCTGCAGCAAACCAAGGGTCAGCGCCGAAAGCACCTGGTAGAAATTATTCAACTCCAACTGGTTGGTTTCCATCAGCCCGTCCAGATCCAGACGCAGATCGGCGACCTCCGCCTGTTCTTCCGAGCCGGTTTTGATGTTTAATTTGCGGCTGTCGGGCATGACGAACAGATGCAGGGAATCGCTGATTTTTCTGCCGGCAAAGAAAATGCCCAGGCAGTCGCTGATCCAGAATTTCTGCATATCCACCTTCACCACGCCGCAGTAAGGCGCGCTGAACCCGTATTCCATGTCCCCGTTCCGATCCACGCCGCAGTAAACCTTCGCGGCCTGCCTCTTTTTTTCCTGCCGATAGCCCATCCGGATTTTCATGGCGGCCCGGGGCAGAGGGATCTTTGTCTGTTTCCGGATTCCCACTAAAAGGTGCTTCTGACCCAAGCTGCCGATCATTTCCGTCTTATGGAAAAACCCCACCTTCAGCCCCGACCAGCTTAGCTGTGCCTGAGCCAGAAGCGCAAGCAACGCCACCGTTTCCAGCGCAAAAAGGATGATCCACACCTGTTCCCCGGCAAAGACCGCCGCCACAAGGGTAAGCCCCCATACTATCAAAAAACATGCTTTTCTCATTCGTATGATCCTCCTCTTTTCCATCCATCCGTTCCCCGCCTCAGGAGAGAGGCTCTCCGCCGGCCCTCTCCCTCCGGCGGCTTGACCGTTTCCGGATCAAAACCGCCCCTCCGGCAAACAGCGCCAGACTCACGGCGCTTACCACGATCCCGGCCGTGCGCCCCTCCGGCACATACCGCATCTGAATGCTGTAATCGCCGGGCTCCAGATCCACAGCCACCAGGCACCCTCCAAAGACGCCGTACTCTGCGGGTTCCCCGTTGATCAACATCCGCCAGCCGCCCTCAGCCGGCGCCGTAAGGATCAGACGCCCCGGCTCCGTCAGGGAAATCTCTCCCGTGATCTGATCGTTCTCCACGCGAATCTGCTCCATCTTCCCCGCGGACAAAGCCTCCAGCGCCTGATCCAGCACGTCCTCGTCCATGCGGTAAAAGTCCGCCGAAAATCCGGGAGACGAATCCTCCTCGTCCCCGTTGGCCAGGCTGACGGTCTGCCCCTCCTCCAGATATCCCAGGTAAAGCACGGAATCTTTCTTTAGATCGGCATAATTCTCCGGCGCGTTGTCCGCCCCGATGCAGTTGATTTTTTTGGTGCCTGAAGCCGTGAGAACCGCGTAATAGATCCCCCGCCGGGGCGCTTCAAACACCGGAGTCCCCCCTGTCTTCCCAGAGGGTTCCCGTTCAAACAGATCCCGGGAAATCCCCAGTTTCCGCACCAGCAGATTCTGAAGCTCCAGCCCGTTTTTCCCCTCATCCTCAGGCAGATCAAAGCCCCAGGGAGCCACATAGCCAAACGGCAGCGTTTTCTCGCATCGGAACAGATAGACCTGCCCGCTTTGGCCGGCCAGGGTGTACAGGCTGTTTTCATAGTTCCCGGCCTCTCCGAACATATAATGCACATTCAGCAGGGCCGAAGTGAAGGCCGTGGCCCCGTCAAACCCGTAAAATACCTTGCTGTAACGCATTCCCAGTCTTTCATACAGCCGCATCACGTCCGAATTCTGGGTAGAGGAAAACAGGCTTGCGGTGGGAATGCCCGTCAGGGCCCCGTCGTTTTTGGTGGTGCGGGTAAACTTTTCCAGCCGGTAAAACCCTTCCTCCTCCGCCGCCGCTTTCTCATAGAGCGCCTTGTAATCCGCAAGCTGATCCAGGTATTTGCTCCGGCTGGTGGTAAAGACGCTGGTGACGCCGGTATTGGCAAACAGCTCCGCCACGGCGGCAATCAAGGCGATGATTTCGATTCTGTTTCGGAATTTTCTCTCCGTCCTGGTACAGTGCAGATAGAGCAAAACCCCATAGACCGTAACCGCCCCCATGGTCAGCAGTTTCACGCCGAAGTAAAAATCCTCCTGATCCACGAATTTTTCGCAGAACAGGTAAAACCCCACCGCCGCCAGATACCCGTATAAAATGTGCCGGGGTTCCGTCTCGTCTATCCGCCGGCACATGTCGCAGCAGATGCCGAGTATCAGGAAAATATATAAAAACGACTGTCTTGCCGGCAGGGAATCCGGATAATTCATCCCATGCCAGACGAAGTCCGCTATGTTGGTGCCAAAGCTCAGCAGCATGACTCCGGCCAGAGCCAGCTTGCAGAATCTTTCCCGGATGGGAATCCGGGGATTGACCGCGTACATGGGTACCAGCATCAGGACAACGCTGCCGCAGTAAATATTGGGCCAATGATCCAGCCCCCGCTCCGTTTCCACGCACATAAAATGCCTGGCCAGCACATCCAGCACGGAAAAATAAGTCCTGGCCTGGGTGGGAAATTCCGCCTGCCCGAAATCCGTCTGAAGGATCGCGCATACCTCCGGCACCAGCAAAATCCCCGCCATTCCCCCGGCCAGCAGGGAAAACAGTACAAAATAACAAATGCTCCTGATTCTGCGCCCGTTGGTCACAAGCAGGACCACAAAGTAAAGCGTCAGAAACATACAGATCATGATGGACAGGTAATAGTTGGTATAGATGGACAGCGCCAGGGTGACGCAGTACAGGCCGAAACGCCCCTCCTTCACCAGTCTCTCCAGCCCCAGCACAATCAGCGGCAGCAGCATCACGCAGTCCACCCACATGATGTTGTAGCTGTACGCGGCCATAAAGCCCGACAGAGCGTAAAACAGGGAGAAAAAAAGGGCCGGCCGATCCGCGTCCGGCTGATGCTCCTGCAGGTAAAAACAGCAGCTAAGCCCGCAAAGCCCGATTTTGACCACCGTCATATAGCCGATAAATTCAGCCAGAAACCGTTCCGGCACCAGCAGAGCCAGCGCGTTGAACGGGCTGGCCAGATAATACACAAACAGCGCCAGAAAGTTGGAGCCGATTCCCAAATGGAAGGAAAAATGTAAGTCCTCCCCCGATTTCACCATGCGCAGCAGCTCACTGAAAAACGGCATATACTGATGATACAGATCTCCGGACAGAAAGCTCCTGTCCCCAAAGGGGTAAATCCTGTTTCCCACAAACAGCGCCAGCATGATAAAGACAGGCAGGAAAAAGGCCAGCGTTCTGATAAACCATCTTTCCTGTTCCGTTTTCCGGGTACTTACCGCCTTCATATCTTAACACTCTCCTATTATAACAGACTATCATCAGGAAATAAAGTATTTTTCAAAAGAATACCCCCGGGTCGATCTCCATCGTTTCCTGTCATAATCCCTGTTTCTTCCACATATCATGAATAATGACTTCATCCGGAGGTTTTGTATGAAAATAGCCATCGCGGGAAGAAAAGCCGATACCGAAAATTATGTAGCCTATGTGAGCCGCCAGGGCCATACGCCCCTGGTCACTTTGGAGCTTTCCGAAATTGCCCGCTGCGGCTGCCTGATCCTGCCGGGGGGCGGCGACATTACCCCCGCTTTTTTCGGAGAAAAAAACCGGGGCTCCCGCAATGTTGACACGGAACTGGACATTCTGCAGTTACAGGCCTTCGACCTGTGCGTGGAAAGGCGTCTCCCCGTACTGGGGATCTGCAAGGGGTTGCAGCTCATCAACATAGGGCTGGGCGGCACCTTGTATCAAGACATGCCAACCGCCCGGCTCCACCGCTGGGAATCCGGGGACCAGTACCATGAAACCCTGGTGGAAAAGGGGTCCTGGCTCCACGGCCTGTACGGGGACCGGGCCCTGGTGAACAGCGCCCACCATCAGGCCATACGGGAGCTGGGCCGGGGCCTGTCCGCCGTCCAGCGCTGCCCGGCGGACGGCTGCATTGAGGCCGTCTCCCATCAAGAGTTTCCCATTCTGGGCGTTCAATGGCATCCGGAGCGCATCGATCCGAGACGGTCTACGATCTGCGGGGAGAAAGTTTTGTCCTGGCTTGTTTCCCTGGTTTCTCCCGTTTCCCCAGGCCCTCCGGTACCCCTTTCGTGACCTCCTGGCGCATCTGCTCCCCGGCCACCTCAAACAGCCCCTTGATGATCTCCTTCAACATCTTCATGGTCTCCTCGTCCACTTCCTTCATGGCGGATAGAATGCCGTTCATGCTGCGTTTCCATTCGGCAGTCAGCTCGATCAGGCTGTCCGCCTGAGAGGCCTCGATCACTTGATACAAGGTGTCCACAAAAAGGCGCAGTTGCTTTTCGTCCAGGGAAAGGATCCACCGGTTCAGCGTATTGTCCCGCAAAAGGCATCTCTCATGAATCCCCTTGACCCTGACCAGATGATCCTGTTCCACCAGCCAGGTATACGGATCATGCTGGGCGAGGCCGAAGGTTTTGCTCTCCACCACCTGAAACCGCATGTCCGATTCAAACAGCATCCCCACCAGAGAGGAATGCGGGAGGATCTTTACCACCCTGTCCGCCACCGCGGCATATTCGCCGCTCTCCACCACCTCCGGCCGAAACCCCGGCCCATCCATACTGTAAATTTTCACAATCCTGTCCTGAATGGATTTTTGGCATTTCATGGCGCTGTACACCGCCAGATTCCCTCCCTTGGAATGGCCGCCCACATACAGCGGCCGGTCTGTGGCGAAGGCTGTCTCGTTTAAGTAGTTCACGCTGTACTCCTGCGCCGGCACAGGGGTCAGAAAGGCCATGTTGAAATCCTCCTTCCAGCCTACAATCGTCTCGTCCGTGCCCCGGTACGCCACATACACCGTGTCGTCGTCCAGGAAAAAGGTGACGGCGGAAAACTGAGTCTCCCACTGTTTATCCACCACATTGACGTACCCATGCAGCCGGATCTCCCCGAACCGCCTGCCCGAAACCATCGCCCGGATCAGCGCCCTGTTTACCTTTTCGTATCGGGTGTCTCCGAAAAGCTTTTCAAAGTCGGGATGGTGTTCCAGGCTTTTCAAGGCGACGGGGGCATGTCCGTCCCCCGGCGCCGGCACCATGCCGTCAAATTTTAAATATGCCAACTGGCACAAGGCCAGACTGTCCACTTCCGTCATCGGTTTTTCCCGAAACGGAATATCCCCGTATCTGCGAAGATAATTCAGCACTGTTCCCATACGTCTGCGCTCTCCCCATCCGGCCCGCCTGTACGTTCCCGGCCGGCCGAAACTTAATTGATATAAGGTCATTTTATCATATCCTTTCAGATTATTGAACAGGCTGATGAAAAAACTGCTCCATGACCTTATTGTTGCCCCGGCGGCAAAATGTTTCCCTGAAAAATTCTGGATGCGGAAAGGAAAGATACGCCATAAAAAACTGCCGCTTTCAGCAAGCGGCAGCCCTCATTCAATCCCTGTGTTCCATATCCACATAGGTTTTTTCTTCCATCACGCTTTTATAAGCGGGACGTATAATTTTATCCATATTGATCAATTCCTCGATCCTGTGGGCGCTCCATCCGGCGATTCTGGCCACCGCGAAAATGGGGGTGTACATTTCCAGAGGAATCTCCAGCATACTGTAAACAAAGCCGCTGTAAAAATCCACATTGGCGCTGACGCCTTTATAAATCCTTGCCTTTTCGGAAATCACCTGGGGCGCCAGCTTTTCCACCAGGGAATACAGCGCAAAGTCCTTCTCCCGGCCCTTCGCGGCAGCAAGCTGTTTCACAAAGCCTTTAAAGACCTGGGCCCTGGGATCGGACAGGGAGTACACCGCATGTCCCATGCCGTAAATCAGCCCCTTCCCGTCGAAAGCCTCCCGGTTCAGGATCTTTTTCAGATAATCCCGCACCGCGTCCTCGTCCGCCCAGTCGGACACATTCGTTTCCAGATCGCGCATCATCTCCACTACTTTAATGTTCGCGCCTCCGTGCCGGGGGCCCTTCAGAGAGGAAAGGGCGGCCGCTATCACAGAATACGTATCGGAACCGGAGGACGTCACCACGCGGGTGGTAAAGGTGGAATTGTTGCCGCCGCCATGCTCCATATGTAAGACCAGCGCAATGTCCAGAACCCGGGCTTCCAGCTCCGAATACTTCTTGTCCGGCCTGAGCATCATCAGCAGGTTTTCCGCGGTGGACAGTTTTTTGGACGGCCGGTGGATATACATGCTCTCGTCATTCTGGTAATGATTGTACGCGTGATACCCATAAACCGTCAAAATCGGGAACAGGCTGATCAGGCTTAAGCACTGGCGGAGCACGTTTTCAATGGAAGTATCGTTGCAGGCTTTATCGTAGGATGCCAGAGTCAGCACACTGCGGGTCAGCGAATTCATAATATCGCTGCTTGGCGCTTTCATGATCACGTCCCGGGTAAAATTCGTAGGCAGCGTCCTGTTGGCGTTCAAAATGTCCCGGAAGTCATTTAACTGCTTTTCGTTGGGAAGCTCGCCAAATAACAGCAGGTAAGCCACCTCCTCAAAGCCGAACCGCTTTCTTCGGAAGCCGTTCACCAGCTCGATGCAGTCATACCCCCGGTACCATAACCTTCCCTCGCAGGGCGTCTTGACCCCGTCCACCATCCGAAACGCATCGATGCGGGAAATATTGGTAAGTCCCGTTACGACGCCGTTTCCGTTTTTATCCCGAAGTCCTCTTTGTACCTCGTATTTCTCAAACAGATCCGGATCCAGCCGGTCCGCGTTTCTGCAAAGCATGGCATAATCGGATAAATATTCCTCTTTTTTCCTCAATAGACGCTACCTCCTTCATTTCTCCCACTCATCCCTGAATTCTCACGGAAGAACCCCGCAGAATAAGACATGCGCATACAGCGGACAGAACCTCCGCGATCCGCCTTGTTTGTAATTACTTTTAATCATACCGTTTGATGGGGGGATATGTCAATGAAAAAGGTGTTAAATTTTAGTAAATTTGACAGGGAGGCGACCGTCTCACAACAGATCCGCCATCTCTCCGATCAGTTCCAGCATCTGGCGCAGCCGCTGTATTTTCGCGGGGCTCATGCTGTCCAGCGTCTCCAAAAGCCTTTCCTGTTCTTTCCTCTCCGGGAAATACTCCTTTCCCCGCATGATATAATCGCAGCTTACCGACAGCGCTTCCGCGATTCTGCATAGCGTCTCCGCCGAAAACTTTCTGCGGCCGGATTCAATTTCATACAGATACCCTGCGGACAGCCCCGCCCGCGCCGCCAGATCCTTCCTGGACAATCGGCGGCTTTCCCGCAGGGAGCGGATCCTTTCTCCCACACTGCTGTTTGTCATTTTGATTTCCATCTCTGCTCTGACCGTTCCACCCTTCTTCCCTTCAGGTGGCGCACATGGCAGCCGCCGGCCGGCTCCAGCCGTAAAACAGGCTGCAACCGTTTACGCATCCCCCGGGATCATCCCCAGCGCTGCGATGGCCATTCTGCTCCTGTCCGGCTCCATGTCCTCCAGCAGAGCGCAGATTTCCCCTTTCAGCCCCTTGGGATCCTGTATCATGACCGCCGGTGAAATGCCGAAAATCTCCTGCATCCTGCACAAAAGCTCGCTGTCAGGCATGTTTCTTCCCTTTTCCAGATCCCGCAGCTTTTTTACGTCTATCCCCAGCAGCTCCGCTGTCTTCTTCTGGCTGTAACCCATCCGGCTCCTGATGTGGGAAAACAGATTTCTGTTCCCTTTCGGCGACCGATCCGCCGTCCATGCCGTGGCCGCCCAGGAAAGCCGGTTTCTTCCTCCATCCCTTCCGCCCCGGAGCCGGTCCAGATCGGACAGGGAGGCCAGAATGTTCCAGATGCACAGCAGCTCCGAATAGCTGCGCCCCTCCAGATACTCCCGGTAATCCCATCCGTTTCGTCTGCCCGTAAACAGATAAAACAGATCCACATCCGAATCCGACAGATACTTCAGCTCATAATAGCTGATCCGGCGCTTTCCCAGCTCCACCTTGCTGTAATTGCTTTGGCTCATGCGCATAAAACGCCCCATCTCCTTCTGGGATAACGACAGACGGCGGCGTTCCTGAATCAGCCTGTTGATCATATC
This sequence comes from uncultured Acetatifactor sp., assembly GCA_947630715.1. GTDB lineage: Bacteria > Bacillota > Clostridia > Lachnospirales > Lachnospiraceae > Acetatifactor. The sequence continues at coordinate 9,294 of CANRIP010000024.1, forward strand.
GTGATAGGCAATACTCATGGGCGGTTTCCTCAAATTTCGATTCCATTTTTACCCATTTTAAGATAATCATTTTACCCATTTTGCACCGTTTTGATACTAATTGTTAAAAAATAAGGGGAATTTTATCTTAGATAAATTCTATTTGAATTCATTTTACGTTTTGTAGATTAAATAAGAAAAAAACGGCCGGCTGATTGTTTTCAGCCGGCACATCGTACTTTCTGTTTTTTGTCCAATCCCTTCCCCCATCCCGGGAACGGGGCCGCCCCGCCCGGCGGGTCAGGCTTTCATTTTTTCCACGGCGTCGGAAATCTTTTCCACAATCTCCTCGATCTCCCGGTTCACCACCGTGCTCTGTTCGGAAAGCTTTCCCACTTCCTTTGCCACCACCGCGAAACCGGCGCCTCTCTCTCCGGCTCTCGCCGCCTCAATGCTGGCGTTCAGCGCCAGAATCTTCTGCTTGTTCTGAAGCGCTTTCAGCTCGGATGTCTTGGAGGTGATCTTTTCCACCAGCTTGTGCGTTTCCTCCACGCCCTGCTCCAGCTTATCAATGATAACGCCGTTCTTCTTTCTGGTGTACTCGGTGTTGATAAAATTATTCAGCACCTGGCCCAAAAGCTCCGCCGACGCCTTGATGGCTGATTCCGTACGGACGTTGACCTTTTGCAGCGCTTTGATGTACTGATCCTCGTTGACGCCGATTTCCTGCGCCACCTTTCTGAACGCTGCCTCGTCAGGTGTTTCCGGCAGCACCTGGCCGCCGATCACGGAGCCGACCTTCTGCCCATCCACCTCCAGCGGAATGGCAAAATCGATCAGCCCGGCGTGGCAGGAATAAACGCCCTGGCCCTCTCTGTCGCATTTCTCGCACCTGGCGCGCCCTTCCGCGCTGCCTCTGGTAAGCTTAATGCAAAAATCCGTAAAATTATAGCACTCCGATATGTACTTTCCGTCCGCTCCCACCGCTACCGTGGCAAGCCCGGTGGCCTGGGCCCAGTTTGCCATAATACTTTCAAATTTGCTCATGTCGGTAAAATCTCTGATGTCCATAGCTTACAACCTCCCAATCCCCCCGTCCGCCATACCCCGGATCTTTTTCCGGCCCGTGGGCGTATCCCGGGTCTGATACCTATTATAACATATCACGGAAAAAATGAATACCGGCAATTTCCGCCTTTCTCCAAAATGCGGAACCTTTCCTCTTACCCCTCCGCTTTGTCCTGAATCCGCCGGTACACCGCACAGGCATGAGGGGCAAGGGCCGCCTCCAGAGTTTCCCCGGCTTCCTTTCTTTCCCCCGTCCACAATTCCAGCAAAGCGTCTCCCCTGGACAGCCCTATCTGCGCGGAATCCACGGAAACCGTCGCCGTTTCCTCGCCTATGTTAAACAGCGCCGCGTAAAGCCGCCCGGACCGGGGATCATAGGCCTTCCACACGGCCTTCCGGTCATCCAGGGCCAACTGCCTGGGCCGACATTCCGGGGTGAGCATGGCCAGCACTTCCCGGTTGGTCAGCAGGGAAAGGGTCCAATCGTCCAGCAGGGTCATCTCCGCCCCCAGCATCAGGGGAGAGCCAAACAGACACCACAGCGTCATCATGGTGCGCTGCTCCTCATGGGTAAAGTTGGTGACCCGTTCGTGGCCGAATCCTTTTCCCATATACCCTAAGGGCAGCATGTCGCAGTCGGGGAAGCATCCCTGGGACACATGATTCTGCCACAACTCGCAGCGGCGGAACATGTCTTTTAACAGGCTCCATTGATCCCAGAAATCATCTGTAATCCGCCACATATTGGCATATGTTTCATAGTGCCAGGCCTTTTCAATCAGCGCCGGCCCCGGAGACAGGGAAAGCACAATGTCCCGTCCGCAGGCGGAAATCGCCTTTGCCAGCATCTCCACCTCCCAATAGGCGGAATAACGGTTATCCGCATACAGGTTGGTATTGCAGATATCGTCGCATTTGATGTAGTCCACCCCCCAGGAGGCGTACAGCTCCAGCAGGGAATCATAGTAGCGCTGCCCCTCCGGGCAGTTGCGCACTCCGTACATATCCGGGTTCCATCCGCAGATGGAGGAAGGATTCGCTATATCGGCCGCGGTTTTGTCCGTTCCCATCACAGGCAGGTGATTCTGAGCCGCGGATCTGGGAATCCCCCGCATGATATGAATGCCGAACTTTAACCCCAGCCCGTGCACATAATCCGCCAGAGGCCGAAAGCCCGCTCCCCCCACAGAAGAAGGGAACCGCTCCGGGTCGGGAAACAGCCTGCCGTACCCGTCCATCTCCAGCTTGCTGAAAGGAATATACTGATACTGATCCCTCCGGCTGCCGGCTCCACAGGCGTACCACTGAATGTCCACTACAATGTACTCCCAGCCGAATTCCCGCAGATGGGCCGCCATGTAATCCGCGTTGGCCTTCACCCGCTCCTCCGTTACCGTAGTGTCGTAATAATCATAGCTGTTCCACCCCATGGGCGGAGTTAGCGCATATGCGTTTTTGTCTCTCAACATAAACCGTTCTCCTTTTTCTCCGGCAGCCGTTCCCCTGCCTTAAAAGCTGTCCAGCAGCCCCCGGACGCCGCCTTCCTCATAAATTCCCTGATAGTATGCCACCTCGTCCCGGATCAGTTCATCTATGACCCTCATGCCCAGCACCTCCACAGGCGCCTTATCGTCCGTCATTACATACTCTCCGGCCTGGTATTCCCGCAGCCCGGCCTGCACCCGCTCCAGCATCCCGGCCAGGTTTTCGTCCCCGACGCTTTCCATTCCCTTCCGGAGATTTCCGGGCAGATCCCCCCGGGCTGCGGCAAACAGTTCCCGGTTGGTGGTTCCCGGCACGTCCACGGTGTACACCTGGTCAAAAACCGAGGAAATGGTGTCCGACAGATACTGGTTGATATTTCCCTCGCTGCTGCCCCGCATGTTCATATTCACTACCATAACGCCGTCCTGGCTCAGATGATCCTTCACCAGCGTGAAAAACTCCCTGGAGGACATCTGAAAGGGAATGGTAATGTCCTGATACGCGTCCACCATAATCACATCGTACGTCCGATCCGTCACGTTCAGAAACGCTCTCCCATCGTAAGTTGTCACGGGGACGGATTCCGGCAGCCGGAAATATTCTCTGGCCAGAAGGGTGATCTTTTCATCGATCTCCACGCCCTGTATGTCCTGGTTTCCAAAATACCGGAGGCACTGTGACGCGTAGGTTCCCGTCCCCATCCCCAGGATCAGGATGCTGCAGTCTCCGGGATCCTCCTTCCCCGTCATCAGAGGGGCCGCCATGGCGTAGTCATAATACATGCCCGTAAGCCCCCGCTCCTTCACCAGAACGGACTGTACTCCAAACAGGACGTTGGTGGACAGGATCACTCTCTGATCGTCTTCCTTCACCTGGAGATAATTGTACACCGATTCCCCCTCATAGGCCAGATCGTCCTCCCAGAACGCAAAGCTTCCGGAGGCGCCCAGCGCGGCGCAGCCTGCGAACAGCAAAACCGCGGCGGCGCAGCCCGCCCTCTTTTTCCCGGCGCTCAAAAAATAAAGCAGCCCCAGCACAAGCAGAATGCCGCTGAAAATCAGGAAGGTGACGGAGGTTCCCACCGCCGGGATGGAGACAAAGGTGGGAACAAAGGTGCCGATAATGCTGCCGACGGTGTTAAACGCCCCCAGCGTTCCCACCGTCCTGCCGCTGTCCTCCAGGCTCTCCACCGTATACTTGGCCAGGGACGGCGTTACGGTACCCAGCAGAAACAACGGGAAGACAAACAGAATCATACAGGCGGCAAAGGCGGCCCAGATCAGGTAATTGGTATTCACCGTGAAAATCACCACCGCCGAGATGGCGAGAATCACATATTTCCCCACCGCCGGAATGGCCGCGATCCACACCGCCGCAATCAGAATCCTTCCGTACAGTCTGCCGGGATCCGGATGCCTGTCCGCGCTTTTCCCTCCGTAAAGGTTCCCCAGCGCCATGGCAATCATAATGGTGCCGATGATGATCGTCCATACAATCTGAGAGGAACTGAAATAGGGAGCAAGGAGCCTGCTCGCTCCCAGCTCCACCGCCATGACCGACATGCCCGCAAAGAATTCGGTCAGATAGAGAAAAATCCGATTTTTCAGGATGGAAACCTTTTCCATATGACGTCCGATCCGCGCGCCGTGCCGCGCTTTTCCCTGAATCATGATTAATAATTATCGCTGCACACCTGGAAGTAAGACTGAGGATGGTTACAGACCGGGCAGACCTCGGGAGCGCCTGTTCCAACCACAATATGCCCGCAGTTACGGCATTCCCAGACCTTTACCTCGCTTTTTGCAAACACCTGGCCGGTTTCCAGATTGTTCAAAAGCGCCCGGTACCTTTCCTCATGGTGTTTCTCGATGGCCGCCACCATGCGGAACTTTTCAGCCAGCTCGGGAAAGCCCTCCGCCTCCGCGGTAGCGGCGAAACCTTCATACATATCCGTCCACTCGTGGTTTTCTCCCTCTGCGGCCGCAGCCAGGTTTTCCGCCGTATTCCCGATCCCGCTCAACTCCTTGAACCACATCTTGGCGTGTTCCTTTTCATTGTCGGCGGTGTTTAAAAAAAGAGCGGACATCTGTTCATATCCTTCCTTTTTTGCCACGGACGCAAAATAGGTGTACTTGTTTCGCGCCTGGGATTCCCCCGCAAACGCCGCCTGAAGATTTTTTTCTGTCTGTGTCCCCGCGTACTTGTTCATATGTTTTCTCCTTTCGCCGCAAAGAATGTTAGATTCATTATAGCACATTTCCCGGAAAAGAAAAGCAAAACAGTATACCCGCGGACAAAATTGCCGCGCAAAAAACAATACCCGGAGAGCAGGACGCTCCCCGGGTACCACCCGTCTGTGCCGCGGAGAATCCCGCGGCCCGGTTCCAAAGCAGGAATCCGTTTCCGTTATTCTGTAAATTTGTCCACAATGGCGCTGATAGCGGACGCGTTGTCCTGATTTGCCTTTCCTACGTTTTCCAGCTCCTCAGCGGTGTTGTTGGTCTGCTCGATCTTGTTCACGATGTCGCCCACGCCGATCTCGTTCTCACCGGACGCGGTCTTAATCACATCCATGCGCTCCTTGATGCTTGCCACGGAAGAAACAAATCCGTTGGAGCTTTCCTCGATCTCGCCGATGGCTTCCCGGATCGCCTCCACGGAACCGCCGTACTCGTTGGCAATTCCCACAAACTCCTTGAACTTGTCGGCCACGTCGCCCTCCATAAAGTTGATGATGTCATCCACGCAGTCCTGCACATTCTTGATGTTGGTATTAATCTCGCCGCAGATATCCGAAATCTGTCTTGCCGTGGCGGAAGAATTGGAGGCAAGGGTTCCGATCTCCTGGGCCACCACCGCGAAACCGCGGCCCTGTTCCCCGGCTCTCGCCGCCTCGATGGAGGCGTTCAGGGAGAGCAGATTGGTCTGATTGGCGATTTCCAGAATCTGCTGGGCCATATCGTTGATCCTGGTCAAAGACTGGAGGTTCACCATGGCCTGTTCCACATTTTTCCGGTTTTCCTTGATCTTTTCATCCGTCTCATTTAAGGTGCTCTCCGCCATGGTCTTCATAGCCGCGGCGGTCTTTAACAGCTCGTTGCTCTTTTGATCGCCGGCCATCACCTTGTCTTCCACGTGCTGAACCAGATCCGAAATCGTGGCGATTTCGCCGGCCACGTTTTCAATCGCCTCATTGGTTGTGGTAATGCTGGCCGCCAACTGCTGGGTCGTAGCGGAGTTATCGCCCACATATTCCACCAGCGTATGCGTCGCCTCGCTCATTTTACCGGTGGAGCTGCTGAGCGATTCCGTACAGCCGCGCAGCGTGGAAACAATGTTTCTCAGAGTATCGTACAGGGAATCCATGGCAGTGGCAATCTTTCCGGTTTCGCTGCCGCCGCCCACATATTTCCGCATCTCTCCGGGCACCGCCAGATCCAGATTCTTCAATTTGGAAATGGATTTCTCCACCACCTCCAGAGGCTTGACGCAGACCTTCACGGCGATAAAGGAGAGAACCGCGATCAGAATAAAAGCGCCCACGCAGATCAGCCCGAAGATGGTGCGGCTGGCGTTCGCCTGCCGGTAAATTTCGTTCTCGCTGTCGCTTAACACCACCGCCCACTGACGGTTCGGCAGATACCGGTACATGGCCACGCACTTGACGCCGTCCGCGTCCGTGTATTCAATATCTCCCACCAGCGTCCGGGGATCCTTCGTCACCCTGTCGATCACCTCAAGCAGCATGGGATCTTCCACAGGAGCCGCTATCAGGGAGGAATCCCTGTCATAGATATAAGTGGCCGCCGCCGTGTTAATCATGTAATCCCGGGCGTTTTCCAGCCCTTCCACAGCCATGTCCTGCAGCGGGGACGTCAACCCGGACGCGAACTGTCCTCCGCCCACATATCCCAGAATGTCCCCGTCATCGTCATACACGGGGCTGTACAGAGAGAGCGTCAACTGCTGGGAGGCCGGAGAAATCAGGATGCCCGTATTATAGATCTCGCCGGAGGCAAGGATGGTATCCTGCAACTGTTTCAGCGGATCTCCCTCACGGGTGTAAATTCCCACCACCGGCGGATTGGAGTGCGTCAGCACATGGGAATCCCATTCCGCTATGTAAAGCCCCTCCCATCCGTCCAGCCCTGCGTAATACTGTTCCGTATACGCCTGGGCCTGAGCCGTCACCTGCGCATTGGAAGGATTCTTAAGCAGCTCCTTCACAATCGGCGCTTTGCCATAGGCGATCATCAAAGTCTCCGCCTGGGCCACATACTGCTCCAGAAGCTCGGCTCTGGCATTCAGGGAAGTCTCCATGTTGTTCATGGCGGTATTGCGCATGGCCACCGTCATATTGTTGCTGGCAATCAAAAACAGGAACAGAATGCACAGCGCCGTCACCAAAGAGACAATGGAAGTAATAACGGTACTCATTTTCTGGTTCTTCATTATCGTACTCCTCCTCATTACACACGCTAATGTGTTTTTGTCATTTTTATGATACCACAGGCGCAGAAAAGGGAGCTCTGCGTCAGCAAAATTATTATACCACATTCCTGTAAAAAAACAATCAAAAACAGGAGTTCCGCCTGCCTGAAATCGTGATTTTTACCCAACTGGTGAAACACCCGGGAAAAAATGTAAAAACCCGGAAAAACAAGCCCGGAAAAACAATGTAAAAAAAGTGTTGCTTTTTTTCTTCAGGCGAGCTATAATGTAATACGTGTCTCGGGGTGTGGCTCAGCTTGGTTAGAGCGCCGTCTTAGGGAGGCGGAGGTCGCGAGTTCGAATCCCGCCACTCCGACGCGAAAGGAAGTTCAAAGTTCTGTGCAACCAGAATTTTGAACTTCCTTTTTTTGGCCGCTTTTTCAAATGCCCTTAAACACAAAGGTAAACGTAAGCTTTTGATCCGACGGCAGCAGGTGTTCCTCCTGAACCCGGGCCCCCCAACTGTCATCCCCCGCGACTCCCATCTGTCCTAACGCCGCCCTTACCACGGTGTAGTGGATATTGGGAAGTTCATAGCTGTGGGCCGCGTTCTCCAGCTCATGGGGCGTATAGGGCAGGGCGGAAAAGCACATGTCCCGGCCCGCGAAAAGCAGTCCCCTTCCCCTATCGTCCGTCACTTTCGCATATCTGACCCCCGTCTTGCTGCCGCACTCCTGAGGCACCAGATACCGGGAAAGGTTTTCCGCCACCCTGTTTTTGTAAATTCCCAGCTTTGCGCCCCGCATCCTGTCCACATAAGTCTCCGCCGGGCCGTTCCCGTACCATTCCAGATTGCGGTAATCCGCGTCCATCTTAAACATCATGCCGAATTCCGGCATATCTCCCAGGCCCTCCACCGGATCGTAGACAAGCGTCGTCTCCACGGTGCCGTCCCCGTACACCAGATAGGATACGCTACATTCCGCCGCCGGCCTGACAGGCAGCGCGTACCGATAGGAAACCCTGACGCAGCCTTCCTCCTGGGTCACCACAGGATTGGGCCCCTGCACTCCCCGTCCCGTCGCATACATGCTGGCAAGCTTCCACTGGCCGTACCGGGCGGGCATATCGTTCCCCCGGTCATTGTCCACGGGAGCCCGCCAGAAATTAGGCATAGGAACGGTTTTGAGCATCTCCTTTCCCCCGAAACGGTAGGAAATCAGACCGGCCGAGCCGAACAGGGCCTCAAACCCGTCTCCCCGCACCCCAAGATTCCAGACGCCGCGGATTACCTTTAAGGGCGCCTTCTGCTGCAAGGGCACATCCGCCGTCCATTCCTGGGTTCCCGGGAACACCTGCTGGCCGAAAGCCACCTCGTATCCGGCCGGAGCCCAGGCAGTATCCCGTTTCAGACGCATGGAAACCGTCACCGCGTATTCATCGGCGTCCCGGGGGAACTGCGCAGGATTGGCATATTCCTCCTGTCTGCCGGGAAGGACCCGCGTGTCCAGTTCGTACTCCGCCACCGGATGTCCCTTTCGCTGAAGAATGACAACGCAGGCGAAAGCCTCCGTGGAAACGAACAGATTCCGGTTGGTGATCCGGATGGTTTTCTCCGACACCTGGATGTCCACATTCTGATAATTGAATTTCACTTCCTGCATCTTGGGAGAGGCGCTTCTGTCGCCGCCGTAGACAATGCCGTTTCCGCTGAAATTCCCATCGTTGGGCCTGTCGTCAAAATCTCCCCCGTAAGCCTGGAATTCCACTCCATAGCGGTCTTTTTCGGTGATGGACTGATCCACGTAATCCCAGATAAAACCGCCCTGATACAAGGGCTCCCTCTTTGTCAAATCCGTGTACCGGTACATACCGCCGCAGGAATTTCCCATGGCGTGGGAATACTCGCAGCAGATAAAGGGTTTGCTCCTGTCTTTTTTGAGCCATTCTTCAATGGCGGCAGCCGGCGGATACATCTGGCTCTCCACATCGCTGGTGGCGGGATAGCTCCTGTCATGGAAAATTCCCTCATACTGGACGATTCTCCCGGGGTCTTCCCTGTGGAAGAAATCGGACATATCGGAAATATTTTTCCCGCCGTAGGCTTCGTTTCCGCAGGACCAGATCAGAATGGCCGGGTGGTTTTTGTCCCTCTGATACATGGAGTTGGCCCTGTCCAGCATCATCCCGTTCCACTGGGGATGGCTGCCGGGCACCACGCTCTCCGCGGGCGCGGCTCCCCGCTCCACAGGCTCCCAGGAGCCGTGGGACTCCAGGTTGCACTCGTCGATCAGATAAAGCCCCAACTGGTCGCAGAGAGGATAAAGCCTGGAATCGTTGGGATAATGGCAGGTGCGGATGGCGTTGATGTTATTCTGTTTCATGGTCACAAGATCCTTCCACATCTCTTCCACGTTCACCACCCTGCCCGTGTAAGAGCTGAACTCATGCCTGTTCACTCCCTTAAAGACGATCCTCTCACCGTTGAGTTTCATCAGGCCGTCCGAGATTTCAAACCGCCGAAAGCCCACCAGTTGGGGAATGACTTCCTGAAGAACGCCGGCTTCGTCATAGATTTCCAGAAACAGCTTGTACAGTTGGGGATCCTCCGCGCTCCAGAGAGCCGGTTTCTCCACAGGAATCACAAAATGGCTTCCCTGCTGCAGCTTTCCCTCCAACTCCGCCGTCAAGGAGCAGGAAACCCTCTGGCCGGGCAGAGGGCTGTATTCCTGCTGATAGCGGAAAACCCGTTCCTCCTTCAGCAGTTTCGCCCGGATCCGTCCCGGAGCGGACACCTTCAGATCCAGCGTCAGATCCGCCCTGTCAAAGCCGCCGCGGAAAAGGGTCTGTACTTTCATATCCCAGACATGAACCTTGGGAACCGTATACAGATACACCTCCCGGAAAATACCGCTGAACCGGAAGAAATCCTGATCCTCGCACCAACTGCCGCCGCACCATTGAAACACCTGCACCGCCAGCTTGTTTTCTCCCTCCCGCAGATAGGGGGTCAGCTCAAACTCGGAAGGGGTGAAGGTATCCTCCCCGTAGCCCACATAAACCCCGTTCAGCCAAAGGGCCATGGCGCTTTCCACACCCTGAAAGGAAATGTACAGGGGGCCGCCCTTTAGCTGCTCCGGCACCTGGAAATATTTTACATAGCTTGCCACCGGGTTAAAATATTCCGGAATCTCACCCGGCTTTATGGCATCCCGTCCATCCCAGGGATACTGAACGTTCACATACTGCGGCTTGTGATACCCCTCCATCTGGATATGGGCGGGAACCCGGATATCCTCCCAGCTACGGCAGTCGTACTCCGGCTCCTGAAAGCCCGGAATCGCCGAGGCATAATTGGGGGCATAGGAAAATTTCCACAGGCCGTTCAGGGAATAGCGAAACCGGCTCCGTCCTTCCTGTTCCTCCTGGGCGCAGCCGTACCAGCAGTGGTCGGAATGAGCGTCCAGCCTGTTTTCCCGGAAAAATTCCGGATCCCGAACCTTGTTATAATCAAATTGTTCCATGGCGTACCCTCCTGTGTGATGGTTTGTTCTGTGTGATGGTTTGCTCTGTGGGGCGGTTTGCTCTGTCAATCCTTTTTTTCCAGCAGCCTGACCAAAAATTCCCACACCCGGGCGGTGGAGGAAATGCTCAGCGTCTCCTCTACGGTGTGGATGCCGGTCATCTGCGGGCCGATGGACACACAATCCAGATCCTTGATTTTACTCCCCAAAATGCCGCATTCCAGCCCGGCGTGAATCGCCTCCACCCTGGGCGGGGTTCCGTACATTTCTTCATAGACCGCGGCCATTTTTTCTCTCAAAGGAGAATCCTTGCGGTATTTCCAGCCGGGGTAATCCCCGCTCACCTGGCAGTTTCCTCCCGCCAGCTCCGTAATCGCCCGCAGCTTTTCCGTCAGCGCCTGTTTTGCGCTCTCCACGCTGCTGCGCACGGAAAATTCCAGCCGCAGCTCTCCGCTTTCCCCGTCCCCTTCCAGTCTCAAGATCCCGGGATTCAAGGAGGTTTCCACCAGCTCCGGCATATCGGCGCTCATAGCCTGTACCCCGTAGGGAACCGCGCACAGAAAGGCCGCCGTGCGCCGGGTGTCCTCCAGGGTAACGTGCCGGCGCTCCCCGGTTTCCCCGCGGACAAGCTCCACCGACAGCAGGGGATCCCTGCCCGCAAATTCCTCCTTCAGCCGGGACGCCAAGGCGGCAGCCAGCTCCGTCACCGCCGGCACATCCTCCTCCCTGACCAGAATTTCAGCCGTGGCCTCCCTGGGAATGGCATTGTCCGCAATCCCGCTCTCCAGACTGCACAGGCAGACCTCCCTCTCCTGCATCAGCCGGTACAGAATCCGCCCCGTCAGGCAGATGGCGTTGGCCCTTCCCTTGTGAATTTCCGCCCCTGAATGCCCGCCGGACAGCCCTTGAACCGAAAGTGTCAGAACCGCTCCCCGGCCGGTTTCCTGTTTCACGGGAAGAAGGCAGCACACCCTTGCGCCGCCGGCGCAGCTTGCCAGGAAAATGCCTTCCTCCTCGGAGTCCAGGTTGATCATCCGGTTCCCGGTGAGGCAGGAAAGATCCATGTTTCTGGCTCCGTCCATCCCCACTTCTTCGTCCACCGTGATCACCACCTCAAGCCTTGGGTGTTGCAGGGTATCCGAATCCAGCAGGGCCAGGGAATACGCTACCGCAATGCCGTCGTCCCCGCCCAGGCTGGTGCCCACAGCGTAAATTTCGTCTCCCCGGACCGCCAGACAAAGCCCTTCCCGGGTCATATCCTTGTCACAATCCGGCTTTTTTACGGCCACCATATCCATATGTCCCTGAAGGATCACAGGGGGCTGGTTTTCATACCCCGGCGACGCCTCCTTTCGGATGATGATATTCTTCCACTCGTCCTGCACATAAAACAGCCCTCGTTTCTTGGCGAACTCCGCCAGGTACCCGCTGATTTGTTCCATGTTTCCCGACCCGTGGGGAATCCCCGCGATTTCCTCAAAATAGTGAAATACCTTTTCCGGTTTCAGACCAGACAACACTCCCATACGTCCTCTTTCCGCCCGCGGCAGCCCGCAGGCCCTTCGATTTGCGCCCCCTGGAAAGGCGCTTGCTTTTTTGGTTATTTTACTCTCTTTGACCCCGGATGTACAGATTCTTCCCAAGAATTTTTCTGGCCCTTCCCTCTTACAGATTCCGCTGGTCCTTCTTTTTTAACAGGGCGGATGTATCCAGGCCCTGCTCCCGGGATTCTCCCTTTTCTCTCCCCCGGCTTCTCCGGGATTGTTTCTGCCGATCCTTTGGCGGCTCTCCCGGCTGAGAGTCCTGCCGGCCCTCCGGCTGCTCTCCCGGCTGAGAGTCCCGCCGGCTCTCCGGCTGCCCTTCCGGCTGGGAGTCCTGCCGGCCCTCCGGCTGCTCTCCCGGCTGAAAGTCCTGCCGGCGTTTCCCTCTCCGCCATTTCGGCACAACCTGAAAACGCCGCATGGCAATATCCGCCAGAAACAGCAGGATGCCAAGCCCCAAAAGCCAGTCCGCCAGAGCATATTTCTTGCCCGTCCCGTTTTGCAGCCGGGTCCAAATGTTCTCTCCCGCTGTGATCAGCCTCCCGTTTTGCTGGGCAAAATCCAGATACGGCCGGGTGCTGACGTCAAACTTGTATTCATAGGAAAACTGTACCGCGGCCGCCGTGGTCAGATAGCTTTTGGTTTCGCCGTTTTCCGTCCGCCGGAAATTGAAATGGTACAACCCCGGGTCGGAGGTGGAGACGCTCGCTTCATAGGAACCCGGCGTCACGGCATGCAGCCTGATCTCCCGGGTATTTCCCCCGGGATCCATAACGGTGGCAAGAATCTGGGTTTCGCCGCTAAAATGCTCCGTCCGGTACACCAGCCTGGCCTCCTCGCCGGCCACGGACACGTTCACCTGATCCCCGTCCATTTCCGCGTTGCCCGCCGCATATTCCACGATCCGTTTCCAGAGCCCCACATAATCCTGCTGCCCCGCGAACCCGCCGCTCCACTGCCCTGTGACGTCGCTGTTCCACGCCACAGTCCGCCCCAGGCCGTACTGCCACACCGTGAGAATCGGGTCTTCCTTCCCGGCGGCTGCCACCACGCAGGTGGACGCCGCTTTCGGCGAGGCCGCCACATATCCGTAGAGGACAGGCCAGCCCTGGTCAAAAAGCCCTCTGGCCAGCTCATGGCCGGTCCGGACTTCCAGCTCAAATTCACCGTTTTGCAGATAACTGTCTCCGCCCAGAAAAACCTCCTGGGCAAAGATTTTGGGAATATCCTCCGAAATCGCGGAATAGTAATACCGGCCGCCGCACTGATCCGCCAGCGTTTCCAACAGCCGGGTATCCGATTCCTCTCCCACCGCCACGGTGGAAAGCGTGATGCCGCTGTCCGCGTACGCCGAAATCACATCGCGAAAATCCTGGGTTTCCCCCATTCCGTCCGTTAAAAGCACCACATGTTTCACGGAGACGTCCGATGCGGACAGTTTCTCACACGCCTCCATCAGAGCCGGCTTGATGGTGGTTCCGCCGCCCTCGTCAATCTCCCGGATCCGATCCTTGATGGCCGTCCTATCCGCCGTTTCGGTGAGTTCCACCTGCCACTCGTACCCGTCGTCAAAGGTCAGGACCCCCACCTGATCGGAATCGGAAAGATTGTCCACCGCCACCGTGGCCGCCCTGATGGCCACATCCAGGTTGCTTGCTCCGCCGCCAAGCTCAGAGGACATGCTCCCCGACCGGTCGATGACCATGACCATGGCCATGGAGGGCTTTTCGTTCCAGTTGCGCAACTGCATTTCCACCGGCAGCACGGTTTCCAGCACCGTGTCCCGATAGCCCCCCAGAGCAAAGCTGTCCTCGCCCCCGCAGCAGACGAACCCGCAGCCGTAATCCTTCACATAGGTTTCCAGATGATCCAGAAAACCGGCGGGCAGCTCGTCGATGTAGGTGTCCACCAGGATCATGGCCTTGTAATCCAGCATTTCCTCGATGCTCTCCGGCGCGTTCAGCGCTGAGACGGCGCTGTAATCGCATCCGGCCGCGTCCAGCACGGAGGTAAAGCCGGAAATGCCGCCGTTTCCGCCGTAGATCACCAGAATCCGGGGCGGCGCTTCCACCGTCGCATAGGCGTTGTACAGGTCATTTTCCTCACAGCCGTCCCCCGGGGCCCTGATTTGCGCCCTGATAGTTTCCATGGAGCCCGTGCTGTCCTCCGGCGCCTGAAGGTTGAGGGCAAACCTGTTTTCCCCTCTGTTCAAATGAACCGAAGACACGGAAATTTCCTGACTTCCCCTGTACAGCACAAGCACCGCGTCCGTCTCAAAGCTGCTCTCCACCTCCACCGTCACGGGGTACAGATCCCCGGGATACAGATAAGAGGGAAGGGTGACGTTTTCCAGATAGGCGTCGGGGGGCGTTTCCGTTTCATAGTACAGGGTGAGAAGCTCCGTCTGTCCGGCCTGTAAAGCCGGGGCCATGTTCCGGATATCTCCCCCCGTCTCCTTGGCGTCCGTCAGCACCACCAGACGCTTGTTCCAATCACCGGCCAGAAGCGTCAGCGCTTTGGAAAAGGCTTCCTCAAAATTGGTGGCCGTCTCCTCCGGCACGGACATCCATTCCGCGCCCTGCTTTTGGGAGGTTAAAAACTGCTCCACCTGCGCGTCTCTGCCGAAGGTGACAATGCCGTAAACATTCCGGGCGGGCATCTTGGCCACCGTCTCCCTCAGGTATTCCTCCATTTCCTCCCGATGGGCGGCGTTGCTGTGGGAAAGATCCACCAAAAACACAGTGGCCGTTTCCTTTTTCCCGATTCTCACCTGGAGCCCGGCAAGGGAGAGAATCAGGCAAAGCAGCACCGCGCACCGAACGAGCAGATAAAATTTTCCCCGATAACGCATCCGGCGCACATACAGGATCCATTCCGCCGCCATCAAAACCAGCGCCAGAGCCAGAAACAGATGCCGCAGCGTCTTTTTCACCTTCTGATATTGCAGTTTCCTTTCGTCCCCCGCCGACGCGGCATCCGCCCGTCCGTCCGATTCCGTATCCGTGCGAAACCGGACCACATAGGATTCCTGATATTCCTGGTTCCCTATGGTGTACAGTCCCGCTTTTTCCGGCCGCCGCTCCAACGGGGCTCCCTCCGGCTGCGCCCAGGGCTGAAGAACCAGTTCCTGCCCCGCGTCCACCACGTTGGCAGCAAGCCAGGAGGAATCCGATAAATACGAGAGGGCGTTGGCCATAAACACCGGGAATTCCGCCCGCAGCGGAAAATCCGATTCCCTGATGTCAAAACCGGCTACGATTTCCCTCCGGCCGTCCCGCTCCCCGTAATATCCCACGCATTTCCCGTTATATTCCAGAAAGCTCTCCGCTCCCTCCGGAAGTTCAAAGCAATAGGCGGTGTTGACCCCGATGGTAAAACCCTTCAGATCCGCGGTCATATCCGCGTCCGTAAAGTCCAGCACCACATTTTCCAGCGTTTCCACGGCCTGGCCCCGGACGTTTCCAAACAGCAGGCAGTTTCCCGCCTCCGTCCGCCTCTCCTGCCCCGAGTCATAGATCACCACGTTGTAATCATGGCTTTGCAGCACCAGATCGTCCTGGGACCGGGCAATGCCGGTTCCCGTCACCGCGGCATACGCTTTTTCCAGAAAGGTGTTGCCCTCTCCCACCAGCAGACCGTCGATAGAACCGTTTCCGTCCTTGACCGCCCAGGAGACATTGTCGCGCTCCAGGCTGTCGCCGCCGCCCCCCTGAAAGACAATCCCGCTGATGCGGGCCTGCATGCTCCGCCCTTCCCAGGGCACCTGGTCAAACAGGCAGATCGCATTTTCCTCCGGCAGAAGGCTCATCTGCCGCAGGGCGATCAGATTCTCGCCCTCGTCGTAAAGCCCCATGTCAAAGGAAACCTCCCTGTCGCTGTAATTGGCCACGTCCACCATCATATCGTAGGTTCCGTCTTCCCTGAGGCGGAACGCCAGATATTCGTTGGCGGCGTTGTCCACGGGATTTCCCGCCACATGCAGCTCCTTCCCGCCGCCGCTTTCCAGGGAATCGTACTCTAAGGCGCCCGCCCCGTCCGTAAACACCGCCAGCCTCGCCAGGCCTTCCTCCCCGCTTTCCAGAGCGTCCAGGATTTCCTGGGCCCCCGTTAGATCCGTGCCGCAGTCGCTGCACTCCAGCCCCTTCAGGAGCCTGATCAGGCTGTCCGTATCCGTCAGATCCACCGCCAAAAGCTCCGCCCCCGACTGATCCGCGGTCACCAGGCAGAACCGGCTGCCCTCCGAAACCCGCACATAATCACAGGCCGTTTCCACCGCTTCCTCTAAGCGGCTCCTTCCGGAGTCCCCCACATGCTGCATGCTGCCGCTGGTGTCCACCAGCAGAATCTCCCTGTCCGCCCTCTGTTGATCCGTGGAGATAAAAGGGGACATCAGCGCGATGATCAAAAGCACTGTAATCAGAATCTGGAGAACCATCAGGATATTGTGGACAAACTTTTCAAAAAAAGTGCGGGATTCCTGGTTTTTCAGCAGTTTTTTCCACAAAAGATTGGAGGGGATCAGATAATCCGTCCCCTTGGGTTTCAACAGGTATAAAATTAGGATCACCGGAACCGCTCCCAGAAACAAAAGCGGCCATAAGCTTTCAAATATCATACAGCATCCTTAAATCCTGAAAGATCATTTTTTGAAAATCCGTCTGGGTGTTGCACAGCGCGTACGCCGCGCCCGCCTTGGCACACGCGGCCCTCAACCCTTCCGTGAAACGGGCAAGGGCGTTTTCGTAGGTTTGCTTGCCGGAAACGTCCAGGGTCAGGCGCAGAGAACTTTTGTCCTCCATATCGATCAGGTTGGCGGCCCCCGTCATGGGAACGGCGATTTCCTCCCGGGCCAGCACCTGCAAAAAAACCGCCTTCTGCCTGCGGTAACGCAAAAACCGAAGCAACTGCGCCGCCGCATCCCCGTCCTCGTCCACAAATTCCTCCTGCAAAAAATCGCTGATCACAACCGTGACGCCCGCCCCCATGGACGGCAGTTTCCGCACCGCCCCGCAGACATCCGTCACGCCGTCAAAGGAAAGCCGGTTCAGCCAATCTTCCAACAGAGGGAACGCCCGTTTCCCACCCCTGGCCTGAAAAGGGGATTCCATCCTCCGCATCTCATAGACAAATACCCTGTCCATGCCGCACAGCCCCAGGTAAGCCAGGGCCGCCGCCAGCCTTTCCGCCAGCTCGCCTTTTTTCTTTTCCCCGTAATCCATAGAGGCGCTGGTATCCAGAAGAATTGAAACCGTCGCCTCCTTTTCCTCCATATATTCCTTCACATAGAGCCTGTCCAGTCTTCCGTAGGCGTTCCAGTCGATGCGCCGGATATCGTCCCCGGGCATATATTCCCGGAAATCGGAAAACTCCGCGGAAGACCCCTTTCTGAACGATTTCCGGTTTCCGCTCAGATTCATGGATGTCCGAAATCCCATGGACAGCTTAAGCCGGGACAGGGATTCCAAAAATGCTCCGTCCAGTTTCATATCCCACCTGTTTTGCTTTTCTTCCTCACAGTTTCTGCCTTGTCTTTTCCAGGATCCGCCGTACGATTTCATCCTCGTCCACGCCCTGGCTGATCGCGTCAAAGCTGAGCAGGATCCGGTGCCTTAAAACGGGATACGCTGCCTCCTCCACGTCCTGGAAGGAAACGTTGTACCGCCCCTCCAGAAACGCTCTGGCTCTGGCGGCTCTCACTAGCGCCTGGGCGGCTCTGGGGCTTGCGCCCTCCCGGATCAGGGGATCCGGCTCATGGGTTGCCATCACAATATCCAGAAGACGGGCCATCACCGCGTCCGCCACCGGAATGGCTGCCGCCAGCCTGCCCGCCGCCAGCAGCCCCTCCGCGTCCATCTTCTTTTCTATCACGCAGGGCCCGGCTCCTTCCGTCAATTCCACGATCCCCTGTAACTCCTCCCGGGAGGGAAAGGGAACCAGGATTTTAAACATAAAGCGATCCAACTGCGCTTCCGGCAGCGGATAGGTCCCTTCCTGTTCAATCGGATTCTGTGTGGCCAGAACAAAGAACGGTTCCTCCAGCGCGTAACTGTCGTTTCCCACCGTCACCGTATGCTCCTGCATCGCCTCCAGCAGCGCGGACTGGGTCTTTGGGGTCGCACGGTTGATCTCGTCCGCCAGCACCAGATTGGCAAAAACGGGCCCCCGTTCAAAGGAAAAGGAGCTGCCCTGCTGGGTTTTGACAATGATGTTGGTTCCCGTGACATCGCTTGGCATCAGATCCGGGGTAAACTGGATGCGTTTAAAGGTCAGATCGAACACCTTTGCCACGGTACCCACCAGCCTGGTTTTCCCAAGGCCCGGCATTCCCTCCAGCAGCACGTTCCCGCCTGTCAGCATGGCCGACAGCACCTGGCGGATGATTTCTTTTTGTCCGATGATTCCCTTTTGAATTTCTTCCTGGCAGTCCAGCATCCGCTGCGCCATATACGCCGGATCGTCCGCTCTGCTTTTATCCCATTCGCTCATTCCGGTGTCCCTCCGTCCCTTCTGTTCTCAGGTTCAATGAAACCCGGAAAAATAATCCCGGATCACGCTTTCCATCCCGCTGGGGTAACGCCCGGCGGCAATGCCCTGGTAGGCGTTTTCCTCATAGTCTCCGATCACCGCGTCATAGGAGACATGCTCCCCTTCCCAGTCCAGGCCGTTGGGAGCCCGGAAATAATCCGAATCATCGTGGTTTCCGGCGTTCCCGGAAAGTGCTTCCCTGTCCGCCACGTCATTGGGAATGCTGATATAGTCCCGGTCTTGATGGGTGCTGCCGGTGCCCCGGCCGGCTCCTTGGCCTCCTTCATCTCCGGTTCCGGCTCCCTGGCCTCCTTCGTCTCCGGCCCCGGCTCCCTGGCCGCCCTCGTCTCCGGCTCCGGCTCCCTGGCCGCCTTCGTCTCCAGCCCCGGCTCCCTGGCCGCCCTCGTCTCCGGTTCCGGCTCCCTGGCCTTCTTCATCCCCGGCCCCGGTTCCCTGGCCGCCTTCGTCTCCGGCTCCGGTTCCCTGGCCGCCGGTTTGTCCGCCATTTCCGGCAAAGTCGCTTCCTTCGCCGGAATCCGTCCCCTGATTCCTCTGCCGGGCCTGGTCCGCCATCTCCTGCATGGTCTGAACGGCCAGGGGGGAGATCTCAGGATTGCCCTGTAAGCTCCGGATCAGCCCCGCCAGCTCCCCGTTCAGGGTTTCGTAACGAAAATCCAGTTTCTTTTCAGCCGCCTGCATTTCCTGCGGCGTCTGAGCCCTCCCGTATTCCTCCAGAGACGCCTGAAGGCTTTCCGAAAGCTCTTTGAGGGTTTCCAACTGCTCCTGAGTCAGATCCTCCCGGGCCAGTTCCCCGATTTCTTCCAGCTCCTTCAGGGTTTCCCGGATTTCTTCTTCCTGTTCGCCGGCCTCCTTCCGCACCTGGTACAACTCCTTCGCCTGTTCCTTCGTCTCGGAGGGCACAAGGGCAAGGGCCAATACCGCCGCCCAGGTTCCCAGCGCAAGCGCGGTCCTTTTTCGGCCCGGCATAAGGGGGATCCGGATTCTGCCGCTGTTCTCCTTCAGCTTTTCCATAGCGTCCCGGCGCTGGATTTCATAGATGGGATCTTCGTCCTCCAGGTGCTCCCAGGCAGTGATCACCCGTTCTTCCAAACCGAATCCGTCCATGGCCAAAGCCGCCCGTTCCATGGTGCACCGCCGGCGACAGGCAACCGCCGCCGCTGTCAAAACCGCGGCCAAAAAGAAAAGAGCCGTAACGGCGTTGGCCGCATACAGAGGGGTTACCAACGCCAGAATCTGAACCAAAATCCCTGCCGCCGCGCCCACGGGCAAGACAGTGGCAAGGGTTTTGAGCAAACATGCCAGATTCAGCCTGCGTCTGCATGCCAGAATTCGATTGCGAAATTCTTTTTTGTCCATCGGCCCTTCCTTTTCCTTCTGCACCGGTTTCACAAACGCGCCCACACCCGGCTTTAGGCGTTCCGCCCCTGCTTTTTCCCGCTTCGCCCTGCGCCTGCATGCAGGGGATTGACTTTATAGGCGGCAATTCCCATGAACAGGAACGATAACGCCAGAATACATCCCCCCGAAACAAACATCCACACGCTGTCCCGGGAAAGCAGATGGGTGACAAGCCCCGTTTCCCTTACGCTGAACCGGTAGCCCTGGGTTCCGAACAGGGATTCCCCCATCATCATGTGCGCAAAAAATTCTTCAAAAAACAGAATGGGGTTAAACAGAAGCGGAAGCAGGGATTCCCCCATCTTGTCACTGTCAATGATCATACGGCCCATCCAGGGCACAAAGGTACCCCCAAAGATCACCAGATAAATGCCAAAGGCCAACAGCACGGCCGACACGGATTTGCGGCACAAAGCCGACGATAAAATCCCCACGCTCCCCGCAAACACGGAAAAGAGAATCAGCGCCGCCAGAAAATAAAACAGATTCCGCCAGCTTAAGCCGCCCACCACAAAGGACAATGCCATAATCGGCAGGCTGGCCGCCACAAAAAACAGGATGCGCAGCACCGCCGACATCACCTTTCCAAATACGATGGAAAAGGGCGACATACAGGTGGTCAGCATAATATCAAAGGTCTGTCTCTCCTTCTCGCCGGAAATGGAGGACGCCGTAATCACAGGCATATATACTCCCACAATACAGACTTGAACCACCGCGATCACGGGAAACAGATAGACCAAATAGCTGTAAAGGTTTCTTGTGACCGGGGCAAACACGCCGTTCTGGCTCTGGATGATCTGCACCGCCAGCAGAAACGTGACCGCAAGCACCGCCTCATAGCCAAACAGCCCCCAGCTAAGACGCATGCTGCGCACCGCCACCTTCAGATCCTTTTTGACTATGGGATTCCACCTGATTTTCACTGCGCACCTCCCGTCAACTGTAAAAACAGCGTCTCCAGATCTCCTTCTTCCCGGTGAAAGCCGGTCAGAACCACCTGATTGGCAATCAGATCCCCAATCAGGCGGCACAGCTCCTGATCCGTTCCCCTGTGGAGAATGATCAGTTCATTCTCTCTCACCGATTCCACAACGACGGCCGCCTGCTCCTTCATCAGCCGCACCGCCTGCTCCATTCCGGAAACGACCTGAATATGGATCTGGACGCCGCCCGCCGCCTGCTGCAGAATGTCCTCGATCTTCCCGGCGGTCACCAGCCGGCCGCCGTTCATAATGCCGATACTGCTGCACATCTGGGAAAGCTCGGAAAGAATATGGGAGCTGATTAGGATGGTTTTCCCCATGGAGTGCAGATTCTTCAGCAATTCCTTCATTTCCACTCTGGCCCTGGGATCCAGGCCGGAGTTCGGCTCGTCCAGCACCAGCAGTTTGGGATTGTGCAGCAGCGCTCTCGCCACGCACAGCCGCTGTTTCATGCCCCGGGACAGGGTATCCACATAAACGTCCTTTTTATCCGCAAGATTCACAAGCTCCAGCAGATCCCCCGTCAGCTTTGCGATCTCCCGGGGGTACATCCCGTACATGGAGCCGTACATTTCCATGTATTCCCTTACCTTCAGATTGTCGTACACTCCAAAGAAATCCGGCACATAGCCGATCAGGCGTTTCATCTCCCTGCTGCCCGCCCCCGCCTGGGTTCCGGCAATGCGCACGGAGCCTTGGCTGGCCCGCAGCAGCCCGCATACAATGCGGATCGTCGTGGTCTTTCCCGCCCCGTTCGGCCCTACGAACCCGAACAGATCCCCTTCCGGAATATGAAGGTTCAAGTCCTGTACCGCCGGAAACGAACCGTAAAATTTTGTCAAATGGCTGATATACAGCATACCGTCCCCCTATTGCGCCGAATAGAGACATCCGTAGGATATCTCGCTGCAGTCCTGGTCCATGACCCGCTCCCAATCCTTCACAAGCCCGATGACATAACTGGAGCCATCCGCGTTGGCCCTGGGACATAACTCCGTGACTCCGATCCCCAAAGCGGCAAGATCGTCATGTTCCGATTTTTCCTCGTCAAAATGGTAGCTCCACAGCAGATCGTAAAGATACCAGTCAAAATCCCCGTCTATGGACGTGCGGGTATACAGGGGCTCCCTGTCCGCCAGCACACAGGACTCCCCTGCGGGAAGGGCACCGTAGATCATAACCTCTCCGTCTCGGATCACCGCAAAGTTCACCAGATCCCACTCGGTACGGTTCACCACCGTCCCCTCCATACCGCCCGGTCTTTGCGGGCCATCCTCCCATAAAAGCTCTCCCTGTATCTGGCCCGCCGCGCTGCCCGCGCAGAAGTAACCGTTCTCAAAATTGGAATCCGGCTTCATCCCCAGCAAAAATCCGGCTCCGTCCCTGCGGATATGATACTGGTACTCATCCTCCCCGCCGTCATGATAGTCAGATTCCCCGCAGGGCCCGGCATAGTCGCAGGGAATCGCCACTCTGTGGCTCCATTCGCTGCGGGACGCGTCAAATCCGCACAGATAAGAGACGCTGCCCTCTTTTCCGGAAAGATCCTGAACCGTCACGGAATAAATTTTGGTATCTTTCACCTCAAAGCCCCGGCCGGCCCAGTACACCAGGGCGATCCCCAAAAGCGCCGCAGCCGGTACCGCCGCCCAATACAGCTCCCTGCGTTTCAGCCGGCCGAGGATCAGGTACAGCACCGGGCCCACAAAAATCACATACAAAATCACGATCACCTTCAGGATCCCAAAGCTGAAATGGCTGTTGTCGTTGCAGATCTGGGATAACAGCCGGCAAATCTGCCAGCCGGAGGATTCACTCCAGGAGGACGCGGAATACCGTATCGAGGCCTGTCCGGCGGCCTGTATCAAAATGGTCCAGGCAAAGTCCTCCGGCAGCATCCCCGATATCTCCCCTTTCTGGCCGCCCAATTCCACAAGCGAATACGGCAGCACAGCCACGGACCCCATGCCGACCGACCGGTAGAAACCGCCCGTTTCATAATCGTCCCTCATATAGTTTGAGTCCACGTTCCCGTCCGGTTCCAACTGTGTCAGCGTCATTTGGGACAGGGCGGAGCCGATCTGCCCGGCCGCAGCCTTGCCCCCGTCCGCAGAATCCTCCTGCCATGTGATCCCAAGGTATCCGTTTTCAAATCCCTTCAGCGTGTCCGCCGCGTATGCGCCGGTTCCGATCAGCAAAATGCCGCCGGCATTGTTCCACAGTTCAATGGCCTCCAGTTCCTCCTGGGTCAGAATGTCCGTATGGTAACGGTCAATCACCAGAAAGGTCAGCGTATCCAGCTCGTCCGTCAGGCTCCCCTGCTCCAGCTCCTTGAGTTTAATCGGATAGGAGTCCTCATAAAAATACATCTGGTTGCCGCCCATGTCCAGATACGTCAGATCCGAACCGGCATCGCTTAAGATTCCCATGGACAGATATTCCCTCTGCCCTGTTAAAAAGTGAGGAAATTCCGTGCGGGCGCAGACTGTTCCCGCCTCGTCCCACAAAGTCACCGTCACCGTGCCGTTGGTCCGGGAAATGCTTTTGACAGGCACATTCACCGTAAACTGTTTCCGGGTTCCCTGGGGCAGAGATAACTCTGTGTCATATGCGCAGGGCACATAGTATCGTTCATCCACGCACAGCCGCGCCGTTCCCGACCAGTCTTCCCCCGCGTTCTCCACAGTCAGCCGGATCCCATAAACATCCTGATCCGTATGAACCAGCTCCGCCTGCACGGAAAAATTCGATTTGGCCTCTCCCTGCGCCCGGACGGTCAACAGGCTGAAACGCCAGACCAGCGCCCCGGTCAAAAGAAACGCCGCCAGCAAAATCATGGTGTTACATGTTCTTTTCTTTCCCATCGCGATTTTCTTTCCATTTCCGGTGGTTCCACCACACAGGGCTTTTGGGGTCTGCGCACCTTTCCCGTCCGCAGTTTCCCGTTTCCGCCTGTTTCAGACTTGGTCCTTCGCCCAGTCCGTTATAACCTTTTCCGCGCCCAGAATCTCCGCCCCGCGCACCGCCAGACCCTTTCCAAAGACCGCTCCCTTACAAACTTCCCGCAGATCCTTCTCCCCGGAGCCCAGGCCGCTTCCCTCATGGGTCATAACCGCCATCACCTTTTTCCCGGTAAAGGTAAGCCTTTCCAACTGAGAAAAAACCGCCATGGGATAGGTGCCCCACCAGCAGGGGCCGCACACAAAAATATTTTGATAGCCGTCGATCTGCTCCAGGTATTGTTTCAGCTCCGGTCTGTCCTTGCGGCGAAGTTCTTCCTTTGCCTCGTCCGTACACTGATAATAATCCGCCGGGTACTCTTTTACCGTCTCGATTTCAAAAAGATCGCCGCCCACCGCCTTTTGAATCCATTCCGCAGCGATCCTGGTATTGCCCTTCTCCAAATTTTTCACGCTGCCGTTTACATAGTTCTCTCCTTTGCGGGAATAAAACAAAATCAGATTTTTTTCCATGCTCCGTCTCCTTCTTGCAAAATATGCCGCCCCGGTGCCTCCTGCGAAACCGCCCCCTGCCGCGGGGTTAAAACGCGAAATAAATAAACCGGCTGGAATCAAAATCAATCCCATACACGCCGTATACGATCACCGACGCTGCCAGAAAAATCATCGCCGCCCAGCGGAAAACCAGATTCTGCCTGTAAAGGGCCTCGCCCAGATTCCGCCCCGTCCGGTATCGCACCAGATCCACCAGGACAAGGAGCAGCAGCGCCGCCATCAAAATGCCCGCCTCCCTGCGGTCCAGCCCGAAGGTATAGAGGCTTTCGTTAAACAAAACCCAGGGATTCCATCGGCAGAACAAGTTTCTGACGTACAGGATCGCCCGGTCTATGGACTCCGCCCGGAAAAAAATCCAGGCGAAGGAAGTCAGCCCAAAGGTACAGGCAATCTGGCCGAACCGATAACTGAACACATCCGTCCTCACCTTCAAAAGCCCGATCAGCTTCCGGCGGACGGGCTTAAGCACATCCCCCGCCACCCGGTACAGTCCGTGGATCATGCCCCAGGCCACATAGGTCCAGGCCGCTCCATGCCAGAGTCCGCTGAGAAGAAACGTAATCATCAGATTCACATACTTACGAAACCGGTTACAGCGATTGCCGCCTAACGGGATATACACATAATCCCGGAACCAGGCGCTGAGGGAAATATGCCATCTGCGCCAGAAATCTCCGATACTCACCGCAAAATAAGGGGTATTGAAGTTTTCCGTCAGGTCAAAGCCCATAACTTTCGCCGAGCCGATGGCAATAGCGGAATATCCTCCAAAGTCGCAATAGATCTGGACGGCGAACGCCGCCGCCCCCAAAGCCGCCTCCACCGTCCCTATGGCGTAACTGCGCTGAAAGACGCCGTCCACAAAAAGGGCGATCCGATCCGCAATCACCATTTTCATAAACAGCCCCCACAGCATCATGATAAATCCCTGCGTGGCCCCTTCCGGGGACATCATTTTTTTCTCCCCCGCCTCATGGAGCTGGCGGAACAGATTCTTGCTTCTCTCGATGGGGCCGGCCACCAGTTGGGGAAAGAAGGATACAAACAGCGCGTACAGCAGCAGATTTTTCTCCGCCTTGCAGTCCCCCCGGTACACATCCACCAGATACCCCAGCGCCTGGAAGGTATAAAAGGAAATTCCCACCGGCAGCAGGAGGTCAAACGGGTTTTGGATGGTTCGGAAGGAAAAATGCTGCAAAAGCTTGTTGAGATTTTGCAGGGCAAACCCAAAATACTTGAAAAAGAACAAAACCCCCAGATTGGCCGCAAATCCCCCGATCAACAGCCATCTCTTAGCGGCTTTTGTCTTACACTTTTCTACCGCCAGCGCCGCCCCATAGGTGACCAGCGTGGAAAACGCAATCAACAGGGCGTATTTTGCATTCCAGCACATGTAAAAATAATAGCTTGCAATCAACAGCCAGACGCATTTCCCTTTTTTTGGCACGATGGCGTAAATCAGCGTAACCACTGGGAAAAAAATTAAAAAATCAACAGAATTAAACAGCATAACGGTAGTTCTCCAGCCTGTAAAATGTGTGGTGTTTTTCCTTGTTTCCTGGCAACGGCTTTAAAAAGCTCCCTGCGCCGTCACCTTTTCCAGCACGGCGTCATAGGTGACAAAGGTCAAAGGCGAGGCGCTTTGAAAGGTTTCGGTCCCCATCATCATGTTCTCCGGGGCGCATGCGCCCGCATAGGTGAATTTCACCGTATCATACCGACCCAGGTCATAATAGACTTCCTCGGCGCCGATTTGATTCTCCGCCGCCTTCTGCAGCTTTCCATCCCGGTAAATCCACTTTCCCCCTGTCAGATATTCCTCGTAACTCATTCCCAGGGGCTGCAGGATCTCAAAATAATCCGTGCCTCCCTCCAGATAACCGCCGTCCAGGCTGATCAGCGTGACGCTGTCCGAATACTGCTTGATTCCGGCCACATATTCTCTGGGATCAGCGGTCTGCGAAAGCCGGTTGGCCAATTTTGCGTTTTCATACCATTGCCGGTCGGCGTCCCACTGCCAGTATCGGTCATCCCCCCGGTGATCCGGCAGATGATATTTCGCCGCGACGGTTTCCCCCAGATAGGCGGACAGCTTGTCCGCTCCGTCGGCGTTCATATGCTCCGCGTCGCAATAATCGTTTGCGAGATCCAGCCCCAGTTCTTCCAGCAGTTGATTGAAGTCCGTATAAGGAACCTGCAATTCCTCCAGCATTTCCTGGGCGGCGTTGAAAATTTCCTGCTGTTCGGGACTTCTGTCGTAGGGCAGCGCCATAAATTCAATGTGGGTTCCATGCTCCTTGGCCAGTGCGATCAGATCCAAAATCCACTGCCTGTTTTGATCGCTCAGTTCCCCCACCGTCCGGTGGTTGACCGCCTCCGGATCCACCCAGGAATAGCCCAGCTTTTGCCAGGTAAAATATTCCCCCCTGCCAAACGTATTGGGCGGGTAGGAAAGGAAATCATATTTTTTCAGTTCCCGGTATCGGGTGTGAACAATAGGAAATCTCAGATAAAACGAAGGTCTGTCTTCCTCATCGATATAGGAATTGACCAAAGCGACGGAGTTGGGTGAAGTCCGCAGGGAGAGATAATTCCGGTAAACATTGGCCTCCACCATGTGCTGATCGTAAGTGAGCGCATGCAGATCCACATAAATCACAGAGGGGCTCTGGGTCTTATACAGCTCTATGAGATCATGGTAGGATGAATTTTTATCCTGACTGGACACGGACATGTCGAAAGCGGCAATCCCGTTTTGCTCCCAGAGAACGGAAGGGTGGATGCCGCAGTAACAATGGCTGCTGCCTACAAAGACCACGTCGATCAGATCCTCACCCGTGGCGTAAAGCTGTTCCACGGAGGACAGGTAATCTCCCGTGGTATCCTTCCATTTCAACACATGATACAGAAACAGAATCACCAGCCCCAGCAAACTAAAAAAACAGATCCCTTTCACCAAAAACAAGCTGCCTTTTTTCATATCCACTCCGCTCAAACCAAGAAACGTAACCCCTTCCTACCTGCAAAAAGCCCGATTGGATTTTATTATAACATACCGCGGAACAATTTCAACCCCCAGCGCCGCCGCCTGCCGCAACCGCCGGCTGTCCCAGTCTGCCGGAAACGCCCGGGGGATCCGGCTTCCTCCAGGGATTGTCCGGCCCTGGAACTTGAGGAATTATTTCAACCGGTTCAACTGATCCAGGTGCGCGATCACAATCAGTTTCATGGATCCCTTCAACGGCTTTTCGGGATCGATGTCGGAATTGACGTTCCCGTCCTCAATGATGGCCACAATATTGATGGAATACTTTTTCCTCAGGTTTAATTCGATCAGATTTTTGCCTTCCCATTCCGGCCTGACGTCCAGCTCCAGCATGGAAACGTCCTCCGACAGTTCGATGATATCCACAAACCCGGAGCTTAAAAGATTTTTTGCCATTCTGATTCCGGATTCGTTTTCGGGCAGCACCACCTTATCCGCTCCCACCTTGCTTAAAATCTTGCAGTTCATCTCGTTGGCACACTTGACGATCACTGTTGGAACGCCTATTTCCTTGCAGAGCATCGTGGCCATGACGCTGGCCTCCAGGTTTGTGGCCATGGCGATGATGACCACGTCCACGTTGGCGATCCCCAGCTTTTTAATCGTTTCCGCATCGGTGATATCCGCGCATTTACAGTATGGGATTTCCTCGGCCGCGCTGTTTACGATTTCTTCGTTCAGATCCACCGCAATCACTTCCGCGCCGTTGAAAACCAGCTCCCTTGCCACCGCCCTGCCGTATCTTCCCAGCCCGAACACCGCGTAGGATTTGTTTTGTTTCATGCTCCTCATTCTCCTCCCAATCCGTCAGCCCACGCTAATTTCCGCCTCAGGATTTTTGATGATATTGTTTTTGACCTTTTTCGTATGAAAGGCAATCACCAGGGAAATGGGCCCCACTCTCCCCAGATACATGGTGACGATCAAAATGATTTTTCCCCAGAGATTCAGCGTTGGAGTCAGATTTCTCGACAAACCTACGGTTGCCGTGGCGCTCACCGTTTCGTATACGATGTCGATCACATCCGCGTCGGAGACAAAGGACAGGAGAACGGTTGACAGAAACTGGATCAGAAACGACATGCTCACCACCGCCACAGCCTTGCTCACAGCCTGTCTGGAAACCGTCCTGTGAAACAGGGACGCGTCTTCCCTGTTTTGAATCGCAGCGAACGCAAACACAAGCAAAACCGCCACCGTCACCGTCTTAACGCCGCCCGCCGTTCCCACCGGGGAACCGCCGATAAACATCAACAGCAGCGCCACAATGGCCGACGTATTGGTCAGATTTTGCTGCGGAACCGTGGCAAACCCCGCCGTTCTTGTGGTCACCGACTGAAACAGGGCCATCTGGATTTTATCCGGCCAGGAGCTGCCCCCCATGGTGAGAGGATTCTCACATTCCAAAAACAGGAAAGCGGCGGCTCCGGACACGATCAGAAACACCGTTGTGGAAATCGCTATCTTGCTGTGAAGGGTCAGCCCCTTCAAACACCCGATGCCCTGGCGTTTCCAGTTTTTCAGAACCCTGCCCATGTCCAGCCACACAATGTAGCCGATACCGCCCAGCACAATTAACAGACAGGTTACCAAATTGATGAGAGGATTGTGGGCGTAGCCGCACAGACTGTCTTCCGACAGGATGTCCATTCCGGCGTTGCAGAAGGCGGACACAGAATTGAAAATGGAAATCCAGATTCCCCTTGGGCCATAGTCCGGCACAAACACAAACATATAAAGGATCGCGCCGGCTCCCTCCACAATGACCGTGCCGGCCAGCACCTGTTTCAAGAATTTCACAATCCCGGACAGGGAATTTAAATTAAACGCATCCTGCAGCAGAATCCTGTTGCCGATGCCGATCCTTCGGTGCAGACTGATCAGAATCCCTGACAAAACGGTAATGACCCCCAGCCCGCCTATCTGGATCAAAATCAATATCACAATCTGCCCGAAAACGCTCCAGGCGGAAACCGTTGGCACCGTGACCAGTCCCGTCACGCAGATGGACGTGGTCGCCGTAAACAGCGCGTCGATGTAGGGAACCGCCTTTCCGTCGGCAGCGCTGACCGGAAGGGCAAGCAATATGCTGCCCGCTATGATGGCAAGCAGAAAACTCAACAGGATCATCTGTGTGGTAGACAGAGTCCTTCCTGATTTCTTTTTCATACCTGTGTCCTGTTTCTATCTTTTCAGGGGGCCGCGTCTTCTCCAAATCCCCGTCAACCCCTTATTTTGCCGGGTTTTTGCGGGAAACCGTCCCCGTCCTTTCCTGATCTCTTTTTGTCATTTTAACAACCCGGGAAAAATTTGTCAATGAATTCAAAAGCGCCGGTTTCCGCCCGGTTTTGATCCGATTTTCATCCGGCGCTCATCCGCAATTTCAAACCCGTGCGCATATTCTCCGCTCAACCTTACCATAATGACAGAGGAGGGAAATAGTGTGAACAATAAGCTCGATAGCTTATTGTTTCACAAAACAAACTTTGTTCGTTTGAGAATTTGTGCCGGAGCGTCACAAATTTCTCTGATGGCAGACGCGAATTTGAGATTCGCATCGCCCCGTCGCGTAAACGCTCCGGAATGGAGAGTAAAATGAAAATCACGGAAAAAAAGAAACCCGTCAACACAATTCCAAAGGGCGTCTGGGAGAGCAGCAGGCCTGCGGCTCCCAAAAAGAAATCCGAAGGTTCCACCCCGTCCACCGATCTTCAGGGCAACGGATACCCCAAGGTTCCCAAAAACTGATTCTTCCCGGGAAACTTTTCCC
Source organism: uncultured Acetatifactor sp. (assembly GCA_947630715.1). GTDB lineage: Bacteria > Bacillota > Clostridia > Lachnospirales > Lachnospiraceae > Acetatifactor. Next base: position 39,583 of record CANRIP010000024.1, read on the forward strand.
GGGATCCGAAAACGAAGGGGAGCCATCGTCACCGGGCCTGATGTCCGCCGGTTTCCCCATGCTGGCGGATCCTGTTTTTTTGGGGGGGCTCCCTCCCGCTTGGCATTGTGGCCGGCTTTGTCCCGAAACTCTCTCCGTTTTGAATTTACATAGACGAAAATCCCATCAGACCGCAAGGGCGGTCCGGTGTGCGCCGGGGCTGCGAGGCGGCAAACGGATCCCAAAACATGGAACCGGAACGGCTCCCCGGTAACAGGGCGCTTATAAGACCATACATAACGTCCCGGCACCAATGAGAATACAGCCGATCACGGATTTGGGAGTCACCTTTTCATGCAGAAAGACAAAGGCAAGGATCAGCGTGAGAACCACGCTCAGCTTATCGATCGGCACAACCTTCGAAGCTTCGCCAACCTGCAGCGCCTTATAATAACACAGCCATGAGGCGCCGGTAGCCAGGCCGGATAAGATTAAAAAAATCCAGCTTTTCCTGCTGATCTGAGAAATCCCTCCCTGCGCGTCCGTCAGGAACACCATTCCCCACGCCAGCAGTACCACTACCATGGTTCTGATCGCCGTTGCAAGATTGGAATTGACCCCTTCAATTCCGATTTTAGCCAATATGGATGTGAGCGCCGCAAATACGGCGGACAAAAAAGCAAGAAGGAACCACATGTCCCGACACCTCTATTCATTTCATTCCGTTGCCATAGATCCGATGCCTTCCCCTGTCCCCAAACGATTGCCTTTCCTATCACACAGCGGTTATAACCGTTGCAAGCTCCCGTCCGCCGTCAGAGTGTTGGATCAGCGGACGGGGTATTGCAAACTCCCGTCTGCCGGCAAGGTATATGTTCAGCGGGCACGAGATTGCAAGCTCCCGTCCGCCGTCAGAGTATCTGATCAGCGGGCACGGTATTGCAAGCTCCCGTCTGCCGGCAAGCTATATGTTCAGCGGACGGGGTCAAAGAACCCACGGTAGATTTGTTCATCCACATCCTTGAAAACATTGAAAATCACCTCTGTGTCTTTTCTGTATCGCCGCACCGTGTTCACGGCGATTGCGGCGGCTTCTTGATGGGGAAAATGAAATTCACCCGTGGAGATACAGCAAAACGCCACACTCTTTATGTTGTTTTGCTGCGCCAGCTCCAGGCAGGAGCGATAACAAGAGGCAAGCAGCTCCCGATCCTTTTGCGTCACGTCCCCGTATATGATCGGCCCCACCGTATGCAGCACATAATCGCAGGGCAAATTGTAGGCGGGCGTAAGCCGGGCCTGTCCGGTTGGTTCTTCGTGTCCCTGCCGTTCCATGATCCGGCTGCATGCCAGCCGAAGCTGCACCCCGGCGTAAGTGTGGATCACATTATCAATACAGCCGTGACAGGGGACATAACAGCCTGTCATACCGGAATTCGCGGCATTGACGATAGCGCCGCATTTTAACGTGGTAATGTCTCCCTTCCAGAGAAAAATCCCCGGTTCCACCGGCGTCAGGCCGGTGCTGTCCGTAACCCCCTTCCGGGCGGTTTCCTCCCGCAGATATTCGTCCTGCCATTTCAAAAATTCCTCCCCCACAGGGCGCGGCGGACGTACATTCATCAGAGAGCGGAGCAGCGTTTTCTGCCCGGTTTCATCAGAGGGAATCTGTACAGCCCGGTACCGGGGTTCCTCGTCAATCAGCTTTTGGATGAGAGAGATTCTTCGTTCTTTCTGTGTCATGGGATTCTCCCTTTTCTATCTCCTTATGCGGAGCGTTTCAGGTACCAAAGCGTCGCAGCGATTATGATTGCGGTACTAATTATCATCGTTTGTTTGATGGGCCGCCATTCCAGCGCCTTTTCGCGCAAGCTGATCCGCAAGGACAATGCCGGGGCCCTGGACGGCAGTATGGGACACTCCCTCTATGCTCATGACTTTCAATTCCATTTTGTTTCTGATATCGTACATATACTGACCGACCGCCTGAGTCAGCATCTTTTCCCCGCATCCATGATAAGCCCAGGAAATAAGCTCACTGTCATAAAAAATGGTAAACTCCGGCAGGCCCAAAGTTTCAGCGTGTTTGATCGCCTCCATACAGGCCAGCAGCTCGCCGGCGCCGCTTCCCATCTCTGCCAGCTTTTCTTCACTTCCGCCCCCATAATACTTTTCGATCCTTCCATCGCATAAAAAGACGACGCCGAAACCATAGACATGACTTTTCGGGTCATAAGAACCGTCCACATACGCGCCATATTTGGGCAATGTCACGGCAGAAAGCGCAGAAGTATCTAACTCCGTATCCTGTTTTAGCTGTCCTTCCCTGGCTTTATACTCCTCCAGCCATGCCGCCGCTTCCCCTGAAATCGGTTTTTCTCTCCACTTGCCAGCGATAAATCGATCCGCTTCCTCCTTGGTCGCAAACCCGTGATAGACAACCCTGGAAACGCCGCGAACTCTTTTTTCGCATTCCGGCCACGATGTAAAAAGCTGCGGTTCCTCTCCTTTTAAGAGTACCACCCAGAAATGATTTTTACTCATCCTTTCATCCCCTGACATATGATAGATTCCATAGGTACGCCTCTGAGGCGATCCTATATCAGTCATTTTACATCAGTATAGCAAGTTTGAAAAGGGAAGTCAATTTTCCATGCACCGCGGTGTTCCCGTTGTGGAAAAAACAATCTTGACATTTCTGGATTTCCGTTCTATAATGGCCATATCAATAGCGCAAGATTAAATCTTGCATAAGTGAACGGAGGGATTGCAATGAACATCTACGATTTCAAAGTGAAAGCACAGGACGGGAGGGAGGTGCCGCTTTCCGATTACAAGGGGAAAGTTCTTCTCATTGTGAACACGGCCACCGGGTGCGGATTTACACCGCAGTATGACGAGCTTCAAGACCTGTACGAGCTGCACCAGAAAGACGGGCTGGAGATCCTCGATTTCCCCTGCAACCAGTTCGGGGAACAGGCTCCGGGCAGCGATGAGGAAATCCACAGTTTCTGCACCGGACGGTACGGCATCACCTTTCCACAGTTTGCCAAGATCGATGTCAACGGGGAAAACGCGATCCCGCTCTACCAATATCTGACGGAGAACACCACCTTTGCCGGGTTTTCCGGCCCCATGGGGCTTATATTGAAGGGCGTTGTCAAGAAAACGGACAAGGACTACAAAAACAACGGAAACATCAAATGGAACTTCACCAAATTCCTGATTGACCGAAACGGCGAAATCGCCGCACGTTTTGAGCCCACCGAATCCCTTGACAATGTAAAGGCAAAGGTGGAGGAGGCGCTGTAATGTTCCATTATGACTATAAGACCGAGAATACCTGCTCCCAGTTGATCAGTCTGGATTTGGACGGGGATGTGGTACATAATGTCAGTTTCATGGGCGGCTGCAACGGAAATCTGAAAGCCATTCCTCTGCTGATCGAGGGCTGGACGGTGGAACAGATTGCGGAAAAGTTATCCGGTGTTCTCTGCGGACGCAGACCAACCTCCTGTGCGGACCAGCTCGCAAAGGCGGTACGAGCCGCCTATCTTGCGGAGCAGACAGCATAAGAGGTCACGATAGGAACAGGGAAATTGAACTTCCCGACGATATGACCGCAAGAGAAATTCACGGGCTTACACGTCAGATTACCAACGATGTTTTTGCGGCTTTCGGAATTATCCTGACAGTGGGGATATCTTTATCCTTATTGGCAACGTCCGGCAGCGGATTGGAAAATGCGCTGTCTGATTTGAAAAAAAGTTTCAATACTCAGACGTCGATAAAAGAAGGCATTGTGGTGCATAACAAACAAAACAGTGACACACGGAAAAAGTAGATTGTGTCGCTGGGAATGTGAGGTGAACTTGACATGAAAATCGCAGTACGGTACTATTCAAGAGGCGGCAATACCAAAAAGATTGCGGAGGCGATTGCAGAGGCTGTGGGCGTAGAGGCAAAAACGGTGTCGGAACCGCTGGCCGAAGATGTGGATCTTCTGTTTCTCGGCAGCGCCCCGTATGCTTTCGATGTGGACGATGAAGTAAAAAAATTCATCGGCGGCATCCAGGTGTCCGTTGGCAAAGTCGTGAATTTCAGCACGTCCGCCGCCGTCAAATCCACCCGCAAGTATGTGGAAACGCTGCTTGCGGAGAAAAAAATCCCTGTTGCAAAAGAAGAATTTTCCTGCCGGGGGGCCTTTGCCATGCTGCATAAGGGCAGACCGAATGAAGCAGATCAGAAGGCTGCCGCTGATTTTGCCAAGAAAATCCTATCGTAAGGAGAAACCGGAACGATGACGACTCCATTTGACCCACTCAAGCTGGAAAACCAAATCTGTTTCCCGCTCTATGCCTGTGCAAAAGAAATTGTGAAAGCGTATAAGCCGTACCTGGACGAACTCGACCTGACTTACACGCAGTATATCACGATGATGGTAATGTGGGAGCATAAGGAGCTGCGGGTAAAGGAAGTCGGCGAATACCTGTATCTGGACTCCAGTACGCTGACGCCTTTGCTGAAACGGTTGGAGGAAAAAGGGTATGTTGCACGGCGCCGCTCCACCGAAGATGAACGCGACCTGATCGTTTCCATAACCGACGCAGGAACCGCCTTACGCGAAAAAGCGCTCTCCGTGCCCCAGCGTCTTGCCGCCTGTGTGGATCTGGAGCCGGAAAAAGCGCGTTTTCTCTATGGAATCCTCTATGAACTGCTCGGAAAGCTGGGGGAAAATGAAACGACGAACCATCAGATATCGGATCCATGACACGCTGTATATACCGGTCTTCCTTCGGTCTTTTCCTGCCAAAGCGGTGGGCCGGTTCCCATTTGACCGGTTTCCCGCGTAGTTCATACCGGATGAATCGGTCATTTCGCTCTGAATCTGCTTTTTCGGAAAGCGATAACGTTTCCCGTCCTTGGCCAGCGCCCTTCCGGGTTCCATCAGGCAGATGGTGACTTCAATTTTTCCAAAGCCTCGCCGATATCGCTGTCGATGCAGATCGACCGGCTTTTGATTTCCGGCGGGCAGACGGTTTCTCCGTAATTGATACAGGCATAGACTGCCGCTTGATTCCGCGCGGCCATACGCCAAAACGGATACTTGATAATGCCCGGGGTGTTGTACCCGACGCCCAGTTCCAGAAACAGAATCTGCCCGTTTTCCCTTGTTTGCAGAAAGTCCTCATACCGCTCTGCGGCCCGGTGCCAGCCCTCATCCTCCACAAACTTGTCATCGGAGCGGAGATTCATGGTCAGGGGCATTCCGCAATGGGGGCAGACGGGCAGCAGCTCCCAGGGAATCCGCATATCCTTCTGCCGTTTCACCATCTGCCGGATCCATTTCTCGTTATCAAAGGTTTCCTGACAACACGGCTTAGAGCATTGGAACAGTCCGTAGTCGCCCTGGGTATAGAAAAGCCGTTTCTGATCGAATCCCGCCTTTTGAAAACAGTGATCCACATTCGTGGTGATTACAAAATAGTCCTTGTCATGAATCAGCCACAGCAGATCGTCATAAACCGCCTTTGGCGCATCCATATAGCGGTTGATAAAAATATACCGGCTCCAATACGCCCAAAATTCCTCCGGTGCGGCAAACGGATAAAAACCGCCGGAATACATATCCCGGAAACCGTATTTTTCGGCAAAATCGGAAAAGTACCGCTGAAACCGCTCCCCGGTATAGACAAATCCCGCCGAAACAGACAGCCCCGCTCCTGCGCCCACCACAACGGCATCCGCAGCGTCCAGCGCCTCCCGGAGCCGTCTGATAGGATCCGATGTCATCGGCGCATCCGCGGGATGCGCGGTAGATTGGGGCATCGATTGAGTCATCGGTATCTTGGAAGACATTGAAACTTACCTCCTTTATGGATTCAGGAAACTTTTCATCTCCTGTATCTATCATTGTATGGATATTTTTTCCCCACACAAGTACGCACTTTTTTGTAACTGTCATTTTTTTGATAGTACGAATACGGCGCCCTTTTGTAATGATTGGGCGTTTAGGGCGTGAGGACAGCAAAATCCATTTTAAACTTTTTTGAATCCATCCGAAAGGATTGCAGTCAAAAGTGTGCAGCAGTATAATACAAATGTAACATTCCTTTTTGCTGCAATGGAGGTGCTTTATGAAGACAAAAGCCGAACTCATTCCGGAATGCCCCGTAGCGACTACTGTTCAGCTCATCGGGAACAAGTGGAAACTTTTAATCATACGAAATCTGCTTGACCGCCCGTGGCGTTTCAATGAACTTCAAAGAAATTTGGACGGGATCAGCCAAAAGGTACTGACTGACAGTCTGCGGTCTATGGAAGCGGACGGGATTATTACCCGTACTGTTTACCCCGAAGTCCCGCCGCGGGTGGAATACGCGCTGTCGGAACTGGGCGAATCTCTAAAACCGATTCTCGATGCCATGAAAGTATGGGGAGCAAACTATCAAACAGCCAACCAACAATAGAAAATACGCCGCTATTTTCATATTGCGCCGCCTTTGAAAGCGTCTCCCCACCTTTTCGCCGTGGTAAATCCTGTGTTTCCATGTTAAGCTCCATTTTTCATTTTCATTTTGAATCTCCACTCCGGAGCGTTTTACGCGATGGGGCGATGAACAATTCGCGCATGCGATATCCGGCTCCCGATTGGCGAAGACAGTGTCAAATTTTACCTGTTTTTGACTCAGCTTTGACACAACCTATTCCCTATCTTGACCGGCAAAGGATTGCGCACAGAGGTTTCTTTGGCATGTGCGTATAGAAACTTTTTTCACATCGCGTATAGAAACTTTTTTCACATCGCTTGACATTTTTATGCAGATCATGTAAGATCTTGTTACATCTGATATAGAAATCATTCTGATTCTTGAATTTCCATTCTGGCCGGGCTGACATTGTTCCCGGATCCTGCCATCTGAAACTAACAATCTGTAACTTATAATCCGAAATTTACTATCTGCAACTTACAACCTGAAATTAACAATCTGTAACTTGCAAACCGAAACTAACAATCTGTGACTTACAACCCGAAATTAACAATCTGTAACTTACCATCTGCAATTTATAACCTATGAACTGTAATCTTTTTCACAGCCAATCATACCTTCCCGGCGCTGTTTCTGTTTCTATTTCTGCATCTTCACTTTCTGAAAGGAATCCACTCTTATGGACAAAAAACAAACTTTTGTGACTACCGAACCTTCCTCAGTTTCTACGATTTTCAAATCTGCCAAAACTTCCTCAGTTTGTGCGTCTTCTACATCTCCTGCCGTTTCTACTTCGACCACATCTTCTGCCGTTTCTGCACTTGCCAAACCTTCCGTGCCCTCCGCAGTTCCCACATTTTCTACATCTGCTGCAACGTCCGCAGTTTCTGCATCTTCCCTTTTACCAGACATTTTGAACAGCGCTCACGGGCCGCTCCCTATCCCCATGACCAACGACTGCCTCTTTCGTATCCTCATGGAACGCAGCCGTAAAACCCTGCATGGCCTTTTAAGCGCCCTCCTTCATCTGGAACCCGCTGCCATTATAGACACGGAAATCCGCAATCCCTACGAATTCGGCGTTTCCGTCAGAGACAAAAATTACATCCTGGATGTCAAACTGATGCTGAACCGGCACACCATTATCAATCTGGAAATGCAAGTGGTAAACGCCAGCAACTGGCCGGAGCGATCCCTGTGCTACCTCGCCCGTTCCTTCGGCGAGTTAAACCAGGGCGATGATTACGCAGCCGCAAAACCTGCCGTTCAGATCGGGATCCTGAATTACACCTTGTTTCAGGAGCACCCGGAATTCCTCGCCAATTACTATATGATGAATATAAAAAATCATCATATTTATAGTGACAAATTCCGCCTGACTGTGTTAGACTTAAC
>CANRIP010000025.1 GCA_947630715.1 uncultured Acetatifactor sp.
ATGGAGGACGGCACGGTCTATCATGTCAACACATTTTACGGCGGCAGCACCGAGATGGGGCCTCTCCTTGATGCGCTTACCCTCGAAAAAATCGACAGGGTGGGCTGCGGCGATAGCATGGACTTCTTTCTCCTTGCGTGATATAATGACAAAGATTGCAAGCCCTATTCTCAGGGGAAGAAGTTTCTCCCGGGACGTTCTGGAGTTGCGCCAAATATGTGAGGAAGGGGGCTTAAAACAGGATGAACAGGCGCCACAGGGAGGGCGGCATTTTATCCACAGTTGAAACAATGCAGGAGGAGATAGTGATGAAACGAAACAGGATAACTTATTTGGCTTCCGCATTCTGTCTGACGGCACTGCTTGCCGTATTGACGGGATGCTCCGGCCAAAGTGATTCCAAGGAAAGCGAACCGGAGAAGAACGAGCCGTGCTATCCGGTGACCGTGAACAATACGGAGATCCGCGTCGGTGAGACTAAAGTACAGACGCTTCTGGATCTTGGGTATGAGATCACCTGGTCGGAGATGGATGCCTACAACCAGATTACCGAGCATGTGGTGGAACCGGATATGCTGCTGGAGAGCAATTCCTATTATACCGGCGCGTCCATATGGCTGACAGAGCACACCTTTGCGCATATTTCCTTTGTAACGGACGAGGAGGAAGTCACGCTGGGGGATGCCACTGTGGCACGGCTGGAGTTCTATTTCAACTATGACCAGGATCGGGATCTGCTGAACCATATCACCTTTAACGGCGTCGCCATCCCGGAGCTGACCCGGGAAAAAGCGGGAGAGATGTTCCCTGACTTTACAGGAGATGAGGTTATGTGGTTCAGCAGCGGCCTTTTGGATTATAAATACTTTATGACCTTCGATATGGAGGACGGTTTCATGGATCAACTTGAAGTCGAACGGGAGTACGATGTTGACTGGAACAGCTAAGCGGTTTTACGGGGAGGATGCGCTTTCACGCGGCTTGCTTTGATAGTAGCCGGCCTGGGCGTCCCAGAGCTCTTTGTACTTGCCCTCCGCTGCCAGCAGCTCCTCATGCGTTCCTCTCTCGACGATTCTGCCTTCGTCGAACACCGCAATTTCATCGCAAAATCGACAGGACGCAAGACGGTGGGAGATATATACCGCTGTCTTTCGTCCGACGATTTCATGAAAATGCTCATAGACCTGAGCCTCGGAGATCGGGTCTAAAGCTGCCGTCGGTTCGTCCAGAATGACAAACGGAGCGTTTTTGTAGAGCGCTCGCGCCAGGGCGATTTTCTGTGCTTCTCCGCCCGAAATCTCAACGCCGTTTTTGTCAAAGTTTTTATAGAGATAGGTATGGATTCCCTCCGGCAGTTCCCTGAGCTTATCTTGCAAACCAACTTCCACAAGGCATTTTTTGCAGAATGTTTCCTCCATGGAAAGCCCTGCCGCCACGTTCTCGGACAGTCGGAATGCGAACAGGCGGTAATCCTGAAACACCACCGTGAACACCCGCATATACTCGTCATAGTCATATTTGGAAATGTCAATGCCGTTGAGCAGGATCCTGCCCTCGGTGGGGTCATAAAGACGGCAGAGCAGTTTGATAAACGTGGTCTTTCCGGAGCCGTTTCTACCTACTACCGCCAGGTGTTCGCCAATTTGAAAGATGATGTTAAGGTGCCTCAGCGCGTATTCCTTACAGCCCGGATATTGAAAGCTGACGTCCTTAAACTCGATTTTATAATCATAGTCCCCGTCATCGCAGAAGGCGCGTTTTTCAATCGGAAGGCTCCCCTGGTACATCTTTCTCGGCAGATCCAGATAACGCATATAATCCTCTACAAACGGTGTGTTCGAGCGGATTACGTTCAGCGTGAATAGGATGGCCCCTATGGCGTTGGAAAGGCGCGTGACCGCCGCCACATGTTTTACCACGCTGCCTGCGCCGAAGGCTCCGCCCAGGGCGCTGATGGACACCAAAAGATACAGCGAGCCGATTTTGATAAAGTTGAACAGCAGGATGATACTGCCGGCGGAAAACTGCTTTTTTCTGAGCCTGGTGTATATGGCGAGGTGGTCGCGGTTGGCATTATCGTCAACCCGCTTGTAAAAATCCGCAAGGCCGTAAATCCGGATGTCCTTACCCATGTTGTAGTCCTGCATTTCATTGGATATGCGGTTTTCCTCCATCATCTGGCGGCTTCCCTCGTCCCATAGCACGGACAGGATATCGGTTATCTTCTTTTCCGATGTAATGCTTAAGATATTCGCCGCGAGAAACACCACAAGAAGAATGGCGGTGACGGGCTGGAATCCGTTCCTGACGATGCCGATCATCATTCCGAGGCAGAACAAAACCGCAAGAATCAGGTTGGTAAGCTGACTCACAAGCTCGAAAAAGGCGTTCATCAAGCATTCCATGCCGTGGCCGTCGATCCAGGAGGATTCCTCGATTTTCCTTCTGAGCTGCCGCACCGCCGGTTCTTCCAGGTCCGCATAATCCAGGGAGAGGGTTTTGTGGTTGAAATAAGCCTGCTCAGCGTCACTGAATTTGCAGTGATATATGTTGGAGAGGTGGCTTGTCATGTTCTGCAAGACGCTTAGGAAAAGATTCCCCGCAAGGGTGATGGCAATCAGGCGGAGAATTCCTTTCAGATCGCGGCCCCCCACAAGCTGATTGACAATCTCTGCGGACATATAAATGTCAAAATAGGGTAACACCATGTTCGCTGCCGCGTGAAAGATCTTGATTCTGAAATAAGCGGGGCAGAGGCTGTATGAAAATTTCAGCGCCCGGATGTTGATGCTGTCATTCTTTTTCCGCATTTTCTTCACCGCCTTCCTGATAGTATTTTGCCTGAAGATGGAACATATGAGCGTATTTCCCGCCTTTTTTCATCAGCTCGTCATGGGAGCCGATTTCGGCAATTTCGCCGTCCTCCAGATATATGATCCTGTCGCAGAAACGGGTGGAGGCGAGGCGGTGTGATATATAGAGCGAGGTGGCGCCTTCCGTCAGTTCGCTGTATTTTTGATATATTTCATTTTCGGAGATGGGATCCAGGGCCGCCGTGGGCTCGTCCAGTACGATGATCCCCGCATTTTTATAGAGCGCCCGGGCCAGCATGAGCTTTTGTTTTTCGCCGCCTGAAAGGTCGATGGAATCATCGTAAAACCCTTTCATCAGCCGCGCATCCATGCCTTTGGAAAGCGTTTGGATCTTCTCGCCAAGCCCCGCTTTTTCCAGGCATTCCGCTACTCTCAGGCGGTCGATTGTTTCGGCCAGGTCAGTGGCCGCCACAAACTGGGCGATTGTCAGCGGGACAACGTAAATATCCTGGAACACCGCGGCAATAAGGCTGTAATAGCGGTCTATGTTAAATTTTTTGATATCTGTTCCGCCCAGTAAAACGTTCCCTTCCGAGGGATAATACAGCCCGCAGAGAAGTTTTACAAAGGTGGTCTTTCCCGCCCCGTTGCGGCCCACAACCGCCAGCCGTTCGCCCGCGTGGATTTTCAAATTGATATTTTTGAGCGCATAGTGTTCGCCGTCGGCGGAAGGGTATTTGTAACTGACGTTTTGAAATTCAATGTCTCTTGGCATTTGCCGGCGCGTGGGAACGGGCTGGCCCTTTCCGTGGTTGAATTGATCGGGAATATCGAAGTATTCCCGGTACCAGCCGACTTTGACGGCCTTGTCATTCAGAGCATTCATCTGCCGGGACACCAGGTTGAAAGCGGCCGCAAGAGCGCCCACCGCCGAAAACAGGAACACAAAATCCCCTGGGGTAATTTGGCCGGCGAATAACATTCTGATCAGGAAAAAATAGGAGACGGCGTTTCGGAAGACGCTTAGGAATGACCCTGTGACGGCCTGGGCGAACCAGCGGTTCTGCTCGCTTTGATACAGACTTAGGCTTTCCCGCTGATATTTTTGGAACATGCCGTCGATCCACCCGCGCATACCGTAGATTCTAATATCCTTGGCATAGCTGAAATCCTGTGAGAAACCGGAAATATAGTTCCTTCTGCGGTTGGCGTCGGCGTTGGCGTCGGCGTGATCTCTTGCGTACTTCATATTTGCTTTGCTGAAAAAGTAGTATACGGCGGTTTCTACGCATACCGTCAAAAGGATCCAGGGCGAAATAAAGGAAATGATCGCGGCGCAGGAGCCCATTTCCAGAATGGAGCTGACAACCTGATTGAGATCCCGCTCCAGAAATTCAATGGCGCACTGGCCGCCTGAGGCATCGCCGCCAATCTTGTCGCGCTTAAGGGTGATCTGGGGATCGTCGGTTTTCTGAAAATCCCCGCGCATGTTTTTCTGGCTTAACTGCGACTGGACAACGCCGGTGATGTAGTAGTGATACCTGTTTGTATGGGATATGCACCATTCCTGAAACATTCGGATCAGCAGGATGGCCCCCTGAAACCCGGCTATGGTCAGCGCGATTCTGACAGCGGTCTGGCCCGCCGTTATGTCGTCAATTAAGAGTTTCGGAAAGTACATTTCCGCAAGCTTTCTCATCAGCCCCACCGGGTAAAGCAGCAGGCCGAACAGGATCACGTCGCGGGCACAGCGCCAGATATAGCGAAGTGAGAAGAAAATATTCGATATTGCCGAATATTTCGGCTTTGCCTTTGCATTCATTTTTATACCTCATTTCCGCGCTGATCTTTGCGCATAACGAGTTTGTGTCAAGCAGTGCGCGGACACAAATCTCGCGATTGAAAATTTTAATTTTCAATCTTATACCTCATTTCCGCGCTGATCTTTGCGCATAACGAGTTTGTGTCAAGTAGTGCGCGGACACAAATCTCGCGATTGAAAATTTTAATTTTCAATCTTATACCCCTTGTGCGCTTCAGCACACATACCAATCAAAATTTGAAAGTTTACTTTCAAACTTTCATCTCCTTTTTTCAGGAGTATAGCATGATTTCCCGGATTGCGGAGTTTTTCTGCACGAAATGTCAATATTTTGCACGAAACGCAGCTTGAGGCTGCAAGCTGTGAAGAATCAAACGGCCGGCGGTGAGACTGTGGGAAATGCAAAACAGCCTTTTTGACCGCTATATGAGGATTTCCGTGGCGAAAACGCCCTGTTCGGTCTTTCGGTTGACCATTCCGCCCGCCCTTTTGACGATGCCGTCGATTCGCATCAGCCCAAGGCCGTGGCCCTCGCCCTTTGTGGATACAAATTTTCCGCTTAAGCGCTTTGGCTCCTGAGCGGTTGCATTTGTGACGGAAATATACAGTTGAGATTTGAGCATACCTATATATATTCGGATAAACTGTTCCTCTTTCGGCAAAGGCAAAACTGCCTCGATAGCGTTGTCCAGCAGATTCCCGATCATAGCGCACAAATCTATATCGGAAATGGCAAGAGGGTGGGAAACGCTCGCCCTGGCCTCGATGGGGATTTCTTTCGACTTGATCAGCGTTAGCTTGGAGTTTAAAATCGCGTCAAGGGCAACGTTCCCCGTCTTGACCACAGCGTCCACTTCGGTGAGGTCTTTGTCCAGGCTCAGCAGATATTCCCGGGTTTTCTCATCATCGCCCACAAGAGCCAAAAGCGTCTGAATGTGATTTTTATAATCATGTCTCCACCCGCGCATTTTCTGATAAATGCTTCGGACTTCTTCAACATGGCGCTTGATCATCTCGGTTTGATAAGCGGCGATGCGTTTTTCCAAAAGCCTGTCGGCCAAGCGTGAAAATATCATATACCGCACCCTTTCTCTGCCTTCGCATGTGACTTTCGTTTCCTTTTGTTAGCTTTTGTAATATTGGATGAATGCTTCAGCCACCGTCTTTTTCATCGATCTTGCAACGGGAATCTTTGTCCCGTCGTCCAAGGTCAGCCGATCCCCCGAGACGGCGCGCACATATCTCAGATTGACGATATAGGAGCGGTGGCACCGGAGAAAGCCGTCGCCAAGGGTTTTTTCAACCTCGGAAATCGAAACGCTGAGGTCATAGGTCCTGCCGCCCGCAGAGAGTACGGTGGAATGGCCCAGGGCCGCAATATATTCCAACTGGGAGAGCGGAAAGCGAAGGGATTCCGTTCCTGACCGAAAGATGGCCGTCTCGGGCGCCCGGTTTTCACAGACAGTTTGATACGCCCTGTCCAAAACCTCGCGCAGCTTGTCCACGGAGACAGGTTTTAAAAGGTAGTGCAGCGCCGAAACGTCATAGCCCTCGGCAATGAAATCGGGGTAACCCGTGATGAAGACGATTTGCACCGTTTCAGCCTGTGAGCGCAGCTTTTTCGCAAGCTCGACGCCGTTCATTCCCGGCATTTCTATATCGAGCAGCAAGACGTCGGGCGGGCAGTCGCAGTAATCGAACAGCAAAGCCTCGGCCGACGGGTATTCGCGCACGTCAACCGCAGCCCCCGACTGTAAAGACCAGTCGTGGACAAGCTGTTTGATGTAGCCGCGTTCAATTGTGTTGTCGTCGCAGAGGGAAATGAGCATGACGAAGCTCCTTTGTTTTCGTGAAATCAATTATAGCCCATCGAGCAGAGAAAAGCAAGAAATGGGGAAAGGCTGCATCCTTGGCCTCGCCTCCTTGGTTTTTGCAGGGAGATACAGGTTCCATTGTTACGATGGAGGGAATGGCAGGAGCTACTTGTTTTTTTCGGAAACTTCTGTTATCATCAAATGAAAAATGAAACAGTTTATGCCTTATTTTCATACGGTGGAAATCAAAAAATAGATAGATTCTCTGGCGGTGACAGATATCGATGATTGATTGGCATATATGGATTCCATGGATTCCGGAATCACGTTCTGGAATTCCTGTCAAATGCCCCGCAAGACAGTGAAACAGATATTGACAGACCACATGAAGGATGGTGTGTTGACGCTGCCGAAGGAACCGGGCACTTTTGTGGCTATAACATGAGAAACCGCATATCTTCAAATATCGCGGTACAGGGAGAGACAGCAGATGCGAAAAATTGAAAACGTAGAATTAACGGTTTTATGTCTGATCCATCAAAAAGATCAATACCTGTTACAAAACAGAGTAAAAGACGATTGGAAAGGTTTCGCTTTGCCCGGAGGACATATTGAAAAAGGGGAATCCATTATAGATGCAGTGATTCGGGAGATGAAGGAGGAGACGGGACTGGATATTCGGAATCCCAAATTATGCGGCATTAAGCAGTTTCCCATAGAAAATGGGAGATACATTGTATTCTTATTTCAGACAGATGAATTCTTCGGAGAAGTGACGTCTTCAGAAGAAGGCGAGATGGTCTGGGTAAAAAGGTCGGAACTTCTCAAGATGGATACGGTAACGGATTTACTGCCGCTTCTTCGGGTGATGGAAGACGATTCTTTGACGGAATTTCAATATGTTATTGAAAACGGTAACTGGAATATAGTGATCAAATAAAAAGCGTTGATGAATTTTCATATTGCAATTTTCATTACTGATTGTACACTGATGAAATACAGAGAGGAACCATATGAACAAAAGTAAGAAAAATGAGTTATTACTTTATTTCGGAACATGGACGTCAAAAATGGGGGATATTGTTTTCGATTATGTTAACAGTGTACTGCTGGTTCAAGTTTATCAAAGTTCATCTTGGGTACTTGCTATTTATCAAAGCTCTCAGACCATTGTGAATGTTTTATTTAACCTGATTGGTGGCGCTTTTGCTGACGCCGGAAAGAGAAAAAGAATTCTGATTATAACAGACTTGCTAAGTGCTTTGGTTTGTTTGATCACCAGTTTTTTTACAGAATCAAGATTTGTTGCGGCTGCATTAATTTCCGCCAACGGGATACTGGCTTTCATTTTTTCCTTCAGTTCTCCAACTTTTCGATCCATTATTAAGCAGATGGTTGAGAAGGAGCGTATTTCGCATTACAATTCGGTTGTTACAACGGGAAATGAATTGATTGGAATGTTGGCGCCTGTTTTGGGCTTAGTTATGCTGAATTTTTTTAATGCACGGGTAGCTCTCCTTTTCAATGCGGTTACCTTTCTGGTTTCTGCACTTTCGGAATGTTTCATGGTAGAACTGGAAAAGGATCATAAAACCGTGGGAGATGTATTCAAGCGAAATGCTTTCACAGATATCAAAGAAGGAATTGGTTACCTGTGGCATGAGAAAAAAATATTTTTTCTGCTTTTAGTTTCAGCACTTGTCAATTTTTTCCTGGCAGGATACAATTTGCTGCTGCCATATACGGATTGTTTATATGCTGACGTTTTTTCTGATTTTTATGGGAAGGTATTAGTGGCGGAGTCCATAGGCGGGGTAATAGGTTCCTTTGTGAATTCTAAATTGCCTAATCAAATAACAGATAAAATATCTGTGCTGCTTTTCTTTTTAGGCTTAACAGGCGGTTCCCTTGTTCTGCCTCCGATTGTGAGTCAGACCAGACAGATATGGATCTGTCTTGCGCCTTTTTCTTTGTTTGGCGCTATGTTGACGATGTTTAATATCAATTTTATGTCTTATGTTCAAATTCACGTTGATGAAAACTATCTGGGACGTGTGTTTAGTGTGATTTTTACAATTGCAGTTTTGTTTATGCCTGTTGGCTCCTTTGTTTTTTCGTTTCTGAATATTACAATCAGTATTTATGGTTTTTGGATCGTTGGAGGTGGCATTGTAGTTCTCTCAATTATTTGTCATTTCTTTCTCCCAAAGACAGAACCGGAAGTAAAAGGAAATAAGTAAAAGGAAATAAGTAAAAGGAAATAAGTAAAAGGAAATAAGTAAAAGGAAATAAGTAAAAGGAAATACAATAAAGCACGTAGATTCATTACAAAACGGAAGGATTGTAGAATGAAACAATATGGTGAGGAAAAAATGGATATCTTTCAGTTTTTTGAGGATAAAGTGATCCATACCCCAGATGAAATCATGATGATTGACGGTATAAGAGAAATTTCTTATGGGGAAGCATCGCGTATGGTGGATTACTATGCTTGGAAAATCATGGAAAAAACAGAAGGCGAAAAAAAGAGAATTCTCTTGAAATTGAATCATAGTTACAGAATTATTATCTGTATTTTGGCCGTGTTAAAAACCGGAAACAGTTATGTGCCGATCCATAAAGATAATAGAGTTGACAGGGTTAAAAAAATGGAAGAATACTGTTCTAGTGATATCATTATCACGGATTCACAACAATTTAGAGATATGAAGGAGATTGTTTTTGAAGAAGAAAAGGTGGAACAGGTAAATTCTTTTGAGCATGTTACATATGATTATGCGGATGAAGTGTATGTGCTGTTCACTTCGGGCAGCACAGGAGAACCCAAAGGATGCTCTATTCTCTATCATAATTTGTGCTATATTATGCAGAATATGATTCAAATTGGGGATTGGAATCGTAATTCCAGAGTGTGTTTTTCCACTCCTTATACTTTTGACGTTTCAACGACCGAAATCTATGGATTCGTTTATGGCGCAAGTATATATGTGTGTGAAACGGCCAGAACGGATTTATTCAAGAATTTTCCATATATTATCCATGAAAATGCCATAACCCATTTAGCGTTATCGCCATCAGGGCTAAAAAATATGTACCATGCCTATACAGATGAGCAGTTGGATTTGATGGGCTCTGCCTTGAAATGCGTTATGGTGGCTGGCGAAGCCTTTCATAAGGAAATATTTACCAGGTGGAATGGTTCAAATTGGAATTACCGCTTGTTAAACCTTTACGGTCCCACCGAGGCAACTGTGTATGCGACAGGCTATGAATTACATAAAGGTGACGTATATGAGAAAAGTATTCCAATCGGGAGATGCCTGAAAGGATGCGTTTGTTATATTGACCATCCAGATGAGAATGGGGTCGGTGAGCTGGTTCTTGGCGGCGATGGGATTGCCAACGGATATATCAATCATCCAGGGGAGCAAAATAAAAGATTTTTTATGAAAAATAATGTTCCCTATTATCGTACCGGTGACCTGGTGTCACTGGAAAAAGATCTATTGATGTATCATGGAAGAAATGACGATCAGGTACAAATAAACGGTATTCGTGTTGAACTTGGGGAAATAGAAACACATATCAATGAACTGGATGAAGTAAAAGAAAATGTTGTGATTTCTTATAGTGGTATGCTGATTGCCACAATTGTTATGAAGGATGGCAGGGAGTTTTCCCCTGAAGAAATCAGAAATAAGCTGGCTGAAAAAATCCCTCGCTATATGATCCCTAATAGCTTTCGTCAGGTTGATTCTTTACCATTGAATGCAAATAACAAGATAGACAGGAAGAAAGTGCTCGAAAATTATTTACTGGAAAGAAATAAGAAAAAGGCAAACGAAACATCAGACTCCAGTGACAGAGTGCTAAAATTGATGAGAGAGTGTTTAGAGGAAAATGGCCGTTCGCTTTCCATGGAGGATGATTTCTTTGAAAACGGTGGTGATTCTTTAAGCGCTTTATTGCTGATCACTAAGTTAGAGCAATTATTTCAGGTTTCTTTGGACGCGGATGTGATTTACACATATCGATCCTGCCGAAGAATCGTTCGCTATATACAGGAATTGCAAAATAAAGATACATCAAATGCTGTGATAGATGATGGCATTCTCTATGATAAGATTATTGATTTGACAAAACAGATTCAATCATATTTATATGATGATTCTTCTGAATGTAAATATTCTTATAAAGGGATGTACCTTCAAAAGTACTATTATGACAGAAGATTTCAAAGTCCTATTTCGTTCCAATATGATCTGGGCGATATTTATACAGTGGATGAAGTTCAGGCTGCGGTCAAAACCTTATTATCAGAAAATAGTATTTTAACCTCCAAAATTCGCTCCGAGAAGGATTGGGTTTATTTTGAGGAATATGAATCAAAAGAAAAAGCGATTCCTGTTGTGGAATTGCCTTATGAAAATAATGCCTTTATCCGTTTTGTGATTCAAAACTATTCTGAGGAATTATATACTGCTCGATATCACGGTGGATTTTTATCTCTCTTTCTCATCGTGAAAAGCGGTAGAAACGTTTCCGTGATCGGAATACTGGACCATTCTATTGCAGACGGAGCCAGTGTTTCCGTTATGAAATTGAAAATGAGCAGTATTCTGAATCATACAGAACGCAATGAAACAATTTCATATAGAGAATATTGCGCTTATATGAGAAAAGGGCAATGTAACATAGAAACGGTTTTGGATCACTGGTATATGAAACTGCTTCGGGATGGGGCAGTAAAAAATAGAAAACAGCTTCTGGAAAGCAGGGAAACGAAGTCTTGTCATTATGTCATTGAAAATGTTATGGATGATTCCAATACCGCAATGATTAAAAACGTGGGATACTGGCTTGGAGATAAATTGAGTGATTGGATAGGAAATGAATGCGTAGCCCTGCGATTCATTGTTAATTTGCGTGATTATTGCCGGGTTTCACTGAAATCTACTCTCGGTGATTTACATGCCGGTTTGTCCTTTTTCTATTGTAAAGGGGATACCTATCACTCATTTGCTGATCGAGTTGATCAGGTGCTTGAGCTGCTGGGTGATTTCTGTTCTCATCATTCATTGTATGTGGAGGATAACCAATATTCAGATGAATCCAGAGTGGGTGAATTGACGGAGCTGATCGATAATGCGGAGTTTATCAGTGTTAGTTATCAAGGGGCAGTGACGGATGAACAGTTAGCGCAATATGAAAAAGAAATCAGTGGGGCGCACAAGCGATTGACAGCATCCAACGCTCGATTATTTGTGACGGTATTTTACAATAGAGGAAATATACATTTGTTTTTGAATAAACATATTTTTTAACGGATATCTGAATGTGCAACCGGCAAATTGCTCTAAGAATGGATTGTTGAGTAGGCTATGGCATCTACTTGGAACAGCAAATGATCCGGATCCGCAAAAACCGTCTGAATTGACTTGCGTACAGGATATTTGCCATTAAATCTTTTCTTAATTACCTTTTCCATCACTGGAATATCCCAGATATTTTGAAACAGGCAGTTCATTTGTACGACATTTTCAAGCGTCAATCCTACTAAAGCCAGTCGTTCTTCCATTTCATCAAAGGCACCGTCAATTTGTTCTTCAATCGTACCGCCTATATTACGGACGCAGTAATTGATAAAGCAATAGTCGCCTGCTTGGATGATTCCCGAATGCGCCCAATTTTCATTTATGTCATATCGTCTGATTTCTTGCATTTTGCTATACTCCTAATTTTGTAATATTTTTTGGCGAATTATCCATCTGGAGAAATTCTGTAAAACGTGTTATTTCGTTTGCGACCATTTCTCTCATTTTGTCATTTGGTTCCACTTTCGGTTCCCACCACCAGTTTTTGATCATAAACTCTCCAGCTTTATGAATCGGTTCTGCCTCAAATCTGGCAATAAATTGACCATTATACAGAACAGGCAATACATAATATCCATACTTTCTTTTTTCAACAGGGGTATACACTTCCCAGCGGTATGTAAAACCAAACAGTATTTCCAGCATCTGCCTGTCCCACATTATGTTATCCAGCGGGGCAATGAATCTGACATAGCTGCGGGCTGCCGGATTTTCCATATACTTCTTAAATTGTTTGGAAATATAAAAGGGTTCTTTGATGCCCTCTATCCGTATTTCTTCAATCTTGTTTTTTTCTATCAGTGTCTGAAGTGTAGAACTGCGGAGTTCATTTTCACTTAAAAAGCGTCCCTGCCATGCTCCGCCTGATTTGTTCCACAGAAAGCCGACACTTTGTATTCGCCTCTCCACATACCACTCCAGAAATTCTTCTACGGTCATATGCAGATCGCAGAAAGGGTTTTCACTGGCAATCACACGTTCTGTCAGATCAAAATACTTCTGGGTTCCCCGTTTGTCGGTTACCGTAAGAATGCCCGTGTTAAACAGATAATCTAAAGCTGCGCTTGATAATTTTTTATGTCCCCATCGGCTTTCCCTCACTTCTCCGATGGAAATGTCTTTTGTTCCTGTCCTGCCATGTTTTTCCACAAAATCTCTGACATCGTCCAGTATGTTCAGTACGTTTGCCTGGTTACGGTATTTCAAGGTAGGCAGCGCTTGTTTTTCATATTCATTTCGCACAAACTGAAAGCGGGCAAAATCTTTAGTCTCATAAATACACATTTCTTTATCAAATCCGTCAATTAATTTATGTTCCTTGTATAGTAAATCGTAAAGAATGGATTCCCTGTAATGGTTCACTCTGGCCTGTAATACCAAATCGGCATTCCTTGCTATGACATTCAGAGGATCATACTGGATACTGTGTATCCGCTGCATAATCTTTTCGACCCCTTCTTTTCCGCATAATGCTTCCGCACCGTCCAAATTGTGATATCGGCACAACATACGTCTTGCCTCATCTTTTGAATATAATCTCATCTCTATGCCTCATATTCCCTTTGTATTTCTTGGCAGGTTTTTATAATGCGTTCTTTTATTTCCTGTGGTTCGATTATCTTAGCTTTATTTCCAAAGGAAAGAATCACTCCATACCAAAATGTCTCATGCTCCGGTACAGAAAAAGCAAACTCAAAATCGCCATTTTCAAATTCCTGGGTAAACCGTCCATTGAGATATTCCCTGCATTTTGCTTTTATGGCTGCCTTTCCGTATAATTTGACATGTACAATGTGCTGATTGCCATCTGGCATTTTGATCTCTGAAACATGATGGGATTTTGTGAATTTGATCTGTGTAGCTTGCAAATGATCCATACGGATTAATTTAAACATACAATAATCCTGATATTTTTCATAATATCCAATCAGATACCAGTTGTACCACTTGTATTGCAGATAAACGGGTTCTACCTGAATATCTTTTACTTCATCATGACTATTGGTATAAGAAAATTGCACAACGCGTTTTTGCTCGATTGCATCTTCTAACAGCTTTAATTGTTCATTGATTTTGTCATCCTCACTGGCGGCGCTCAAGTCTACGGAGACAGCAGTGTCTTTTATACGGCTTACACTCTGCACTTTTTCCAGCGCCTGTTTTAGATTTTTGCTTGCATACGCGCTTTCCATTCCTTTCAGGGCAGTAACAATCCAATCATATTCGTGGTTTGTTGCAACCTGTTTTTCTAAAACAAAACTGTCCATAATCTGATAGCCGCCCTTTAAGCCATAAAAGGATTGAATCGGGATCCCTGCCTGATCCAGTGATTCCAAATCCCGTATAATCGTTCGGGAAGAAACTTCAAATTCTTCTGCTAGTTTCTGCGCCGATGTCCGACCATGATTTAATAAATAAACAACAATGCTGATAAGCCGGTCAATCTTCATTTTATACCCCCAGCGTGTTTCAGTACGCATCCCCAAAGGGTGTGTCAACACCCTTCTTTTTCCTATTTGAAAGTTTACTTTCAAATTTTCTCCTTTCTGTACCAGTATAACAAACAAACTATGACACCATTATGTCATAGTTTATGGCAAGACACAATTCTTTTACATGTTTTTACCAAATTTCCAATCATCTGCACAGGTAGTTATGTCAATGGTGTTATAGAAGATATTGTATATGGCGTATCTATCTTTCTTTTGTAGCTATTTTTTCATTGTTTTTTGAAAGTATTTCAATCAGTTCACAATTCCTGTATGTCTTGTGGTATAATGATTCTGCTGGCTCATATACCAGGCAAGCCACCGCTTGAAAAGGAACGTTAAAACTTTTGACGGCACATCTGTGCCAAACGAATTCCATTCGTGAGATAAAAGGATAGTTTTCAAGCGGGATTGTACGGAGGAAAACGTAAATGAATAGAGATGAGATAGCGGCGGAATTATTCCGCTTGCAGGATAAGAAATATGCGGCTTTTCAGGCTAAGTTAATCCCGACGGTAGGAGCGGAAAGGATTATCGGGGTCAGGACACCAGAACTTCGTTCCTTTGCCAAGAGGTTATGCAAAGAGGAGGACACAGTTTTGTTTTTGGAGTGTCTTCCGCACCAATACTTCGATGAAAATCAACTGCATGCATTTGTGATATCATTGGAGAAAGATTTTGATCAATGCATTGCAGAAGTGGAAGCGTTTCTTCCGTTTATTGATAACTGGGCTACCTGTGATCAGCTTTCACCAAATGTTTTCAAAAAAGAGCCGGAGAAACTGCTTCCGTATATCTATACATGGATCAGATCGGATCAGGTTTATACCGTCCGATTTGCAATCGGTATGCTTATGCAGCATTTCCTGGGCGAGAGGTTTCATCCCGAATATGCGGACATGGTAGCGGCGGTCAGATCGGATGAATACTATATCAATATGATGGTCGCCTGGTATTTTGCAACGGCACTGGCAAAACAGTATCCTTCTATACTTCCGTATTTAGAAGGAAAGAAACTCGATGACTGGACACATAATAAAACGATTCAGAAAAGTGTGGAGAGCAATCGAATATCAACTGAGCAGAAAACTTATTTGAAAACACTAAAAATCTGACGATTTTTAAGTCATTCATTTCCCGTTTGTTGTTGCCAAACTGCGGGATGAATATTAAAACCAAATAATGTGTGAAGTTGTAAGGAAAAGTAATCAAACGGAAAACGGTATGATAGGAGTTGACTAAGCGGATCAAAGACAGTTGCAACCAATAGTTGCCATATAGTTGGTAGAATGCAATCGAAAGAACGGTTATATTAGCGCTATCAATTCTATCAATTTTATGGAGGATCATGTTATGGGTGAAAAATTACCAGGTGAAAATATTTCACGCTATCGCAAGGCATTGGGAATGTCCCAAGAAAAGGTTGCCGAGTACATGGGAGTCAGCCGTCAGGCGGTAACAAAGTGGGAAAACAATCTTTCAATGCCCAGTTCAGAAAACTTAATCAAGTTGGCTGGGCTGTTTGGAACTACGGTTGAAGGATTGTTGGGAAACGAAAAAAGGAATGAATCATGGGATTCCTCTAAAAGTTTAACAGATAAAACCTCATGGATTTTCGTTGGCATCTCAACCTTATGTATACTGGCGTATTTCATCATCAGTACCATTTTGGGATGCTTTAGCGGGGGAACGCTGATTTGCATTTTTATCATCTATTGTCCCATTCAGATGTTTATCCCTCTTTATTTCTCTTACGCGGTAAAAAATGACTCTTTTGACGGCATTGCCGGCTTTGACAAAAAGATAGAATATCATATAGGTGAAGTTAAAAAACTGTTAGCGCAGATAACATTACAAATTGAAATGGCGTCTACGGTATATCTTTTTCTCATCTGCGTGATTAGCTGTATGAATTTGCCTGTCAAGTGGATCAACGGTTTTTTGATCACTACATATTTATTACACGTTGTGATATCGATTTTCATCAGCAACTATAAGATGATAGATAAAATATATAAAAACGATGAAGATAAAAAACGCGCTGCTCGCAGCGTTCCGGTAACAGCGGTATATCTTATATTATTGTTTGCTGGCATGGTATTAACCGTGGTGCTTTTTGAAAGACGGGGAATCGAAAATAATACTGCGCCAGCCGTCAAAGTAAGCGGGTTATTGCTTTTAGGTGTTTTGACCGCAACCGTTGGATTTTTTCTGGAAAGCAGCCAGATTAAAAAATGGAATCCGCAGGAAACAGAGTATCAAAGAAATAGAATGAGTGTAGCCTGTATAGTGATCTGTGTGATCCTATATGGGGCTATGTGTATCATATAGCACAAGAAAAACTCCTGTTCCTGCGAAAAAACCGATTGCTGTAAGGGGGCATTTCACAATTTGTTCCATCTGGATGATTTGCGTTGCGTATTTTGAGAGCGTCAACGAGTATAAGGATCTGGCAAAATGAACCGCGAAAAGCTCCTGTATGTTATAGCGCAGAAAGAACGGATGGACGGTATGTTTGCAGTGTGAAAGGTGTGAAAGGAACCATAGGAGAGGAATTGCTTTTGGCGGGTAGATACGCTATACTCAAACCAACAAACTAACCATATTGATACCTTGCTGGACGTCAGCATCGGCACGGGAAACGTGACATTACCCCTGGCGAGTCTGGGGGTTCGCCTCTCTGGTTCTGACCTGAGCGAAAATATGCTGGCCCGGTGCGGTCAAAAAGCTGCGGCGGCGGGAATCGATATTGACCTGAAACAGAGTGACTTCAGAGAAGTTGCGCAAGTTCTGGCGGGAAAACAGTTTGACTGCGTGGCCAGTACCGGAAACAGTCTAGCTTATGTACCAAACGCTGACATTGCCAAGGCGCTTACGCAGATGGATATGCTTGTGAAACCCAATGGTTACGTTTTGGGAAAAAGAAATCATATCACCATCTATTCCTGGGACTGACTGTGGGTTTTGGCTGCAATTTTCATCTTCACAATCAGTCCCATTATCCAAGAAAACGTCATGAAAAAGGCGAGAGACAGGCGAGATATCGCAAAAGGAAACAATGTGCCGTTATCGCCGACAGGCTTATCTTAGACATCCGTACTGCTTTTTTCATCCACCGGCTCCAGCCATTCGTTGGAGCCGTTTTCTCCCGGTACTTCGATGGCCAGATGAGAAAACCAACTGTCCGGCGCAGCGCCGTGCCAGTGTTTGACCCCGGCAGGGATGTTGATGCAGTCACCGGGTTTCATTTCTACGGCTTCTTTGCCCCACTCCTGATAATACCCGCGTCCACCGACGCAGATCAGAATCTGCCCGCCGCCTTTGTCGGCATGGTGGATATGCCAGTTGTTCCGGCATCCGGGCTCAAAAGTCACGTTGAAAATACCCACCTGTTCTTTGGACACCGGTGCAAGGTAACTCTGCCCGATAAAATACTGCTTAAAACTGTCATTAGGCGCGCCGATGGGGAAAAGCAGAGTGTTTTGATATTTGTCTTGTTCCGTAAGCGCTGGCTCCGCCTCGTTCCATACGTCCTTTGCCAGACGAAACACCGCCCACGCCTTTGGCCAGCCGACATAGAAACCGACGTGGGTCACGATGGCGGCGATTTCCGCTTTGGTTACGCCGTGGGCCTTGGCATTTTCCAGATGGTAGGTGAGAGACGAGTCGGTGATCCCGGAGGACATCAACGCCACCACGGTGATGATGCACCGGGTTTTCAGGTCGATGTCGGGGTTGTTCCAGTTCTCGCCAAAGAGCACATCGTCGTTATAGTGGGCAAAGTCCGGGGCGAAATCGCCCAACTGTGCCCGGCCTGCGGTTTGTGTGATTTTTTCCATTGTGTTGTCCTCCTGTTTTCCATATATTTCTGTGAATTATGCTTTCTGCCGGATGGTACGGCAGCCCGTTCCTGTATGATGCTCAACGCAAAAGTTTCCGCTTAAGGATTCCCTGCGCCAGTTCCCTATACGCTCAACAGCTTTTTCACGCAGTTGCATGTAATTTCATAAATGCTCATAAATACATAATTGACGTTTGCTTCCTCCATGGCAGTACGCTGTTTTTCGGTCACATATGTGTAGGGATAGATACCGAACATAAACGGGAAAAACGTGTAAATGAAATCCTGTTTCCCGGAAACTGTCATATCCGGGAAATACTTATCGAGGCCGGCCATTACGGTTTGCATCGATTCTCCATATACCACCTTGAACGCTGCCAGATGCTCCGGGCGGCTGCCGGTTTCCATATCATAATGATTCATGGACAGGATCTTCAAAAGCTGAGCACGGGCCTCCAGAGAATGAGCCAGCATGTCGGCAAATTCATCCCTGGTCATTGTCTCGGCCTGTTCCATTGTCGCCTTCAGCGAGGCGATCCAAAGTTCATACTCCCGTTTCAGCAGGGCCAGGAAGATTTCTTCCTTCGTCTGAAAGTAGTTATAAATGGAGGTGCGGGTGAAACTGGTTACATTCCCAATCTCCTTGATGGTAATTTCTTTGAAACTCATGGTCTGATAGAGCTTTTCACAGGCGTCCACGATTTCCTCTCTGCGGGCCTCTGTCAACTCCGGCGATCCTTTTGGCATCTGGCGTTCTCCTTATTGTACGGCGGTTTTGAAAGGACAGGCATTTTCCGATTTTTCCGATCATTGTGTCGGCTTTTTGGTAGCTGCAGGCTGGTCTTCGGTTACTTTTCTGTTTTAAGACCTTGCTGGTCTGCCACTATGTTTTGACATGGTGTCATTATGTTCAGTATAGGACTTATCTGACATGGTGTCAATATACTTTCGAGAAAATTTGTTCCGCTACAATGGATGTGACACTTTTTACGCAATGATACGTTTCAGAAAACAATCCAATGATGAAACAGCTTTTGGCATGGGAGATTCGGCCAACGTTTCCTGGAATCTATTGATTATTTGCGAAGATGTGATATGATACTACAAAAATGAACTGCTAAAAAGCGTTAGCGGAACAGAGGATATGGAGAGCAAAATGATTGACGGTCATATTCACATTGAGCGTGGGGTGCGTATCCGCATGGTACGCAAGGTGATAGGGATCCGTTTTGACATGAGGACAGGATTTTGTTGAAAGGGCGGCGGGGTTGTGTTATGATGCTCTTACATCAATCATTCATTTATGGAGGTGGAGGAAATGTATGTCGCTGGGTTGATAGAGATAATGATTACATTGCCGACAGGGATTGCCTTTATCATAATGGGGCTGTTATTGTGGAAAAAACAAAAAATACAACTGATACACGATTATCATTATAAAAACGTAAAACAGCAAGACGTTAAGGCATATACCAGACTTTGGGGAATTGCACTGACTCTTTGGGGCTGTTGTTCCTGTCTCGTAGGAATGATAGATTTCATTTTCCGTTCGGGAATCGGTTGGGTACTCTTTATGATCGGCATGGTTGTCGGTTTTATGATTGGGAATCATGCGCAAAAGACATATAATGGCTCCTGGTTTAGCTAATTGGGATGGTATGTTGCCAATAAGCGGTTGGCCCGGATCAGTTCATGGATTTCAAAAAATAAAAGCTTTGAAACCGTCACTTTGCCCAGTGGCGGTTTCTGCTTTTTATGATTCTTGTTACTACCGAGTTCTGGAGGATATTGAAAAAGGACCTGAAACGCAAAAAGACCATGAACATCATTCTGCTGCTGTTTGTCATTTTATGCTCCATGTTGGCAGCGGCGGCGGTGAACAACATCATAGCCGTGACTGGCGGTATTGAGCATTCAATACAGTGACGGCAAACGGATTGAGATCAGCTTTGATGAAATGGACGGCTGTGAGCTTATCACGGTATCCAATACGGGCTGTACGCTTGAAACGAAAGAACTGCCGCAGATATTTGAAAGCTTTCATCTGTGTATATCCCGCATTTGTATGAATTGTCAGAATCGAATACTTGTAGGGAACAGGATTTTTCTTGGAAATCCGCTTGTTTCTTTCAGCGTGTCCAATGCCGTAAACATCAAGTATCTCTATCAGTTGATAAAATTCCAGCATCATCAATTTCCCAATGACCTCATTGCATTACGGATCAAAACAGGATATGATGAATACAGAACCGATTAGGGCCGGGATTTTCCGCTTTATGTGGCAATGAATGCAACACATAAGTGCGCATCGCCCACGATGGTTGCTTGATGCTTTGTAGGATAGCAGATAAGATAAAAACATCGAAACAGATGGGAGGAACTATATGCCAGTTCATAAAATTGCGGTGATATCGGATACACATGGGATCCTGCGGCCGAAGGCGATGGAACGATTCCGATCGGCGGAGTTGATTCTGCACGGCGGCGATATTGCGGACTCCAAAACATTGGATAGGATGAAGGACTGCGCTCGCGTGATCGCGGTGCGGGGAAATTGCGACAAGGAATGGGCGGAAGAACTGCCACAGGAGATCAGTCTTGAACTGTACGGCAAAAAAATTTACATGGTTCATAACAGGAAACAGATCACTTCGAAAGCAGAGGACGCAGACCTTGTTATCTACGGACATTCGCACAAATATGAGGAAAAGAAAGAGGATCACAGGCTCTGGCTGAATCCGGGCAGCGGCGGCCCGCGGCGGTTTGGAAGACCGGCGACGATGGCTGAGCTGGAGATTGATGAGGGGAGCGGGAGTCTGTCCGTGAAACGGATCGAGTTGTCGGAAGGCGAAACGGCGGAGGAAGTTTCGGATTGTTCGTGCCCGGAGCTGGAAAGCGGGGAACTGCGGGGGATCGTTGAAAAGGTTGTGAGAGATCTCGCCCGCGGGCGTTCAGTCGACCACATTGTGAAGACGCGCCGGATCAGCCGAGGGTTGACGGAGCAGATCTGCCAGATTTATTTTACGCATCCCGGTATCGATGCCCAGGGCGTGATGGATCGAATCGAGATTGCCGGACGGTAATCTGCCGGTGCGGCGGCCATATACCGCGGATGTTATGTTGCGTTGCTTGCCGCAACGGGCAGCTTTGCTCATAATAGAGAACATCATCGATGAGGATGCGGCGGTGATTGTATGCCGAAAGAGCAACCCCCCAGCGGACTTTGGCCGGCACGTGCTGACCAGGTTTTGAGTGTCAGGAATCCCGCTCCTTTTGAGCAAGCTCGGCTTGACCAGGTTTTAAGTGTCAGGAATCCCGCTCTTTTTGAGCAAGCTCGGCTTGACCAGGTTTTAAGTGTCAGGAATCCCGTTCTTTTTGAGCAAGCTCGGCTTGACCAGGTTTTGGGTGTCAGGAATCCCGCTCCTTTTGAGCAAGCTCGGCTTGATAGACTTTGTATGAATACAGAACAGTGATCGCAGTGGCGGCCAGTATATAAATCAGGAGTAATATACTGGCGATGTCCGCCCTGGCAAAAACGGCGGTCAGGATCGTTAGGAATCCGGTGAGGATGAAAACGATGCCGCCAAAGCGATTGCTTTTCTTCCAGGTGGTATCGTTATACATGCTAAAGCGCGTTCGGATCCCGGCGAAAGGGTTTTTCTTGGTTTTCGGCATGTAATTTCCCAGAACGATCAGCACTACGCCCACCAGGATATAACTGATGTTTCCGATCGGGACAGGGGTTTGGGGGGAGTTGGCCCTGGCTGCCGCGTATGCGCTGTACAAAAGAAAGCCCTGCATGACTGTAAACATCGCCGTCATGGAAATTCCCACAATCTTCAGCACTTTGGCGTTGGACAAAGCCTCGGCCCGTTCTTTTTCCTCAGAACTCTTTGCCGCTTTTTTCTCAAAACGTGTGAGAATAACATGCCAAAGCAGAGACTGGAGAAGGATGCTGCCGGGCAATATGAGGTTTTCGTATTTCGACCCCCATCGGTCAATGGATCCCGCAAGGTCATAGTGCATGGGGACGGAGTCCGGCATGAATTGCAGCGCAAGAGCGGTAAGTACAAGAGAAAAAACAGAAATGGCCCACATGACTTTTTTCATTTTCCAGCACCTCCAAATTGTTCCACCCATAAAATCAGTTCTTCCAACACGGTGGTATTGATTTCATAATAGATAAAATTTTTGCTTTGGTATTCCATCACCAGATCAGCGCTTTTCAGCAATTTCAAGTGATAGGAGAGGTCGGAAGGCGAAATCTGGAACGCCTCCGCGATTTCTCCGGCGCTTTTTCTCCCGTTTTTCAACAGGACCAGAATATCTCGTCTTCGTTTGTCGGACAGAACTTTGAATATGTTTGTATTGCTCATGTTGAGTTTCCCGGGATCACGGATCCTATTTCAAATTTATTTTAAATACATGCTAACAGACTTTCCACGTCCTGTCAATGGCTATTTCAAAAAAATTTTAAATACTCGCGTTTGGATGTGGGGAGGCGGAGGCGGCAACCGAATGCGCGCGTGGCTGAAACCGAATGGGCGTGGCAAATGAGCGTGTGGCTGAAACCGAATGGCCGTGTGGCAAATGAGCGTGTGGCTTAAATTTTGATTGACAGGCCGCTTGAGCCTGTGGTACAATTGTAACAATTTCTGAAAGGGGTGAAAGGATGAGAAAGTAATTTACTTTTGCGAACATGATAACAAGCTGATTTCATGTTGCCAAAGGTGAATTATGTTCTCATGGCCGGTTTCTTTTGTTTGGATCAGAAGGATTCGTGCAGGTGCTCCCTGTATGGTTATGACGCGTAATGGAACGGTTTGGCAGCAAACGGTTCTTTTTTTATGTCTGCGGGACCATCCGGTTTCGCGGAATCGGGAAAGGGGAGATCACATTGGCACAGATTCTGGTAGATCACTTGACATTTGCCTATGAGGGCGGGTTTGACAATATTTTTGAAGATGTTTCCTTCCGGATCGACACGGATTGGCGGCTGGGGTTTCTGGGCCGCAACGGAAAAGGGAAGACCACGTTTCTGCATCTTCTGCTTGGCAGATATGAGTATAACGGCAGCATTACCACGTCCGTAACGTTTGACTATTTTCCCTATCCGGTTACGGAGACAGATCTGTCGCTTCCCGCGGCGGATTTCCTGGAGCAATGGAAACCGGGATGCGAGCTGTGGCGTGTGCTGGTGGAACTGGATCAGCTCCGGGAAAGCGCGGAGATCCTGTATCGTCCCTTTGGCACTTTGAGCCCGGGGGAACGCACCAAAATCCAGTTGGCGGCGCTGTTTTCCGGGGAGACGGACTTCCTGCTGATCGATGAGCCCACGAACCATCTGGATCAGGAAGCCAGGGAGAACGTGAAGGATTACCTGGCGGCGAAAAAAGGGTTTATTCTGGTGTCCCATGATCGGGATCTGCTGGACGCCTGCACGGATCACGTGCTGGTATTAAACCGTAAGAGCATCGATGTGCAAAACGGCAATTTCTCCGTCTGGTGGGAAAATAAGCAGCGCAGGGATCAGTTTGCCCGCGGGGAGAACGAAAAGCATTTAAAGGAAATTGAAAAGCTGAAACAGTCTGCGGAACAAAAGGCGCAGTGGGCCAGCCGGAACGAGCGGACAAAGATCGGTTTTGACCCGGTGAAGGAGCATGACCGTTCCAAGGACACACGCGCCTATATTGGGGCAAAGACGAAGAAAATGCAGAGCCGGGTGTCGCAGATGAATAACCGGATCCAGCGGGAGATTCAGGAAAAGGAGGGGCTGCTTGCCGATCTGGAGGAACCGGTGGAGCTGAAACTGATGCCCCTTAAGCACCACAAGGAGGTGCTGGTGCATGTCCGGGAGCTGGCCGTAGCTTATGAGACGTCGGTACGGCCGGTGTTTTCCCATCTGACCTTTGACGTGGCGCAGGGGGAGCGCGTGGCCATTCACGGGAAAAACGGGTGCGGGAAGTCCACTCTGATTCAGATGATTTTACAGGCGGCAGGAGTCGCGGCCGCCGGGAAGGAGACAGGCGCGGAGGCAGAAAAACGGCAGGCCGGCGGGGCAGGGGGCTTTCCGGCGGCGGTATCCGGCCTCTGCGAGACGGCGTCCGGGCTGGTGATCTCTTACGTCAGTCAGGATACTTCTATGCTGAAGGGGAGCCTTCAGGCATTCTGCCGGGAGCGCGGGCTGGATGAAAGCCTGTTCTGCGCCATTCTGCGGCAGTTGGATATGGAGCGGGTTCAGTTTTTGAAACCGATGGAAACTTATTCCGAGGGGCAGAAAAAGAAGGCGCTGCTTGCGGCAAGCCTGCTCACGCCCGCTCATTTGTATGTCTGGGACGAGCCGTTAAACTATATCGATGTTTTCTCCCGTATGCAGATCGAGAGGATGCTGTCGGCCTGTGAGCCGACGATGCTGTTTGTAGAGCATGACCTGCGTTTCCGCCGGCAGATTGCCACCAAAACCATTACCCTGTAAGCCCCGTTTGGGGACGAAAAAAAATAAAATGCCGATTTTTTCCATTTTTGTGAATATTTTCCCATCTTGTCCATATACTGTATCATAGGATAGCAGGCTGAGTGGATTCTCAGACCCTGCTCCGGCGAAAGGAGAATGGATATGCCCAGAGGACAGCGTAAGTCCGTGGAGGAAAAAATCACGGCGAAACAGGAGCTGATAGAGGCGTTGATGACCCGTGTGGAATCGGAAAAGCGGGAACTGGAAGAACTCTATCAGGAGAAAAAGCGCAGGGAGCTGGAAACGGTGAGCGATATGATCGAGGAGACGGGCCTCAGCCCCCAGGAGGTGGCAAGCGTGTTGCAGCAGTATCTGGACAGCAGGGACGAGATGGTATCGTAAACCTGTGTCACATAGGAAAAGGAGAGAGGAATTCGGCGCGGAGCGTCTGCATGGGCGCGGCGGAATCCGCTGTCTTTTGCTGTGAAAAGCCCTTCCCAGGGCGTGGCTCCGGGAAGGGCTTTTTTTAGTTGACGTTTTTCCGGGCTGTGGACAGCATCAGTTTAATCCGATTTAACTGGTTTACTTCGCTGGCGCCGGGGTCGTAGTCGATGGCGACAATATTGGAGCCAGGATAAGCTTTCCGAAGGGCCTTGATGACGCCCTTGCCAACCACATGGTTCGGCAGACAGGCGAAGGGCTGTGTGCAGACGATGTTTGGAACGCCGTCATGAATGAGTTCCACCATCTCGCCGGTGAGGAACCATCCCTCCCCCGTCTGGTTGCCAATCGAGACGATGGGCTCCGCAAAGGAGACAATTTTGCGGATGGGAGTGGGCGGGGAAAAATGCCTGCTCTTTTGAAATTCCTTGGACGCCCTGCCCCGCAGAAGGCGTTCAATGGCCCAAATGCCCAGTTTGGACTTCCGGGCCGCCTGTTTGCTGGTGCCGAAATGCTCGGCCTTATAAATCTGATTGTAAAAGCAGTACAGCATGAAGTCCATCAGATCCGGGACCACGGCCTCCGCGCCCTCGGATTCCAACAGCTCCACCAGGTGGTTGTTTCCGGCGGGAGAGAACTTCACAAGGATCTCGCCCACCACGCCCACTCTGGGTTTGGATACGTCCTTCAGCTCCACGGCGTCGAAATCACGGATGATCCGGCTGCACAGCTTGTTGAAGGTAAACGGGTTGAACCCGTTGCCGGAAACAAAACGGATCACCGGTTCCTTCCATTTCTGGTGCAGCGCGTCCACGGAGCCGGGAACCGCCTCATAAGGGCGCGTCCTGTAAACGCAGCGCATGAAGATATCGCCGAACTGCGCGGCGACGGCAGCCTTGAGAAGAAGCCGGGCGTCCACATGGAACCCGGGGTTGGACTCAATGCCGGCCAGGTTCAGGGAGATCACGGGGATGTCCGCCATATTGGCCTTTTTCAGCGCTCTGCGGATAAAGCCGATATAGTTGGTTGCCCGACAGCCCCCTCCGGTCTGGGTTATAATAACGGCTGTTTTTTTCAAGTCATACTTACCGGATAAAAGAGCTTCCATGATCTGTCCCACCACCAGAAGGGAAGGGTAACAGGCGTCATTGTTTACATATTTCAGGCCCACATCCACGGAATGCCGATTGTCGTTGTCCAGCACCACAAAGTTGTAGCCGCAGGAGTTAAACGCGGGTTCCATGATTTCAAAATGGATGGGCGACATCTGAGGGCAGATAATGGTGTAATCCTTCCGCATCTGTTCGGTAAAGGGCACCTTTTCGATGGCGGAGGAGCGCAGCGTACGTTTTTCGCCGGTTTTTTCCCTGACCCTGATCGCCGCCAGCAGGGAGCGGATCCGGATCCGGGCGGCGCCCAGATTGTTGACCTCGTCAATTTTCAGACAGGTGTAAATCTTGTCCGAGCCGGAGAGAATATCGTTTACCTGATCTGTGGTCACCGCGTCCAGTCCGCATCCGAAGGAATTTAACTGGATCAGATCCAGATTGTCCGTTGTCCGGACAAAGCTGGCGGCGGCGTACAGGCGGGAATGATACATCCATTGATCCGATACAACCAGCGGCCGCTCCGGTTTTCCCAGATGGGAGACGGAGTCCTCCGTGAGAACCGCCAGATCGAAGGAGGTGATCAACTCCGGGATGCCGTGGTTGATCTCCGGGTCGATATGGTAGGGTCTGCCGGCCAGGACAATGCCCCGTCTGCCGGTTTCTTTTAAATATTCCAGAACTTCCTCGCCCTTCTTTTGAATATCCAGACGCACGTTATTTAATTCCTGCCACCCCTCCCGGGCAGCCTGTCGAACCAGGGCAGGGTCGATTTCCGGGAATTCCCGGATCAGCCCGTCGGTTACCGTATCCAGATTGCTGAAGGACAGGAAGGGATTTCGCAGGCGCATCTGTCCGCCGCTGATTTCCTCCATATTGTTTTTGATGTTTTCAGAGTAGGAGGTGACGATGGGGCAGTTGTAATGATTGTTGGCCTCCGGAATTTCGTTGCGCTCATAAAACAGGGCGGGATAGAAGATAAAGTCCACGCCC
This sequence comes from uncultured Acetatifactor sp., assembly GCA_947630715.1. Classification (GTDB taxonomy): domain Bacteria; phylum Bacillota; class Clostridia; order Lachnospirales; family Lachnospiraceae; genus Acetatifactor. The sequence continues at coordinate 27,149 of CANRIP010000025.1, forward strand.
TGGCGGATCAGCCATTCCACATGGCCGTGGGCCAGCTTGGCAGGGTAGCACTCGGATTCGCTGGGGATGGATTCAATACCCAGCTCATAGATCTTGCGGGAGGACAGGGGCGAGAGAACCACCCGATATCCCAGGCTGGTGAAAAATACATGCCAGAAGGGATAGTTTTCGTACATGTTCAGCACTCTGGGAATCCCCACCGTCCCCCTGGGGGCCTGATCCGCCGGGAGGGAGGTGTAGGAGAACAGCCTTTCCAGCTTGTACTCAAACAGGTTTGGCACCTGGTTGGGATTTTTCTGTCCGCCGATGCCCCGTTCGCAGCGGTTGCCGGAGATAAACTGGCGGCCGCCGGAAAACTTGTTGACGGTCAGGCGGCAGTTGTTTGTGCAGCCTCTGCACTTTGCCATGGAGGTTTCGTATTTCAGGGCGCAGAGCTTTTCGTAGGAGAGCATGGTGCTTTCGCTGCCCGGCTCATACCGGTCCAGGGCGATGAGCGCGGCCCCGAAGGCTCCCATAATGCCGGCGATATCGGGACGGATTGCCTGGCAGCCGGCGATCTTTTCAAAGCTTCGGAGAACGGCGTCATTGTAAAAGGTGCCGCCCTGCACCACAATGTTTTTTCCCAGCTCGGAGGCGTCGGACACCTTGATCACCTTAAACAGCGCGTTCTTGATCACGGAATAGGCGAGTCCCGCGGAAATATCCGATACGCTTGCCCCTTCCTTCTGGGCCTGCTTGACCTTGGAGTTCATGAAAACGGTGCAGCGGGTGCCAAGATCGATGGGATGTTTGGCAAACAGGGCGGTCTGGGCAAAATCCTGGACGGTGTAATTCAAGGATCTGGCGAAGGTTTCAATAAAGGAGCCGCAGCCGGAGGAGCAGGCTTCGTTTAACTGTACGCTGTCGACGGTATGGTTTTTGATCTTAATACATTTCATATCCTGGCCGCCGATATCCAGAATGCAGTCCACCGCCGGGTCGAAAAAGGAGGCGGCCCGATAGTGGGCCACAGTCTCCACCTCCCCGTCGTCCAGCAGAAAGGCCGCTTTCATCAGCGCCTCGCCGTAGCCTGTGGAGCAGGAGCGGGCGATGGTAACCCCCTCCGGAAGCAGTCCGTAGATTTCCTTTAAGGCGCGCAGGGCGGTGTTCAAAGGGCTGCCGTCGTTCCCGCTGTAAAAGGAATAGAGCAGGGAGCCGTCCTCCCCCACCAGGGCTGCCTTGGTGGTGGTGCTGCCGGCATCGATGCCGAGAAAGACGTTGCCCCGGTAGGATTCCAGATCCCCGGTGGCCACATGGTGCTGCCTGTGGCGGGTCCTGAATTCCGCGTACTGGGCCTCGTTTTCAAACAACGGCTCCAGCCGCTCCACTTCAAACTCCAATTTGATATCCCCGGAGAGCTTTTGCATCATTTCTTCCATGGAAAAGGAAACGTCTTCCTTCGCGCCGAGAGCGGAGCCGATGGCGGCGAACAGATGGGAGTTGTCCGTATGCACCACATGTTCCTCGTCCAGCTTTAACGTGCGGATAAAGGCCGCCTTCAGCTCCGACAAAAAGTGGAGAGGGCCGCCCAAAAACGCCACATGTCCCCGGATGGGCTTGCCGCAGGCCAGGCCGGAGATGGTCTGGTTGACCACGGCCTGGAAAATAGAGGCGGAAAGATCCTCTCTGGTAGCGCCCTCGTTGATCAGGGGCTGGATATCCGTCTTTGCAAATACGCCGCAGCGGGCCGCAATGGCATAAAGGGACTTGTAATGCTTGGCGTATTCGTTCAGGCCGGACGCGTCCGTCCGGATCAGGGAGGCCATCTGGTCGATGAAGGAGCCGGTGCCTCCGGCGCAGATGCCGTTCATGCGCTGTTCCACGTTCCCGTCTTCAAAGTAAATGATTTTTGCGTCTTCGCCCCCCAGCTCGATGGCCACGTCGGTTTCGGGGGCGTACTTTTTTAAGGCCGCGGCCACGGCGATCACTTCCTGGGTAAAGGGGATCCCCAGATGCCCGGCCAGGGCCAGTCCGCCGGAACCGGTGATCACAGGGGTCAGAACCAGATCGCCCAACTGTTCCCGGGCCTTTGCCAGAAGCCCGGACAGGGTTTCCCGGATATTGGCATAATGGCGCTCGTAATCTGAGAACAGGAGTTTCTGATCCTGACCCAGAATGGCGATCTTCACTGTGGTAGAACCGATGTCAATGCCAAGAGCGGCGGTTTTTGCAGAAAAATCCATGTAAAACATCCTTCCTGAATAAGATGGCGGCGGCTGGTGCCGACGCGTTTCGACATACGCAATTATTATAGTACAGGAACCGACAAATTGCAAACAGGGCGGTTGTGAAATGTTTATAAAAAAGTTTGATTTTTCTATAAAATCAGAAATGTTTGGTTTACTTATGGGGGCGGGAATGATAAAATAACTTTGTTCCAAATGTATTCGAGCCGGTCGGACGGTATGAAAGGAAGAAGTGTTCTATGAGCAAATGGGAAAAGAAATTCGGAAGGTATGCCCTGTCCAATCTGACGCTGAAACTGATCCTGTGTTATGTGGTGGGGTATGTGCTGGACCTGGCGGCCCCTTTCGTGCTGAATTATCTGACGCTGGATCCCTATGCCATCCTGCACGGCCAGATCTGGCGGCTTGTGACATGGCTGGTGGTGCCGCCCGGATCCTTTGATTTTTTGACGATCATCATGCTGTTCTTTTACTGGAGCCTCGGCACTCAACTGGAACGCGTCTGGGGCGTGTGGAGATACAATGTTTACATTTTCACGGGAATTTTTCTCACCATCATCGGTTCCTTCCTGACCATGGGAATCTATTATCTGGTGTACCCGGGACTGGCGCCAGAGCTCGCCGCGCAGGTGTTCAGCGCCGGCGCGTGGTTTTTCAGCACATATTACGTCAACATGTCCATCTTCCTGGCTTACGCGCTGACGTTCCCGAATAATCAGGTGCTGTTGATGTTTGTGATTCCGGTGAAGGTAAAATGGATGGGAATCATTTACGGGGTGCTTTTGGTGATCAACATGATTACCGCCGTCGGCTACGGGCTGTGGTTTGAGATGGCCGCCATCGGCGCCTCCCTTTTGAATTTTGTGATCTATTATGTGGGGACGGGGAGCCGGCTGCATCTGAATCCGAAACAGATCAAGCGCAGGGCGGAGTTTCGCCAGGACATCCGGCGCAATCCTAAAATAACCAAGCATAAATGCGCCGTCTGCGGTCAGACGGATCAGGACGATCCCAACCTGCAGTTTCGGTTCTGCTCCAAATGCAACGGGAATTATGAATATTGCCAGAATCATCTGTTCACCCATGTGCATGTGAAGTAAGGGCGGCGAACGGAACCTCCCGGATCGGGGAAATGCTTTGGACAGAGCAAAAACCGGGGCCGGGAAAAGGGATGCGAAGGATCGCGACAGGGAGAAGACAAACAGGTAGAAATCAGAGGATCGGAATATGCCGGAAACAGAAACGGGAAACAACAGGGAACCCCGGGAGGCGTTGTTCGCCCAGGCTCTGGGGAAAGTGAAGGAGACGGCCCGGGAGCAGGGAAACCGCATCGGCGGGGAACAGGTGAGAGAGGCGTTCGCCCCTCTTTTTCTGGAAGAAGAACAGCTTCAACTGGTATTGGATTATCTCAGGGAAAACAAGATCCGGATCGATCAGCCGGAGGATTCCGACGAGTATCTTTCCCAGGAGGAAAGGGACTATCTGAAGGATTATCTGGAGGAACTGGAGGCCCTTCCCCAATACCGCGGGGGAGAGATCGAGGCCGCCGCTATCTCCGCCATGGCCGGGGAGGCAGGGGCCGTACAGCTTTTGACGCAGATGTATCTGCGGGAAGTGGCGGATGTGGCCAGGCTGTACGCGGGCCAGGGGGTGCCTTTGGAGGATCTGATCGGCGAGGGCAACGTGGCGCTGGCGGCCGCCGCCGGTATGGCGGGCAGCCTGGAAGGGCCGGAGGAAGTGGCGGGCATGCTGATGCGGATGGTGATGAACGCCATGGAGGAACTGATCCGGCAGAACGCCGACCATGAAAAGACGGGACGGAAGGTGGCGCGGGCGGTCAATCGGGTCGCGGATCAGGCCAGGGAGCTGGCGGAGGAATTCCACCGAAAGGTGACGCCGGAGGAGCTTGCCGCAGAGACGGGGATTTCTGTCAAGGCCATACGGGACGCAATGCGGATGAGCGGTTTTAAGATTGAGGATGTGGAAGATGCAGCAAACGGTCTATGAAGATTTTAAGTACAGCATGCAGGACGTGAACCGGGTGTATGTGGGATGCAAATACACCTTCCGGGAATTTCTGGAACAGGAGGACATTCTGTTTAAATTCCGGCTTGTGCTGGAGCGGTATCTTCTTCCCGGGGCGAATCCGGAGGATACGCTGGAAACCTATCTGTATTATCTGAAACCGGAGGATTTTGCGGTGAAACTGCTGAATCGGCTCAAGGCAAGGATCAGAGTAAGCGTCATCGAGACAAAAAAAGGGCCTTTCGCCAAAGGCAGACGGCAGTATGTCACCCGGCAGCTCACCGTGGAGGAGCTGACAGGGTTTACCCCGGAGCAGAAGGAGAGCCGGGGCATGGTGATTCAGGAGCTTTCCGTCAGCAAGCTGGCGCTGGCCTCCGTATAGACAGGGCAACGGCCGGGACGCCCTTCCAAAGACAAAACGGCAAAGGCCGCCAGGCCGGAACCGGGGACGGTATGACCGAAAGAAACGGCGCATTCGGTCATGAGACAACAGCGCGGCGCGGCGCACAGGAAAGGAAATTATGAAAAAAGTAGAAGATCTTGCAGCCTATCAGGTACTGGAAAAAAGGGAGATCCCGGACATTCAGAGCGTTGGCTATCTGGTGCGTCATAAAAAGACCGGGGCCCGTCTGGCCCTGCTTTCCAACAATGACGACAACAAGGTGTTTTATATCGGGTTCCGCACACCGCCCAGGAATTCCACCGGCGTGGCGCATATTCTGGAGCATTCCGTCCTCTGCGGCTCCCGGGAATTCCCGGTGAAGGATCCCTTTGTGGAGCTGGTCAAGGGCTCTTTGAATACCTTTTTGAACGCCATCACCTATCCGGATAAGACGCTTTATCCCGTAGCTAGCTGCAACGACAAGGATTTTCAGAATCTGATGCATGTGTACCTGGACGCGGTGTTTTACCCGAATATTTATCAAAAAGAGGCGATTTTCCGACAGGAAGGCTGGCACTATGAACTGGATGAAAAGACGGGGGAGCTGTCCTTCAACGGGGTGGTGTACAATGAGATGAAGGGCGCGTACTCCGACCCGGACGATGTGCTCAACAGGGAGATCATGCGGTCCCTGTATCCGCATACCACCTACGCCTGGGAATCGGGAGGGGATCCGGAGGCGATCCCGGATCTGACCTATGAGGAATTTTTGAATTTTCACAGAACCTATTACCATCCTTCCAACAGCTATCTCTATCTGTATGGAAACATGGACATGGCGGAAAAGCTGGAGTTTATCGACTCCCATTATCTGTCCGCCTTTGAGGCGATCCAGATCCATTCCCAGGTGGAGGCGGAGCCGGCATTTGAAAAACCGGTGCAGGTGAGGAAGGAGTATCCCATCACTCCCGGGGAAAATGTGGAGGAAAATACCATTCTCTCCTGGAATCTATCCGTATCCGCCGGTCTGGACAGAGAGCTTGCCATCGCCATGGAGGTTCTGGATTACGCCCTGTGTTCCGCGCCGGGCGCGCCGTTAAAGCAGGCCCTGATGGACAGGGGGCTTGGGAAGGATGTGTACAGCTTTTGGTCCACCAGCCGCAAACAGCCTGTTTTCAGCGTCATTTCCAAGGGAGTGGACATTGCCAGAGAACAGGAATTTTTGCAGGTGATCCGGGAGGTGTTAACCGGGATCGTGGAGAAGGGCTTTGACGAAAAAGCGCTGCTGGCGGGACTGAATTATTTTGAATTCCGGTACAGGGAGGCGGACTTCGGCTCCCATCCCCGGGGACTGATGTATGGCATCCAGATGATGGACAGTTGGCTGTACGACGACAAACAGCCGTTTCTGTATATTGAGCAAAACGCCGCCTTCGCCTCCCTGAAGGAAAAAGTAAAGCAGGGATACTTTGAGGGACTGATCCGGCAGTATTTCCTGGAGAATCCTCACTGCTCCGCCGTGTCGCTGTATCCCGTGGAGGGATTGGGAGAGAAACGGCAGGCGGCTTTAAAGGAAAAACTGGCCCGTATCAAAAGCGGCATGAGCGAAGAAGAACTGGAGAAAATCAGGAAAACCAAGCGGGAGCTGGACGCTTTCCGGGAAACGCCCGACCGTCCGGAGGATCTGGCAAAGATTCCCATGCTGAAACGGGAGGATATCGGAACCGCCGCGGCAAAACTCAACAACACGGAGACAAGGCTGGGGGAGGTTCCCACGCTGCACCATGATCTGTTTACCAACGGAATCGGTTATCTGAGGCTGATTTTTCGGTGTGATCAAATCCCCAGGGAGTATTTCCCCTATCTGGGCTTGTTAAAGGGCTGTCTGGGGTTTTTAAACACGGAGCATTATTCCTATGGGGATCTGTTCAACCAGATTTACCTCTCCACCGGCGGCATTGAGGCGGTCAACAACGTGTACGGCCAGGTTCGGAATCCGGAAGAATACACTGTGACGCTGGATCTTAAGACGAAGGTTCTGTACGGCAATCTGGATCAGGCGGTGGCTCTGCTGGAGGAAATCCTGTTTACCAGCGATTATGCCGATACCAAGCGGCTTTCGGAAATCCTGGGAGAAACAAAGTCCAGGCTCCAGTCGATCATGACCCAGGCGGCGCAGTATGTGGCCGTGACCAGGGCTTTGTCGGACTGCACTTCGGCGGGAGCGGTTCAGGAAACTTTGTCCGGCGTCTCCTTTTACCGGCTGGTGGCGGAACTGGATGCGGACTGGGAAAACCGGAAGGATGCGGTGACCGAAACGCTGCGCGCCCTGAGCCATATGATTTTCCGGCCGGAAAACCTGATGCTGGATTTCACCGGGGACAAGGAAGCGCTGGAAGCCTTGGAGGGGCCCGTGAAGGGCCTGTGGGACAAGCTGTACCGGGAAGAAGTGGACAAAGAGCGCTTTATTCCCGCCGCGGCGCATGGAAACGAGGGCTTTATGACATCCGCGCAGGTGCAGTATGTGTGCCGCGCCGGCAATTTCCGGAAGAAAGGGCTGCCGTACCGGGGCGATCTGAAAGTGTTGACGGTGCTGATGGAATATGAGTATCTGTGGGTGAATGTGCGTGTCAAGGGAGGCGCGTACGGCTGTATGTGCAGCTTTGACAGGCAGGGGGACAGCTATTTTACTTCCTATCAGGATCCCAATCTGGAAAAAACGCTGGAGGTCTATGAGGGAGCGGTCGATGCCGTAAGGAAGTTTGAGGCCGACGAGCGCACCATGACCCAGTATATCATTGGCGCGGTAAGCGATCTGGACAGGCCCTTAACGCCGGCGATCAAGGGTCTGCGTTCCCTGGTTGCCTATCTGACGGGAGTGACCGACGAGATGCTGCAGGAGGAGAGAAACCAGGTGCTGTCCGCGATGCCGGAAAGCCTGCGCTCTCTGGCGGCGTATCTCGATGCCTTTCTGGGGGAGAAACGCCTTTGTGTGGTGGGGAATGCCGGAAAGATCAAAGAACAGGAAGACAGATTTGACCACATTGAGAACCTTTTCTGAAACACATCTTCTTACGGCGCGCCGTAGGAACCGAAAAAGAGGGAGGCGGAATATGAGAAAGGACAGTGCTACAAAAGGAAGGAATCGGGGGCATTTTGGCAGAAAGGGACGGGCCGCTTTGCTGGCGGCCGCAGGGGCCGCGCTTTTGCTCACAGGCTGCGGCGCGGGGGATCTGTCGAAGGATGCCGAGGGTCTTGTGCAGGACAGCTCCTTCCAGAACGAGAACGGTACTTCTCCGGAGCTGAATTACGGCCTGGGGCCGGAGGGGGAAGAACTTTATGAAATGTCGGAATCAGGTGAATGGGAAAGCACTGCCCAGGACGGGGAACAGACGCAGGCACTCACGGATCAGAGAAAGCTGATCCGCACCGTCCATATGGAAGTGGAGACAAGGGAGTATGACGCTTTTATGGACGCGCTGGAGAAAAAAGTCAGGGCTCTGGGCGGCTACATAGAAAATATGGACAGCTACAACGGCAGCAGCTATTCCAGCGCCCGGACGAACCGCAGCGCGAGCCTGGTTCTGCGGATTCCGAAGAATGAGATGGACGGGTTCCTGGAGCTGGTGTCGAATGCGGGAAACGTGATCCGGCGCACGGACAGCGAGCGGGATGTGACGCTGTCCTATGTGGATCTGGAGAGCCGGCGCAACGCTCTGCGCACGGAGCAGGACAGGCTGCTTGTGCTGCTGGAAGAAGCGGAGAGCCTGGAAGATATTATCACCATTGAGGAACGGCTGGCGGAAGTGCGTTATCAGTTGGAGAGCATGGAGTCGCAGTTGCGCACCATGGACAATCAGGTAAATTACGGCACGATCAGTCTGGAAGTGTCGGAGGTAGTGGAATTTACGCCGGTGGTGGAGGAAACTTCCTGGCAGCGGATGACGGATGGGTTTGTCAAAAGTCTGGAAAGCATCGGAAACGGAGCCATGGAGATCCTGATCTGGCTGGTGGCGCATCTTCCGTATCTGATCCTGTTGACGGTATGCTGTGTGCTGTTCCTGCTTTGGGTGAAGGCGCATTGGAAAAAGTCCATGAAGAAAGCCCAGGCGCAAGCAGAACGCAAGCCCCATCCCGCAGGGGAGATTTCTCAGGCGCAAACCGGCGGGGCCGCGGACAAAGACGGACAGTGAGAGGTGATCCATGGAAGACAACGCATCCTTTAAATCAGGGTTTGCAGCATTGATCGGCCGTCCCAACGTGGGAAAATCCACCCTGATGAACCGTATGATCGGCCAGAAAATCGCTATCACCTCCGACAAACCGCAGACCACCAGGAATCGGATTCAGACGGTGCTCACCATGCAGGAGGGACAGATTGTTTTTTTGGACACGCCCGGGATCCACAAGGCGAAAAACAAGCTGGGCGGCTACATGGTAAACGCCGCGGAGCAGACGTTAAAACAGGCGGATGTGATTTTGTGGCTTGTGGAGCCGACGGATTACATCGGGGCCGGCGAAAAGCATATCATAGAACAGTTGAAAAAGGCGAAAGCGCCGGTGATCCTGGTGATCAACAAAACCGACACGGTAAAAAAGGGAGAAATTCTCCGGTTTATCGACGTTTACCGAAAAGAGATGGATTTTCAGGAAATCGTGCCTGTGTCCGCGTTAAAAGGGCATAATATAGACGAACTGATCCGTTGTATTCTTTTGTACCTTCCCTACGGGCCCGCCTATTATGATGAGGACACCGTCACGGATCAGCCCGTGCGCCAGATTGTGGCGGAGCTGATCCGGGAGAAGGCGCTGCGGCTTTTGGAAGATGAAATCCCTCACGGCGTGGCCGTGGTCATCGAGAGCATGAAGGAGACGGAGCGGATCTGGCAGATTGAAGCCACCGTGGTCTGCGAACGGGAATCCCATAAGGGCATTGTGATTGGAAAGGGCGGCAGGATGCTGAAACAGATCGGTTCCGCCGCCCGTCCCGACATTGAAAAAATGCTGGAAAAACAGGTGAATCTCAAGCTTTGGGTGAAGGTGAAAAAGGATTGGAGGGACAGTGAACTGCTGCTGAGAAATTATGGATATGACCCGAAAGATCTGACAGACAGCGAATAGAAAAAGGGAAAATGCAGACCCTATCCATTGGCAGGATACGATTGGATTAGGGGGATCTGTAATGGACTTGACGTACTGGAAACGATTCGAGCAAAGCGGTAAGATAGAGGACTATCTGTCCTTTGTGTCCAACGGTAAAAAGACGGAAGAAACAGAGGAACATCCGGCAAAGGAAGACGGCTATGCAGGAGTATATATGGGTAACGGGGATCATACTGAAACAGGCGCCGGCGGGGGAGTATGACAGACATATCAGCATCTTGACAAAGGAGCGGGGGAAGGTGTCGGCTTTCGCCAGAGGCGCCAGAAAGCCGGGCAGCAGGCTGACGGCGGCCACCAACCCGTTTTCCTTCGGCCAGTTTAAGCTTTATGAAGGAAGAAGTTCTTATACGCTGGCGGAGGCGGATATCCAAAATTATTTTGACCAGTTGAGATCCGATTATATGGGGGCCTGTTACGGCCTTTATTTTACGGAGGTGGCGGATTATTACGCCAGAGAAAACAACGACGATTCCCTGATCCTGAAGCTTCTGTATCAGTCCCTGCGGGCCCTCTGCGCGCAGTCTCTGCCGAACCCGCTGGTCAAATGCGTTTTTGAGCTTCGGATGATTGCCGTAAACGGCGAATATCCCGGGCCGCCCGGGGACAGGGCCCTGGAGGAATCCACCCTGTATTCCCTGCATTACATAGTGACCAGTCCGCTGGAAAAGCTTTACACCTTTACGGTAAAGGATTCCGTGTTAAACGAGCTGGAGCAGATATCGGCGGAATACATGAGGAGGTTTGTGGGGAAACAGTTTAAAAGTCTTGAGGTTCTGCAAACTCTCTCCGGTTTCCGCACCCCACCGTCCCAGCCGGGAGAAAATCCCGCCGAAACCGGATGATTTCACGGAGGTTTCCCAATGAAAAGATGCGTTACAGCGTGGATCCTGATTTGCCTCCTGTTGACAGGGTGCGGCAACGGCCATTATGACAAGGCAAGGGAATATTTAACGGAGACATATCGGCTTGCCGTGCCCGAAACGATTCCCAAAGTGATTTTGGACTGCGATATGACCTACCTGGGAGACGATGCCATGTGCCTGAGTATTTTAGCCCAGGCGGATCAACTGGGTTTCATCGACTTATTGGGGGTTACGATCACGGGAGGCAATCATTTTGTATCCTACGGAACGAATTCTGCGTTGGTGCAGTTAGAAAAAATTGGCAGGGAAGATATTCCGGTTTACATGGGGACGGATATCCCTCTGAACGGAGTACGCGATCTGTCCGAACAGGAAAAAATCGTCGGACGTATTGATTCATGGGGGGCGATGTATCATTTCGACGAATATATTGAGCCCCAGAATTATCATAACCTGGGGAAGTTCTATGAAAGAAAATGGGGCTACTCTGAGACGGAAGCGGAAGAACTGAACGCAGTGGATTTCATGATACAGCAGGTGGCAAATGCCCCGGATGAGGTGACGATTCTCTGCGTCGGGCCAGCCACGAATATTGCTTTAGCTTGTCTCAAGGAGGATGGGTTCGCGTCCCAAACGGCCGGGATCGTGTATCTGGGAACCGTCATAGGGGAGCGGGGGACTTATACGCCCTATGCGGACTTTAATTGCTTTTATGACGCGGAAGCATATGATGTCTGTTTCCACAGTGATTTCCCCGTCCAGTGGGTCATACCCCATGAGGCATGCCAGACGGCGGTGCTCAACAAAGCGTTTTTTGATCTGCTGGACGCTAAAGACGATACCCCGGCAGCATCCTTCTGGCTGGACAATCAATACAGCCAGTATCGAAGGAATCCCCAGTATAAGCAAAGCTGTCCGGATGCTGTCGCGGCGGTGTGTTTTTTAAATCCCAATGTCATCGTCCGGCAGGACGTTCTCCGCTTAGAGGTGAATACAGATGCGGATAGCCCCTGTTACGGACAGGTCACGTCCTCAGAAGAAGACGGCGGCGTCAATGTGGTTTTGGCCGTGGATGAGGAGCTGTACTGGAATTTCGTCACGGATCTGTTATGTGAAACAAACTCTCTTGAAAAAGAGAATGGATTTTGATACAATAAGCTGGCACAGGCAAAAAGCCTGATGAACGCCTGGAGCAAGGAGATAGAGGATGAGGAAACGGGTAAGGCTGGCGGCCTGGATCTTTCTGGCCGCGTCGATACTCTCCGGCTGCGGAAGGGCAAAAGTCCCAGATGTGATAACGGAGCCTGCGCTGGCCATCGACCGCGACGGCAGCGTAACCGTTTATCTGGTGGGAGAGTTTGACAAGTCCTATTATGATCTGTCCGAGCTTGAGGCTGCCGCACAGCAGGAGGCGGCGGAATACCGAAAAAGCGTCCCGAACGGTGAAAAGGCTGTGACCGTGGAGGGCGTACAGGCGGTTCCTGACGGGAACGGCAGGATCGTTCTGGCTTACCGCTTTGACGGCGCGGACAGCTACGAAGGATTCATCAAGGCACAAGAGACGGAGCTTTTGGGCGACGTGTTGTTTTACGGTACTGTCCGGGATGCGCTTTCCGCGGGATATGAGATCAACATGCCTCTGGCAGAGGCGCAGAGCGGGGAAACCCTGACGCCGGAACAGATCCGGGAGCAGTCGGGAAAACATCTGATCGTGACCGATGCGTCCGCAGTCATTTACTGCCCCTATGGGGTGGGCTATCTGAGCGAGGGCGCCGTGCTGAGAGAGGACGGCGGCGTTGACGGGAATGCGGCGGACGGGGTCGTGTATATACTTTTGAAGAAATAAGCAGCCGGAACGCGGCAAAAGGAGAACCGACATGGAAAAAACAATGGAAAAAATTAAGGCTCTGGCCAGGGCGAGAGGTTTTGTGTACCCGGGCTCCGAGATTTACGGAGGACTTGCCAACACCTGGGATTACGGCAATCTGGGGGTTGAGCTGAAAAACAACGTGAAACGGGCCTGGTGGCAGAAATTTGTACAGGAAAATCCCTATAATGTGGGGGTGGACTGCGCGATCCTGATGAACCCTCAGACCTGGGTGGCCAGCGGACATCTGGGAGGGTTCTCGGATCCGCTGATGGACTGCCGGGAATGCCATGAGCGGTTCCGGGCCGACAAGCTGATCGAGGATTACTGCGAGGAAAAGGGTATTTCCCTGGATTTGAGCGTGGACGCCATGAGCCAGGAGCAGATGACGAAGTTCATCGAGGAAAACCATGTGCCCTGTCCCAGTTGCGGCAAGCATAATTTTACCGACATCCGCCAGTTTAACCTGATGTTCAAGACCTTCCAGGGAGTGACGGAGGATGCCAAGGATACCATCTATCTGCGCCCGGAAACCGCCCAGGGAATTTTTGTGAATTTCAAGAACGTGCAGAGAACCTCCCGCCGGAAGATCCCTTTTGGGATCGGGCAGATCGGAAAATCCTTCCGAAACGAGATTACGCCCGGCAACTTTACCTTCCGTACCAGGGAATTCGAGCAGATGGAGCTGGAATTTTTCTGCGCTCCCGGCACGGATCTGGACTGGTTCCATTACTGGAGAGGGTTCTGCCGCGACTGGCTGCTGTCCCTTGGCATCAAGGAGGAAGAAATGAGGCTGCGGGATCACAGCCCCGAGGAACTGAGCTTTTACAGCAAGGGCACCACGGATATCGAATTCCTGTTTCCCTTCGGATGGGGCGAGCTTTGGGGCATCGCGGACAGAACGGATTACGACCTGTCCCGCCATGCCGAGACTTCCGGGGAGGATCTGTCTTATTTTGACGATGAGAAAAACGAAAAATACATTCCCTATGTGGTGGAGCCTTCTCTGGGCGCCGACCGGGTGGTGCTGGCGTTCCTTTGCTCCGCCTATGACGAGGAGGAGCTGCCGGACGGGGAAACCCGCACCGTGCTGCGGTTCCATCCCGCGCTGGCGCCTGTGAAGATCGGCGTCCTGCCCCTCTCCAAAAAGCTGAACGAGGGCGCGGAAAAGGTTTATGCCCAGCTTTGCAAAAAGTACAACTGTGAATTTGACGACAGAGGGAATATCGGGAAAAGGTACCGCCGTCAGGATGAGATCGGAACGCCGTTCTGCGTCACCTACGATTTTGACTCCGAGACGGACGGATGCGTGACGGTCAGATTCCGTGATTCCATGGAGCAGGAGAGAGTGTCGATCGAGCAGTTGGACGCTTATTTTGCGGATAAATTTACATTTTGAAAATCCATTTTGCGGAGGATACGGCCATGAAACCCTACGGCGTAAATGAACTCAGAAGAATGTTTCTGGATTTCTTTGAACAAAAAGGCCATTTAAAAATGAACAGCTTTTCCCTGGTGCCGCACAACGACAACAGCCTGTTGATTATCAATTCCGGGATGGCGCCTTTGAAGCCTTACTTTACCGGGCAGGAGATCCCGCCCAGACGCCGGGTGACCACCTGTCAGAAGTGCGTCCGCACCGGGGATATTGAGAATGTGGGAAAAACCGCCCGCCATCTGACTTTTTTTGAGATGCTGGGAAATTTTTCCTTTGGAGATTACTTTAAGCATGAGGCAATCGCCTGGAGCTGGGAATTCCTGACCAAAGTGGTGGGGATGGATCCCGACAGGCTCTATCCTTCCATTTACGGCGAGGACGAGGAAGCGTTTGCCATCTGGACCAACGAGATCGGCGTGCCCGGGGAGAAGATCACCCGGTTTTACCGGGATGAAAACGGGAAATGCGACAATTTTTGGGAACACGGGGCCGGCCCCTGCGGGCCCTGCTCCGAGATCTATTATGACAGAGGGATTCAGTACGGCTGCGGAAAGCCGGACTGCGGGGTAGGGTGCGACTGCGACCGTTTCATGGAGGTCTGGAACAATGTGTTCACCCAGTTTGACAATGACGGCCACGGCAATTATACGGAGCTGGCGCAGAAGAACATTGACACGGGCATGGGGCTGGAACGTCTGGCTGTGGTAGTGCAGGATGTGGATTCCGTGTTTGATATCGATACCATGAAGGCCATCCGGAACCGGATCTGTCAGATCGCCGGGGTGGAATATCACAAGGAGGACGCGGTGGACGTGTCCATCCGTCTGATCACCGACCATATCCGCTCCACTACCTTTATGATCAGCGACGGCATTATGCCCTCCAACGAGGGAAGGGGATATGTGCTGCGGCGTCTGATCCGCAGGGCCGCCAGACACGGAAGGCTTCTGGGGATCCGCGACAAATTTATGGCGGCGTTAAGCGAAACGGTGATCGACGAGTGCCGGGACGGTTATCCGGAACTGGAGGAAAAGAGGGCGTTTATTCTGAATGTCCTGACCCAAGAGGAAGATAAGTTTGACAAGACCATCGACCAGGGCTTAAGCATTCTGGCCCAGATGGAGGAGGAGATGAAGGCCGGCGGCGTCCGTCAGCTTTCCGGGGAGAACGTATTCAAGCTTTACGATACCTTTGGATTTCCCGCGGATCTGACGGAGGAAATTCTGGCGGAGAAGGGTTACTCCATCGACGAGGCCGGGTTCGGCGTCTGCATGCAGAGACAGAAGGAGAAGGCCCGCAAGGCGAGAAAGGTTACGAATTATATGGGCGCGGACGCTACGGTGTACGAATCCGTGGATCCTGCCCTGACCACGGAATTTGTGGGATATGACAAGCTGCGGCACAGCTCCCGTGTGACCGCGCTGACCACCGAGACGGAGCTGACGGAAGCCCTTACGGACGGTCAGACAGGTACGGTTTTTGTGGAGGAAACGCCGTTTTACGCCACAATGGGCGGCCAAAACGGCGACACCGGCGTGATCGAAACCTCCGAGGGGGTCTTCCAGGTGAAGGAAACCGTGAAACTGATGGGCGGCAAGGTAGGGCATATCGGCTGCGTGACCAAAGGCATGATCCGGGTGGGGGATACGGCGGTTCTTACCGTCGCGGAAGGAAAACGTGCGGACACCTGCAAAAACCACAGCGCCACCCATCTGCTGCACAAGGCGCTGCGCCAGGTGCTGGGAAATCATGTGGAGCAGGCCGGCTCTTATGTGGACGGGGAAAAGCTGCGCTTTGATTTCAGCCATTTCCAGGCTTTGAGCAAAGAGGAACTGGATCGGGTAGAAGAAATTGTAAACAGGAAGATCGCCGAGGATCTTTCCGTGACCACCCAGGTCCTTCCCATTGAAGAAGCGAGAAAGACGGGCGCAATGGCGCTGTTTGGGGAAAAATACGGAGAGACGGTGCGGGTGGTCAGAATGGGAGATTTTTCCGTGGAATTCTGCGGCGGCACCCATGTCTCCCATACGGGCATGATTTCCAGCTTTAAAATCCTGTCCGAAAACGGCGTGGCTGCGGGCGTGCGGCGAATTGAGGCGCTGACCGGAAACGGGGTGACCGCTTATTACAAAAATCTGGAAAAGACTCTGGAGACGGCGGCGCGGACCCTGAAGACCACTCCGGACGCTCTGACGGACCGCTGCGAGCATGTGATGGCGCAGATCAAGAGCCTTACCTCCCAGTTGGAGTCCTTCAAATCCCAGGCGGCGAAGGACGCCCTGAAGGACGCGGCGGACAGGATCGTGGAAGTGAAGGGAATGAAGCTGCTGGCGGCCGGCGTGGAAGGCGTGGACATGAACGGGCTGAGGGATCTGGGAGATCAGCTCAAGACAAAATTGGGAGAAGGCGTTGTGGTGCTTCTTTCCTCGCAGGAGGGTAAGGTCAACATGGTTGCCATGGCAACGGACGGGGCTGTGGCCCGGGGCGCTCACGCGGGAAATCTGATCAAGGGGATTGCCTCCCTTGTGGGCGGCGGCGGAGGCGGCAGGCCCAATATGGCCCAGGCAGGCGGGAAAAATCCCGGCGGCATTCCCGCGGCCATTGAGCAGGCGGCCAAGCTGCTGGAAGATCAGATCTGACCGTTTGGACGAAGGGTTTTCCCCCAATCGGATCTGCCGGACGGAAGAAAATGGTATTTCTTTG
>CANRIP010000026.1 GCA_947630715.1 uncultured Acetatifactor sp.
CCGGCGCTGGGGAACGCCGGACGGGAACGGCAAAATTTTTTACACTTCTATTGCTTCTTTATCTCACACAAGCTAAAAGGCAGGGAATATCCCACCCTGCCAGGCTGGCGTCGTTTCCTGCCTTTTGGTCTTAGAATTTACACTTTTAGAACCGTCTGCTTTCAGCTATCATAACGTTGCTTTTTGCTTTTGGGCTTGTCGGGAATGGTAAGCCGTATTTTTCCGCTCTCAACAAGCGGATGAACAATATTTGCCATAAGATAATTTATGGACAATCTGCCTTTAAAGTGTTCCTCAAGCTCTGCACGGGTTCTTGGTGTTTTGCAGAAAACCAGTAAATCCGCTTCATTGCCTGTGGCAGACTGCGCTATCTCAGTCCCGTTATAAAGAGTCACTTTGAACACTCCCCGTTCGTTTTCAAATTTCGGTTCAGGCAGCCCGGCATTTTTCATGGCGCTGTAAACAGTCGGTATACCGCTGTATCTGTTTTCGGTAATGTCAAGAACTTCCAACGCGTTTGCGAGGAATGTTTGCGAGGAATGGATTACGGGTATCTGCCGCTGCCTTTCCCAGTCTGTCAAGGGTCATTCTACCGTAAAGCCCACCCGGATTTTCGATTTCAAGACGGTTGGAAAATTCAATGCACCATCTAACATAAGCGCAATATTTCCTTCAATACGCGCATTACCAATAAAGCGCTCGTCCACCGCATGATCCATGCTCATTTCAGCTTTTTTCTCACCTTGATAAATAAATGATGCGCATTTTATAAAGATTTGCAAATAGAAAATGCGCATAAAATCCAATAAATTGTTATAAATTTAAAATTATCGTTATAAATTTTATAAAAATCGTTATAAATTCTCGAAAAATCGTTATAAAATATCTTTCTGCGGAAAGAAGGATGCAAAAAGAGTATGCCGGAAATCACATTGGCGCTTGATATGCCTTGACTTTTTTACTGCGGTATTCCATTTTTTAATTTTGTGGGACAGAGTTTGGGTAGGGAGAAGCAGTATCAAATCAAAACCGGGATAAAGAAAAATAGAATGAAAGGAAGGGTTTCATTAGCGCCGGTGGTTTTACGGTTGTGAAAGGATTGAAAGTTTTGGATCATCTGCCCCAAACGGTGGCATAATAAATAACACAACATTCTTCTGAGAAATGTTGTGTTATTTGTGTTTTTCTCGTTTACACTTATTATATCGGACGCAATTTCTTTTTCTTAACCCCCTGAAACGTATTTTTTGAAACTTTGTTTCTGCCAGACCATTTTTCCTGGTCTTTCCGCTGATGCCACGAAGAATCGACGGGGATATGTTACAACTGGATCTGGCGGAACACATTGTCCCTGTCGTCCTGGTCGATGCACAGATAGCGGGTTGTGACCTGATAGGAGGAATGGTTGTAAATATCCATCAATACTGCGGGAGGAACGCCCTGTTTCCAGGCGTGATAGCCGAATGTCTTGCGCAGGGAATGGCAGCCGATGTGGTCGCAGAGCCCGCAGCCGGAGGCGGCCCGGCGTATAATGCGGTAGGCCTGATACCGGTCCAGAGGATTTTTGCTCCGCGCACTCTCGAAGATGGCGTCCCCGGGAGCAGGCTGTTTCACCGCCATCCAGTTGATCAGTGCATCCTGTAAGATCGCATTCAGAACGATCCGGGTATACTTTCCCGTCTTTTGCTCCGTCAGTTCCACATGCGTCTTCAGCCTTTGATTGGCAAAGTCGTATACGGCGCTCCATTTCATGTTCAGGATATCCGTGATCCGCAGCGCAGTATTAAGCCCCATCAGGATCAGCAGATGGTTCCGCTGGCTGACCGGAGTCGTGTCCGGATAGAAATTTTCTAACTTCTTTAAGTCTTCTTTTGTTCGAATTGGTTGTGTTACGCTCATGTTTTGTCTCCTTCTGCCTGTCGGCCTTTGTCTGGCGGGGTTTGTCCCCCAAAATCACATTTTACGAAAAAAAGTGCGGATTCTCCCTTTTTCTCGAAAAAATAACACAACATTTCTCAGAAAAATGTTGTGCGGCAGGATTCAAGGCAGAAGCCGGAAAAACAGGGAGGTAAACAATGCTGAATCTATCCGTTAGACCGGGGGAGTATCTCATGGTGGGAGAAAACGTAAAGATCGTCTTTGTGGGCGGAACCGGAAACAATATCCACCTGATGATCGACGCCCCCAGAGAGATCAACATCGTCCGCAGCGCGGCGGCGGAGAAGGCGGGAACAGTTCCGCCCTCACCCTATCGCAAGAAAAAGACGCCGATTTCCGATGCGGCGCAGCAGGAGATCATCCGCATTATCCGGGAGGACAAAAAGAAAACCGGCGCGGCGGGATCTTCCAAGTAGGAGGGCACAAGGGGCTCTCTCCCAAACGGAATATGGAGCCGCTATCCTGGGGGCGGTTCTTTATTCATAAAAAACTGAATAGCAACCAAAAACAAAACACGGGCCCAAGGCCCAAACGCTCCGAACGGATTCGGGGCGTAACGTATAAGGAGGTACACTATGGTAGTACAACACAACTTAACCGCAATGAATTCCAACAGAATGCTTGGTCTGACCAGCTCCTCACAGGCAAAATCCACCGAGAAACTGTCTTCCGGTTACAAGATCAACCGGGCGGCTGACGATGCGGCGGGCCTTTCCATCAGTGAGAAGATGAGAAAGCAGATCAGAGGCTTGACACAGGCATCCGCCAACGCACAGGACGGCATCAGCGCGGTGCAGACCGCAGAGGGCGCTCTTACCGAAGTACAGGATATGCTGCAGAGAATGAACGAATTGGCTGTGAAGGCTGCCAACGGCACCAATTCCGAAAGCGACCGCAGCTACATCCAGAACGAGATCGACCAGCTTACCACGGAGATCGACCGTGTATCCGAAACGACAAAGTTCAATGAGACTTATCTGCTGAAGGGGGATAAGGATGCTGTCAAGGATTATACTTACAGCTATCGTCCCAACGGTGGCACGGATACAGCGGCAACTGTGAAAAAATCAGATGGAACAGCGGGCCAACTGGATATCAGCGGTGATTCAAATTTCACCCAAATTGATGTTGTATTTACTGCTGCAACCAATCAGGATGATCAGAACGAACTGGTTAAAGCTCTGAGAGATCAGGGAATTCAGGTGGAAGCTTACGGAATTGACACGAATGCCAGCGGGACTTTTACTGAAGATGATGCTTGGGCGTATGGCTTGTCTTTAAGCGGAGATGCAGCAGAGAAATTTGATGTCACGGTAGACAAAACGAATGCCAACAAGTTTGTGATTACCAACAAAGACGGCGATACGGTTGCCACAATTACGATTGCGGCAATTGATGCCGACAAGCTTGCTGCTAATGCCGGAAAAACAATTACGGCCAAAGCGGTTGCATCCTCTGTTACCGCTGGAGCAAATGCGGATGCAGCAGCAAAGTTTTATGACAGGGACGGCAATGGTATTTCTGAGAACGCGCTGAGCAGCTATTTTGCTTATGATTCTGCAACTAATAAAGTGGTTTTGAGAGCAGACGCCCCCGATCTGTATGATGCGGTTGGCAACAAAATTTCTGCAACTGACATCAATACTGCTCTCACAAATGGTGCAGTTGGCGCGCTTCAGGATCTCACCGGTGCATTGACCGTGACGCTCCATGTTGGTGCAGATGCCACCAGCAACAACCAGATTACCATGAATATCGATGCCATGAGCGCAAAGGGTCTTGGTGTGAACGGCTTGAGAGTGGACGGCGTAGACGATTCCAATGCTTTGGGAGCTATCGAAACCATCAAAGAAGCCATCCAGAAGGTTTCCACCCAGCGTTCCGCCCTTGGTGCGGTTCAGAACCGCCTGGAGCACACCATCAGCAACCTGGACAACGTTGTGGAGAACACCACTTCCGCTGAGAGCCAGATCCGCGACACCGATATGGCTACCGAGATGGTGAAATACTCCAACAACAATATTCTGGCACAGGCCGGCCAGGCAATGCTGGCTCAGGCGAACCAGGCCAACCAGGGCGTTCTGTCCTTACTTGGCTGATGGAGCCCATGGTAACAGCAAAGGGGTAGGTATATCAAGTAACAAAGGCCGCTGAATGCCGACGCCGTGCAGGACGGTTATGGAAACCCAGTGATTTCATAAAAACGGCCGGCGCCGGCCAAAGCGGAAGACGGTATGGAAGACAAAAAGCTTTCCATACCGTCTTTTTGTGTTGCCCGCCAGGGCCGGATCCGGAGGGATGAACGCCCTCAGGATGCAGGGATGCAGGAGACGCCCTTCCGCGGGCGCCTCCCTGTGGTCAGAACGTGTACAGGATCAGGTATCTGGTTTCTCTGTCTAAGGAGCGGGCGTGGATGCTCACCGTATGGTCGCTGCTCCAGCCGATGCCTTCTTCGTAAAGGTTCTCGTAGCCTTCCCGGTCAAACGCGATAAAGAGATTTCTTTCCAGGTCTATCACGCCAAGCTGTGTGATGCCAAGGCCGTCTGTTTCGGAGTCGGAGGCGTAATACAGCAGTTGATTGCCGCTGGGGCTGATCATAAAACGGTCCCCCTCCTGATATCGGAATCCTTCCATCGCCGTCTGCTCCCCGGTTTTTAAGTCAACCAGCGTCACCTGGCCGTCCGGGTCGGTTAAAATGCAGCGGCTGCCGAACCGCTGGGCGCCGTAGGGCTCATCCCACCACCGGTAAAAATGCGTTTCGTCCAGGGTTTTGGTCATTTGCCCGGTGGGAAGATCATATGCGTAACAGGTGATGGTCCGCCAGGTTCCGTCTGTCTCCGAAACGGTGTAAGTGGTGAGAATCAGGGTGTCATTGTCGGCGAAACCGGCGCTGACATTCTGTCCCATTCCAGTCAGCTCGTCCAGACGGGTGGAGGTGCCGGCGTCCAGGTCGCACAGCCACTCCTGCGGTTCATCCGTGTCCACGCTGCAGGAAATCAGCGCCTTGCGCATGTTTTTTGACCACTGATAATCGTAAGCCCGCTCCAGCCGGTCTGCGCCCGTATCGACCAGAAAATCCTCTGTTTTCCCGGTATCAAGATAGTAAAGCAGGGGGTATTCGGTGTATTCGATCTGCTGTCCCTGAGCCAGCTTGAGCAGCACCACATCGGTGTGTCCAGGGACGGTCTGCACATACCATTCATCCTCGGGGCGTGTATCAATGCCCAAAGGGACGCCCTGAAAATAGTACAGCTCTCCGTCTCGAAGGAACCAGTACAGGCTGCCCTGGTAATGGCTGCCCCGGAAAGTGATGTCGATGGTGTTGGTCTGTATCTGCGGCTGAACGGGAATCAGTTGATTTTCCTGGATTTCCCAGAATTTGGCATCCACAAGGGTTCTGTAATCCTCGCTCCAGGTAAGCTGGTGGAGCAGACTGCCGGAGAGGCCGTAGGTTTGATCCATTTGGATATATTGGGCCTTGACCAAGCTGCCAATTTCCGCCTGGGTGATATCGGGCAAAGGCTCGTCAGTTTCCTCCGGCTGGGCTGGGGGATTTTTTGTCTGGACGGCGTTGGTCTGCCGATTGTCCTCCTGGCTGGGGAGCTGTTCCCGTTCCTTTAGATGAAAGAAGGACAGCACCGCCGTGCGCAGTTCCGGGTTGGCGGCCAGGGCGACGCAGGTACCGCAGGTCAGCATCAGCGCAAGGGCCATGGCACAGGCGAGGATTCGACGGATCGGCGCATTATGTTTGGAAGACACTCTTTGATTCAGGATCCTATCTTTTAATTCCTTTCCGGGGACGATAGTATCCATTGCGTTTCGATAGTCGTTAATGTTCAATGCGATCCCTCCAATTCTGTTTTCAATAAATCGCGGCCCCGTTTCAGCCGCATTTTGACTGCTGATTGTCCAAGGTTCAAAATTTCAGCGATCTCTGCCACCGAGTACCCTTCGTAGTAGTGAAGATGGATCGGCAGCTTGTACTTTTCCGGAAGGGCCATAACGGCTTTCAGGGCTTCCTGCTCCTGGGGGATCATGGCGGGAAGGGTTTCATCGTCCAACTGAGCCACTCTTTTTTTCCAGAACCCCCGCAGTTGATTTCGGCACAGATTGGCGGCCACTTTGAGCAGCCAGCGTTTTAAGTGATTCTGGTCTGAGAAGGAAGGAGCGCGGTACAGCAGCCGGCAAAAGGTTTCCTGGGTTACGTCTTCCGCATCGGAGCGCTGTCCCAGGAAAGCGATTGCCAGGCGGTATACTGCCGCGCCGTAGGCGTCATAGGCTTCCTCCAGTTGTTGTATGGATAGGGTTTGTTTCATGGTCCGGCCTCCTTTCATTTATAGAACAATTCCGGAAGGGAAACGGTCACATAAAAATCGGGAAAAAACGTGGGATTCGGTTGTTATTTTTAGGATTCCCTGTATAATGAAAGGGAACGCGGGCGGAAATTGTAAGCCGGCAGTCGTCAAAAGGGAGGCAATTATGACGTATGCGGATCATTTTACCATCCGTTCCATGGGGGAGCTGATGGACTTGATTGAGGAAATGGGATTTGTCCCCTTTTTCCAAAATGAGGTGGAAGGGTTTTCCCTGGAGGAACATATTGCGCCGGAGCGCTGGTATGGCGGAGACGAAAGCTTTTGGGACGCATGGGAATGGAAGGGCCCGGTAATCCGGCAGATGAAATGCGCCTATGGAAAGTTCCTTCGCAATAAGGCGATGTACGTCAGCTCGGAGTGGTTTCCTGATTTCGCCAATTACAGAAGGAACGGCTACGATTTTGACGCAAGATATGAAGACGGCCTTGCGCTGTTTTCCGATAAGGAATTGTATGAACTGCTGGACGCGGACGCCCCTGTCCTGTCCAAAACGCTCAAGCGGGCGGGCCATTACGGCAAAAACGGGCGAAAGGGGTTTGACGGCGGGATCACACGGCTGCAGAGACAGTGTTATGTGGTAATCAGCGATTTCCGGTACGCTTCCGATCAACAGGGGAACAGGTACGGCTGG
This sequence comes from uncultured Acetatifactor sp., assembly GCA_947630715.1. Classification (GTDB taxonomy): domain Bacteria; phylum Bacillota; class Clostridia; order Lachnospirales; family Lachnospiraceae; genus Acetatifactor. Next base: position 6,946 of record CANRIP010000026.1, read on the forward strand.
GGGATTGCGGAATACTCCACCCCGGAAAAATTTTGGGGGAAGACATTCACGGATCAGGTTTACCGGCGTACGCCGGAGGAATCCTGTGAGAAACTGCTGCGCCAATTCCGGAAAATCCTGCCGGATGCGTCCGAGGCGCAGCTTGGGAAAATGATCCGGTAAGTGGAAAGGACGGGAAGGGAGCCGCCCCTTGCGGGTTCCGGCATGTTCCCTGGCCGGAACATCAAAAAAGACGCCCTGCCGGCCGGGACTGGCTGACAGGGCATTTGCTTGCTTACAGGCTTGCGCCGAAGTCGGTCACCATGATCTGTCCGGTCATGGCGCGGGACTCGTCGCTGGCAAGGAACAGAAGGATATTTGCCACATCCTCGGCCTTGCAGGGCTGTGTGCGCAGATTGGAATGGGTGGACATAGCGCCGAACATATCCTGATCCAGTTGATCCGCCTTCATGGAGGAGGTCATCGGGGTCACGATGGTGCCGGGGCAGACCGCATTACAGCGGATGCCCTGCGCCTGAAAGCGCAGCGCGGTATGCTTGGTCACGCCGATAATGGCGGCCTTGGAGGATACATATGCCGCGCCGCCGCAGCCCTCATAACCCGCTACGGAAGCAACGTTCACAATGCTGGCTCCTGCGGCCATCCGTTTGCTGGCTGCGCGCATGCAGCGCATGGTTCCCTTTTGGTTGGTTTCTACGATTCTGTCCAGATCCTCGTCCGTGTAGCGGTCGATGGGCTTCAGGCCTTCTTCCAGAATTCCCGCATTGTTGACCAGAATATCGATCCTGCCGAATTGATCCATGACTGTCTGCATCAGCCGTTCCGGATCCTCCGGTTTGGAAATGTCGGTGGAGACGGCCAGCACGGATCCTCCCGCCTGTCGGATCTCGTTGGCGATCTGCTCCAGAGCCGCCTCTCTGCGGGCGGTGATGATCACGGTCGCGCCCTCCGCGGCAAACAGTTTTGCGGTTGCCGCTCCCACTCCGGAATTTCCTCCGGTGATTACGGCCACTTTGTCTTTTAATCGGTTCATAGCATCCTCCTTTTTGAAACTTTTTTTGTATTGTATCGAATTTATGGCGCAATGTCAATGAGGCACAGGGCGTTTTCCCTTCTGGGGCGGTTTCCGACAGGGGAACCGGTTGGTTAAGAATGCGCCGGATCGGCATCGGCGCGGAAACAAAACACATTCCAGGAAAGGGGTTTGAGCCTTGCGGTCAGATAGCCGTCCCGGAAAACCGCGGAGGTCTCCTGGCGGGGCTGGATCCGGTCGGGCGTTTCATAGCTGTTTCGGGCGTCGAAATCCTCGCTGTATAACGCCAGGTGTTTCAGGAAGGTACAGTCCCGAAAAGCGGACACATTGATTTCCAGAGGATAGTCCTCCTGGGGATTTTTATTCAGGACAAAGAGATGGAGAGCGCCCTCTTTCCGCTCCCAGGCGCAGGCCGCATCCACCCAGTTTACCCCTTCCTTGTCCGGATATTCGGAGGTATCGTTGATGGCGTAACCCGGAATGTCGAAGGTTTCTCCCTCCACCGCGGTTTCCAGGGACATTCCCTTTGCGTACTGCATCAGTTGGGTCAGCACATAATGGGATGCGGATTTCCAAACATGATCATGGTTGGAGGAACAGAGGGCGTTCAACCCGCTGGTCATACAGCCGATTTTGACCCGGTCCGCGTGGTGCAGGAAAGCAAGCTGCGTGGAGGCCAATGTGAGGGCGTGGAGCATGTCGCCGCCGGGGAAGACCCGTTCCTCCATGCGGTCGGGATCGTGCCGCACATATTTGCGCTCAGGGTCGAAACGGTAGTGGGTTGCCGCCATATTGTGGGGGCCGTAGCCGGGGTGCAGCCGGGCGTTGGGAATGGCCATGGTGCCGTATTCGTCGAAGGAAATCATCATCTTTTTGGGGGAGCGCATTTTGGTCTGAACCAGATCGCACATGGCGATTTCCGTCCGAATGAAATCTTCGTAGAACACGGAGCCCCCCAGGAGAGCTTTAAAATCACCGGGCGGGGCGATGTGGTAGTGGTGCAGGGAGAGATAGTCCACGGTTTCATAGCACTGGGAGAAAACCTCCTCCTCCCACTGAGGATAATGCGCCATAAACGGGGCGGAGGAACCGCAGACGGCGGTTTCGATGGTTTCATCCACCCATTTCATCGCCTTGGAGGTTTCGTTGCACAGGACGCCGTAGCCTTTTGGATCCTTCTCCCAGGAGCCAAGCTGCCAGGGCCCGTCCATCTCGTTCCCCAGGTACCAGGTTTTGACCCTGTACGGTTTCTCATGGCCGTTTTTTCGGCGCAGGTCCGACCACCAGGTGCCGCCTTCGTGGTTGGTGTATTCCACCAGATCGATGGCATCCTGAAGGCCGCCGGTGCCCAGATTGACGGTGTACAAAGGCTCCGCCCCGATTTTTTCCGCCCACTGAAGGTATTCGTCATGTCCCACCTCGTTGGTGATATACTGATGCCACGCCATATCCAAATGCGCTTTTCTGCCTTCCCTGGGGCCGATGGAATCCTTCCAGTTCCAGCAGGAAACATAGTTGCCTCCCGGAAGACGGACGGCGATGAGCCCCGCCTCCTTCAGTCCCTGCATCCAGTCCTGGCGGAACCCCTGTTCATCCGCCGAGGGATGCTTGGGGTTGTACATGGAGCCGTTTACCATGGCGCCGATGGGTTCCAGAAAAGCGCTGAACAGCCTGGGAGATATTTCGCCCACTGTAAACAGGGGATGTACGGTAATCTTTGTTTTCCGAGCCATATGCGGTCCTCCGTTTCCGTGATCAGATGTTGAAATCATCATATCATAGAAACGGATTTCTGCCAATGAGCCCCAGGGGAATTATTTTGAAAAAAATGGGTATCCTGAAAGCTTATGAAAGAACATGCCAATCCTCATTCCTTTGATTATTATGTGCTGTTGTTTTTCCTGCTGGCTTTTGTGGGATGGCTCTGGGAAGTGCTCTTGTTTCTGGCGATGGATCACGCGTTTATCAACAGAGGGGTATACAGGGGGCCGTATCTGCCGGTGTACGGGGCGGGAGGGCTCCTTTTGTGCTTTTTGCTCCGGCGTCTCCAAAAGAAACCTGCCGTGGTGATGCTTTTGTCCATGGGAATCTGCTCGGCGCTGGAATACGCTACCGGCTTTTTCCTGGAGATGCTCTGGGGCATCCGGTGGTGGGATTACAGCGGGCATTTTATGAATCTGCACGGCAGGATCTGTCTGGCGGGCGCTTTGCTCTTTGGCCTGAGCGGGGTGCTGCTGATCTGTTTTTTCCTTCCGATGTACGAAAAATGGTATCAAAAAATCCCGGTGGCCTGGAGGATGGGGCTGATGCTGGGGCTGATGGCGGTATTTGTGCTGGATGCCACCTACGCGGCGGTGAAACCCAACACAGGCGAGGGCATTACCTGGACGGCGGAGAGCGATGCTTCATTTTAAGACCTGTTTATGGGACACATATGCCGCGCCATTGGGAAGAAGGGCCCTGCCCTGCTTGCCGCGCCATTTGGAAGAAGGGCTCTGCCCTGCTTGCTACGTCTTTTGGAGGAAGGGCCCTGCCTTACTCTTGCAGACAGCGCAGCAACTGGCGCATTTCCTCGATCCCCTTGGTCTGGGAGGAAATAATCGCCTCCAGAATGGGGGCAAGGCCGGGGCAGATACAGTATCTCAGGGCGTTTTCGCACATGCCGATGGCTCCTTCATGGTGGGGGATCATTTCCCGGATGAAATTGGCGCCGATTTGGTTATCCGCACAGGCGGTTTCCATGCCGTGGAACATCACCCGGGTTACCTGCTGGTACCGCCTGTTGTACAGGTTCAGATCCTGGCAGCTATTGGTGTCGCGGGAGCACTGGCCGAACACGCTCTGCATATTCTGAATGCTGCGGGTCTGGGCGGATATGATATCCGCGGCGATCCGGCGCAGCGTCTGGTTATCCGTGTACGGCAGGACGTTCCGGCACATTTCGATGGCGGCCTGATGGTGAGGGATCATCTGAAGAATAAAATTGCGGGAGATACTGTCGTCCGTTTTCACGCATTCCATATTCCGGATCATGTTGTCCAGAATTTCATAAAACCGCGTCAAATAATCTTTGGTACAGTCGTTGAACCGATATTGATTTGTCATGTCTGGCCCCTGTAAACGGGTTTTCTCGTTCCTTATTTTATGCAAAGCCTGTGGCCCTGTGCCTGTCATCCCCGAGAGCGCCGGGACAGACGCTACTGTTCCGCACTTTTCCCCAGAAGCATCTTTTTGATCCCGGTGTACTTCTTCTCCGGAAGGGGCAGCTCGGTCCCGTCGGACAGGGTCAGCGCAAAGCGCCGGATATGGATCACATGGGCGGGGTTGACCAGATATCCGGAATGTATCCGCAGAAACAGTCCCGGATATCGGTCCTGGATCCGCGTCAGGGTGTCCCGGATGGTGACAACGCCGTCTTGTGTGTGGATCTGCAGTTTGGAGGAGCGCTTGATGGTGGAGAAATATAAAATGTGGGAGGAGGCGATCCGATGGACGCACCGGTCCACCGCCTGAACGGTGACAGCCTGTTCCGGGGACGCGGGAGAGGGATACGGTCTGGATACGGTTTCATAGTGGACGGGATAAATCGTGTCCCGCTGATCGTATTCCCAGGCGTTGCTGATGTGGAGACAGACGATCTCCGGCCGGGCCTGCGACCCCTGGGCGGTTTTTCTTCTGGGGATACGCCAGGTATAGTGCAGCCGCTGGTCGTGCATATCCGTATTGCCGCTGGGATAATGGGTGTACACGTCATAGTGCAGCAGGACTTCGGCCACATGGGCGTCGGCGGAGACGCACAACACCCTGATATCGCCCAGGGTATATGAAATCATCAAATCCCATCCCATCCTGGGGGAAAAAATTCTGAAAAGAATTCCCGACTTTCCCAAATTGCTGACGGGGGCCAGATATCATCATGAGCGATATGACGGCAGGGGCTATCCGGACGGGCTGGCAGGCAGCGACATCCCCGTGGAGGCCCGTATGATTGCCGTGGCCGACGCTTACGACGCCATGAGCTCCAGAAGGAGCTACCGGGATGTGCTGCCGCAGGCGCAGGTTCGCGCGGAGATGGAGGAGGGGAAGGGAACTCAGTTTGATCCGGTCTTTGCGGACATCATGCTGTACATGATCGACGAGGACAAGGATTACCAAATGAGGGAGAAATAGGGGGAAATATGTACGAAAAAGAAAACAAACGGGTGTCCCATCTGATTATTCTGCTCAGCTATACCCTTTTTACAGTGGCCCTGCTGCTGGAGGGGATCCTGCTGAGATGGGACATCAGAGTGATTCTGGAACTGCTGGTGGGACTGATTGTATGCTGGGCCCTGCATATTACGGATAAGGCGCCGGACTCCGTAGAGAGGTGGCTGTATTTTGCCTTTGCCATGATGGGATTCGTTTTTTACGGCAGGCATGAGACAAGCCTGTACGATCTGGCGCCGGTGATGATTGTATTGATTTTGGTTTATTTTGCCGCGGACGCCCACGATATGATACGGTTTTGCCCGGTGGTGTACTTCGCGGTTCTTCTCTACGGCCTTTTGTTTCAGTACAGAGACGCCTTTGTGGTCACGCCCCTTTCCGTTTCCAGGCTGCTGCTGCATGGGGCGCTTGTGTGCGTGGCCGCCTATATGACCAAAATCATGGCCGACAGGCGAAACAGCGAGATGAAGGATACAAAGGCCCGGATCCTGGAACTGGAGGAATCCAGCCGCCGCACGGAAGATTTCCTCACCAATGTGTCCCATGAACTGCGCACGCCTGTGAATGCGGTGACGGGCCTTACCTCCGTGATGCTGAAAAGTGAAACCGACAGCGTCAGGAGGGAAAATCTGTTGTCCGTGCAGAAGGCGGGTTACAGGCTGTTCGGGCAGATTGAGGACATTCTGGACTATACGGAGATCGACGCGGGCAGGATTGTGCTGAGCGAAGACTCCTATATGCTTTCCTCCCTGATCAACGATATGATCACCGAGCAGTATGCCATTGAAGAAAAGAAGGGTGTGGAATTGATCTTCGATGTGGAGGCAAAAATTCCCGCCATGCTGTCCGGGGACGGGAAAAAGATCAAAAAGATCCTCAAACACCTGGTGAACAACGCCGTGAAGTTTACGGAGGAAGGCGGGGTTTATGTGAGAATCTACGCCCTTCCCAAGCCTTACGGGATCAATCTGTGCATACAGGTGACGGACACCGGCATCGGCATGAGCGCGGAGAGTCTGTCCAGAATTACGGAGAAATTTTACCAGTCCAGCAGAGGGCGCGACCGCCGGGCGGGCGGCCTGGGCCTGGGACTTCCCATCGTGTACGGCCTGGTGGCCGTCATGGACGGCTTTGTGCATATAGAAAGCCAGCCGGGGAAGGGGACGACGGTTACGGTCAGCATCCCTCAGAAGGTGGTGGACGATTCGCCGGGAATGTCCGTAAAAAATCCCGCGGGTCTGTGCCTTGCCTGCTACCTGATGCCTGAGAAATACAAGGTCCCGGAGGTGCGCAGGTTCTATGACGACATGATCACCCACATAGCCAGAGGGCTGGACGTTACGGCGCATCGGGTGTTCCGGCAGGACGAGCTGGACAATCTGGTTTCCATGTACCGTCTGACCCATCTGTTCCTTGCCAGAGAAGAATATGAAAAGGATCCCGAATACTTTGAAAATCTTGACCGGGAAATCGTGGTGACCGTTGTGGCGGATCAGGCCCTGTGGGTGAAGGAAGGCAGCAGGGTCAAGATTCTCCCCAAGCCCTTTTACTGTTTCCCGCTGGTCAATGTGTTAAATTCTTCCGCGGAAGACGATGGGAACGGGTTCCAGAACAAAAGAATGATTTGCCCCGGCGTCAGGGTGCTGGTGGTGGACGATGAGCCGATGAACCGGCTGGTCGCGGAAGGCATTTTGAAAGATTATCAGATGAGCGTGGTAACCGTGTCCAGCGGCCGTGAGGCGCTGGAAATCTGTCAGACGGAGGAATTCGATCTGCTGTTTATCGACCATATGATGCCGGAGATGGACGGGGTGGAGACGCTGAAACAACTGCGCAGAATCGGCGGGGAGGCAGATCTGTTCACCGCGGTTGCCTTTACCGCCAACGCGGTTAGCGGCGCCCGGGAGATGTTTTTAAGAGAGGGCTTTGACGATTTCCTGGCCAAACCCATAGAAACGGTGGAGCTGGAGCGCGTCCTGAAAAAGCTGCTGCCAAAGACGCGGATCCGGTATACGGAGGAAACCGTCGTCCCCGTCCGGGAGACGGATCCGGGCAAAACGGAGCCGATGGGGACGGAGAACCAGACGGAGCCGGGAGGTACGAAGAACCAGACGGAGCCGGGGGGCACACAGACCCAGGCGGAGCCGGAGGGCGCGGCGGCGGAAACCGATGAAATCGCCCTTCTGCAAAAGGCCGGCGTCAACACCGTTTCCGGGCTCAACTACTGCCGGAACGACAAAGCGTTTTACTTGCAGCTATTGACAAAGTTTGCGGAGGACGCGCCGCTTAAGGAGGAGGATCTGCAAAGGCTGTATGAGGAAAAGGATTACGGCAATTACCGGATCCAGGCCCATTCGCTGAAAAGCACCTCCAGGATGATCGGAGCGGATCAGCTCTCCCAGACGGCGAAGGAGATGGAGGATGCGGCAAAGGACAGCGACGCTCCCTATATCAAAACCCACCACAGGGAATTCCTGGAGGAGTATCGGGAAACGGTACGGCGGATCCGGGAGGCGGTAGGCGGAGAGCAGAAAGCCCCGGACGGCGGGCCTGTTCCGGCCGGCGGCGGGGAGGACTTGGCGAAGACGGACGGAAAGGAACTGGCGTCCTGCCTGAAGGAGCTGAAAGGGTTTCTGGATACCTATGAGGCGGACGGGGCGCAGAAGCTGCTTCAAAAACTCTGCGGCATGATTTATGGAGACACGCCGGTCAAGGACATGATCGGGGACGTGGGCCGGGATGTGACGGATTTTGAGTTTGAAAAAGCGGCCGATAAGGTCACGGCTTTGATCGGGCAAGTGGAAGGCGGTGATACGCAATGAACCTGAAAAACAAGATTCGCATGATATTTGGCAATCAAGATCATTCGCTGCAGGAGCGGCTGTTCCGCCTGATTACCACCATAGGGATTGTCGGCCTGATTCTGGGCCTGATTGTAGGGATCCTGAACCACGAAAGCATCTGGAATCTGCTTGCGGTTCTGGTTGTGGTGGTTTTGGTGATCCTGCTGGTAGTGTTCACCCTGCGCACGGGTAAGGTGGAAACGGGGGCCGTGGTGCTGTCGGCGCTGGTGCTGTTTGTGGTTTTGCCGATGAATTTCCTGACGGCGGGCGGCATATACGGAGGCGCCCCCATCTGGTTTATCCTGGGGTTCGTCCTGGCCACCATCGTGGTGGAGGGACGGTACAAATATTTCCTGCTGGCGGGAGGCTATCTGACCTTTCTGGTCTGTTATGATATCGCTTATTTTCATCCGTCCCAGGTGGTGCAGCATACTCTGGATATGGCCTACATCGACTCCATTGCCACGCTGACCATCGTATCCGTGGTGATCTGCGTGATGCTGCAGTTTCAGAATGCGGTGTACCGTGCGGAAAACAATGTGGCAAAACAGCAGAAGAAGGAAATCGAGGAACTGAATCAGGCGCAGAACCGTTTCTTTTCCAGCATGAGCCATGAAATCAGGACTCCCATCAACACCATCATCGGCTTAAACGAGATGATCCTGCGGGAAGAAGTGTCGGACGAGGTGGCGGAGGACGCTTATAACATCCAGAACGCCAGCAGAATGCTTCTGTCGCTGATCAACGATATTCTGGATATGTCCAAAATCAGATCCGGCAAAATGGATATCGTTCCCGTGGTTTATGATGTGGGCGCCATGCTGTCCGATCTTGTGAATATGATCTGGGTGCGGGCCAGGGAAAAGGGGCTTGCCTTTCACATCAATGTGGAACAGAGCATACCGGCGCAGCTTTACGGAGATGAAGTGCGGATCAAGCAGATTTTAATCAATTTGTTAAACAACGCCGTCAAGTATACGCCGGAGGGCTCCGTCACGCTCTCCATTCAGTGCCGGAAAAAAGAAAACGACACCGTGTACGTCACCTATTCCGTATCGGATACCGGCATGGGGATCCGGAAGGAGAGCATTCCCTATCTGTTCAGCGCGTTCAAGCGTGTGGACGAGGAGCAGAACCGGTATATCGAGGGCACCGGGCTGGGGCTTTCCATCGTCAAGCAGTTGGTGACGCTGATGGACGGCGATATCGAGGTGAACAGCGTATACACCAAAGGCTCCACCTTCCTGGTGACCCTGCCGCAGAAACAGATAGGCGAAAATCAAATTGGGGAGCTGGATCTGGAGACTCGTCACACCATGCGCAGACGGGAGCATTACCGGTCCATTTTTGAAGCGCCCAGAGCCCGGGTGCTGATTGTGGACGACAATGACGCCAACCTGATGGTGGCGGAAAAACTGTTACAGGATACGAAGGTGGGCGTGGATACGGCCTCCAGCGGGCAGGAGTGCCTGAAAATGGCCCTTCAGACCCGGTACGATGTGATTTTCATGGATCATTTGATGCCGGTGATGGACGGCATCGAGTGCCTGCATCTGCTTCGCAGCCAGTCGGGCGGCCTTAACGGCGAGACGCCGGTGGTGATTCTCACGGCCAACGCCGGAGGGCAGAATCAGGCCCTGTACAAGAGAGAAGGTTTCGACGGCTATCTGCTGAAGCCCGTCAGCGGCAGCCAACTGGAGACGGAGCTGCTGCGCCATCTGCCCCGGGAGCTGGTAAAAATGACAAACATGTCGGGCAATAACGATGTGGTGGTAGGCCCGGTTCTGGGGCATGATAAAAAACAGATCCTGATGATTACCACGGACAGCGTCAGCGATCTTCCAGAGCAGATTGTGGCGAAATACCAGATTGCGGTGCAGCCCTACCGGGTGGTGACGGAGGGAGGCGAGTTCAGGGACGGCGAGGAGATCGAAAGCGATGGCGTCATGGAATATCTGGTGGGGAGATCCAAGCGGGCCCATTCGGAGGCGCCGAAGGTGGCGGATTACGAGGCGTTTTTTGCGGAACAGCTCACTAAAGCCCAGCATATCATTCATATTGCCATGGCGAAAGGCACCAGCAGCGGATATCGCAACGCTCTGGAGGCGTCGGGTTCCTTCGACAACGTGACGGTGGTCAATTCCGGACACCTCTCCAGCGGCATGGGGCTGATTGTGCTGTACGCGGCGAAGGCGGCGGCGGAGGGCATGACCACGGAAGGGGTGCTGGCGGAGATCGAAAGCATGAAAAGGCGCGCCAAAACCAGCTTTGTGGTTGACAGTACGGAATACCTGGCCAGATCGGGGAGAATCTCGGCGAAGATCAGCAGGATGTGCGAGGCCTGTATGCTGCATCCGGTGCTGGTTCTGCGGAAAAGCAATATGACGGTGGGGGCGATTCACATTGGGATGCGGAAAAACGTCTGGAAAAAATATATCCGTTCGGAGCTGAAAAGGCCAAACAGGATTGACAAACGGATGCTGTTCATCACATACGCGGGACTTGTCCCCGGGGAGCTGGACGAGATCGCCGCACAGGTTCGGGAGCTGGTGCCCTTTGAGACGGTCCTGTATCAGAAAGCGTCGCCGGCTATCTCCACAAACTGCGGGCCCGGGACCTTTGGACTGCTGTTTTTGGAAACATAACTTCGGGGGAGAAAAACGAAAAAGGGATGAAAAAGGGATGAAAAAGGGATGAAAAAGGGATGAAAAAGGGAATCGTGACAATCTCCGCCCTGCTGGCGGCCGGGATGCTGTCCGGGTGCGGCCCCCAGGAAAGCGGGGGGGCGTTTTTGGAGGGACGCTCCGACCTTGCCTATGTGCAGGGGAAGGGGACGTTAGTCGTGGGCGTTACGGATTTCGCTCCCATGGATTACCGGGAGGATGGCGCGTGGACGGGATTCGACGCGCAGATGGCCGAAAGCTTTGCACAGAGCATCGGCGTAACGGCTGTATTTGAAGAAATCGACTGGGATAAAAAGGCGGAGCTGTTACAGGAGGGTGAAATCGACTGTATCTGGAACGGCATGACCTTAACCGGGCCACTGCAGGAGGAGATCGACTGTTCGGACGCCTATCTGACCAACGCCCAGGTGATGGTGCTGCGGAAAGAAAATCTGGAGCAGTATCAAACGGCGGAGGAATGCCAGCACCTGCTGTTTGCGGTGGAAGCCGGGTCGGCGGGGGAGGAGCTGCTTAGGGATCTCAATTACCGGTATACGGAGTACCATACCCAGAAGGAGGCGCTGCAAAGCCTGCTTGACAAAAAGGCGGACGCCGCCGTGGCCGATCTGACCATGGCCGGATATTGCACCAAAAGCGGGAACGGACTTGACGGGCTGGGTTTTCACATTTTGCTGAACCAGGAGAAATTATGCGTGGGGCTGCGAAAGGGCTCCGACCTGACAGAGCTTTTGAACGCCTTTCTGAAGGAGAGTATGCAAAACGGGACTCTGGGGGATGTGGCGGCTCAATACGGGCTGGAGGATGCCCTGATCCGATAAGGGAAACGGAAAAAGCCCCGGAAAGCAGGGCGATAGAGACACGAAAAACAGGACGGTAGGGATGCCCGCCCTGTTTTTATGCCTGTTTCCATTTTTTATGCTTTCCGGATTTTCTTTATGCCTTCCAGATTTTCAACGTCTTAACCAGTTTGGTTTTATCCTTGTCGTCCATTTTGGAGATCAGATCCAGCAGCTCGTTGTCCAGAGCGGTTTTTCTGTATTCCGGCTCCACGCGGCCGATCAGGGAATCCAGAGAAATATTCATTAACTTCGCATAATACATCAGGATGCGAAGAGACATAGCCGTGCGGTTGTTTTCCACATTGCTTATGTAACCGGGGGTTACGTTCAGAGCCTGAGCTACCTCCGCCTGCGTCAATTTCATCTGGATGCGGAGCTCTTTGATCTGAGCCCCAAGGTTATCAAAATCTTCATTGTTATTGTTGCGCATAAGCTACCCCTTTCATAAATAAATCCCGTTAGCACAAGTATATAACAAATATGTCAGATTTTAAAGATAGTATTTCAATGTTAAATATGCAATGGATATACGGATGCCCTTTTTGCTCGAATTTTGCTGGAAATTGCAAAAATTATAATTTTTTAAAAATTTATGGTACCCAAAGAATTTCTGCGCTATAATGAACTCTGTCAGCGCTGTATGGCGGGAAAAGGGCATTGACGGAAACAAACCCATTGTTTCCTCACAGAAAAAGAGGCCGGGAGGCGGGAACTTGACAAATGATTTTTCACAGGGCAAAGTATGGCGGAGGATTATCGGCCAGGCGCTGCCCCTGATGCTGGCGCAACTGGTGCAGTTATTATACAATGTGGTGGACAGGGTATACATCGGGCATCTGCCCGGAACCGACAGCCTGGCGCTTACGGGGATCGGCCTGGTCTTTCCCCTGACCACGCTGATCGCGGCGTTTACCTGTCTGTTCGGGACGGGGGGAACCCCGCTGTTTTCCATTGCCAGGGGAGCGAAGGAGGAAGAACGGGCGGAAAAGATTCTGGGCAATACGTTTTCCCTGCTGTTTGGCACCTCCCTGGTGATGTTTTTTGTCTGTTTCCTGTTCCGGCGCCCGGTGCTGTATCTCTTTGGAGCCAGCGATGCCTCCTATGGATACGCGGACGCTTATCTGAAGATTTACCTGTTCGGCACGGCTTTTTCCATGATTACAACCGGGATGAACGGCTTTATCAACGCCCAGGGGTTCCCCGGCATGGGGATGGCCACCACCCTGATCGGCGCGGTGCTGAATTTGATTCTGGATCCGATTTTTATTTTCGGGTTCCGGATGGGGGTGAGCGGGGCGGCCCTGGCCACCGTGCTGAGCCAGGGGGTTTCCTGCGCCTGGGTGCTGAAGTTTTTGACGGGGAAAAGGGCGGTGCAGACTCTGAAACGGAAACACCTGAAGGTGGACTGGGGTCTGGCCAGGGAAATTGCCGCTCTCGGCATGTCGGGCTTTATTATGCAGGGAACCAACTGTCTGGTTCAGGTGGTCTGTAACGCCACTCTGAAGGTCTTCGGCGGGGATCTGTATGTGGGGGTTATGACGGTGGTCAATTCGGTGCGGGAAATCCTGTCCCTGCCGGTGCAGGGACTGACCAGCGGTTCCCAGCCGGTGCTGGGCTTTAATTACGGCGCAAAAAGGTATGACAGGGTCAGACAGGGAATTTGTTTCACGGCGGCGCTGGGAATTTTCTACACCACGGCCGCGTGGCTTTTTGTGCTGAAGGAGCCCCATCTGCTGCTGTCCATTTTCGTGGAGGACGCCGCTATGGCGGCCGCCGGGGAGAGCGCATTAAAGCTTTATTTTTTCGGGTTCTTTTTTATGGCCTTTCAGTTCACCGGGCAGTCCTGCTTTACGGCGCTGGGATATTCCCGGTACGCCATCTTTTTCTCCCTTTTGCGCAAGGCGGTGATTGTGGCGCCTCTTACGGTGCTTTTGCCCCGCCTGGGCCTGGGCGTGGACGGCGTGTTCCTGGCGGAGCCGATCTCCAACGGGGTGGGAGGCCTGGCCTGTTTTCTGACCATGTATTTTGTGTTGTACCGCCGTCTCGGCAGACAACAGCCCTGCCCGGAACGGGAGACAAACACTGGCTCCGGGGGCGGCACGGAAGAAAACGGAAAATGTGGTTGACAACACTTCAACGCGCCACTATAATAAAGCGTGAGAAAAAGACGATGACGGAGACAGTACTTTTACCCGGAAAGTCACAGAGAGCCGTGTAAGCTGAGAAACGGTATGAGTAGAGTAAAAGGAAGATCCCTCCCGAGCAGCGGCACCAAAGCGCAAGCAAGTAGATGCCGACGGGTTCCTCCCGTGACAGAGGACGCATATGCCGGTATGTTGAAAAAAGGGACTGCAAAAGAGATTTTCCCCCTTGACGACGGGAGTTTTCCCGGACAAAATAGGACAGCCAGCCTGTGCGAAGAACCGGGCGGCTGTTTTTTTCATGGACGGACGGCGGGGGGAAATACCTTCGGGGAAACGTCGGAAAGGATGAAGATTGAAAATTAAAATTTTCAATCGCGAGATTTGTGTCCGCGCGCTGCTTGACACAAACTCGTTATGCGCAAAAATCAGCGCGGAAATGAGGTAAAAAATGAGGCATTTGACAGAGATCCGCTGGCACGGCAGAGGCGGACAGGGAGCAAAGACGGCGGCTCTGCTGCTGGCGGATGTAGCGTTTCAGGCGGGAAAACAGGTACAGGGATTCCCGGAATACGGGCCGGAGAGAATGGGAGCCCCCATTACGGCATATGACCGTATCAGCGACCGGGAGATCAGGGTGCACTCCAATATTTACGAGCCGGATTTTGTGGCGGTGGTGGACGACACCCTGCTGCACACGGTGGACGTGACCGCCGGTCTGAAGGAGGACGGGGGAATCCTGATCAACACGGTGAAATCCGGGGAGGAAATTCTGCCCTTGTTGAAGGGATATGCGGGAAAAGTCTGGCTTTTGGATGCCCGGAAGGTCTGTGCGGCCACCCTGGGAAAATATTTCCCCAACACCCCCATGCTGGCGGCGATGGTAAAAATTTCCGGCGTCATGGACATTCCGGTCTTTCTGCGGGAAATGGAGACTTCCTTACAGCATAAATTCGCCAGGAAACCGGAGGTGCTGGAGGGCAATCTGAAAGCCCTGAGAGTCGCGTTGGAGGAGGTAACGGAATGTGTTTAAAGGCTGAGCAAATCAACGAAAATACAAAATGGCAGGATCTGACGGAGGGATTGCAGATCTATGAGCCCGCCACCTCCAAGCTGTTTCAAACGGGGGAATGGCGCACGGAAACGCCGGTGTGGAACCGGGAAAAGTGCAGGAACTGCCTGCTCTGCGTTCCCTATTGTCCCGATAGCTGTATTTTGGTCAAAGAGGACAAAAGACAGGAATTTGACTATGATCACTGCAAGGGATGCGGCATCTGCGCCAAGGTCTGTCCCTTTGGAGCCATAGAAATGGAGAGCCCCGGGGAATGAAACCGGGTTTGGAAAGGAGCAGTTATCGTTATGCCTATCAAAACCAGAATGTCAGGCAATGAGGCGGTAGCCCATGCCATCAAACAGATCAATCCCGACGTGATGCCGGCTTTCCCCATCACCCCCTCAACGGAAATCCCGCAGTTTGTGGCATCCATGATCGCCAACGGGGAGATCGATACGGAGTTTATTCCCGTGGAGAGCGAACACAGCGCCATGAGCGCGGCCATGGGAGCGTCCGCCGCGGGGGCGAGGGCGGTGACCGCCACGTCTTCCTGCGGCATGGCGCTGATGTGGGAGGTGCTTTATGTGGCCGCCTCCAGCAGACTGCCGATTGTGATGGCCTTAGTCAACAGGGGGTTGACGGGGCCGCTGAATATCAATGCGGAGCATTCCGACAGCATGGGGGCCCGGGACTCCGGCTGGATTCAGATCTACGCGGAAAACAATCAGGAGGTCTATGACAACTTCCTCCAGGCGCACAGGATCGCGGAGCACAAGGATGTGCGTCTGCCGGTGATGATCTGCCAGGACGGCTTTATCACCAGCCACGCGGTGCAGAATATCACGCTTTGGGAGGATCAGGCGATCCGGGATTTTGTGGGAGAGTATCAGCCGGAGCACTATCTGCTCCGGGAGGATGAAGCAATGGCGGTGGGGCCTTACGCCCTGTCCCCTTACTGTATGGAGGCGAAAAAGGCCCAGGCGGAGGCCATGAAACGGGCCAAACAGGTGATTTTGGACGTGGCGGACGGATTTGAAAAGATCACCGGCAGACATTACGGACTGTTCGAGGAATACCGTCTGGAGGACGCGGAGTACGCGGTGGTGGCTATGGGCTCCGTCTGCGGGACCGTGAAGGACGCGGTGGACGCCATGCGGGAGCAGGGCAGAAAGGTGGGACTGTTAAAACTCAGAGTCTTCCGCCCCTTCCCCGGCCGGGAGATCGGCGCGGCCCTGAGGCATTGCAAGGCTATCGCCATCATGGACCGAAGCGAAAGTTACAGCTCTCAGGGGGGCCCCCTTGGGGCGGAGGTGACGGCGGCGCTGTACAGGGCAAAGGCGTCCGCGGAAACCGTGAATATCATGTACGGATTGTCCGGCAGAGATGTGCGGGTGGAGGAGATCCGGGGCATTTTTGAAGAACTGGAGAAACTTGCGGCCGGGGAGGTCAGTTATCCGGAATACCCTTATCTGGGACTGCGGGACGGCACGGAAGACTTGTTGAACAGATAACGGGACAGATCCGGGAGAGACGTTTTGCCAATGGGGCAGCCGGATTGCGGAGAAAGGCAGGTTCAGTAACAGATGGAGCAGAAAGCGTTTCAGTTCAGGGAAATACAGGCGAGGCAGGAGCGTTTGGCGCCGGGCCATAGGATGTGCGCCGGCTGCGGCGGGAGCATCGCCGTGAGAAATGTATTAAAGGCGCTGCACCCGGGGGATAAGGCGGTGGTGGGAAACGCCACAGGCTGTCTGGAGGTGTCCACCTATATGTATCCGTACACCGCCTACGAGGACAGTTATATCCACAGCGCTTTTGAAAACGCGGGAGCCACGCTGTCCGGCGTGGAGACTGCGTACAGGGTCTTAAAGAAAAAGGGGAAAATTTCTTCCGAATATAAGTTTATTACCTTCGGAGGGGACGGAGGAACCTACGACATCGGCCTTCAGTCCCTCTCGGGGGCCATGGAGCGGGGGCATGACATGGTATATGTCTGCTATGACAACGGGGCCTATATGAACACCGGCACCCAGAGATCCTCCGCCACGCCCATGTATGCGGATACCACCACCACGCCAAGCGGCACAGTCTCTCAGGGAAAGCCCCAGGCCAGGAAGGATCTGGCGGGGATCCTGGCGGCCCACAACATCCCCTATGTGGGGCAGACCACCTTTATCGGGAATATGAAGGATCTGTATGTGAAATCCGAACGGGCGATTTATACCCCGGGAGCGGCGTTTCTGAATGTGCTCGCCCCCTGCCCGAGAGGCTGGAAATACAATGCCCCTGATCTGATGGAGATCTGCAAGCTGGCTGTGGAAACCTGTTATTGGCCTCTGTTTGAGGTGATCGACGGGAAATGGATCCTGAATTACAAGCCCAGCCACAAGCTGCCCCTGGAGGATTTTTTGAGAAAACAGGGTCGTTTCCAGCATCTGTTTCAGCCGGGTGGGGAGCCTTTTCTTCAGGCTTTTCAGGAGGAAGTGGACAGAAGATGGGAAGAACTGCTGGCAAGATGCGGGGAATAGGCTGTTTCAGGGGGAATGGGTTCCCGGGGAGAACCGGTTTTCCAGGGGGAGTGGGTTTCCCGGGAAGAACCGGTTTTTCAGGGGGAGTGGGTTTCCCGGGAGGAACCGGTTTTCCGGCGGAGAGGCGGAGGATGTATGAAAAATTACAGGTTTCTCATTGAATATGACGGTACCCGTTATTTCGGCTGGCAGCGCCAGCCCAACCGGAATACCATTCAGGGAAAGCTGGAATCGGTGCTTGCGGCTCTATGCGGAAAGGAGACGGAGGTCATCGGCGCGGGCAGGACCGACGCGGGGGTACACGCCAGGGGCATGGTGGCAAACGCCCGGCTGGACACCGGGCTGGAACCGGAGGGGATCAGGGATTACTGCAACCGCTATCTGCCCGACGATATTGCCGTGCTGGACGTCAAAGAGGTTTCCCCCAGATTCCACGCCCGTTATAACGCCCTGGGAAAGACGTACCGCTATACCTGTTACGACGGGGAAGTGGGGCCTGTGTTTGACAGAAAATATTATTGGCGCCTGACGGAGCAGCCGGATCTGGAGCGGA
Source organism: uncultured Acetatifactor sp. (assembly GCA_947630715.1). Taxonomy (GTDB): domain Bacteria; phylum Bacillota; class Clostridia; order Lachnospirales; family Lachnospiraceae; genus Acetatifactor. The sequence continues at coordinate 24,827 of CANRIP010000026.1, forward strand.
TGCGGAAGGCGGCGGAAATGCTGAAGGGGGAGCATGACTTCAGAAATTTCTGCGTCAACCCCCGGATGAAAAAGTCCACTGTCCGGAAGGTGGACAGGATTGACATTGTAAGGGAAGGGGGATATCTGCGGTTTTTCTATCACGGCACCGGTTTTTTGCAGAATATGGTGCGGATTATGACGGGATCCCTGCTGGAAGTGGGATGCGGCCGCATGGAACCGGAGCGGATACAGGAAGCGCTGCTCTGTGGGGAACGGTGCAAGGCGGGACCCACCGCGCCCGCACAGGGCCTGTGCCTGATGAGTGTGGATTATGACTGAAAAAGCTGCCGGGCGGGGCGTAAGGAATCGGGTTTATGCGGTGATGACCGTACCGGCCTTTCCTCTTACCGCGTCCCTGACTCTGGCCATGGAGGTAATCAGCGCCTTTCCCTCCGGCACCTTTTGCAGATAGGAGACAGCCGCCTCAATTTTAGGCATCATGGTGCCCGACTCAAACTGGCCCTGCTCCATCAGTTTCTTCGCCCGGGACACGTTCAGCTCCCGGATGGGGGTCTGGGATTCGGTTCCGAAATCCTGATAGACGCAGTCCACTCCCGTGAGGATGATCAGCTCATCGCAGTGCAGATCGGCCGCCAGCTTGCCGGCTATGGCGTCTTTTTCAATGACCGCGGACGCCCCTTTCAGCGCATGATGCTGCTCGATCACCGGGATGCCGCCTCCGCCGCAGGCGATTACCACCTGGTCCGCCTCCGCGAGAGTGCGGATCGCCTCGATCTCCACAATGTCGATGGGCTTGGGCGCGGCCACCACCCGGCGGAATCCCTTGCCGGGGTCTTCCTTCACATAATTCCCCTTCCGGATTTCCAGATCGGCGTCTTCCTTGGACATATAGCGGCCGATGATTTTGGTGGGTTCATAGAACGCCTCGTCATAAGGATCCACCGTAACCTGGGTCAGAATGGTGCTCACCGGTTTGGAGATGCCCCTGCTTAACAGCTCCGATCTGAGGGCGTTCTGGATGTCGTAGCCCACATACCCCTGGCTCATGGCGGAGCAGACGCACATAGGAGCCGGCGTGTAATCGATATAGACTCTCCTCAGCTCCGTCATCGCTTTGTGAATCATGCTGACCTGGGGGCCGTTGCTGTGAGTGATGGTCAGTTGGTAATCCTCCTCCACCAGATCCGCCAAAGCCCTGGCGGTAACTTTTACCGCGTCCCACTGGGCGAGGGTGGTATAGCCCAGGGCATCATGGCCCAGGGAAACAACCGCTTTTTTTTTGCTCATTTCATTCTCCATTCCGGAGCGTTTACGGGACGGGGGGACGCCAATCTCAAATGGCCTCCGCCCTCAGAGGAATTTGTGACGCTCCGGCACAAATTCCCAAACGAATCAGGTTCCTTTTGTGAAACAATCAGCGATCGCGCTTATGGTTCACACGATTCCTCCGTTTTCCCGTGGCGGGAGTGTACTGTGGGTATTCCTATAAAAGATTCTACCTAATTTCGGATGCTTTGAAAAGGGCTATTTGTAAAAAAGTCATAGAAATGATGCAGGAATGATGCAAAATTATTTTATGTTTATTGCATTGTATTTACCCGGGTGCTATAATCGAAACCGGATAAGGAACGGGAAGGAACCTAGGATAAGGAGTGAACGGAATGCTTGCGCTTTGGGGTACTTTGTTTGGCGTGTCGGTCTGGCTGGAGGTGGTATATCACTTTGCGGGCTATGGATGGACGGCCTTTAATCCTATATTCGGATTGTTTCTCACCGCTGCCTGGGCGGGGGTCTGGTCCCTGTTGATCGGTCTGCTCTCGGGCAGGATGAAAAAAATCCTGTACTATGTGGTGATGTGGGTTCCCACGGTCTGGACCTGCGTCCAGCTTGTGTATCTGCGCATTTTTAAGCAGCCCCTTTTATGGCAGATCATGGTTGCCAACGGCGGGGACGCGCTGACCAATTACTGGCGGGAGGCGCTGACAGCCGTTTTTCGCGCCATCCCTCTGATTCTGCTTTTGATGCTGCCTGCGGTGGGGATTCCCCTGTTTTGCAGATGGCAGGGATGGAGAATGCCGAAATACGGCTCTTTGCAGATCATGAGATCCCTTGTGCTGATCCTGTGCTGTACCGCTGCCAGCGTGACGGCGCTGGAGATCGGAGAGAGCCTGGAGCTGGATTATTATGAGGAATACCACGAATTTTACGATCCCCTGACGGTGGCCCAGGAGATGGGGGTAGCGCCATTGTTTCACGGGGACATTGCGGTCTGTCTGCGGCATTTTGTGGCGGATCTGCGGGAAGACATTCAAAGCCGGGACTATGTTCCCGTGGCGGCTCAGCCTGTGGAGCCAACCCAGTTTCCCGCCCCACAGGAAACCGTAGAGCCCTCTGCGCAGCCCCAGGAGTCTGAGGAACCGCCTGAGGAAACCGTATCGATCTACCCTCATCAGTACGCGCTGGACTACGATCTTTTGAGCAGCCTGGCGGACAACGATCATCAGGCCTGGCTGGCGGATTATATCCGGAATCAGACGCCCGTAAACAGCAATGAATACACCGGGATGTTTGAGGGGTATAATCTGATTTTCCTGACCGCGGAGGGATTCTGCACTTACGCCATAGACGAGGAACTGACGCCTGTCCTTTACAAGCTCTCCCATTCCGGCTTTGTGTGCAGAAATTATTATGTGCCTCTTTGGTCCACCAGCACCAGCGACGGGGAATACATCAATATGACGGGACTGATTCCGGACGGCCAGCACAGTCTGCAAAACAGTTCCTCCAATGCGGAACCCTTTGTCCTCCCGGCGTTTTTTGCCAAGGAAGGCGTACATTCCTATGCCTATCACGATAACTCCCTTTCCTATTATGACAGGTACCTGACCCATCCCAACATGGGGTATGATTTCAAGGCCTGTAAGCTGGGAGACCTAAGCGAAGCGGAATGGGGGGATAAAGTGTTTGCCATGGAAGGGGCCGGACAGTGGCCTGCTTCCGACTATAATATGATGGTGGCCACCGTGCCGGAGTATGTGAACGATGAACGGTTCCATGTTTACTATATGACGGTATCCGGACACATGAACTATAATTTCACCGGGAACGCCATGTCCGCCAAGAACAAGGACGCGGTGCAGGGGCTGGACAAATCCGAGGGATCCAAGGCGTACATTGCCTGCAATATAGAGCTGGATAAGGCCCTGGGAAGCCTGCTGGATCAGTTGGAGGCGGCCGGACAACTGGAACGGACCGTGATCTGCTTAAGCGCCGACCATTACCCGTACGGGTTCTCCGATGAGGAATATCAGGAGCTGGCCGGAAAGGATCTGACGGCGGGGAAGGATAAGTTCCGCAATACGCTGATTCTGTGGAACGCAGGGATGGAGGAACCGGTCTATATTGACAAAGCCTGCGGCCCCATGGATCTGCTTCCCACCCTGTTAAACCTGTTCGGCTTTGACTATGACTCCCGCATGTATGCGGGCCGGGACATCCTGTCGGATCAGGAGGGCATGGTGGTCTTCATGAACCGGGATTTCGTGACCGATTCCGTCATTTTTATTGAAAAAGGGGATATCACCACCTGGCTGCAGGATGAAAACGGAAACGATATCGTCCCGGACGAAGAAAAGGATGCGTATCTGGAAAACGCCCGGGCGGAGGTGAAGGAAAGGTATAAGTTCAGCGCCTATATTCTGGAGGAAAATTATTACAGCGACGTGGTGCAGGCGATGCTGCCGGACCAGGGCGGAACGTAAAAATCCGGCGGAATGCGCCGGATCCATGAAGAAAGAAGACAGGCATTCAGAAAGGAATTCAGACAGGAGAAAACCGGTTCAGGTTTCTCCTGTCATTTTTTGAATCAGTTGTTCCAGAACTTCAAAATAATTCTCGAAGGTCTTTCGGCAGCAGCCGGGATCCCGGATCACGATGCCGCCGGCCCGCAGACCGGTCAGGGAAAAGCCCATCGCCATCCGATGGTCGTCATAGGTTTCCACCAGAGAGGGGGCGGGAGCGCCGGGATATATGGTGATGCTGTTTTCGCTGGATTCGCAGCGGATCCCCATTTTTGTCAGCTCCGTGGCCATGGCCGTCAGCCGGTCGCTCTCCTGAAAGCGGATGTGGCCGATGCCGGTGATGGTGGTGGGAGATTGGGCGAAGGGGGCGATGGCGGCCAGCGTAATCGCCTGGTCGGAACAGGCGGACATGTCCGCGGTAATCCCCTGAAAGACGCCCGCTTTGGGGGGAAGGAGCAGGATCCCTTCCGGCGTATCCTGGGCGGTGCAGCCCATTTGCTCCAGCAGCCGGAGAAACGCCACGTCCCCCTGAAGGGAGTCAAAATGGATCTGCCGTACCTGTACCGGAAGATTCAGCAAAGGACACATGGCGTAAAAATAGCAGGCGGCGGATGCGTCGGGCTCGATCCGGTACTCCTGCGCCCGGTAATGCTGCCCGGCTTCCGTGACAAAGGTGTTGGGGTCGGGCCTCTTGACACAGACGCCGAACTGTTCCATCATGCGCAGGGTCAGGTCGATGTACGCCATGCCGTGAGTGCCCTCCACATGGATGGTAAAATCCTGCGGGCACAGGCAGGAAACGATCAGCAGGGCGCTCAGAAACTGGCTGCTGTGATCGATATTCACCGTGATCTGATTTTGCTTGAACCCGTGGCCCCGGAGAAAGAAGGGGAAATGCCCCTGCTCATGGGCGGGCAGATAAAACACCTGGCAGCCAAGCTGTTTCAGGCAGTCCAGCAAAGGGGCCATGGGACGTTTCCGCATCTGTTCGGAGGCGTCCATGTAAAAGACGCCGTGGGAAAGCCCCAGGTAAGCGGTGAGAAATCTGGCGGCGGTTCCGGCGCTTCCCACATACTGTCTGGCGGAAGCGGTGGGTAAGGGGCCGCCCAGGCCCTCCACCGTCACGGTACGCTCCTTTTCGGATACTTTCGTCTCGAATCCAAGATCCTGTACACATTTCAGAAAATGTCTGGAATCCGAGGAAAACAGCGCCCCCCGCAGGGTGGATCCGCCCTGTGAGAGCGTGGCCAGCAGAAGGGCGCGGCTGGTAATGCTCTTGGAGCCGGGAACCTCCGCCACAAGGGGAGCTTCGGGAGTGAATGACGCTTTGATGCGTTGATATATGTCAGGTACCTGATAGGTGTCCTCTGAAATCATGGGTAACCTCCGTTGTGGAATCCTGTATCGGTTATTATCAGTATACGGCGGTGGAAGGAAATTTGTCAACTTTATGAAGATAGGATGGAATTATTTTCTTTTTGATCAAAAGAGGGGAAATTTGGATCAAAAAAGATCAAAAAAGGGGAAATTTTTTCCCTTGACAAAAGGAAAGGAAAACGGTATTATGAATTCATAATATTCCTATTGAGTTTGTGGGAAATGAGGGACGGCCCGGAAACAGAAAGGGCGCATCCTACGGATCCCGCAAACAGGGGAGCAAAGACAAGGAAAAGGAAAAGAGGGATGCATATGGCACACATTTATGAAAACGCAACGGAACTGATCGGGAGGACGCCGCTTCTTAGGGTGAGCAATTTTGCCAGAGAACAGGGCGTTGCGGACGCGGTGATTCTGGCGAAACTGGAATATCTGAATCCGGCCGGAAGCGTAAAGGACCGGATTGCGCTGGCAATGATCGAGGACGCGGAAAAAAAGGGCGTGTTAAAGCCCGGGGCGACCATTATCGAGCCCACCTCCGGCAATACGGGAATCGGCCTGGCCAGCGTGGGCGCCGCCAGAGGATACCGGACCGTGCTGACATTGCCGGAGACGATGAGCGTGGAACGCAGAAATCTGCTGAAGGCATATGGGGCGGAGCTTGTGCTGACGGAGGGATCCCGGGGCATGAAGGGCGCCATTGAAAAAGCGGAGGAGCTGAAAGCGGAAATTCCCGGTTCCGTGATCCTGGGACAGTTTGACAACCCGGCAAACCCTGCCTGCCATGCGGCTTCCACCGGCCCGGAGATCTGGGAGGATACGGAGGGGAAGGTGGATCTGTTTGTGGCGGGCGTGGGAACCGGCGGCACCGTTACCGGCGTCGGAACCTATTTAAAGTCCAGGAACCCCCAGATCCGGGTGGTGGCGGTGGAACCGGCGGATTCCCCCGTCCTCTCCGGCGGAAAGCCGGGGCCCCACAAGCTGCAGGGCATTGGGGCGGGCTTTGTGCCGTCCATCCTGAACACGGGGATTTACGATGAGATCTTTCCGGTGGAAACGGAGCAGGCTTTTTCCGCCGGCCGGCTCATGGCGCGAAAGGAGGGCATTCTGGTAGGGATTACCTCGGGAGCCGCTCTCTACGCGGCAACGGAGCTGGCAAAGCGGCCGGAGAACGCGGGCAAGACCATAGTCGCTTTGCTGCCGGATTCCGGGGACAGATATCTCTCCACCCCCCTGTTTTCGTAAGCGGGCGCGCAGGGGCGTCCTGCGTGGTCTGACAGACGCCGGAAAAAGGGAAACGGGTGTGCCGGCGAAGGAGGAGCCATGAAGATTTCCACAAAGGGAAGATATGCGGTGCGCGTTATGCTGGATCTGGCGTTAAACAATACGGGGGACCGCATCAAGGTAAAGGATATCGCAGCCAGACAGAATATTTCCGAAAAATATCTGGAACAGATTATATCGGTGTTAAACAGAGCCGGATATGTGCAGAGCGTCCGGGGGGCCCAGGGAGGGTACCGCCTGTCCCGGGATCCCTCGGAGTACACCGTGGGAATGATCCTGCGCCTCACGGAAGGGTCCATGGCGCCGGTGTCCTGCCTGGACGAAGGCGCGGAGTGCGAACAGTGTGACACTTGTGAGACTCTGGCGGTATGGAAGAAACTCTATGAGGCCATCAACGGGGTCATTGACAACGTGACGGTTGCGGATCTGGTGGCCCAGCGCCAGCAGCGGGAGGGCAGCCTGGATTACAGCATATAGCGGGGAAACGCTGAAACGCCGGGACGGAACTGTTGGGGTATCCCGAAAGCCGTCCCGGCGTGAAACATGTCAAAAAACATGTTACGAAACATGTCATGAAACATGTCAGGAAACATGTTAGGAATCCCGCCTGTCCTTTCTGTATTCACATAAGGCTCCGTCCATCCGCAGCTTGTCCAAAAGCGTCCGCTCTCCGTTCTCCAGCCGGTAAATTTCTATGGTTCCAACTCCCAGGCCGCCAGCCCAGAGCGGGCTGCGGAATCTTGCCCCGTCGGGGCTTTCATATCGAAGTTTCAGCATCTGTTCCCTGGTGCAACTGCAGGAAATCTTGATCAAATGCTTTCGGTTTTTCGCCATAATGTGCCAGATAAAACGTTTCCCGTTTTCCTTTGTCTCCCATTTGCACCGGGAAGTCAGGAACTGCCCCGGAAAACCAAATTCATAGTCTTCACCCGTGTAGGTAAGCTGGATCAAAAGCCTGCGGCGGAGGGGAAAACAAAACAGCCGGGGACAGCTATTGATCGCCAGAACGGAATGCCGCAGTTCCCGGCCGGTGCGGGCGCTGGTGAGTCTGTTGCAGGCAAACTGCATCCAGGGCTTGTTGAAGGAACGCCCCCAATGCTTGTCGGCGTAACCGTAGCTGGTTTCCTCTCTCACCTGATAGGTCATCCCGTCCAGCGTGACGGATCCCCGGAAGAAACTGCGGATCCCCTCTCCGTGCCAATAGCTGTCCAGGGCGTTCAGCGCCTGAAAGAAGGGGCCTGCCAGTATCCCCGTATGGCAGGAGACGGCCTTGTGTACCTCCAGATCCCATTCCATGGAGCCCGCGTCGGACATGCGGAAACGGCGCGCCGCTTCCTGCTGGGTGACATACACGCTGCCGGTAATCCGGTCCTCCCGGTAAACGCAGTCCCCTGCCTGGAGAATGAGAGGACTGGCCGCCGTCCTTAACTGGGAGACGGGATAAAAGGCGTGGAGCTGCCGGCCGGGCTGTCCCTCGGGGCCGGGGAAAACGCCGGCTTTTATCATAACGTAGGAGGGCTTGGCGCCCCGTCTTCTATGATAGGGATGCCTCCCCAGAATGGGCTTATCTCCGCCCAAAGAGGGATTGATCACAAAGAATTCAACAAAAAACGTACGGGTTTCTCCGGTTTCTTCCAGCACTCCGCAGAAGGAATGCCACCAGCGCATATACCCTTTGGAGCTGCGCAGCCGGCATGCGTTTCGTTTCAAATCGGACAAATTCATTTTTCGCCTCCCGCGGGGTCTGTTTCCCGCAGAGAACAGGTTGTCGGTGTCCATATATCGTGGAAATCAATGCCATTATACCACAAGATATGGGAAATGACAAGGCCGTCGTGAAAAAATAGAGGGTTTTGTCGTGAAAAAACAGAGGGTTTGGGGGCCGGGGCGTTCCCCGGTTGGCCGAAATGGGGGCAAAGCGGGAAATGGCTTGCAAAATGTTTCCGCCTGAGACATAATGGAAGAAGGACGGCCGCGGTGCCTGACGCGGCGCGGAAGGAGGAAAAGGATGGACGGGAAACATTACAGCGCGCCTCTGGAGCTGGGGCGGATACAGATTACCGACGGCTTTTGGGGCAGGGAGCAGGAACTGGTGAGAAAGGAAGTGATCCCCTATCAGTGGGAGGCGCTCAACGACCGCATCCCCGAAGCGGCCCCCAGCTACTGTATGCGGAATTTCAAGGTGGCGGGAAAGCTGATGCGGAGAAAGAAGGAAAAGGGAACCGATTTTGTCCCGCCCTCCTATACGTTCCGGGGGTTTCAGGCGCTGCCGGAAGACCCCGATCATCCGGATCCGGATCAGTTTTACGGCTTTGTGTTTCAAGACAGTGATTTTTCCAAATGGATCGAAGCGGTGGGCTATTCCCTGGCCAATCATCCGGATCCCGAACTGGAGAAAACCGCCGATGAAGCCATCGACCTGGTCTGCGCGGCTCAGGCGGAGGACGGTTATCTGGACACTTACTATATCATCAACGGTATGGACAGGATCTTTACCAATCTGAGAGATCATCATGAACTGTACTGTTTCGGCCATCTGGCGGAAGGGGCCGTGGCTTATTATCAGGCCACGGGCAAGGATAAGCTGTTGAAGGCGGCGGAGCGGTACGCGGCCTTTATTGCCCGGAAGTTCGGGCCCGGGGAGGATCAGTTGAAGGGGTATCCCGGCCATGAAATCGCGGAAATGGCCCTGGCCAGGCTCTATGAGGCCACAGGGGAGAAACAGTATCTGGATCTGGCGGCCTTCTTCCTGGATATGAGAGGGCGGCAGCCTTATTATTTTGATCTGGAGGAAAAGGAGCGGGCGGCTTATGAGGGACGGCCGTACCGGGAGCCGGAGGCCGGGCTGCGCCACTTTTATCATCAGGCCCATCTGCCCGTCAGGGAACAGACGGAGGCCGTGGGCCACGCGGTGCGGGCGGTTTACCTTTACAGCGGCATGGCGGATGTGGCCAGGCTGCATCATGACCAGACGCTGTATGACGCCTGTCAAAAAATCTGGGACAATATCGTGAAGGAAAAGCTGTATGTGACCGGCGGCATCGGCGCCACTCATCTGGGGGAGGCGTTTTCCTTTTCCTATGATCTTCCCAACGACACGGCATACTCCGAAACCTGCGCGGCGATCGGCCTTGCCTTTTTTGCCAGACGCATGCTGGAAATCCAGGCGGTTGGGGAATACGGGGACGTGATGGAGCTGGCCCTCTATAACACGGTGCTGGCGGGCATGGCCCTGGACGGCAAAAGTTTCTTTTATGTGAATCCTCTGGAGGTATTCCCGGAGGCGTGTCAGAAAGACGAGCGGAAATTCCATGTGAAAAGCGTACGCCAGAAGTGGTTCGGCTGCGCCTGCTGCCCGCCCAATATCGCCAGAATCATAAGCTCCCTGGGAGCCTATGTGTGCACCGTCGGAAGCGATACGCTGTACACCCATCTCTATGTGGGAAATACCGCCGGCTGCCGGTTAAACGGAAAGGAACTGAAACTGAAGACGGAGAGCGAATTCCCCTGGGAGGGCAGGGTGCGGGTCACCCTTTCCACCGATGAACCCATCCCGGGAACGCTGGCGTTTCGGATACCGGGCTGGTGCAGGGAGGCGAAGATCCGTGTTTCGACGGCCCGGGGCGCGGCGAGCTGGCGGGTGACGGACGGCCCGGAGGGGAAAACGCTCTGCGGGCTTGAGACGGAAGGGGACGGGCCCGTGCAGGCCCGCCTGGAAAAAGGATATCTGTATCTGACGGGGGAATGGGAAAACGCCGATCAGATCCGGCTGGAATTCCCCATGGAGGTGCGGATGCTGGGGGCAAACTGGAAGGTGAGAGAGGACGCGGGCAGGGTTTCGTTTGCCAGAGGGCCTGTCTGCTACTGTCTGGAGGAGGCCGACAACGGAAAGGATCTGCATTTGCTGAAAGCGGACAAGGAACGGCTGCTGGATCCCGGCACCGGCGCTTTGAATCCGTCGGCGGTGGCTGTGGAAACCTACCGGGGGCTGGGACATGAGATGCGGGTTCTCAAGGCGCCCGGCATCCGGATCGTTCCCTCCGGGGAGGACGCGCTGTACGGAGACTATCGGATTCCGGACACCCGTCCCGTCACTTTGACCCTGGTTCCCTATTACGCCTGGAACAACCGGGGCGAGGGGGAAATGCAGGTCTGGACCAGGATTTAAAACCCCCTTTTTGGGGCGCGGACACGGAAACTTTCCGCCGCCGGGGCACGTCACGGTAAAGTTGCAAATGGTATGGAATGTGGCTTGATTTTTTGCATGATTACAGGTATGATAGAAATACAGGAACCGCACGGGAGAAAACGTTCCTGAGGTTTTCCGGCAAAATGGGGTTTGGGCCGCCGGGCGGTTTTGCAATGGAGAAAAAACAAAGAGGAGGTAGCAAATGCTGTACATAGGCGTGGATTTGGGAACGTCTGCCGTGAAACTGCTGCTGATGGACAGCGGGGGAAAGATCGTCAACATCGTTTCCAGGGAGTATCCCCTGTATTTCCCGCATCCGGGATGGTCGGAGCAGAAACCGGAGGACTGGTATGAGCAGACCATGGCCGGAATCAAGGAACTGATCCGGGACGTGGATAAAAGCCAGGTGGCCGGCATCAGTTTCGGGGGGCAGATGCACGGGCTGGTGATCTTAGACCGGGACGACAACGTGATTCGGCCCGCGATTCTCTGGAATGACGGCAGAACCACGGAGGAGACGGACTATCTGAACAACGTGATCGGGAAGGATAAGCTGTCGGAATACACCGCGAATATCGCTTTTGCGGGCTTTACCGCCCCTAAGATTCTGTGGGTGAAAAATAAGGAACCGGAAAATTTTGCAAAGATCGCAAAGATCATGCTCCCCAAGGATTACATTGCCTACCGTCTGACGGGAGTCCACTGCACGGATGTGTCGGACGCGTCCGGCATGCTGTTGTTTGATGTGAAAAACCGCCGCTGGTCCAAGGAAATGTGCGATATCTGCGGCATTACGGAGAAACAACTGGCAAAATGCTACGAAAGCTACGAGAAGGTGGGAACGGTACTGCCTCAGATCGCGGAGGAGCTTGGCATTCCGGAGGGCACCGTGGTGGCCGCGGGCGCGGGCGACAACGCGGCGGCAGCCGTGGGGACGGGCACCGTGGGAGAGAATATGTGCAATATCTCCCTGGGAACCAGCGGAACCATTTTTATTTCCTCCGGCTCCTTCGGGGTGGATCAGCATAACGCGCTTCACTCCTTCGCTCACGCCGACGGCCATTATCACCTGATGGGCTGTATGCTCAGCGCGGCAAGCTGCAACAAATGGTGGATGGACGAGATTATCGGCACCGGCGATTATGCCGGAGAACAGGCCGGCATTGAAAAGCTGGGAGAAAACCGGGTTTATTATCTCCCCTACCTGATGGGAGAGCGCTCCCCCCACAACAACCCCAACGCCAGGGCAACTTTTATCGGCATGACCATGGACACCACCCGGGCGGATATGACCCAGGCGGTGCTGGAGGGAGTGGCGTTTGCCCTGCGGGATTCCCTGGAGGTGGCAAGGAGCCTGGGAATCGATTTGAAACGGACCAAAATCTGCGGCGGCGGCGCAAAGAGCCCTCTTTGGAAAAAGATCATCGCAAACGTGCTGAACCTGAAGGTTGACGTGATCGAGAGCGAGGAAGGGCCCGCCATGGGCGGCGCCATGCTGGCGGCGGTGGCATGCGGCGAATATGCCAGCGTGGAAGAAATCGCGGCAAAGCTGGTAAAGATCGTGGATACTGTGGAGCCCGATCCGGAACTGGTTCAAAAATACGATGAAAGATATGCGCGGTTTCGGCAGATCTATCCCGCCTGCAAGCCTCTGTTTGACGTTTTGACCAAGTGACCGGGGCAAAACCGCTGGGGCGCAGCGCCAGGGAGCCGTGAAACGGGGGAAAAATCCCCGCGGCGGGGCAGGGAGACGGCCGCGCCGTATCTCAGAAAAAAGGAGAGAACACATGAAAATTTTATCCGTAAACGATCCGGCGTTTAGAAAATACGGCCGTGTCATCGACAATGTGGACATGACGGAGCTGGTAAAGGCGATGAAACAAACGCCGGTGCCCGAGGGCGTGGTCTATGAGCCGGGCATTCCGGAGCTGGAGGCGCTTGCCGTCAAGCAGGTGATTTCCGATGTGTGCTACGGCGAAATGCCCATCCAGATCGGATACTGCAACGGACATAACACGAAACTGAACGCGGTGGAATATCACCGGGATTCCGAAATCAACGTAGCGGCCACGGACGCAGTTTTAATGCTGGGTCTGCTGCAGGATGTGGAGAAGGATTTCACCTATGACACATCGAAGATTGAGGCGTTTCTGGTTCCCGAGGGGACGGCGGTGGAGGTGTACGCCACCACCCTGCACTACGCGCCCTGCGGCGTGGACGGCAAGGGGTTCCAGGTTGCCATCGTGCTGCCGAAGGGAACAAACTATCCTTTAAAGGCGTCCCATTCCCAAGCCGCCGGCAATGAGGACCGCCTGATTACCGCCGTGAACAAGTGGCTGATCGGCCATAAGGAGGGCGGCCTGGACGAAGGAAGTTTTCTGGGCCTGAAGGGGAAAAATCTGGATCTCAGCGATTTCGCCTGAGAAAACCGGAAATAACAAAAAATTATTATATAGGAGGGTTCAAACATGAACAACTTACCACAGGTAAAAATCGGTATCGTAGCTGTCAGCCGCGACTGCTTTCCCGAGAGTCTGTCAGTGAACAGAAGAAAGGCTCTGGTAGCGGCTTACACCCAAAAGTACGGCGCGGAAGACATCTACGAGTGCCCTGTCTGCATCGTGGAGAGCGAGATTCACATGGTGCAGGCGCTGGAGGACATCAAGAAAAACGGCTGCAACGCGCTGTGCGTGTATCTGGGCAACTTCGGCCCCGAAATTTCCGAGACGCTGCTTGCCAAGCATTTTGACGGCCCTTCCATGTTTATCGCAGCCGCGGAAGAGAGCCAGGGCGATCTGATGGACGGCCGCGGGGACGCATACTGCGGTATGCTGAACGCCAGCTACAATCTGAAACTGCGCGGCGTAAAGGCTTATATCCCCGAGTACCCTGTGGGGACGGCAGCCGAGTGCGCTGATATGATCAACGAGTTTGTTCCTATCGCCAGAGCGATTGTGGGACTGCACGACTTAAAGATTATTTCCTTCGGCCCCAGACCGTTGAACTTCCTGGCCTGCAACGCTCCCATTCAGCAGCTTTACAATCTGGGCGTTGAGATCGAGGAAAATTCCGAGCTGGATCTGTTCGAGTCCTTTAACAAGCATGCGGGCGACTCCAGGATTCCTGCGAAAATCAAGGAGATGGAGGAGGAGCTTGGCAGCGGAAACATGAAGCCGGAAGTGCTTCCTAAGCTGGCTCAGTATGAGCTGACGCTGCTTGACTGGGTGGAAGCCCACAGAGGATATCGTAAATATGTGGCGATCGCGGGCAAGTGCTGGCCTGCCTTCCAGACCCAGTTTGGTTTCGTTCCCTGCTATGTGAACAGCCGCCTGACCGGTATGGGAATCCCCGTATCCTGCGAAGTGGATATTTACGGCTGCCTGAGCGAGTTTATCGGTACCTGTGTCAGCAGCGACGCCGTTACCCTGCTGGATATCAACAATTCCGTTCCTGCCGATATGTATCAGGAAGCGATTCAAGGGAAATTTAATTATACCCATAAGGACACCTTTATGGGATTCCACTGCGGCAATACCTGCTCCAGAAAGCTGGCGGCATGCAGCATGAAGTATCAGAAGATCATGGCGAGAAATCTGCCCGTAGAGGTGACCAACGGCACGTTGGAGGGAGATATCGCTCCCGGGGACATCACCTTCTATCGTCTTCAGTCCACCGCTGACTGCAAGCTTCGCGCTTACATAGCGGAAGGAGAGGTTCTCCCTGTGGCCACCAAGTCCTTCGGCAGCATCGGTGTATTTGCAATCCCCGAGATGGGACGTTTTTACCGTCATGTGCTGATCGAGAAGAATTATCCTCATCATGGCGCGGTTGCATTCGGACATTTCGGAAAAGCGCTGTACGAAGTGTTTAAGTATGTAGGCGTTCCCATCGAGGATCTCAACTACAACCAGCCTAAGAGCCTGCCTTATCCTACGGAGAATCCGTTCGCGTAAAACCGGAGGGGAAACAATCGCCAGGCACAGAGGGTTTCGGGGGCAAAACGCCTCCGAAACCCTTTTTGATGGCGGGAGCCCTGGACAGGGAAAAGGCCGCGGTACACCGTCCCTTGACAGGTCTGCGGGTTTCACCGGCCCGGCTGGCGGTCTGTGCGCGGGAAATGGCGGAAACGGCTGGAGGATACGTCCAGCTTGACCACCTTTCTGTCATAGGTCACCAGCCCGTTTGCTTCTTCCTCCACATCGGAGAGCTGGGTGTAGACGGCGCCGCTCAATCCCGCATCCAGCAACGGAAACAGATGCTTTTCCATTAATTCACGGTAAGCGGCGTTCAGCTCCGGAAGCGAGGCGTACTTTCGGTAACCGTAGAGCCGTTCCACGCTGGAGTGGTCGGGGATGTGACAGGCGTAACCGCCGTATTCGCTGATGACAAAGGCGCGTTTCCCGTCCAGCTTTACCCGGAGAGGCCGGAAATAGTTATGGACGCTTTTGAAATCCCCGCTTTTCTGGTCAAACCAGCCGCTGGCGTGGTCGATGGGCCGGGTGGGATCCTTCGCCCGGATCCGCTGGGTGATTCTGGCCGCGTCAAACTGCCCCCAGCCCTCGTTAAAGGGAACCCAGACCGCCAGGGAAGGGACGTTGTAAAGGTATTCCACAGTATCCATACATTCCTGCTCCCAGACGTTTCGCCCTGTTTCATCCGACCGGGAAAACAGCCGGTAATGGTGATCCCTGGTGTGGGTTCTCATATGGGGGAACAGGGTGGGCAGATAGCACATCAAAGGCAGATGATACGAGGCGCCGCCGCTGACCATATCCTGCCACACAATCATTCCCAGTCGGTCACAGTGGTAATACCAGCGCAGAGACTCGATTTTCAAATGTTTCCGCAGCAGATTGAACCCCAGATCTTTCGCCAGGCGGATGTCGTACAGGAACGCCTCATCGCAGGGCGCGGTCATCAGCCCGTCCGGCCAGTAACCCTGATCCAAAAGGCCGTGGAGAAACAGGGGCCTGTGATTCAGGCAGAACCGGGGGATCCCTTTTTCATCCGGTTCCACGGAAAAAGTACGCATGGCAAAATAACTTTGCACCGTATCTTTGTCCGCGGTGAGAGTAATGCCATACAGGTACGGATCCTCCGGCGTCCAGGGAAAGAAACCGTCCTCCGGCAGCGTCAGGATCAACAGGCCCGCGTGGGAGGATTCCATGGTGACGGAAACCCCGACCAGATTGCGGGAATCCACGTTTCGCCCCTGGGTTTCCCGGGGACTTTCCGCTTCTGTTTCCTCCGGGTCATAACGGCGATCCGCCTTTTGGACGGTACAGGTCACCGCGGTAAAGGGGCGGGGAGAGGACAGCTCCAGTCTTACCTGGCGGCTGTCCGGGATGGGGGTGATTTTGATCGCCGTGACGTAATTGTCAGGCACCCATTCATACCAGACGCTCTGCCAGATGCCGCTTTGAGCGGTATAAAACATGCCGCCCCGCCGGAGCGTCTGTTTTCCTCTTGCCTGCCAGGAAGTATCGGTGTCATCCCTGACCCGAACCTGTAACAGAAGTTCCTTCTCCGAAACCAGGTCGGTAATGTCGGCTGCAAAGGGCAGATATCCTCCGCTGTGGCAGACGATTTCCCGGCCGTCCCCATAGACGGCGGCCTGCTGGTCCACGGCGTCGAAATGCAGGATGCAGCGCATGCCGGCGGTCTTTTGCTCCTGTTCCTCCCGGGAAAAGGACAGTGGTCTTTCATACCAGAGGAATTCACCGGGCTGTAACTGCCGGTTCACGCCGGACAGCAGAGATTCCGGCGAGAAGGGAACCAGTATCTCTCCCTCCGCCGGGATCGGCCGGCCGGGGATAAGCTCCCGGTCCGTGATGAGAAAGCGCCACTTGCCGTTGAGCATATGAAAATCCTTCCGGCGAAGCTGGGGCCTTGGATATTCCTGCCGGACAGACGGCGCATCTTCCCCTTTGATCGTCTCTCCCCACACAGTGTACAGAGGGGTCAGCGTATCCTCCGGATGTTCCTGCGAGAGACTTGCAACGGCATCCTTCCATTTCATGGTTTTCGATCCTTTCCTTTCTTTGTTGTTATCAGTATACAACGTTTTTTCCGGAGAGGAAAGTCCCGGAAGGAGAAATCGCCGGCGCGTCTTGCAGTTTGCCGGACAGTTGTGTACAATGAAAGAAAGGACGGCCGCAGGAAACGGCAGGGATCGCGGCGGGAAAGGCGGCAGACAATGCAAAGCTATCAGGAATCGATGGATCGGATTTTAAAA
>CANRIP010000027.1 GCA_947630715.1 uncultured Acetatifactor sp.
TTCCTTTAAAAGAGCAAAGGTATGAATCTCCGGGAACCCCACCGTCTCGCAGAGCCGATCCAGATATTCCAGGTAATCGGGTTTTTCAATGTTCATGGCTCTGTCGGGTCTCCAGGCGGGCAGTACCTTTACGTCAAAATCTTTGTCCGCTGCGATTTTTTTGTGCCATTCCAGACTGTCCACAGGATCGTCGGTGGTACAGATCAGGGTGACGTTGCTGCGGCGGATCAGATTGCGGACGCTCATATCAGGCTGCGCCAGTTTTTCGTTGCAGAAGTTCCAGACTTCCTCCGCCGTTTTTTTGTTCAGCACACCGTGGTAGTCAAAATATCTTTGCAGCTCCAAATGGCTCCAGTGGAACAGGGGATTGCCGATGGCTTTTCCCAGACATTCCGCCCAGGCAAGGAATTTTTCGTAATCGGAAGCGGATCCTGTAATATACTTTTCCTCTACGCCGCAGGAGCGCATATAGCGCCATTTATAATGATCTCCTCCCAGCCATACCTGGGTAATATTTTCAAACCGGCGGTCTTCCGCGATTTCCCTCGGGTTGATGTGACAGTGGTAATCCAGTACCGGTGTGGACTCCGCGTAGTCGTGAAACAGCTTTTTTGCCGTCTCCGTCTCCAGCAGAAAATCCCTGTCCATAAATGCTTTCATTTCCTCCTCGCTTTCTGCCGCTTGTTACGGCCGTTGAACCTGTATATCCGCAGGGGCCGCGCCCTCATCCTGATTATAGTAAACCGGTTTGCTTTTTTCAAGGGACATTGTGCAGTTCTTCCCGAAAATCTCCGAACACCTCCGAAAACCCCGAAAATTCGTTTCCGTATATTCCCGAAAACCTGTTTCCGCAACCCTCGTCCCTGTTCCCGCATGTCCGAAAACCCGTTTTCAGTATCACTTGATAGAAGGTTTCCTTCTGTGTTACAATCAAAAGAAAGCGGCAGGGTGGACGCATCGCCGGTTTCTCCATGCCGCACCGAAAATCATGCGCCGGAGGATAACAAAATGTATCAAAACGGAAAAATCTATATGGGACTGGCCGATGACGGGCCGGTGACCATGCAGTTGAATATGAGCAGCCGGCACGGCCTGATTGCCGGAGCCAGCGGTACGGGGAAGACTGTCACCATGAAAGTGATGGCGGAATCCTTTTCCGATGCGGGGGTGCCTGTGTTTCTCTGCGATATCAAAGGGGACGTGTCCGGGCTGGCGGCTGACGGCGTAAGCTCGGAAAGTATGGAGCAGCGTATCGACCAGTTTGGAATCCGGGATTGCTTTCGGTATCAGTCCTACCCGGTGTGTTTTTGGGATATTTATCAGGAAAGCGGCCATCCTGTCCGGGCTACGGTTTCCGACATGGGACCGGATCTGCTGTCCCGAATCCTGAATTTGACGCCGGTGCAGGAGGGCGTTTTGAATATTATGTTCCGCATTGCGGATGACAGGGGGCTGATGCTGATCGATCTCAAGGATCTGCGGGCGCTGCTAACCTACGTCTCCGAACACAAGGAGGAATATGTCTCCGCTTACGGGACTATGTCCTCCCAATCCGTGGGAGGGATCCTGAGAGCGTTGATCCCTCTGGAAAATCAGGGCGGGGATCTATTTTTCGGGGAACCGGATCTGGATATTATGGATTGGATGCGGACTGCCCCTGACGGCCGCGGGATAATCAATATTCTGGACAGCGTGAAACTGGTGCGGAATCCAACGCTTTACGCCAGCTTTCTTTTGTGGATGATGGCGGAGCTTTTCGAGAGACTGCCTGAGGCGGGGGATCTGGAAAAGCCGAAACTGGTTTTCTTCTTTGACGAGGCGCATATGCTGTTTGCGGATGCGCCCAAAGCGCTGGTTCAGAAAATTGAGCAAGTGGTGAAACTGATTCGTTCCAAAGGGGTGGGAATTTATTTTGTGACCCAGAGCCCCGGGGATATCCCGGACAGTGTTCTGGCTCAGTTAAGCAACCGGGTACAACATGCGCTGCGGGCCTATACGCCCTCCGAACAAAAGGCGGTGCGGGCGGCCGCCCAGTCCTTCCGGGCAAATCCGGCTTTTAAAACGGAGGACGTGATCATGGAACTGGGAGTGGGCTGTGCGCTTACCTCCTTCCTGGATGAGCAGGGCGTTCCCTCCATGGCCAGGCAGACCGCGATTATATGTCCCCAAAGCCTGATGGGGCCTGTGGAGGATGAACGGCGCAGACGGCTGATGGCTGCGGACGGCATGGCAAAATATGATTTGTCCGTGGACAGGGAATCCGCGTATGAAGTCCTGGATCATCAAAGAAAGATGGATGAAAAGGAGGAGGCGCTGCAGCAGGAGCGGGAGCAGTTGGAGAAAGAAAAGGAGGCTTTTGCGAAACAGAAGGCCAAGGAGGAAGCGGCGGCGCAGAAACAGAAGGAGAAACAGGCCGAAGCCGCTCAAAAGAAGAAGGAAAGAGACGCGGAAAGGCGCAAAAATCAGATTGAGCGAAATTTGATCAATACCGGCGCCCAGATCCTGAAAAGAGGGATTCTGAATACACTTTTTAAATAAACGGTAAGAAAGACCCCTAACGGGTGGGAAGGTTACAGCTCCCTTCTCTTATGCCCCTGCCACAAAGGAGATAAGACGCAGGAAACCTGTTTTATAAAATGTTTAGGAGCTACTTGCACAGAATGGTTGAAACATCGCCGCAAATCTGTTACAATAAAACTTGGGTTTTTATGACAGCGCATCCGGCGGAGGCTTGAGACGCCGTAGGGGATCAGCTTGAGGAAGGGCCGGCGGATGGCGGAAAGGTATGGATATCAGTGAAGGTAATTGATAAAGTATTCGGAACACACAGCCAGAGGGAAATCCGTCGCATCGAGCCGCTGGTCAATCGGATCGAGGAACTGCGTCCGGCCATGCAGGCGCTGTCCGACGAGGAACTTCGAGCCAAGACCGACGAGTTCAAAAGACGCCTGAGTGAAGGCGAGACGCTGGACGATCTGCTGCCGGAAGCCTTCGCGACGGCCCGGGAGGCCGCCAAGCGGGTGCTGGATATGGAGCCGTACAGGGTTCAGCTCATCGGTGGGATTATTATGCACCAGGGCCGTATCGCCGAGATGCGTACCGGCGAAGGAAAGACGCTGGTTGCGGTTCTTCCCTCCTATCTGAACGCGCTGGAGGGCAAGGGCGTACATGTGGTGACGGTCAACGATTATCTGGTGAAACGTGACTCCGAATGGATGGGCCAGATTCATGAATTCCTGGGGCTGAAGGTGGGCGCCGTCTTAAACAGCATGACCGGAGAGGAACGGAAAAAAGCCTATGCCTGCGATATCACCTATGTGACCAATAATGAGCTGGGGTTTGATTATCTGCGGGACAATCGGGCCGTATATAAGGAACAGTTGGTTCTTCGGGATCTTCATTACGCCATCATCGACGAGGTGGACTCGGTGTTGATCGACGAGGCCAGAACCCCTTTAATCATTTCCGGCGAGAGCGGGAAATCCACCGCCCTTTATGAAATGTGCGATCTGCTGGCAAGGCGGATGAAACGCGGCGACGACATGCACGAAATGACCAAGATGGACGCCATCATGGGAGTGGTGCAGGAGGAGACAGGGGACTTTATTGTCAATGAGAAAGATAAGGTCATTAATCTGACGGAGGCGGGCGTAAAGAAGGTGGAGGAATTTTTCCACATTGACAACTTCGCGGATCCCGAAAATCTGGACATCCAGCACAATATCATCCTGGCCCTGAGGGCTCACAATCTCATGATCCGGGATCAGGATTATGTGGTGAAGGACGATCAGGTGCTGATTGTGGATGAATTTACCGGCCGTATTATGCCGGGACGGCGTTACTCCGACGGTCTGCACCAGGCCATCGAGGCCAAAGAAAAGGTCAAGGTAAAACGGGAGAGCAAGACGCTTGCCTCCATCACGTTTCAGAATTTCTTTAACCTGTTTGAAAAAAAGTGCGGTATGACCGGTACCGCCTTAACGGAAGAAAAGGAATTCCGGGAAATTTACGGAATGGATGTGGTGGAGATTCCCACCAACCGTCCCGTGATCCGCAAGGATCTTCAGGACGCGGTATACAAGACCCGGAAGGAAAAGCTGAAGGCCATTATAGACGCGGTGGTCGCCGCCCATGAAAAGGGCCAGCCTGTTCTGGTGGGTACCATTAATATCGACGCCAGTGAAGAATTGAGCGGACTGCTCAAAAAAAGGGGAATTCCCCATAAGGTGTTAAACGCCAAGTTCCATGAGATGGAGGCGGAGATCGTGGCGGACGCCGGGCTCCATGGGGCCGTTACCATTGCCACCAACATGGCGGGCCGTGGTACGGACATCAAGCTGGACGAGGAGGCCAGAGCCGCGGGCGGTTTAAAGATTATCGGTACGGAGCGGCACGAATCCAGGCGTATCGACAATCAGTTGCGCGGCCGGTCCGGCCGTCAGGGAGATCCGGGAGAGTCCAAGTTTTATATTTCCCTGGAAGACGATCTGATGAGGCTGTTCGGTTCCGAGCGCCTGATTGGCATGTTCAACGCTCTGGGAGTGCCGGAAGGGCAGGAGATTGAGCATAAGGCCCTGACAAATGCCATTGAATCCGCTCAGAAAAAGATTGAGAACAACAACTTCGGCATCCGTAAGAATCTGTTGGAGTATGACCGGGTCATGAGCGAACAGAGAGAGATTATCTACGACGAGCGGCGCAGGGTTCTGGACGGCGAGAGTATGCGGGATTTCATTTACAAGATGATTACCGATATCACGGAGAACTGTGTGGACATCAGCATCAATGACGATGCGGAGCCGCAGGAGTGGAACTTTAACGAGCTGAACACGCTGCTGCTGCCCACCATTCCTCTGCAGCCCGTAACTTTGGAAAGAGTGAAGAAGCCGAAGAAAAACAGCCTCAAGCAGCAGCTAAAGGAGGAAGCGGTCAAGCTTTATGAGAGCAAGGAGGCGGAATTCCCCAACTCCGAAGCAATCCGTGAACTGGAGAGGGTGATTCTGTTAAAGGTGATCGACAGCAAGTGGATGGATCATATCGACGATATGGAGCAGTTGCGCCAGGGAATCGGCCTTCAGGCTTACGGGCAGAGGGATCCTTTGGTAGAATATAAAATGAGCGGTTATAATATGTTTGAGGAGATGACTCAGAACATCCGGGAGGAGACTGTCCGGCTGCTGTTCCACATCAAGGTGGAGCAGAAGGTGGAGAGGGAGCAGATGGGTAAGGTCACCGGAACCAACAAAGACGACAGCGGGCCCAGAACCCCCGTAAAGAAGGAAAACGCGAAAATCTACCCCAACGATCCCTGTCCCTGCGGCAGCGGGAAAAAATATAAGCAGTGCTGCGGCCGCAAGGCCTGAGTCCGGCGTCTGCGGAAACCATAGTTTATGCAAACAAAATGTAATCACAGGAAAGAGGGTGACGCAAAGTGGTAGAACTTGATCAGATGAAGTCAGAACTTCTGGCTTACGAAACTCCATTAGCGGAAGTGAGGGATTCACTTTGACCTCGCCGGTAAGGAAAAGAGGATAGAAGAACTGGAGATGGAGATGGAGGCTCCCGGTTTCTGGGACGATCCTGATCGCTCCAACAGTAAGATGAAGGAACTGAAGAATCTGAAAGACACTGTGGAGGATGTGAACGGACTGGGCTCCCAGTACGAAGATATCCTGACGCTGATCGAGCTGGGATATGAGGAAAACGACGACTCCATGGTTCCGGATATCCGAAAGGAGCTGGACGAGTTTGCGGCGAAACTGGAGGAACTGCGGATCAGTACGCTGCTGTCCGGGGAATATGACGAGGACAACGCTATCCTGAAACTGAATGCGGGGGCGGGAGGCACCGAAAGCTGCGACTGGTGCGGCATGCTGTACCGCATGTATACCAGATGGGCTGAAAAGAAGGGCTTTCAGGTGGAGGTGCTGGACTATCTGGACGGCGATGAGGCGGGGATCAAATCGGTGACTTTCCAGGTCAACGGGTTCAACGCCTACGGTTATTTAAAATCCGAAAAGGGTGTCCACAGGCTGGTAAGAATCTCCCCCTTTAACGCTCAAGGCAAGAGACAGACATCTTTTGTCTCTTTGGACGTAATGCCGGACATTGAGGAAGATCTGGATGTGGAAATCGACGAAAAGGATCTGCGCATCGATACTTACCGAAGCAGCGGCGCAGGCGGCCAGCATATCAATAAGACTTCGTCCGCCATCCGGATTACGCATATTCCCACGGGAACCGTGGTACAGTGTCAGAATGAGCGGAGCCAGTTCCAGAATAAGGATAAGGCCATGCAGATGCTGAAGGCAAAGCTGTATCTGCTCAAAAAGGAAGCGAATGTGGAAAAGCTGTCCGACATTCGAGGGGAGATCAAGGATATCGCCTGGGGCAGCCAGATCCGCTCCTATGTGCTCCAGCCTTATACCATGGTCAAGGATCACAGAACCAACATGGCCACCGGAAATGTGGACGCGGTGCTGGACGGAGAGCTGGATCCTCTGATCAATGAGTATCTGAAGTGGGTCAACACAAAAGACAGTAAAGAAATGTAAGACATGTAAAGCATATGTAAAACATGTAAGGCATTCCCGCGATCAGACGAAAAAGGATCGTTCGGGAATGCTTTTATGTTTCTTTGGGACTCGCCAGATCCAGATAAAAACAGGTGTAGGTCATATGGATATAGGGCGTCAGCCAAAGCTCGCCGATCATCAGGCTGAGGGCGCACAGCAATTCCAGAGGGACAAAGCCAAGCTCCAGGAGAAACAGTTTTTTCCGGTTTCCACGGATCAGCCGGAAACTGGTCTTCAAAACCTTTCCGGCGGAAAGCTCCGGAAAATCCAGCATGATATAGAAAGAGAGCGCCAGTCCCAGGCCGGCGGTGAGATGGATGGCGATTCCGGCTGCCAGAGCGGCGGCTGCTCCCGCAAAAACGGCGGGGCTTGGTGTGAAGACCGCGCTTTCCAAAAGGCGTTCCAGCGGGTAAAAGCTTAACACCTCCACCACTGCCCGGACAGCGGAAACCGCCAGGATTTTTGCGGTATCTCCCCGAAATCCGGCAAACAGATTGCGGAAGGAGGCGGGGATGCCGCAGGCGGCGTTCAAAAAAAAGAGTGTCTGCCCCAGATCCAGGACGCCCATCAGCCAGGTCAGCACCAGGGTGATCAGGCCGTCCATCAGAGCGGAGGACACATAGGATGTTGTGTAGGGGGCGGCTTGAATGACCACCACATATGCCGCCCGATACAAGAGAGCGGCCGCCAGGCAGACGGAGATGGACAGGCCGTATCTGCCGTCCAGCCTGTCTTTCGCCGCGTTTTTCAGTTCATAGTTTGGCTTGTATTGTCTCATAAAACCTCTTTACACTGCATAGTCCAGATTCATGCCGCAGTATTTGGCCCGGTCTGCGGATTTCAGTTCCTTCTGGTAGGGATGATCCTCGTTGTAATACTTGATCTGCGTGTGGGTGGTACCGCCCGAGATGTAGGTGCGGCCGCACTCGGGACAGATGGCGGTGTGAATGGAAACAGAGGCGGAAAGCACCCTGCCGTTTCCGGTGGCGGCCTTCGCGTAGGCGTTGTTTACATGCTCCTGCTCATGGGCCCGTACTGCCGCAGCAGCTCTCTGAGGGGAGAGATGGGTGGGCGTTTTAAAGGAAACCATTTCGTTGGAGCCGTCCTTATATTTACGGTTCTTACAGGTACGGCATTCCTCGGCAGGGTCTTTGATTCCTTTTCTTTCTTTTTCTTCTTTTTCCTTCTCGGATTCCCAGGGAAGTTCCGGACGGCGATCCCATTCCGCCGAGCCTGTGGTGCCGCCGTTTCGCCGGCCCGGATCCGTGGCCTGCGCGCTGCCCTGAACAGCGTTTCCCGCAGTTTCCTGCCGGCCGTAAGCCTGTTCAAAATCACCGTAACGGTTCGGTAACAATCTGTTTGTGACGGAAAAAAAGTCGCTCATAGGCGTTTCCTCCTATTGGTTTTCAGGCATTTCATAGTAATCGGAAAGGTAATCATAATAACGTTCCAGAAACTCCGTATAGCTGTCGGAGCCGTACTGTTCCTCCAACTGGGTCCATTCCTCCATCTGCTGCATGAGATTCGGCATGGCAAGAATCACATATACAATGGAGCATACGCCCACCAGAGCGCCGATGCAGGAGAGGACCAGGCCGCTTTTGGCGGTGCTGTTCAGTTTTTGCCCCTTCCGATACACCAGAAGGGCAAAGAGAATGCCAAGGGCGCTGAGCGGCAGGGAAATTCCGCAGCAGCCCAAGGTAACGGACAGTACGCCCAGAATAAAGGAAGCCAGGCTGAAAGACTGGCCGTAGGGTTTATGGACGGGCTGGTTGTAATAGCTGCTGTTGGCGGAGCTGCTGTTCCAGCGGTCCCACTGGTCATTGTGGGATTGATTGTTTTGGCTGCTGTAATCGTCCATGGGGCAGAATCCTTCCCGTTGGCTCCTGGATTTGAAACGGGTTTGGTCGTAGTCCCGTTTCATACTTTCACTCTATCATTTTCAGGTCGGATTGTCAAACCGGATCGGCTGTTGAATCTTGCGGCGGCAGTTTTTTTTTAGTATAATGAACCGGACGGGAAAACCGGACATCCGGTGGGTGTTCGGTTGAGAATTTGTGCCGGAGCGTCACAAATTCCTCTGATGGCGGACGCGAATGTGAGATTCGCGCCGCCCTGTCGCGTAAACGCTCCGGAATGGAGATTGCTATGGATATGATTTTGAAACTCAAAGAGGAACTGAAGGTAGAAAAATGGCAGGTGGAAGCGGCGGTCAAGCTGATCGACGAAGGCTGCACCATCCCCTTTATCGCCCGGTACCGGAAGGAGGCTACCGGTTCCTTGAATGACGAGCAGCTTCGAACCCTTTTTGAAAGGCTTTCCTATCTGCGCAACCTGGAGGAAAAGAAGGAGCAGGTGATCGGCAGCATAGAGGAACAGGGGAAACTGACAGAGGAGCTGAAAGAAAAGATTCTGGCCGCACAGACTCTGGTGGCGGTGGAGGATCTGTACCGCCCCTACCGCCCGAAAAGGAAGACGAGAGCCAGCGTTGCCAAAGAAAAAGGGCTGGAAGGCCTTGCCCGGTACATCTTGGCGCAGGAGGCGGCCGCTCCCGTTGCCGGAGAGGCCGAAAAGTATGTAACGGCCGGGGACGTGCCTGAGGAAAAGCGGGTTTCCTCCGTGGAGGAAGCCATTCAGGGGGCGAAGGATATGATTGCGGAAAGCATTTCCGACGATGCGGACTACCGCAGCTATATCCGGGAGCTTACCATGGAGGAAGGCGTGATAACGGCGGCGGCCAGGGACGAAAAGGTTTCAAGCGTTTACGAAATGTATTACCGGTTCCAGGAACCTGTCAAGAAGGTGGCGGGGCACAGGGTGCTGGCGCTGAATCGGGGAGAGGCGGAGAAGATCCTTACGGTGAAGATCGAGGCTCCCCAGGAAAGGATTCTGCGTTTCCTGGAAAAAAAGACGCTTACCTCGGAAAATCCCTATACCACGCCTCTGATCCAGGAGGCGGTGCGGGACAGCTATGACCGCCTGATCGCGCCCGCCATAGAAAGAGAGGTCAGGGGATACCTGACGGAACAGGCGCAGGACGGCGCCATTGCCGTGTTCGGGAAAAATTTAAAACAGCTACTGCTGCAGCCGCCCATTACCGGAAAGGTGGTCCTTGGCTGGGATCCCGCGTTCCGCACAGGCTGTAAGCTGGCGGTGGTGGATCCCACGGGGAAGGTGCTGGACACAAAGGTCATATATCCCACCGCCCCTCAGAATAAGGTGGAGGAGGCGAAAGCGGAGTTAAAGCGCCTGATTGGGAAATACCATGTGGATTTAATCTCTCTGGGAAACGGTACGGCCTGCCGGGAATCGGAGCAGGTCATTGTGGATCTGTTGAAGGAACTGGACCGGCCGGTTCGGTATGTGATTGTCAGCGAGGCCGGCGCCAGCGTCTATTCCGCCAGCAAGCTTGCCACGGAGGAATTCCCAAGCTTTGATGTGGGGCAGAGAAGCGCGGCTTCCATTGCCAGAAGGCTGCAGGATCCCCTGGCGGAGCTTGTGAAGATTGACCCGAAATCCATTGGCGTAGGCCAGTACCAGCATGACATGAATCAGAAGAAGCTTTCCGAAACCCTTGGAGGCGTAGTGGAGGACAGCGTTAATCAGGTGGGCGTGGATCTGAATACCGCCTCCGTGTCCCTGTTAGAGTATATTTCCGGAATCAGTAAAACCATCGCCAAAAATATCGTGGAATACAGGGAGAAAAACGGCAGATTCACCGATCGCAGACAGTTGCTGAAGGTGTCCAGACTGGGCCCCAGGGTGTTTGAGCAGTGCGCCGGCTTTCTGAGGATCCTGGACGGAACCAACCCTTTGGACGCCACCAGCGTACACCCGGAATCCTATGAGGCAACGGAAAAATTGCTGCAAAAGCTGGGGATGACCCTGGATGACGTGCGTGTCGCACAAAAGAGGGCAGAGACCAAAAATAGCACGGAAAGAAAGGGCTCCCGGGAACTGACAGGGAAAGCGGCATCTGTGTCACATCCCAAAACCTCAGGAACGGTGCGGGTCAGCAATACCAACACGGCCATGGGAAAGGCTCTGGCAGCGGCATTGGCCGACATGACGCCGGAAACGTCCGGAATGTCGGAAAAGGCGTTGACTTCTTCGGTCAAAGAGCCCGGGCGGCAGCAGACGTCCGTTTCTTCCAGAACATCAGAGGGTGAACTGGAAAAACGGATCACAGATAAGAAAAAGCTGGCTGAGGAACTGGGAATCGGAGAGATCACTCTGACCGACATTTTAAAGGAGCTGGAAAAGCCCGCCCGGGATCCCAGGGACAGTATGCCGAAACCCATTCTGCGAAGCGATGTTATGGAGCTGAAGGATTTGAAACCCGGCATGATCCTGAAGGGCACGGTGCGCAATGTGATTGATTTCGGCGTATTTGTGGATATCGGAGTCCATCAGGACGGGCTGGTTCATATCTCTCAAATCACAGATCGGTATATCCGGCATCCCATGGAGGCGGTCAGCGTTGGAGATATTGTGGAGGTGCAGGTGCTGAGTGTGGATCCCGCTAAAAAAAGAATCGGCCTGACCATGAAAATCAACCAGGAAAATGAAAAAAAGATAAATTATGAATAAACTGCTTATTAAGTTTTGATTCTTTTGTAAAAAAATGGTGCAATCGTTTTTCAACCCATGTATCATATAAGGGTACATAAACATAGAAGAAAAACTGTGCGGAAGAAAAAGGTTCCGCGAAAAGAAAGGAAGTGCATCCATGCTGAAAACACTGGGAGCTCATATTAAGGAGTTCAAGCTGCCGTCATTGCTCACGCCGGTGTTTATGATCCTGGAGGTCATTATGGAGATGATTATCCCTCTGCTTATGGCTTCCATTATCGACGACGGCGTGACCCTGGGGGATATGAATCATATCCTGCGGGTCGGCGGCGCAATGGTGCTGACTGCCCTGTGCAGTCTGACATTTGGCATTCTGGGCGGTGTGTTCGGCGCGAAAGCGTCCACAGGCTTTGCCAGAAATCTGCGGAGGGCTATGTATGAAAACATTCAGACATTCAGCTTTTCCAACATTGACAAATTCAGTACCTCGGGTCTTGTGACCAGACTGACCACGGACGTGACCAACATTCAAAATGCCTTTCAGATGATCCTGCGGATGTGCATGAGGGCGCCTTTTTCCCTGCTGATCGCCATGTTCATGTCCTTCCGGATCAGTCCCCGGCTCGCCAGCGTGTACCTGGTGGCGGTGGTGATTTTGGGCTGTATTCTGGCGCTGATTGTCTCCAGCTCCATGAAACATTTCACCCAGGCTTTCCCGAAATACGATGATCTGAACGAAAGCGTTCAGGAAAACGTATCCGCTATTCGGGTGGTGAAGGCGTATGTCCGTGAGGAACATGAAAATGAGAAGTTCAGAAAAGCCAGCGGCAATATTTATAAGATCTTCTGCAAAGCGGAAGGGATTGTGGCCTGGAATAACCCTGTGATGAACCTGACCGTCTACTCCTGCATTATCATGATTAGCTGGATGGGCGCGCATATGATCGTTCAGAACAGCCTTTCCGTGGGTCAGCTTACCAGCCTGCTTGCCTATTGCATGAACATTCTCATGAATCTGATGATGCTTTCCATGATCTTCGTGATGCTGACCATGTCCGCGGCCAGCGCAAGGCGTGTCTGCGAGGTGCTCAGGGAAACACCCGATCTGGCCAACCCCGAGGATCCGGTTTATGAGGTGGCGGACGGCAGTATCCGCTTTGAAAACGTTTCCTTCAGCTATAAGAAGGGCGCGGGTTCCGATGTGTTGAAAAACATCAATCTGGACATCCATTCCGGGGAAACCATCGGCATCATCGGCGGCACCGGCAGCGCAAAATCCAGCCTGGTCAACCTGATTTCCAGGCTTTACGATGTGACCGAAGGCAGCCTGAAGGTAGGCGGCGTGGATGTGCGTCAATATGATATGGAAGCCCTGCGCAACCAGGTGGCGGTGGTGCTCCAGAGCAATGTGCTGTTTTCCGGCACCATCCTGGACAATCTGCGCTGGGGGGACAAAGACGCGTCGGAGGAAGAATGCCGCAGGGCCTGCGAGCTTGCCTGCGCCGACGAGTTTATCGAAAAAATGCCTGAAGGGTATCATACTTACATTGAACAGGGCGGCACCAATGTGTCCGGAGGCCAGAAACAGAGGCTTTGCATCGCCCGGGCGCTGTTAAAGAAACCGAAAATCCTGATCCTGGATGATTCTACCAGCGCGGTGGATACGGCCACGGATGCGAAGATCCGGAAGGCCTTTGCACAGGAAATCCCCGGCACTACCAAATTGATTATTGCACAGAGAATCTCCAGCGTGGAGAACGCCGACCGGATCATCGTCATGCATGAGGGCGAGATTCATGGGTTCGGCACTCACAGCCAACTGCTGGAAACCGACGAGATTTACAGAGACGTCTATGAGTCCCAGACCGGCGGCAGCGGAGATTTTGATGAGAAAGGAGGGGAGTGACATGGATGAGGAGAGAAGAAACGAATCGGAGAGAGCGCCCAAGGAGAACAAGGGGTTCGGCCCCGGCGCCAGAATGCGCGGCCCCAGACCCAAGATCGAACATCCCTTCCGGATTTTAAAGAGGATCCTTGGCTATACCTTCCGGGATTACTGGCTGCACTGGATTCTGGTGGTGGTATGTATTTTTGCCTCCGTCCTGGCAAGCCTTCAGGGGACGCTGTTCATGCGCACTCTGATTGACAAATATATCCTGCCGTATCTGGGGAACGAAAATCCGGATTTTTCGCCCCTTCTGGCGGCGATGGCCCGGGTGGCCTGCTTTTACGGGGTGGGCGTGTTGGCGTCTCTGGTTCAGTCCCGGCTGATGATTTACATGACCCAGGGGACGATGCGAAATCTGCGCAACGATATGTTTGAAAAGATGGAGAAACTTCCCATCAAATATTTTGACACCCACTCCCATGGAGACATTATGTCCCTGTATACCAACGATATCGACACCATGAGGCAGTTGATCAGCCAGAGTCTGCCGCAACTGCTCAACAGCGTAGTGACGGTGGTAAGCGTCCTGGGCTCCATGCTGTTTCTGGATGTGCCGCTGACGCTGATTACCCTGTTTATGGTGGCCCTGATGATGGTGGCCTCCAAGAAAATCGGCGGTCTCAGCAGCCGGTTCTTCCTGGGCCAGCAGAGGGCTCTGGGAGCGTTAAACGGCTGTGTGGAGGAAACCATGACCGGCCAGAAGGTGGTGAAGGTCTTCTGCCATGAGGAGGAAAGCCTCGCCCAGTTTAACGAATTAAATGACCGGCTGTATGAAAGTTCCTATTCCGCGAACAAATTTGCCAATATCATGGGGCCTGTGAACGCTCAGTTGGGAAATCTCAATTATGTGGTCTGCGCGGTCAGCGGCGGTATTCTGGCCCTCACCCATGTATCGGGACTGACGCTGGGGGCGCTGGCCAGTTTCCTGAATCTGAACAAATCCTTCAGCATGCCCGTGAACCAGATCACCATGCAGATCAACAGCATTATCATGGCTTTGGCCGGCGGCGACAGGATCTTCCGTCTCATGGACGCCACGCCGGAAACCGATGAAGGGTATGTGGAGCTTGTGAACGCCCTGCGCCAGCCGGACGGCAGCCTGACGGAGAGCCCGGAGAGAACAGGGCTGTGGGCCTGGAAACATTACCATAAGGCGTCGGATACCACCACCTATACGGAGCTTAAGGGAGATGTGGTCTTTGATCATGTGGATTTCGGCTATACCGATGAGAAAATGATTCTCCACGATATTGAGCTGTATGCGAAACCCGGCCAGAAAATTGCTTTTGTGGGAGCCACCGGAGCCGGTAAGACCACCATCACCAACCTGATCAACCGGTTTTATGATATTCAGGACGGTAAGATCCGTTATGACGGCATCAATGTCAACAAGATTAAAAAGGCGGATCTCCGCCGATCTCTGGGGATTGTGCTTCAGGATACCCATCTGTTTACCGGCACCGTCATGGAGAATATTCGTTACGGAAAACTGGACGCCACGGACGAGGAAGTGGTCAAGGCGGCAAAGCTGGCGAACGCGGACGGCTTTATCCGGCGGCTTCCCGACGGATACAATACCATGCTTCACGGGGACGGCGCGAATCTCAGCCAGGGACAAAGACAGCTTCTTGCCATTGCCAGAGCGGCTATCGCTGACCCGCCCGTGCTGATTTTGGACGAAGCGACCAGCTCCATAGATACCAGAACGGAAAAGCTGGTGCAGCAGGGAATGGATGCGCTGATGAAGGGGCGTACCAACTTTGTGATTGCTCATCGACTTTCCACTGTTAGAAACAGCGACTGTATCATGGTGCTGGAGCAGGGGCGCATCATTGAGCGCGGAACCCATGATCAGCTTTTGGAACAGAAGGGCAAATATTATCAGTTGTATACGGGGAAGGCGGCCACGGGCTGAGGATATTGCAAGGTGTAGAATTGTAGAATGCCTCCCGACAGAGAACGCGCTGTCGGGAGGCACTTTTATTGAAAATCAATGAGAACGGAGGGATTCCTCAAATCCCTGTTGACAGATTTCCCGTCAGGGAGTAGGATAAGTATGGTGCGGCGGAAATGCCGCATCCGTAAAACAGAAAATTCTTCGGGGTTGGGTGAAATTCCCTACTGGCGGTACAGTCCGCGACCCGGTGCGGCGCCATCAGGCGGCGCATCGGCTGACCCGGTGAAACTCCGGGACCAACAGTACAGTCTGGATGGAAGGAGAACATGCGCTGTCTTTCTGCATTCCGTTGCAGTGGACGAAGATGAGATTTACCCCGAAATCATTTGATTTCGGGGTTTTTGTCTGTGTACACCGCATTTCAAAGAAGAATTTTCCCACAAATTTTGGCATGGCTCCGGCGTACGGCCAGGGAGCGGAATGGAGGAAAAAATGAAAGAACTGATGACCAATGTTGCGGAACACGCCCTATATGTGGCGGGATTTTTCGGGATTATCGTCTTATTGTTCGTGGTCGCCGTCCTTTTGGAAAAGGCGGGACAGAAGGCAAGAGGGGTGAAGGAGCCTGTCTTTCATGTGCGCAAAATGGCTATGATCGGCATGTTTTCGGCTCTGTCCATGATCCTGATGCTGTTTGAGTTCCCGCTTCCCTTTGCCCCCGGTTTTTATGAACTGGATTTCAGCGAACTGCCGATTCTGATCGGCTCCTTTGCCTATGGCCCCGCCGCCGGGGTGATGATGGAATTTATCAAAATTCTGCTGAAACTTGCCGTCAAAGGAACTTCCACGGCATTTGTGGGCGATCTGGCAAATTTTGTGGTGGGATGCAGCCTGGTACTGCCGGCTTCTGTGATTTATGCCTTTCGGAAAAATAAAACCACGGCGATTGTTGCGTGTGTAACCGGTACGCTTGTGATGACCGTTTTCGGCAGCGCCTTCAATGCGGTTTATCTGCTGCCTGCATTCTCTCAGCTTTACGGAATGCCCCTGGAGACGATTCTGGAGATGGGCAGCAAGGTGAACCCTCTGATGACGCCGGGCAGCATCGTCAGTTTTGTAACGGTCTGCGTGGCTCCCATGAATCTGATCAAGGGCGGGAGCGTGTCGCTGGTTACGCTTTTGATCTATAAACCCCTGAGCCCGATTTTAAAAATGGGGCGTCTTTCCACCGGATCCGGAAAAGAGAAAGCAGGGCGGTCTTAAACTGTGCCTGAAACTGTCTCATCCCCTGGATTGCACATTTTTTCAGGTTGTGTTAAGATAGGGGAAGAATAAACAACAGAAAGGCAGTCAGACAATGGACAGGACAGAAAAGATTATACTGACGGGCGACAGGCCCACCGGACGGCTTCATGTGGGACATTATGTGGGATCTCTGCGCAGACGGGTGGAGCTGCAAAACTCCGGGGAATATCACAAGACTTTCATCATGATTGCCGACGCGCAGGCGTTGACGGACAATATCGAGAATCCGGAGAAGGTGCGTCAGAATATTATTGAGGTGGCGCTGGATTACATGTCCTGCGGGCTGGATCCCGCCAAATCCACTTTGTTTCTCCAATCTCAGATTTCGGAGCTTTGCGAGCTTACCTTCTATTACATGGATCTGGTGACCGTGGCGAGGCTTCAGCGAAACCCCACGGTTAAGAACGAGATACAGATGCGGAATTTTGAGGCCAGCATTCCCGTGGGCTTTTTCACTTACCCCATCAGTCAGGCAGCGGACATCACCGCTTTTAAAGCCACCACGGTTCCTGTGGGGGAGGATCAGCTCCCCATGATTGAACAGGCGAGAGAAATCGTGCATAAGTTCAACACGGTTTACGCTCCGGTGCTGGTGGAGCCCTCCGCGCTTCTTCCCGAGAATGAAGCCTGTAAGCGTCTCCCCGGCACCGACGGCAGGGCGAAGATGAGCAAATCCCTGGGCAACTGTATTTATCTGGCGGATACGGCGGATGAAGTCCGCACCAAAATCATGAGCATGTTTACGGATCCCCAGCACCTGCAGGTCAGCGATCCCGGACATCTGGAGGGGAATACCGTGTTCACTTATCTGGACGCGTTTTGCCGCCAGGAGCATTTTGAACGGTATCTGCCGGATTACACGGATCTGAACGAGTTAAAGGCGCACTATCAGAGAGGCGGCCTCGGGGACGTGAAGGTCAAGAAATTTTTGAACAATATTATGCAGGAAACCCTGGAGCCGATCCGGAAACGCAGAAAAGAGCTGGAAAAGGACATTCCGGCCGTATATGAAATCCTGAAAAAAGGGAGCGACACTGCCAGAGAAACGGCGGCTCAAACGCTTTCGCAGGTAAAAAGCGCCATGAAGATCAATTATTTTGAGGACACGGAGCTGATTCGGATGCAGAGCGAGAAATATGACGGAAATCAGGTATAGCCGTGCCAAAACAGGCAAAACTTGTGCCGTAGAGACGTAGTGGCGCAAAAACAGGAAACCGCGGTCAGAAAAACCAGCATCAGCGTGGAAGGCCGCTTTGTTCCGGCGGACGGAGGAATGAGATGAACGACAGAGACGGATTTGACCCGGATGAGGAAGGTTTGGAGATCGTTGAACTGGATCAGGAGCAAAACCACCGTTTGGAAAGAAACAATGGGGACAAGCGGGACGACGGAGAAGAAGATCCGCCCATGCAGCCCATCAAAGTGATTTTGATTTTTGCCGGCCTGGTGGCGCTTGCCGCTTTGATCTGCGGCGTATTGTGGTTTTTCACCCACAGAGGGGATTCGCAGGGCGGCGGATCGGAAACGGAGGGTTTGGGGGGATTCCCGTCGGTCAGTTCCCCGATTCTGCCGGAGGATTCCCCTCAGCCTGCCGGGGGAGAGGAAGATATGGACTCCGGTTTTTCCGGGGAAAACGATACCGGTGTTCTGCCGGAGGATTCCCTTCAGCCTGTGGAACAGGAAGAAAATACCGACGATGATTCTTCGCCGGAACAGGACGCGGAAACTCTGCCGGATCCGTCTCCGGAGACGGAAGAAAATCCGCCTTTGGACGGGGATGTTTCCATGACCTTTGAGGCGGTGGAGCAGTCGGTTACGCCCAAGGACGTGGTCAACCTTCGCACGGTACCCAGCACCGCGGACGCGGATACCGTTGAGGCGCAGGCGTCCAACGGGGAGGTGCTGACAAGAACCGGCATCAACGCAGACACGGGATGGTCCAGGATTGAATACAACGGGCAGATTCTGTATGCGGTAACCCAGTATTTGACCACGGATCTTACCTATAAAACGCCGGTGACGCCTGCGGATCCCAACCGCGTGGTCACCGCGGGAGGACGTGTGATTTTATTCTCCAACTGCGACGATCAGTTGACGCCGAAAGAATATGTGAATTTGAGAACGGAACCCAGCACATCGGGAGGCGACGCCACTGTGAGCTGCCAGGTCAAAAACGGGGAAACCGTTCATCGCACAGGAGTCAGCGCGGACTCCGGATGGTCCCGGGTAGAATATAACGGACAGATTTTGTATGTGGTGACCAGCCTGATGCAGACGGTGCAAAACGCCCAGTAAGAGACGAAGACGTCCCGCCCTCCCGGAACCCTGAGGGAGTTGCTGCATAAATTCTTCGTTTGCGGAGATAATGGAAAACAGTTGCTGGAAACAGATTTTCCATGGGAAGCATACGGAGGGATGTGTATGAATCAGGGTTTGGGAAGGGCGAGCATACGGCTGAAGGAGCCCGTTTATATTTTAAACAGCGCCAGTATTGTGGGAACCAAGGAAGGGCAGGGGCCCTTGGGGCTGCTGTTTGACAAAGTGGGGGAGGACGACATGTTCGGCTGCGCCACCTGGGAGGAAGCGGAGAGCAGTCTCCAGAAGGAAGCAGTGGGGATGGCTCTGGAAAAAGCCGGACTGGTACCGGAAAACATTTCTTTTATCTTTGCGGGCGACTTGCTTGGTCAATCGATAGCCACATCATTTGGTATTTCCTCCTATGAGATACCACTATTAGGAGTATATGGCGCCTGTTCCACCTGCGGAGAGGCATTGACCCTTGGGGTCATGAGCATTGCGGGAGGCTTTGCCGATCGGGCCGCCTGCGTTACCTCCAGCCATTTTGCCAGCGCGGAGAAGGAGTTCCGTTTTCCGCTGGAATATGGCAATCAAAGACCGCTTTCCGCTTCCTGGACCGTGACGGGCAGCGCCGCGTTTCTTCTGGGGAACGAAACGGCGGCCGGGGCGGCGAAAATCCGGGATAACGGAGGCCCGAGAGCCAAGATTACGGGAATGACCGTGGGAAAAATCGTGGATTACGGCCTGAAGGATTCCATGAATATGGGCGCGTGTATGGCTCCCGCAGCGGCGTCTACTCTGGAAAGGCATTTTATTGACTTTAACAGTCAACCGGATGATTACGACAGAATTATTACGGGCGATCTGGGGAAAGTGGGACAAACGGCGCTGGTGGATCTGCTGAAGGAGCGGGGATACGATATTTCTTCCCTGCATATGGACTGCGGAATTGAGATTTATGACGCAGAGAGCCAGGACACCCATGCGGGCGGCAGCGGCTGCGGCTGCAGCGCGGTGACGCTTTCCGCCTATATTTTGAAACAGTTGGAAGAAAAAAACTGGAAAAAGGTTTTGTTTCTGCCTACGGGAGCGCTTTTAAGCAAAACCAGTTTCAATGAAGGAAAAAGCGTACCCGGGATCGCGCACTGCCTGATTCTGGAGGCGGTCTGAGCCGGGATTGCAAGGGCAACGGATGGTGTGGCAGCATATTTTTCAGGGAATGATGGGATAGGTCCGGTTCCGGCTTCAATTCCGGTTCCGGTTCCAATTCCGGTTCCAATCTTTCTCTGATCTATAAAAAAATCATGGGAAACTGCCGATGTAAAAACAGGAAGGTTTTTACCGCCAACACCATCCTTATGTTGCCGTTTTGTGCAATATTGTTAAATGCTGATTTGCAATCCGAAATTTCAGCCAAAAAGTAAATTCTACCACATTAAAAAGAACACAAACATCCAGCAAAAACTGTTGTAATGTCAAAAAAACAATGCTATACTAAACCTGACTTGTACATAATTGACATACAGGCGCCGATTTTTTTCACAGACGGGCGCAATCTGTGCATAGCATTTCGGCTATTGTCCGCTTTTGCGGGAATTCCGTCTCATAGGCAAGCTGCACAGGCGCCATTCCATGATCAGCGGAATGGACCGTCTTATCAAGAAATATGCGCAAGAAAATAAAGAGGGCGTTTGCCTGTTGTCAGGAAATGGAATCGTCATGAGAAAAAAACAAAAACAGAAGATATTGGAAATCCTGCATACACTCGACACAGCGCATGTGGCAGTGAAGGACGCCGCTGAGAAAGGGAACGTCCAGGAGGCATGTGATATTCTGGTGGAATGCCAGCAGGCGGCTGTCGCGGTGGGCACAAATATTGAAGAATCCGAGGGAGAAGGGCATGTGGCGGTTGCCTGCCTTGAGGAATACTGTGAGACACTGTATAGCATATATGAAGCGATAAAGTCGGGCAACTGCAGCCCCAGTAAGGCATACAGGGTCCTGCATAAGCAGTTTGTTAAAATTGAAAATATTGTGAAGAATGACATTCTTGTCAGAAAAGAAGCGGTTTTTTTCCCATATAAAGCCAGTATGTGGGACTCGCTGGAAAGCGTATACCTGAAATTAAAGTCCGATCCCCAATATGATGTCTATTGTGTGCCGATCCCGTATTACGACTTAAATCCCGACCACAGTTTCGGAGCGATGCATTATGAGGGGGATCAATACCCTAAAGATATCGAGATCACTGACTGGCATACATATCACTTTGAGGAACGGCTGCCGGATGAGGTTTACATCCATAATGGTTATGACAATTGCAATTTTGTCACAAGTGTTGAGCCGCTTTTTTATTCGGGCAACTTGAAGAAATATACGGATATGCTGGTGTATATCCCCTATTTTGTACTGGGAGAGATTGAGCCGGACAATCAGCCGGCGATTGACAGTGTGAAGCATTTCATATGGATCCCCGGAGTCATAAATGCGGATAAGGTGATTGTCCAGTCCGAGAAAATGAAACAGATCTATGTAAACGAATATTTGAAAGCGGCGAAAGAAAACGGATTAAACGGAAAGCACCTTGACAGAAAATATCTGGAGCAGAAGATAAGCGGCGCGGGTTCGCCGAAGATTGACAGGGTGCAGCGGATTACAAAAGAGGATTTGGACATGCCGGAGGAATGGCGCAAGATCATTAAAAAACCGGACGGCGCAGACAAAAAGATTATTTTTTATAACACAAGCATCACAGCCTTACTGAAATACAACGAAAAAATGCTTCAGAAAATGGAGCGGTCTTTTGCAGTATTTAAGGAGCATAAGGATGCTGTGGCGCTTCTGTGGCGCCCGCACCCTCTGATCCCGTCAACAATTCGCGCAATGCGGCCGCAGCTCTGGGCGGAATACAGCAAAATTGTGGATGAATACCGGCAGGAGGGCTGGGGTATTTACGATGACAGCTCCGACATTGACCGTGCGGTGGTCTTAAGTGATGCCTATTACGGGGACGGGAGCAGCGTGGTGGAGCTCTGCAAAAAGAGAGGGATCCCTATTATGATACAGAATGTAGACGTATGAAAAGGGAAAATGCTTTATGCACAATAAGATTACGGTTGTTGGCGCAGGATATGTGGGATTGTCTTTGGCTGTCCTGTTGTCACAGAAAAATTATGTAAAACTGCTTGATATTGATAAAAGAAAAATTGAACTGATCCAGAATCGAATCAGTCCTATACAGGATGAGTATATTGAAAATTTTTTAGCGGAAAAGGAATTGCATTTACGTGCAATGACTGATGAAACAGATGCGTACTGCGATGCAGAGTTTATTATTGTGGCGACGCCAACAAATTATGACGCGGGAAAAGATTATTTTGATACATCAACGGTAGAAAAGGTAATAGATCAGGCGTTACTGGTAAATCCTCAGGCTGTTATTGTTATAAAATCTACAGTTCCGGTAGGATTTACGCAACAGATTTCTTGCAGATACGCTCAAGCTGAGATTTTATTCAGTCCTGAGTTCCTGCGGGAATCTAAAGCACTTTATGATAATTTGTATCCGTCGAGAATTATTGTGGGGGGGTGTGATAACAATACTGCTGACGTGGCAAGTAGATTTGCAGATATTCTGAAGGAGTCGGCTCTAAAGAAGGACGTTGAAGTGCTGCTTATGGGCCATACAGAAGCAGAGGCGGTTAAGCTGTTTGCAAACACCTATCTTGCATTGCGTATAAGCTTTTTTAACGAATTGGATACCTATTCGGAACTGAAGGGATTAAATACAGAAAACATCATAAGGGGTGTTTGTCTGGATCCCAGGATCGGCAATTTTTATAATAATCCGTCATTCGGATATGGAGGATATTGTCTTCCGAAAGACACAAAACAGCTTTTGGCTAATTTTAAAAATGTCCCTGAAAATATGATTACTGCGATTGTAAATTCCAACAGTACGCGAAAGGATTTCATAGCAAATCAGGTCTTAAAAAAGGCTGGTTATTATACTTATGATGGAGGAACTGACTGGAGCCAGGACAGGGAAAAACAGATAACGATAGGTGTTTACAGGCTGACCATGAAAACAGGATCGGATAATTTCAGACAGAGCTCTGTCCAGGGTGTGATTAAGCGCTTAAAGGCAAAAGGGGCAAAGGTGATTATTTATGAACCATCTATTGAGGATGGGACAACCTTTTATGGCAGCGAGATCGTGAATGATATAGGGAGGCTGAAAAAAGAATCCGATGTGATCATTGCCAACAGATTTGACGATTGCCTTAATGATGTAAAAAGAAAAGTATATACGAGGGATTTGTTTGGAAAAGATTAGAGTATAGAGACAAGCACATTAAAAATATGTAGTAATATTTATAGATATTTCGATTAAAGAATATTATAAAAATAAAAGCAGTTATGCGAGAAAAAATTCTTTTTATGATACCTTAGAATAAACCAGGAATATCAGATTAACGAGGTAATAAAAAGTGATAGGATTTAATAATGATTTAGATATCACTACAGGAATTACTGTGGGGAACAAATTTTACTTTAAGACCTTTCTGGCAAGCATGGGATTGTATTGCTATGACATGCTGCAACAAAAATTGCAAATCATAGAGGAGCCGAGAGAATTAAATGAGGCATGGGTTAAGTATTCTTATTATGGCGCCATAAAAGCTGATAAATACATTCTTTTTATTCCATACTTTGGGAAATATTTTGTTTTTTTTGACCCGGAAAGCGGCAAAGTATTTTACTTTGAAAAAGAAAGAAATTCTTATTATTTTACAGCAATTGTGTATGAAAAAAAGATATTTGTCTTTTCTGATATAATCACAGATATAATTGTATTTGAATTAGATGATTTTTCACATTTTTATCCGTTTGAGGGTCAGGTTTCAGCTATAAACCTAATGGATACTTTAAACGTTGCAAAAAAGGGGTCGAAGGTTGTTTTGCCAACACAAAAAGAGGATTGTGTTGTAGAAATAGACTTGAATTTATACTCAGTTAATTATAAGGAACTCGAAAGGCGAGGGATAGTTTATAATATTGTGCTTTCATATGAGGATGGATATCTTCTTACAGGAAATCAACCGGTAATCCTTCTGTGGGATGGCATGAATCATTATAGAGAAATCAATATAGGAGAGACATGGATTAGACATGAAACGATCCTGTGGAAACAATTATTTACAAATGCCATGATTCGTAACAATAAAGTTTACTTTGGTGCATGGAATTATAAGAAACTTATTTCTTTGGATTTAAGAAATATGTATATAGATTATTTGTATGAAATGTCTCATAAAGAAATATCATATTTATCAAAAATGGGTGATGAACTTTTAATATCCATCGTAGAAGATGATAACCCGAAAAGAAATTGTATATATACAGGCCAAGCTGGTGTGGTTGATTTTCATCAACTAAAAATGAGAGATTCATTTAAATTTCCAGGGGCGAAACAAGAATATTCAAGGTCAGCACTTCATTTTTTTATTGAGGATGTGGTAAGCAATTAGATTCATACAAAAATTTTAATTGAAATTTTTTGTTGTTAAATGTAGACGAGTGATTTGCAAAATATAGTTTATTTCACTATAAATGTTTGCGTAAGGAGAGAATGTAAATTTTGAAAATATTAGTTATATGTGGGGCAGGAGCCCTTGGAAAATATATTATTAGAGACGTTATGGCGTATATGCTGGAAGCCTATGAGGACATATTTTATTTTGATAACAATAAGACACTGATTGGTACTATGGTTTCTGGAATAGAAGTGATTTCAGAACGGAAGTTGGTTGAATTATCCCAAACAGGATCATTAGATATTGTGATAGCGACAGATAATTGGAGAGAAATACTGGAACAGTGTAATACGTTAGGTCTGAACCAGAATATCGTTGAAATTGTAACAAGAAAGACATTTGAGAATTACAGATATTTAAACAAATCGTTTGCGCAGGACGGAGAAGATTTGTTTTTAATGTCTTATTTTTCAGAGAGAAAAGAGGGATTTTATGTTGATATAGGTGCACATCATCCCTTGAGATTCTCAAATACCGCGTGGGCTTATAAAATAGGATGGCATGGAATAAATGTTGAACCTAATATTGATGCTATCAATTTATTCCATGAGTATCGGAAAAGAGACATTAATTTACCGATTGGTTGTGGGAAAAATCATGGTATAATGGAATATTATAGATATGAGGAATCAGCTCTAAATTCATTTGATAAAAATGTTTATCCAGAGCTTGTACCAACATCAATAGAAAAAATAGAAGTGAAAACTTTGAGAGAAATTTTAACAGAAAATAATGTGACCAAAATTGATTTGTTAAGTATTGATGTTGAAGGAGGAGAGTACGAAATCTTAAAATCTAATGATTGGACACGATGGAAGCCGGAGGTAATTATAGTAGAACAATTTATAAGCTCTGTTGAGGAAGTTATTCATAGTGATATATATTGCTTTTTGAATGAAATGGGGTATTATCTTGGCGTAAGGACAAGTAGGAACTCTATATTTGTTTTACATAAAGATATTTAAGCCTTTGAGCTGTATGATTATTAGAGGCAGAAGTTATTTATTTTTGCGACAACAATCGTAGGGAATTAGAGGAAATAACAGTAAATGTTTTGATTACAACTGCATAAGGGAAAAAAGAGTTTCATTGTCTTATGGGGGTTAATCCGGATATTGCTTATCATATACACTAGGGTGTTTTAGATAACAGAATAGATTATTATAAAAAAGCGAAACGAAATTAAATGGAATACCATGTAGAAGCTTTCTCAGCGAGTTATGCATTTATGTAAATGGAGATATTGGATTATGTTGTCTGGATTATAGGCATGAAAGTGAGTTAGCTGGGCAAGGCGTTTTAAGAAGAATTTGTGTGTATAGATAAAGAAAATAGTGTTTGATAAGAAATTTAATGTATTGTCAACGAGGTGACTTACATGTGTGGTATATATGGTTGCATAGGAAAGACTGATATTGATAAAACAAAGGAATGTATTCTTAAGATCCGCCACAGGGGACCAGACGCATGGGAAGTAAAAGAGTTTGCTGGTGCACAACTAGCACATACCAGATTAGCTATTATAGATGTTTCAGATATAGCTATGCAGCCAATGACAGATGCTAGTAACAGATTTACTATTGTATATAATGGAGAGGTGTATAACTATATCGAAATTCGGAAAGAGCTGGAAAGTATCGGATATCAATTTAGGACAAGCAGTGATACAGAGGTGGTGTTGAATGCTTTTATTGAATGGGGGAGTAGTTTCCAGGAAAAATGTAATGGTATGTGGGCACTGGCAATATGGGATGATTTAAAAAAAGAGCTATTTTTAAGCCGTGACAGATTTGGGATAAAGCCTCTCTATTATTATATGGAAGATGATAATTTTTACTTTGCTTCTGAAATGAAAGCACTGTTTCCAGTAATGAAAAGTAGAAGAATAAACTACTCTATATTTGATAGACGAAATTATTTTGGTTATGAAGCAACAGAAGATGGTGTATTACGTGAAATCAAGAAGATTCAAGCGGGGCATTGCGCAGTATATAAATATGGAAATATATATATTGAAAGATGGTGGAGTACATTAGAAAATTTAATAACCGTACCTGTAAAATATGATGAGCAAGTGGAGATGCTGCAGGAACTGTTTGAGAATGCATGCGCTATTAGAATGCGAAGTGATGTTCCGATTGGTACAGCTTTAAGCGGGGGGGGTGGATTCCAGCGCGGTAGTAGGTTTTATGAAGTACATATCAGATAAAACAAACTATGATACTAATAAAGAATGGAGAAACGTATTTGTTGCAAGCATGCCTAATACATCTATTGATGAAACGGAGTATGCCCGTATTGCAGCAGAACATGTTGGACTTGATATAAACAGCGTGAAAATAAACCCTAATATTGAACCTGAAAAGCTCTATGATTATATGTATATGTGTGAAGATCCATATATTACTTCACCTATTCCATTTATGCAGACTTATGGTGCAATTGCAGAAAATGGCATAAAGGTAACCTTAGATGGACACGGTGCAGATGAACTTTTCGGAGGGTATGATTTCGATGTGCTGGAGGCTGTATCAGATAGTTCAACTGAGGAAGAATTGCAGACAGTTTATGAAATCATCAATAATATGTCAGGAAATGTTTCAACACATGTATCTTTTGATGAAATAAAAAGAAAGGCAAATCAAAATAGACACAAAAGTATAAAATATCCAAGGTTTGACAGGCTGAATGACTGTTTATATCAGGAAACACATGAAAAAACTCTTCCTACGCTACTTAGGTGCTATGATCATTATAGTATGAGTAATGGTGTGGAAATACGAATGCCATTTATGGACTACAGAATAGTGTCATTTGCATTTTCTATACCATGGACATCAAAACTGCGAAATGGATTTGGTAAGAAGATCGTAAGAGATATGGCGGCACCATATATGTCTAATAAAATAATATACCGGAAAGATAAAATCGGTTTTAATTCACCGATGGCAGAATGGCTTAATGAAAGTCGTATGAAAGAATTTATTTGGGATACAGTTAATTCCAGAGATTTTATAGAATGTGATTTAGTAAATCCGTTATCAGTAAACATTCAATTAAATGAATTCTATAAGAAAGGTAAAAATTTATATGTTGATGGTGAAAACATATGGACATCTGTAATGCCATATATATGGAAAAAAGCTATGGGAGTATAAATAATGGAAGGAAAATTGGAAGAAGTTCTTGATGAAAAGTTTCATGTAGCAATTCGCTATATTCGTTTGTTACAGCATGGATATAGGATGTCTGATTATTTGAACAAACAAGGAATTGAGGCCATTGTTGTTTATGGCATAACAGATTTTGCAATGGCAATAATAGATGAATATAGAATGAGCAACCGGTTAAATCAAATCAAGGCAATATCTGATAAGAAAATATCTAATGGTGATATATGTATTTATTGTGGTATTCCTTGTGTTGCCCCTTGTGAATTATTAAATTTTGTAAATAAAAACGTGCTTGTAATTATTACTCCCATGGGGTGGCAGAGAGAGATAAGGAAAAACTTGCGAGAAATGGGGTTCAGTAGTGTTGCGACTGTGCAGGAATTGGTATATGATATGTGCTCAGCAGTTAATTCCTAATTCCTGTTGCGGGTAAATAGTTTGCCAAGATTTATGTTGTAAGTTAGCAGACAGTAAAGTTTTGAAAACTAGACTTATATCATGGTGGGAGCGAGACAAGCGATGGAAACAGCAACTGTTTTATTTACATATAATAGGCCATGGCATACTTCA
The DNA here is from genome assembly GCA_947630715.1 of uncultured Acetatifactor sp. Classification (GTDB taxonomy): domain Bacteria; phylum Bacillota; class Clostridia; order Lachnospirales; family Lachnospiraceae; genus Acetatifactor. Next base: position 27,936 of record CANRIP010000027.1, read on the forward strand.
AAAGTGCTGGAAAGTTTGAGTAAAAATACAGTCTTGCCGGATAAGTTGTATATTTTTCATGATGGTAAAAAGGATACTACTGTTATAAGCGACTGGAATAAGGTAGAGAGCATAATCAGGGCTGTTGATTGGTGTGATTGTGAAGTAATTACGTCTGAGATTAATAAAGGTTTGGCCGATTCAGTAGTATTTGGAATTAATTATGTTTTAAAAAATTATACTTCTGTAATTGTACTGGAAGATGATTGTGTGCTGGCAGCAGATTTTGTAAATTTTATGATGCAATGTTTTGAAAAATACAAAAACGATGAAAAGGTTTTTGCTGTTAGTGGTTATGGTTTCCCTATCAGTTGTAAAAGCAAAAAGTATGATGTGTATGGATGTGGGCGTGCATCTTCTTGGGGTTGGGGAACATGGGCAGATAGGTGGAAGATATTTAATAAAGATTATGAATCTATCAGAAGAATGAAACAGGAAGAAGATATGTCCCGAAATTTGGCAATGTGGGGAAATGATTTAGAGGATATGGTAGTAGGAAATGTTAGAGGTATTATAGATTCCTGGGCGATTTTTTGGGCATTAAATATAATTTCAAGAAAAGGCATTTGTATTAATCCGTATCAATCATTAATCAGAAATATAGGGTGCGATGGATCGGGTACTCATTGCGGAAACAGTCATCAATATGACGTTCAGATTAGTAAGGTAAAAAGAAAGAAATTTAAATTGCCTGATAAGCTTATTTTTTCATCTGAAATAATAGAAGCTTTGACACCATTATGTGGCAGCTATACTGCGATAAACCAGAGAAGTGAGTTAAAAGAAACAATATTGGTATATGGATTGGGGAATTTTTTCTGTAAAAAAGAACAGGAATTAAATTCTAAATATTATATAGAAGCATTTATTGACCAGAGGAAGAAAGGGTGGTATGCTGGTAAACGAATTGTTTGTATGGATGATATAAAAAAATATGCATATGATAAGATTATTATTATGATTCAGGACAGGCAGGAGTGTATGAAAGTAGAACAGCAATTATTGCAAAAAGAAATTGATCAGAAGAAGATCTTGATAGGACACAATTTCTTTGAATAACTATATAACAGTAAGTTTATGAGGATATTATTTTGAGTTCAAGGATATATAGGAATCACATATAGGAGTAGGCAACCTTGACATAATGAGCATGGACTGATTCGAAATTGTGTATAGGCGATATATATTATGATTATATTGGAGGGAAAAATGTTTCAGTACGAAAAAATAAGAGATATCAACAATAGATTAACAGCACTGGTAGATAAAAGAAATATAGTTATTTGGGGAGCAGGGGTGCATACCTGTAAGCTGTTTGAAAAGACGAAATTATTATCATATCAAATAAAATACATAGTTGATATAGATGAAAACAAGCAAGGAAGATATTTTTTTGGATACAAGGTAATGAATCCAGATGAAATTATATGGAATGATGTAGATGCCTTGATAATTTCCGTGCCTGGCAGGGAAAGAGAAATAGCAAATTCAAAACAAATAGGGGGGGTATACAACAAAAAGGTTATATTTCTTTATGGCCAAAATGAAAGCACCCCTTTTTACAATCTGTATGATAATGTAACTGAGGCTACAGGTTATATAGGTGATTATGATCAATGGGAAAAAGCATATGACGAATGCGGTGGGTACGATGATCCGCATATTTTAAGCACTGTTGTAAGTGCCACTAAAGCAGTTATGAATGGAATTGCAGCATATGAACGTGATGGATACTTATTTTACGAGCAGAAATATAATTATAACCTTTGTGCAATAATGTTAAGATGTGCTATCCAAAATAATAATAATGGCGTACGAGTTTTGGATATAGGCGGGAGCTTGGGAAGCACGTATTTTCAAAACAAGAAGTATTTAGAAGAAATAAAAGGTTTGGAATACATTATTGCAGAACAAAAATCATTTGTTGAATATGGGCAAAATAATTTAGAAAATAAAAACCTAAAGTTTATATGCAGTGAGGAGAACTGGGGGAAATATGGCAGCTATGATATCATTTTGTTATCAGGAAGTCTGCAATATATTCCAAATTATGATGATATTATTTATAAGATTTTGCAGGCAAGTCCAAGTTATATTGTTTTGGATAGGATTGTCGTTGGGAACAGGAAAAGGATTTGCAAAGAGTTTGTTTCAAAAAAAATATATAATGGAAGTTATCCGGTTCGCATTTTTACGGAAGATGAGATTATTAATTTTTTTGTGTGCAATTATGAATTGGTGGAAAAAGATATTTCAAGTGTACGTGAAGATGGATATGCATATTTTACTGACGACAGAGCTGTATATAAATATTATGTTTTTAAGAAGTTAAAATGATTATGGGGGAATGAATTTGAAAAACATGGAATTAGTAAAAAAGAAGGACAAGCTTATATCAATCATAATCAGAAATGATTATAAATGTGAAGGTGTTGATTTTATCACCCCTAACGAATATTCACAGCAGGTGGCATATATGCATCATCCGACTGGTAAGAAGATAGATGCGCATGTGCATAATCTGGTTCATAGAAATGTTGTAATGACGCAAGAAGTGTTATTTATAAAAAAAGGAAAACTTCGAGTGGATTTTTATGATGAATATGAAGATTATCTTGAAAGCGTCATATTAGAGTCGGGTGATGTAATTTTATTAGTTTCAGGAGGGCATGGTTTTACAGTTTTGGAAGAGGTAGAGATGATAGAGGTGAAACAAGGCCCCTATTCAGGTGATGCAGATAAAAAAAGGTTTGAAGGAATCAGTGACAAAGAAGTGTTTTATAAGGAATAAAATTAGCGCATAAGAAAGGATTATGTATGGAATTTATACCTGTTAATGAGCCGCTGCTAAATGGAAATGAAAAGAAATACTTATGTGAATGCATTGATTCTGGCTGGATTTCATCGGAAGGTCCGTTTGTAAAAGAATTTGAGAGTAAAATGAGCGCGACTGTGGGGCGTAAGTATGGAATCGCAGTATCTAATGGAACGGCAGCGTTAGAAGTTGCGGTTCAAGCGTTGAGCATCAGTGCAGGCGATGAAGTTATAATGCCGACATTTACGATAATATCCTGTGCAATGGCGGTCACAAAAATGGGAGCGATTCCAGTTTTAGTAGACAGTGATCTGCACACTTGGAATATGAATGTAGATGAAATAGAGGCTAAGATAACAGATAAGACAAAAGCCATAATGGTGGTACATATATACGGGCTGCCTGTCGAGATGGATAAAATATTAGAATTAGCTGAGAAGTATAATCTAAAGATTATCGAAGATGCAGCCGAAATGCATGGGCAGATGTATAATGGAAAGCCTTGCGGAAGTTTCGGTGATATCAGTACATTCAGTTTTTACCCTAATAAGCATGTGACAACCGGAGAAGGAGGCATGGTGGTTACTGATGATGAGAAACTGGCAGAACGTTGTAGGATGCTGAGAAATTTATGTTTTCAGAAAGATGTGCGGTATGTTCATAATGAGATCAGTGATAATTACAGATTTACAAATCTGCAGGCGGCAGTAGGGCTTGCACAGTTAGAAAGACTTGATGAATTTATAGAGAAAAAGAGAGAAATGGGCCGGTACTATACAGAAAATCTGGCAGATATAAAGGGATTAATTTTGCCGTTAAGTAAAAAAGACTATGCAGAAAATATTTACTGGGTGTATGGGGTGGTGTTGGATAAAGATATTCAGATGGACAACAGAACAGTGCAGAAGCTGCTGGCAAAAGAAGGAATAGGTACAAGAACTTTCTTCTGGTGTATGCATGAGCAGCCAGTTTATAGAAATGAAGGTCTATTTTTAGATGAGTCGTATCCAAACGCTGAGTATTTGGCAAGAAAGGGGTTTTACATCCCGAGTGGTCTTGCATTGACAAAAGAACAAATGAAAGCCGTAGTTATTGGAGTGAGGAATATAATGTCAGAAATCATATGACATGTTTCATAGTGGGGAAAAGATGTGCATGAAAATAGATATTCTGAAACAAATAGCATATAAGCATATGCTTTGCTTAATCAAAAAAAGACCGTTAGACATTAATGTTGAAACTGTAAGTCTATGCCCGCTAAAATGTGTATTTTGTTGCAACAGAGTATACAAAAGAGAATATTTGGTTATGGACAATGGACTTTTTGAAAAAATTATAAAAGAATATTATAGGATGGGGGGCGGTGCAATAGGGTTAGGCTCTATGCAGTCGGATTTTTTATCAGATCCATTATTATTAAACAGAATAAAAATCATTAAAAAATATAAAAAGAAACTTTGGCTGTACAGCACTACGCCTCTTATAACATGTAAGAAATATAGTGATAAAGAGTTAAAGTATATTTTAAGTGCATTTGATTATCTGCAGATTTCTGCAGAGGGTTACGATAGGGAATCATATCAAATTATGTCCGGAATTGATGGATTTGATATTTTTGAAGAACAATTAAAAAGGATAAAAAGGATAAAAGATAAGTATTCATTAAATGTAAGAATTGGGATTCATTTTAGAACCTGTAACAGAGGTAAATTAAAGGTAAGTAAATTTTATAAAGAAATAAGTAAAATATTTTATATAGAAGACATTAAAGATTCCTTTTTTTCATGGTTTGGAACAATAAAAAAAGAAGATTTGCCAAGTGGAGCACATTTGAAAGTGACACATAATGATAATAAATGTGAAAATTGCGTGGTTCCGAATGCTACATTGTCAGTTCAGCCAAGTGGGAAAGTAGTTGGCTGCGGATGTATCGACTGGCTTGAGAAATATGTTATTGGGGATTGCAAAAATCAGACTTTGAAGGAAATATGGAAAAGCAAAAGAGCTGTTAAGTTTAGAAATGCTTTTTCAGAAAAGAAAATACCGCAAATATGCAGAGAGTGCGGATTGTATGCTCCTATCAATAAATGTATGGAAGATATCAGCCTGTTAAGATACAAGCCGTTAGACGGAGTTTATTATTTGGTAAAAAATAAAGGATGGTGAATACAGTGCCCAAGAAGAAAATAGTTGTATTTGGACTTGGAAAAATATACAGGATATTTCTGAAGTTGTATGACAATACAAAAGCAGAGATTGTGGCGTTGTGCGATAATAATGAAAAGGCATTGGCGAATATTATAACAGAGAAGACGGTCAGACCTGAGGAAATAGCGAACTTAGAGTTTGATTATGTCGTTGTTACAAGTAGTTATTATAAGGAAATAGCATCCCAATTGTGCGGATACGGAATTGAAAAAAGCCGCATTTTGGATTTCAACAGTATATATGAAAACATTTATATCCCAGGTGAGTTTCGGTTTGTAGAACTGCTTAAGGATGATATATTTCAGATGAGTAAATCTGATAATGTGCTCGAAAAAATTAAAGATGTGGAAGAAAAAAATTTATTTATAAGTGCAAAGCTCTTTATTAATTCTATAAAAGACAAAAACCTTGTATCCTTGGAAGAAGCAGAATTTCAGGTATATTCCCAATTTGGAGAGGATGGCATAATACAGTGGCTGATACATAATGTGGAAATAGAAAATAAAACTTTTATTGAGTTCGGGGTGGAGGATTATTCTGAGTCAAATACCAGGTTCCTTTTAATGAACAATAATTGGACAGGATTTGTAATGGACGGAAGTGAGGAAAATATAAAAAGGCTGAAGAACTGGAAATATTTTTGGAAATATGATTTGTCGGCAAAAGCAGCATTTATTACAAAGGAAAATATAAATGAACTTATCACAGAAGCGGGATATAGTGGAGATATAGGAATATTGAGCATAGATTTGGATGGGAATGACTATTGGATTTTGAACTCGATTACCTGTGTTGAACCGCGTATTCTCATCTGCGAATATAACAATATATATGGGGCAGACAAAAAAGTAAGCATTCCGTATAATAAACAGTTTATACGAACCAAAGCCCATTATAGTAATTTATACTGGGGGGGCAGTATTGCTGCTTTCCGCGATTGGGCAGAAAAGAAAGGCTATTATTATATGGGAAGTAACAGCGCAGGGAATAATGCCTTTTTTGTACGGGCAGACTGCATAGGATTGGAAAAAATTCCGCAGACTGCAAATGTATTTGTAGAAAGTAAATATAGGGAAAGCAGAAATGAAAAAGGCGAATTAACATACAAAAGAGCAGGCAGCCGCTTGGAGTGTATAAAGGAAATGGAGCTTGTTGATATATGCACTGGACAACAGGACACAATAAGTAATATATATAACATATAAGCAGTGCATAAGTGGTTAAAGCTTTATAAAGTAAGGAGCATCCTAATATATGGAAATTTTTGAAGATTATGCGTATTACTATAATGCATTTTACCGTGACAAAAATTATAAAGAAGAAGCAAGGCAGATAGATGTGCTTTTAAAGAAGTATGGAAATGATGTACATACATTGATTAATTTTGGATGCGGGACAGGAAAGCATGACATTGAGCTTAGCCGACTAGGATATGAGTGCACAGGGATTGATATGAGCGGGATGATGATTGATATTGCGAAAGAAAATGCTGAAAAGGAATCACTTGGAATAGAATTTTCCGTAGCGGATATCAGATGCTATGAAGATTCCAAAAAGTATGATGCTGTTATTTCGCTGTTTCATGTTATGAGCTATCAGAATAGCAATTATGATATACTTTCTGCTTTTAAATCTGCAAGAAAGGCTTTAGGAAATGAAAAAGGCGGGATATTGCTGTTTGATGCCTGGTACGGTCCGGGTGTGCTTAGCGACAAGCCTTGTGTGAGAGTCAAAGAAATAGAAGATGATAAAAACCGGCTGGTCAGGCTTGCAAAACCTGTGATGTATGACAAAAGGAATGTTGTGGATGTGTGTTATGAAGTGCTGGTCATTGATAAAGTAACAGGATTGACAAAAGTGATCAATGAGGTACATTCGATGAGATATTTTTTCAGACCTGAATTGGAATTTTTATTGCAGGAAGCAGGTTTTGAGCTGGTTGATAATATGGATTGCAGTACGCTTGGTGAAACAGATTATAATTCGTGGACGAGCTATTTTGTGGCGAAGGCTGTTTAGAAGGGAATACCATGAGAAAAAAGAAGGTAGCGGTAATTTTATTATCATTGCCACAAGATGGAGGCGGGCATCAGT